>NZ_CP092364.2:6000000-6741306 GCF_022370755.2 Mycolicibacterium goodii | reverse complement strand
TGCACCGGTCGCCCACAAGGCTGCACCGGTCGCCCACAAGGCACGAAGGTTTGCGCGACACCCTCGAATTCGCGGGCCGCGAGTGAATCACCACCCTGTGAGTTGTCAATTCTCGGCATCGACTGCCCTTCCCGCGTCGCAAGCTCCTGGGCCAGCATTCCGCCAGTCGAGGTGGCAATGCTAACACCCTTTGCCACAACCAGACCAGGTGCGCCCCTACGCCGTTGAATTTTCGTTGGAAATCGCCCCCAGAGACGTGCCTGAAAGCTTGCCAGCAGCAGGTCCCGCGACGTCTACCTGCGTCTTTTCCGCCCGTGAAATCTCGCCAGAACGTCCTCGTTTCAATATCTTTGATTAATTCATTACATTTCAAACAACCTCACTCTCCCGTTGCTCAGGATCACCGTCGACCGCACACTGAAGGATGAACCCGCGGTGTCGTTGGCAAATAGTCAGCGCTTGCGGGAACCGACAAAAAGGGAATTTCCCCGCAAATGCCGAATCGATAACCAGAACCCCACCCGCTGGGTAGCCTGAGCACAGCCAAATCTCGGACTCCCATGGATTGCATCACGAAGGGACGATGACGTGGACCTGTTCGATGTCGTGCGGTCATGCGTTCGCCGCTGGTATGTCTTCGTTCCGCTGTTGGCGATCGTGACCTGGTTCAGCTACTCGACATACAACTCGGTTCAGCCGGTCTATTATTCGAACGCTGTCATAGGAATCGCGGCCCCGAGCACGCGTATCGACAATGCGCCACAAGGTGTTTCGATACCACGCAACGGACTTCTCGACGTCGGTGGCGCATCGCTGATCGCCAATATGACAGCTCTGGGGCTCAAGGAGCCGGCGGTGATCGACAAGGTCGTCGCCTCGGGCGGCATCCCCGACTACGACGCCAGGATGTTCCCCAGCCCCGCGAACATGCAGCAGTTACCACTGGTGATGATCGAAGCCACGAACGCCGACGAGCAGGCTGTGGCCATCACCATGCAACTGGTCACCGCGCAGGCGGAGGAAACACTGCGAAACCTGCAGCAGCAGGCTCAGGTACCCGAAGCACAGATGGTCCGACCGTTTGTCGTGTCACCCCCGAGCGCCCCAGCCGCCGGGATGCCCGCCCGAACCCGATCGACGATCGCGATCTTCGTTGCCGGCATCGGTATATCGGTTGTGGTGACGGTGCTTTTGGATGTGCTGCTCGTTCGGATCGGTCGACGACGCAGACGCTCCCCCGTGGCCGGAATGGTCAGGGAGGACCACACTTCCGAAGCCGCATCGACCAATGGACAGCCGGTCAGAAGCTCAGAAGTCAATCAGCCCTGACATGGCAGCGCCAGTGAGGACCACGAGGTCGGCACGATCCGTTCCGACTGATTTCCTGGCAAGCGCACCTGCCGAGACAGAAGAACGCCGGCCGTGGTTGCTCGGGATCCTCTGCATCGTGATGATGATCCTGCCGAGCTATGTACTGTTTCCGGGGCCGTTGAAGAGCAACGGCTCGCCGGCACGCATGATCGCGGTGGTGTTCTTCGGTTTGATCGTGCTCGGCTTCCTGATGGTCCGCCGGACCGAGAAGGCCCGCCGAATACAGCCCGGCGTGTTGATCCTCGTGCTCTACTTCTTCCTCTGGCTCACGACGTACGGGGTCGCACTACTCGACTTCGACCCCTCGCCGGCATCTGCCGCCACCGATGCAAGCATGACCCGCAGCCTGATCGCGCTCACCGCGAATGTCGGATTGGGCCTCTACGTGGTGACGCGCGTACGGACGCCCCGGCAGCGTGATTTCGTCCTCGGATGTCTTTTGTGCGGGATGGCTTTCGGTTGCGTCGTAGGTCTTCTTCAAAGCGCCGTGTCTGTCGACTTGCGGTTCCTGTTCCAACCACCGGGATTTGTTGTCAGCACCGATACTCTGTCGCTGGTTGAGCGTGCGGGTGTCGAACGTGCTCTGGGGACCTCCGAACACGCGATCGAGTACTCCATCCTGACCGCGTCGGCGCTTCCCCTGGCTCTCTATTTCGCTCGCTTCGCCAACACACGCAATCGCCGCATACTGTCCGCCGCGGTGTGTGGTCTGGCCATCGTGACTGTGCCGACCGGAGTGTCGAGGACAGGTGTGATCGCCCTGGGCGCGGCCCTTCTGATCCTGATGTTCGGCCATACGGTCCGTCAGATCGCAGTCGGCCTAGTTGTCGGAATCCTCGCTGTCGGCGGGTACATGACTGCGTTCCCGAACATCACCAGGGCACTGTGGGAGACCATCGTCACGTCGGAGAAGGATCCGAGCGTCCTCGGCAGGACTGCCGACTATGCCACGGTATCCGAGACCTTTCGCGCTCGTCCGGCGTTCGGTCTGGGGCTCGGTGCATCACCGCCGGAGGTCTACGGGCTGCTGGACAACGAGTGGCTTCAGGCGGTCGTGCAAGGTGGCCTTGTCGGAGTCACCGCGATGATTGTGCTCGCGGGCGGAGGTGTTTTCGGCATCGCTGCCGCACTGCGCTGCGCCTCGAATTCCCGTGAACGGTATCAGGCGTATGTACTCGGAGCGATCATCGTCGCGGTGCTCGTCTCGAGCTTCACATTCGACCTGTTCGGTTTCCAGCAGGCAACCTTCCTGTTCTTCATCACCTTTGGCCTGCTGTGGTCCGGGTACACCGTCGAATCTCCTGAGCCCGATCGCACCAGGGGCAGGTATGCCGGGCGCCTAGCTCCGCGACGGCATCTGTCGGCCAGATGACCTGACACCGCGGAGGTAGCGAACTCCCTGTCGCAGCCTGGGAGCGAGAGGTGAGTTCTTCACCGCGTTCATCACCGCGTCACGTCCGCCGCGCAACACCCGTCGAGTGGCACTGTTGCTGATGAAGGCTTGGCTCACGACCGTTTCGCCGGTCTTCGCCCGTCGTTTGTAGTCGTCATCGCCTCGGCCGAGGTCCAAACGGAGAATGCCTGATCCTGGTGCGGCAGAGATCACCTCACGCAACAGGATCCAGCCTGGCGACAGTTGGGAGAACACCGGATCGTAGACCGGGAACCACCAGTGCAGGACATGATCGGAGCGGATTCCGAAATGAGCCGCGACCAATCGATCCCCGACACGAACCGTGGAAAGTACACCTCCGAACCCGGGCTCACGAGTATGCAGCAGACGGTGCATCAACTCGATGTGGCCCGGCTTCGCGAAGAAGTCGCGGCTGCCCGTGGCGGCGTACTGGGCGCGCTTCAACTCGATCAAGCGCGCGAGCGCATCGTCGTCGACAACATCGACGGCGAAACGGACCGGCCCATGGGACCGTTCGGCTTTCGCCAGGCAGCGCCGGGCCTCCTTCATCTTGTCCCGGCCGCTGCGCGACGCTCGGCCGAGGTAGCCGTCCAACCCGCCCGTGACGTCCATCCAGGGTGATGGCTGACTCGACACGATCCACGGGTCGAAATCGGGCCCTTGCGAAATCAGATGATCGAACATGAGGACCCGAAGGCCATCCACCAGGAACTCGGACGCAGACGGCGCCTCGGCCGGCCTGAAGAGTGGTCCCTGGAAGTCTGCGCCAGGCCAGCTCACGGGTTGCAATACGGCACCCTCGCGGTGTCCCGGGAGCAGTGCGGACACCGCACCGGAGCTGTTCCGCACCACAACCACCGACACGTGCCGTCCGGTGGCATGTACAGCCGCCGCGAATCCTGGGTGGAAATAGGGGCTGTCCAGCGCCGGATTGCTTGCCCGCAACGCATGCCACGCTTCGATTTCCTCGTTGCCCAGCGCATCGAAGCCCACAAGGCGGGAGCTGGTGAGATCGGAAGTAGCGGTCACGTGGGTAACTCCTGCAACCGGCGAGAAGGCTGGAACAGAGCCGCGATCGACGCACGCGACGTGGGTCGGCCGGCCACCGCACGCAGACCCTGCCCCACCGCCACTGCCGCGAGATAGGCCGCACCATGCAGGCGGTTGTGCCGCCGCCGGAACAGCTCCACCTTGTTGACTGTCAGCATCGAGGCGAACATCGGCTTGGTCTCGGAGTCACCGCCGACGTGCTCGAACACCGCGGCGGGCTCGTACCAGGTGCACCAACCCTTGTCCGCTGCGCGCAAACAGTATTCGGTCTCCTCGCTGTACATCAGGAACGACTCGTCCCACAAGCCCACATCGAGCAACGTCGGTACCGAGAGCATCATCGCCGCGCCGGTGGCCCACGCGGTGACGCCTGCTTGCTCGTAAGCGCGGGGATCGGTTACTCGTTCGCCCAGCGGCCCCATCCGACCGGCCAAGCTTCCGGGCACCAAGGCCTCGACCAGCGCCCGGACCACGGTCGGTTTGCGGCGCAGGGTGTATTGCTGAGTGCCGTTGGGATAGAGCAAACGCGGCACGGCGATGCCGCGGCCGGGCCGGCGCAACGCACAAGCCAGTACCTGCAGCGTGTTCGGCGAGACCCGACAGTCGGCGTTGAGCACGAGTATTGCGTCCAGACAGGCCAGGTCGAGCGCGGCGATGCCGGCGTTCACCCCGGCGGCGTATCCGCCGTTGCGTCCGGTTCGGATCACCGTGACGTCCAGATCGGCGAAATCCTCGGCGATCCCGCATGTCTCATCCCGGGAGGCATTGTCTGCAACGACCACGGCTGCCAACGGCGTGCCCTCATCGGCGAGCGCACGCAGGCAGTCGCCGAGGACGTCTGCGCTGTTGTAAGTCACGATCACTACCGCCACACGCGCCACATCGGTTGCACGAGTGAAATCTTCGTCTCGCGTCATCGGCCCCTCCAGCGCTTCGCGGCCCGCGCGGCGCGGTTACGCGCTGCGCGAACGAGCGGCGTGTTCTGATCGAGCACACGTGCTATCCAGGCCTCGTCAATGTCATGACGCAGACTGGTACGTGGCTGTAACCAGGCGTCCGGTCGGGCCCGCCCACCGTCACTGGTGTATACGCGCGTCACTCCGGCGCGCCGCAGCCGCCGCAGCACGTGGCGGTCATACGAACCGAACGGGATCGCGACCCGTGACACGGGACCACCGGTGAGAGCGCTCAGCGTACGTTGGGCGCCTTCGACTTCCTCAAGAGCCTGCGCGTCGTCGATGCGCCGCCAATCGCGATGCGACCAGCCGTGCGAACCGATCGCCATACCTGCATCAAGGAGCTTCTCGACCCCGGTGTGGTCGACACGTCCCTGCTTGCCCAATTCACCTGCGAGCAAGAAGAACTCCGCCTTGATGCCACGCTCCATCAGCCGCGGTAACGCGATGTCCACATCCGATGCGTTTCCGTCGTCGAACGTGAGGCGCACGTCTGATCGCCCCGCTACCGCATCGAGGACCAGCTCGAACTGCGCGACACTGACCCAGGTCAGATCCTCCCCCGGATCCAACTCACGAGAGGCCATGCCGATTCCGTGGACTGTGAGGTTACAGACGGAAGCGCGCTCGACACCTACTGGGCGAGTTGACCGAACCGACAACACAACCCCCGATCTCGCCTGCGAATGTTGACCGACCGCCGTCGGGTTGCAATGGCCGGCTTACACACGGGTCTGTATCCACGGGCGCCACAGGTGTCGCGGCGGCAGCCGCAGCCTTCGGCGGAGTTTGAGGAACCAGACGCGATAGTAGGCCAGGTTCAGCAGGTCGGCCCAGAGGACCAGAAACTCACCGCGCCAACGCGGAAGTCCGCAGCGCCGGCTCACCACCAGGCGGCGTAGCGGATACTCCTCGGCCCCCAGAAGTACCTTGTGGTCGTAGTGGCCGGGACCGCTCTCGACCTCTCTGATCCCGCTTCCGATCAGGGCCCGGAACTTCTCCGCGACGCTCACCCGGCCCAAGCCCAGCGTTTCCAGCGACGGGTCGTCTACTCGTGCAGGCAAACGCGAGTAGCACCGATCGCCGAGAACGAATCCGTACTCGATGGCCAGCACCCGACCGTCTCCGGCGATTTCATAGAACCGTGCTCGTCCGCTCGGCGCCATGCGCGAGATGAGTTCGCGATTGAATTCGGCACTGCGCGGCCAGTCCCCGAAATGCCCGAGCTTGCCCCGCCGGCGCCAGTACGACGTGTGCAAGTCGACGAAACCGTCGAAGTAGCCGATCGCCTCGTCACCACTGATCGTTCGGAACGAGAGGTCGTACCGATTGTTCAGCTTCCGCAGGTTGCGCCTGTGAGCTTTGCGTTGTGCACTGCTGAGATCGAGGAGGTACTCGTCGAAGGTTCCCGGAAGTGCGAACACCGCGTGGGGTCCATGGGTGTCCGCACGCAATATTCTGAGCGAGGCGGCTTCATCCACTGCCCGCTCGACGGCCGCTGCCACGGGTGACCGACCCGACAGCGGGGACAGGCTCAAGGCGTCGCAGCCGGCCTCGTCGAAGACCATTTCGAGAGCGGCACGCACCACGGTCTGTTCATGGCCGTCGGCGATCGCGGGCGTGAAGACCGGCAGGGTGGAGTCGGCTCCGACGAACCGCGCCAACCGCACCGGGACCGGTCCCGCCCAGATCCGATGGACACACAAGGGCAGGACACCGACCAACTTCCCGTGCTCTCTGATGAGCAGGCCGAAGAACTCACGTTGCCCGCCGTAGTGTGCCCACCACGCTTGTAACCAATCCACCGTGAAGTAGATGTCACTGCCAGAACGTTCGACGAAGCCGTCCCATTCGTCGCGGACACGGTCGAGATCGTCCACTGCGCACAGGATCTCGACGCTGTGAGTGGAGCCACGAGGTCGACTGTCTCCACCTCCCCGGTTGAGCGCTCGACTGCTCTCGTCTCTCGCCCATGTCTGTGACGTTCCCACGGACAACCGTTTGGCCAGCGCCATGCCCAGGTACACGCCCGCATCAACAGCAGATCGTGGTCCGTCAACTGCCCGTACGACGGCGACTGCCGTGTGCGCACCCATTCGTCGTACCCGCTCGGGTAATCGGAGTCGGTCGGCAGACGACAATTCGACCTTGCCTCGGTAACTCCGTCGCAGGATCGCCAACAGGCTCTTGGCATCGACAGGCGTTTTCACGACCGAGGGTTCGGTTTGCACCACGACCTTCTCGTGGGCCTCAAATTGGTTGTCGATGAAGAAATCATCGCCGGTCACCATCGGAAAGGCACCGAACCGCTCATGCCCGGTCGCGGTGAGGCCGTAGGCCCCGGCACCCCACATCGCGAGTTTGTGCTGCGGAAGTCGCTGGCGTGTCCGGTAGTAGCTGCGGACCACCCCGCTGGCTCCGTCGGTGTCGTACCTGCAGTCGGGGCGCGCGGCCAACACATCGCCGCGCGCGAGCCGGTCGAGAACTGCCAGGACCGCATCAGGCGAGATCTGGATGTCCGCATCCAGATACAGCCGGGGCCAGAGGGTGGCCGCGGCGTCTCCGGCATTGAGCGCAGCAGGCTTGGACCCCTGCGCCAGTTCCACTACCTGGACCCCCGGGATACGTCGCGCCAAGGACGCGGTGTCGTCGGTGCAGCCGTTGCAAACCACGATCAGTTCGATGAATCCCTCGGTCGCCGCCTGACTCAGTGGAGCCAGCGTCCGTTCGATCACCGCGGCTTCGTTGTACGCGGGAACTATCACGGCCCCGCGCCGGGGAGGTCCGGAGATTCGGCTCACCGCAACGGGATTCACAAGCCCACTGGGCTCTGTCAACACGCTAACCACGGGCTCGCCATTCCCCCACGTCGCCCTCCCTCGACACACGCGCGACCATCGAACTCTCGCGCGCCCACCACCACCTTGGCAGATCTTATGCCCCCTGTGGCAAACTCCAAAGGCTTTGCTTGACTAGAGAACGATTCTGGTTCCAGACCAGGCGTGCCGTCGCACACAGCGGTGGCGCGACGTCGCAGCCGATCAGCCGAACGCACGCTTGTCACCTGCGGCTTCCATCACGAATCGGCACCGGCAGGTGCATCCGTTCCCCGACGCCCCGCAGGCCGATTGGACTCGAACATGCCGACGATCCAGTCCTCATAGCTGTCGATCGCCGCAGCCGCGGACAGGACCGCTTCGCTGTATCTACTGCCCGCCTCACCTAGTTCCGTGGCGAGCGAACGGTCATCTCCAAGCCGATTCACGGCATCCAGCAGCAGATCTGGCCGATCTGGTGGCACCACGATGCCGGCGCCGGACGCCGCGAGCTCCTGCGCGGTGAAACCGTGCTCGTCGCTGGCGGCCAGGATCGGTCGGCCGGCACGGAAGTAGGACGTGAGTTTGCTCGGCACGGCCATCTGCGAAACGCCGGGACGTTCGTTCACCAGCAGGACGTCGGCGGCACCGAGCGCCGCCGGAAACTCGTCGTCACCGACCGGTGGCACGAAATCGAGTCCCCGGATTCCCGCACCGATCGATTGCAGGTGCACACGCTGGTTACCGTCGCCGAGGAGAACGAACCGGATCCGCTTCTTGCCGCGGCCGGCCAACTCGGCAGCGGCGATCACGTTCTCCAGTCCCTGCTTGAAGCCCATGTTCCCGGCATGCAGAACCACGATCTCGTCAGGTCCCCAGCCGTGGGCGGCGCGAAAGTCCGCGCTCGCCGTCGCGTCCGGAGCGGGTATGTGAGTCCAGTTCCTGATCACGCGAATCCGGCGCGCAGGCACTCCGAGATGGCCGGAAAGCTCGGCCACGAATCCCGAGTGGATGACGGCGACGCCATCGGCGAGCCTGAGTGCAGCTGATTCGATGGTGGTGATCGCAGACGCGGAAAGCCCGGATGCCACACCGGTTTCCGTGATCCCGCGGCTGTACAGGTCTTGCACCACCATTCCGATGGCGGGGCGTGGCCACGTCAAACGTGCACGGACAGCCGCCGCCGCGGCCGCCAGCAGGGGCGGTGTCACACACACGACGACGTCCGGCCGACCCCAGCGAGCGGTCACCAGCTGCAGGCCGAACGTGACCTCCATGGCCGCACGCCCCGTCCAGGAGAGCCGATGCGGCACCACGTGACTGAGCCGAAACACCGGTACTCCGTCCATCTGCTCGATCGAGCGGAACCCAGGTCTGGTCTTGTCGCGCCTCCACTGTGGGTAATGCGGGAAGCCGGTCAACACACGCACGTCGTGGCCACGGTCGGTGAGGCCTAGGGCCAAGCCCGTCGTATACGGTGCGATTCCCGTCGGCTCCGGGGCGTAGTTGATACCCAGGATCGCCACTTTCACCGCTCGACGGGGCACGCTCTGAGGGTAGTTGCAGGCGCCTCGACCGGGAGCCGTGACCGAAGAACCAGCGCGAGAGATTTCACAAATCTTCCACTACGCAACGAAATTCGGTGCGGGGCGGTGCGTCTACATGCCGGATGGGATGCCGCTGGCCGCGTGCCGACGACTTTCCTGCCGGATACCTCCAGTTTGCCGTGCCGCACAGCTAAACGATCTACACTCGCTGGCATCCCTGTCGGCCCCCTCCGGGGGCGGTGGGCAGAACACCGAAGCGAATCGAGAACACCCATACGCCTTCGCCGGCGCCTGCAGTGGACCGGTCAGCCAGTGGGACCGGTGGTCGGGGGCATCGACAACATTGGATTTCCTATGAACCGGACCAGCTACCAGAGCCCGGACCTATCGTGCGGTGGTCCCGACAGTGTCGAGTCCACCGGGGTTGGCGAATCATCACGAGCGGTCGGTGCGATCGCAGACCCGCCCACGTCAATTGACGGACCACCACGGCACATCGGCGTGCGCACCACCTGGCGGCGCAGGTTCTGCACTCTCGCAATCGTGTTGCTCGTCGCGCCCACCGCGCTCGTCGCGTGTCAAGCGCGCGTCACCGAGCAGCGTGCGAGCGAGGTCAGCCAGTACGGGATCACCTGGAAATTCGACCGCGACTACCCCGTCGGCCAGTTCGTGAACGGTGATTGGTGGGTGGTCGGCCCGGTGAAGGTGGTGTCGGTGACCCCGGAGCCGGGGCCGGCGCCGGCCGACGAGGTCATCGACCTCAGCCTGAATCAATGGGACGACACCGGTCTGCAGGACAACCCGGAGCGACGCAACGGTTCGATGGTCGTGATGGAACTCGGCCCGTCGCAAGGTTACGACTCCCGCGGGACCACCTATGACCCGAGCACATCGATCGCGTTCCCGTACGAACTGGATGCCAACCGCTCGCTCATCTCTTCGATCAGTGAGGTCTCCACGCCGAATACGGCGATGTACGCCGACCTCATGTGGTCCTCGGAGAGGCAGACTCCGAACGTGATGAAGACCGCCGCGGTGCTGACCAGTTTGGCGGAGGCTCCGCCGTCGGACGCCTTCCGACCGACCTATGTCGGTGCCGACAAAGAGATCTTTCGCGCTTCAAGCCTGCGATGGGATCTGCTCCAAAACCTTCCCATGGACGCCACGAAGTACCCCGTTCCCTCCTTCGCGCAGTACGAGCGCTACCTTGAGCGCCCGTGGTTGGACCACCTGAACGGCGCGTGGGAGGGCCAGTATCTCCTGCCGGTCGAGAATCAGCCGGCCTACGGGCGTGAGATCGCCCGTATCGTGGGCGCCGCATCGTTACTGCTCAATAGTGCTGCCTCCCAGGACCAGAAGCGGCGCTTGCTGTACGGTCTCGTCCAGTACGGCATCGATCTTCACGGCATGATCCGGCTCGGCGCGGTTTTCAACGAGGGTGGTGGAGTCACCAGCGGACGCAAGTGGCCCGTGTTGTTCGCCGGACTGATGCTCGGTGAGCCGTCCTTCGTGCCAGAGGCTCGGACCACGGTCTTTCATGAGGACGCCCAGACGTACTACGGGCCGGGCTGGTACGGCCAGCACGCGCTGTGGCAGATGGTGTGGCACCACGGACCACGTCAGCCCTACCAGGAGAAGCCGCCCAGCCAGTGGGACGAGTGGGACCAGACATCCGAGGATTATCGGATCTGTTGCAACGTGCGCGCCTGGGTCGCGCAGGGCCTCGCCGCGTTGTTGATGAGCGCCAAGGCACAGTGGAACCACAATGCATTCTTCGACAACATCGACGACTGGATGCGAAAGACCGACGTCTATGCCGCCAACCGGCAAGGGTACGAACGGCCTCCCGAGGAGACCACCAGTTTCGATCCGTTCGTCGATGCGTTCTGGGAGCTCCACCGCGGCAGTGTTCCGGCACAACCTGACGGCCCGACCAATCTCAAATGGGATGTCAACGAAAGCGATGAGATGAAGTGGGTGTCCAATCCCGCCACGTGACGCCGGTTCAGGCGTGCTGGTCGGAAGTGCAGGCTATCGAGCCGGCTGCAGTCTCATGAGCCTCGGGCCGATACCGAACCGCCGGAGGATCGCACGGCTGAGACGCTCATTCGAACGCACCTCCCGATCCATGATGAACATCCGCCCGTGCGGACCACCCGGTGGTTGGTCGATCAATGCCTGAATCAGCGGATACACGGCCTCGGGTGGATGGCCGCCCTTTCCCATCGCGGTCCGCGTCCGGCCGGGATTGAACTCGTTGATCAGAACATTCGGATACCGAACTCGGTCGATCTCGACGGCGATTCCGCGCACCAACGCGTGCAACGCGCCCTTCGATGAAGAATAGGCGCACGCACCGGCCAACGGGCTCTGATCGGCGAGCGAGCCGAGAACGATGATGCGGCCGGCGTTTCTCGACAGCATGCCCGGAAGAACGGAACGCACGGCATTCGCCACACCGTGAACGTTGGTCTGAAATGTCTCTTCGAAACTCGCCGGACTCTGATCGAGAAAATGCACCCGAGGGTAGACGGCGGCATTCGCAACCAGGATGTCGACCGGCCCCAACTGCCGCTCGACTTCGGCGAACACCACAGCGCTGCGAGCGGCATCGCCGACATCGAGGCGAAACGGCGCGATATGAGCATGGTCTTCCGCGGTCTGGACCAGACTCTCCATGTGTCGGCCGACAACGGCGACGCAATAGCCCGTTGATGCGAGCCCGCGGGCGACGGCGCGACCGATACCGGCTCCTCCACCGGTGACCACCGCCACCCGGATCCGGTGTTCGGTCAACGAATCGATGAAAACAGGCACTTCACAACGGGCCGTGGTGTCCTGCGACAGATCACTCGACATGTTCTTGTCTCGGTTCCGGTGCCGCCGCGTTCATGCGGGCCACCAGTGATTCGGCGATTCTCAAGGCGTTCGCGGAGACGGTCAGTGCCGGATTCGTCGAGCCTGATGTCGGCAGTGTCGCGGCATCAGCCACAACCACGTTGGGCACGCCCCAGACCCGTCCCTCGGAGTCGGTGACCGACACGGCCGGATCGCGCCCCATCCGGCACGTCCCCATCGGATGGCCCCAGTTCGGAGTTGCCAGCGGGGTCAGGAAGAAAGGCCGGAGGTGCCCGAGACGCTCTCGGATGACGCGTCGCCCACACGACGACCGGTCACGCAGCTCGTCCGGCACCTCGTATCTGAAACGAATCCTCTCCGGCTGGCCCGAATCCTCCCACACACGGTTGGCCGCATAGGCATAGTCCTCCTGGACCGTGGCGAAGGTGGCGGCCCGGCCCAGGAACTTCGCCGCGACAGCGGCGGGAAGACGAAGTGCCTCCAAACCACCGCCCAGCCAGCCGAATCCGAGCCGTTCGACCTCGGCGCGCAGGTACGACGCGATCGGCGCCGCTCGCACGCGCATGGCCATCGACTGAACTTCGCCGACTTCATACAGGTCGCGGATGGCCAACGTCTTCTGCGGCCCGTAATTGGCGACATCGCGACGTGGCTGCAGACCCAGGATGTCGGTTATGTGGAACATCAAACCGCATCCCAACAGCGGGGGCGGGCTGCCGTCGCGCCACAGTGCACTCGACCGTGCGAGAACGAGAGGCGTGTTCAATGCACCTGCGGCAAGGATCACGTGGCGGGCCAGTCGTTTTCGTCCGGCGCCCGTCGTGGCAGTGGGGCCGCCGGTCCGGCTGACGACCTGCACCCCCTCGGGTGCAGGCTCAAGCCGGACAACCGTCTCATCGTGAATCAGCAGCGCACCGATTGCCACCGCTTGTTGCAACGCCCGGTTGTTGCCATCCGCCTTGCAGTCCCGTGGACACGCATCCCCCAGGCACTCCGAACACCCAGGTAGGTAGTCGATCCCGACATGTAATCGGTATGGATGAAGACCTGCCTCCTGCATGGCTGCCGCCAAAGCCGTATCGCGCGGGCCGAGCGGGGGCGGTGGTCTCAGTACTGCGTCGTCGTCCGGGTCGAGCGGATCCGGCGAGCCGGCAACCCGCAGCAACTGCTCCATACGAGCGTAGAACGGCCGCAGCTCGTCGTACGCGATCGGCCATTCACGTGGTAGAGCACCTGGGATGCGCAACGGCGCGAAGTCCGACCGGCGATAGCGCGACAAGGCGGCACCGTAGACCGTTGAGGAGCCTCCTGGTCCGAAACCGAGCACCGCCGCCATGGGCTTCGCAGACCGGCCGCGGCCCATGTCACGCATCAACGGCACCGGCCACCGTCCCGGTCGGGGCAACACGTGCCCGGCAAGCCGTGCGGTGATCTTGCGCAGCGTCCCTGGACCGGGCGCCGGCCCTTGCGACCGCGACGGGCCGCATTCGATGACGCCGACCGAGTACCCCGCATGCGCCACCGTCAGCGCCGCTATGCTCCCGGCCAATCCTCCCCCGACGACGATCACGTCGAGGTCCGCTGACTTCGGGTCAGCCTCCATCGACTGCACCGCATCCGTGCTGAACACCCACGGCGGTAATGAAAACCGATGCGACATCGCGCGATTTCCGTAGGACCTTCACGCCCTGCCCCCTTTTTTTCCGGCCCCCGATGAATCCGATTGATCGACCCGCATCAACCAGTCGAAGATTGCTGCAATGACGTTAGTGTGGCGCGCTCGCAGCATTTTGACAGCGTTTTTTCCGAACCCGCCCGCGCATTGATCTTGGAATGGGCAACGGGACAGGCGTAATTCGGGACCGCGCTGTTGTTCATGACCGATGATCGCTTGATCTGCCCTTCACGGCGACACATCGTCTTGGGCTGGTTGCTGGACGAAAATCGATCGTGCCCGCGCCGATCGCGCGCCGCCGCCAGCGGTATCACGGCGGGGGGTGACTCGTTGCTCGAACCCTCTGTGTATCACGATGACTCGTCTTCCCGGGGTGCGCGGTGCACCAACGAACGTACGGTCCGATACACCTCTGGTGAGACGACCCGGACGATTCCGATGTGTACGAGACCCACCGTCAAAATCACAGCCGTCAATGACCATGCCGGGGCCCACCTCCCGGTGACGGTCAGGACGAGGAGTCCCGCCCCCGCCGACCCGGCGACAGCCACCGATGCCGCGGCGAAAACCATCGCCAGTGTCCGCGACCGGATATCCAGCAGCCGGCCGACCAGAACCCACCGGACGACGGTCGCCACGAAGGCCACCGTGACGAATCCGATCGCCACCCAGTTCAGACCGTGACGAGCCACCAGCGCGGTCACCGTGATCTCAAGCGCACCGATGCAGGCCGCATATATCAGCCAACGCCCCGGTTTACCGATTCCGTAATAGAGACGCTGATCGATGATTGCGCCCAGCGTGAGGATCGCGGCCAGGCCGAGCGCTTGTGCCACCGGCACACTCTGGTCCCATCCTTGGCCGAAGAGAAGTGGGACGACCAGCGTCCCGCCGACAACGACCACGGTCATGAGCGGAGATACAGCGGCGTATGCGATGCCCAACGCCTTCACATATGCCGACTGCAACCGCTGCGGGGATTCACGGACCTTGGCGAACACCACCGTGGAAACCGGAACCAACGCCTTGCCACCCAAATCCTGCGTGACCTGGACCAGTCGTTGGGCGATGCTCAGGAAGCCGAGTGCGGCCGGCCCGAGGACTGTCGAGATGATCGCCGCCTCGGCCGCCGGTCGCATCGCCACAATCAGGTCGACCGTGATCACCTTGTTTCCGAATTTCGCCATATCGAAGAACTCGCTCTTCGAGAACTGGAACTTCGGACGCCACCGCGCCGCCTTCCACACCAAGATGCAACTGATCGCCTCTGCCACCACAAGCTGGCTCACCAGCGCCCAGGCACCCGCGCCGTGGAACGCAAGGACAACAGCGACGACCTGCGCGATGACCGCAGAGACCAGCCATTGCAGCGAGAGCTCGCGAAATCTCATCTCCCGCCGCAGCAGCGCTGCGGGAACCGAGCAGAGGACGATGAAGCCGGCCGCGAGGGAGCAGCCACGGAGCACGGGCGCGGCGCCCGGCAGATTGAACATGACCGCGATGACCGGGGCGAACACCGCCATGGCCGTCATCAATGCGATCGCCATCGACAGCGAGTACCAGAACGCCGTGCTGAGAAGCCGTTGATCGGCATGCTTCACCTGAATCACATAGGTGGAAAGTCCGAGGTCGGCGAGCAGCAATATGAACGGGGTGACCGTCATTGCGGCCGCAACCACCCCGAAGTCCTCCGGCGTCAGCAGACGCGTGAGGACCGCGACGGTGATCAGACCCGTCAGTCGCATGAGCCATTGAGCGGCAGTCAGCCACAGCGTTCCGGCGGCCGCCGACCGGCCGAGCGGCTCAACCGGAGCCTCGCCCGTGGCGGGAGCGTCGGAGTCAAGGGCTTCCGGTTTGTCCGAGCGGTTACCCGGGCCGGCCATCACAGCTCCGTAACCACAGCGCCCGTTGATTTTCCGGATGCCTCCACCGGCAGATCTGGGCACCACCGGCATGAGGTGCGGCGGGACGATGACGGGGTGCCGGGAACAGCGCGGTCACCGGAATTCTGGCATTTTCTGTTCGATGGACGCCGCCAGTTCGTCCAGTTGCCGTCGGCGAGCCCGCATGTCAGCCGTCTCCTCAAGGCCCGCAATGGATAGAATCTGCCCCCATCGGTGCACGTGGTCATGAAGTCGGAGAGAGTTCGCCGCGTTGGTCCTGCGAATCCGCTCGAGGCGAGCCGGATCGGCCTCCAATTTCCGGATCACACCGGCGATGTCACCAGAATTGAACCCGAGCGGGATCACCGAATCCCCCCATCCGAAGTTCTGCCTGAAGGACTCATTGCACGGAGCGTCACCGATGAGGACCGTGCCGGCGGCCGCACCCTCGAAATAGCGCAGTCCCAACTCCTGATTGCCCCTGGTTCGCTCGGGGTTGTAGTGCCTGACGGCCGTCACCAGGAAGAACCGTGTCCGCTTCAGCATCTCCGCCAGGCGCACACGATGCTCGGTGTGACTGGTGACCGGCGAGTTCTTCAACGTGTCGTACACGTAGTACCAGTCGCCACGATCCGCCATCCGAAGCAACGCCCTGTGCGTCTCTGGAGGACGATTGCCCATCGCGTAGAAATCGATGACCCGCTTCGGTTCCTCGGGGTATGGGCAGAATTCCAGCGTGTCGACGGAGGGCGCCAGGAAATGACATGGCCGACCGGTGACCGCGGCAAGTGGTTCCACGGTGTCACGCACAGATACAAAGACATGGTCGAACAGCTTGAGGACGCTCAACAGACTGCCGAGACCGGCCACATCAGAGGGGTAGATCTCATCGATGTAGCACATCGAGACCCGCGCCCTGGATCGCCACATCGCGCACGGCCCGATGTTGTACAGGTCGTTCGCCGATTGATTGCTGACGAAAAGGATTTCGTAGTCGCGCCTGATGCCGGCAGGAAGCCGGCGCAGGCCGGCGGTGGGGAGCTTTCCCTCCAGTACCACCGAGAACCGTCGAAACGCCTTCGCCCCCAGTCGCTGTAGCGTGCGGGTGACATGACCGAGCGGACTGCGGGCATCAGCCGGATCCGGCGTGTCCTGCGGCGCGATCAGGTCAACCGTGTCAATTGCACCTATGAGATCCTCGAACTCGTACAAGCCGCTCCGTGAAACAACCGGAGCGATGTCCCGGTTCGAGATACAGAGAACGCGCGCAACCGGCGATTTTTCAGCGAATCGGTATCTCCGCATCCCACACAACTTTCTCGATCACCTTCGGGCCCGGTCCACGTCGGGCCGTGCCGACCTCTTTGGCGTCCCGAACAGACTGCCCACCAAGGTCATTCACCGACGCCGGGTGTTCACGGGGACGGTCGAGACCGCATAGCTCCTGGCGCCCACTGATGACCTCTGGCGAGACTGAAACCTCCTCCGCGAGAGATACCGCCGGTCGAGCCGTGCGATCTTGAAACGCTCCCCAGCGAACCTGCGAGAAGTTCATATCTGCTACTGCCACTGAAGATCGCGCCGGCCGTTACCCTCCCCGCAAACCTTGACGCGACGTACACTACACGGATTACCTGGCCTATTCACGGAGAACGCAAATGCCGCACATCCCGGCAGTTCGGTCATTCGACAGGTCCTGCGAGCTTCAGGCGAAGCTGCACCACGTAATACCGGGTGGTGCACACACCTACTCGCGTGGGTCGGATCAATATCCGGAGTTCATGCCCCCGGTGCTGACGAACGGCCGTGGTTGCCACGTCTGGGATGCGGACGGCAACGAGTACATCGAGTACGGCATGGGGCTGCGGTCGGTGACGCTCGGTCACGGATTCCGGCCAGTCATCGACGCCGTGTGCTCGGCAATCGCCGACGGGGTGAACTTCAGCCGGCCGACCACACTCGAGTTGGACGCCGCCGAGGACTTCCTGAATCTCGTTCCGGCCGCCGACATGGTCAAGTTCGCCAAGAACGGATCCGATGTCACCACGGCCGCTGTTCGGTTGGCTCGGGCCGTCACCGGCAGGGTCACGGTCGCGGCCTGCCACCAACCGTTCTTCTCAACCGACGACTGGTTCATCGGAACCACCGAAATGGCCGGTGGGATACCTCATGCCAGCCGGAACTCGACCGTGCGCTTCCAGTACAACGATCTCGACTCACTCGCCTCGGTCTTGACGGCCCATGACATCGCATGCGTGATCCTTGAAGCCGCAACTTCGACCACCGAGCCCGCACCGGGCTATCTCGACGGCGTCCGACGACTGTGCGACGATCACGGAGCACTCCTCGTGATCGATGAGATGATCACCGGGTTCCGTTGGTCTGAACACGGTGCGCAGGCGGTTTACGGCATAGAACCAGATCTGTCCTGCTGGGGGAAAGCGATGGGCAACGGTTTCCCGATATCGGCTCTGGCCGGCAAGCGGGAGTTCATGGAACTCGGTGGTCTGTGCACCGACCGTGAGCGGGTGTTCCTCCTGTCCACAACGCACGGTCCCGAGAGGGGTTCGCTGGCCGCGTTCCGCGCGGTGGTTCAGGAGTACGCCGACAACGACCCCATCGGCCGAATGGAGCGGGCTGGACGTCTGTTGGCCGACGGTGTACGCGCCGCTATTCACGAAGCGGGCCTGTCGGACTACGTGCAGCTTGCCGGCAGGCCCTCCTGCCTGACGTTCATCACCCGGGATCCAGAGCAGCTTCCCTCGCAGGCATATCGCACACTTTTCCTTCAGGAGTTGCTCAAACGGGGGGTACTGGGTCAGTCCTTCGTAACCTCCGCGGCCCATACCGATAGCGATATCGAGCAGACGGTCACCGCTGTTCGCGGTGCACTACCGGCCTACAAGCGTGCAGTCGAACGCGGTTCGGTCGAGGGACTGCTCGAAGGCCGGCCGGTTGCACCGGCCATTCGGCAGTATGCCGCCCCGCGTCGCATCGGATCTCCGAGCGGCCTGACACAGACCCCTGCGTCCCGGTGACCATCGGATCATATGGGTGCCAATACATCACGAACCCGGACGCCCATGGTCGTCTCGCCGGTGTGCTGTCATCATCGGGCGTAGCGTGATGTTCATCCGAACCGAGTGGGTAAACGGTGAGATCGAGGGGGACCAGTGATTGCGACTCGACTGCGGCAGGTGTTCGTGGACTCACCCACCTCCCTGGGCGCGAAGGCGCGTATGAAGCGCTGGGAGCTGTTTCGCAGAACGTTTCCGAACATCGAGGACATGAACCTTCTGGACCTCGGTGGTACCACGCAAACCTGGCACCGATCACCTGTAAAGCCCAGGAAGATAACGGTGTTGAACCTGTTCGAGCCCGGCGAGTCGGATGGCGAGAGCATACTTGCGGTCAAAGGCGACGCCTGTAAGGCCACCACTACGCTGGCCGATGCCGGCGTGGACACACAGTTCGACATCGTGTTCTCGAACTCATTGATCGAACATGTCGGAGGCCACGCACGGCGTTGCGAACTGGCCACCGAGATCGACGGGCTCGCGCCGAGACACTGGGTGCAGACGCCCTACCGATACTTCCCGGTCGAGCCCCATTGGCTGTTCCCAGGTATGCAGTTCATGCCCGTCGCCGCACGAGTACACGTCGCGAAACGCTGGCCGCTGGTGCACACGCGGCCCGAAAGCATCGAGCAAGCGCGCGATGCGGTCCTGTGGACCGAACTGTTGAGTGTGACGGAAATGCGGGACTACTTCCCTGGCTCGACGCTTCTCAGGGAGCGGGCACTCGGCATGACCAAATCACTGATCGCGGTCCGCTGAGTTTCGGAGAACCCACGTATCGGCCCCGATGACCGGCAACGTCGAACCATCTCAGTCGGTTTCGCGCTCCAGCCAGATCTCACGCCAGTAGGTGGGCAACCCACGAGAACACATCCGCCAGTACTCGCCGCGACACCCTACGCCGTCGAGCATGATGCAGTCGGATTTGATCTCGATCATCTCCCCGGTCTCGTCGTTGATGAACCGTTCGATGCGATCGATCACCGTGCTCGACGCCCCACACCACGTGGCGTCCTCCGCGTCGAACAGCAGTCCACGGTTCGTGTTGTGCTGGTTGAGGGTTGACTCGATCTCCTGACGCGAACGAATATGCACCCGCTCACCCACCTTCAGGTCGAGGGTGGCCTTCGGGGTGCGCACCCCACGACCCTGGACCTGGCGGAGGCGCCGTCCACCACGAACTCGCAGCGCTGGAGGTAGATGTTCGGTACTTATCCGCTGATAGCGATTGATCACCGCTTCCGCCATGATGCGGGCAAACGCCCACAACGAGTAGTTCCTGGAAGACACGTCCCAGAGGTACTGCTTCAGCTCGCCGATCGGCAGCGGGCGGGTGGCGGCATTCACCTCCGTCGCCTGGCACATGTAACGCACCGTGCCGTCCTCGGCCTCCCGCGACGTTCTGCCAAGCCGCGCGAGTAGTTCCACGTCGGCTTCCCGAGGGCGTGGCGATTGCGGGACAGCGTCGTCGGCAACGCGCTTGAGCCACGCGTTCTTCCAGTAGATGGGGCATCTGGCCTGACAGCCGTCGTGGGCAGAGCCATCGCAATGTAACCCGTTGAGATGTACTGCGTCATCGAGCCACCGAATGTGCCCATGTCCATCGCAGGTCTTGTGCGCACGTTTGGCCACGGTCGCCCGCTGACCGCAGTACGCGACCATCTCGGGCATGAATGGCATGCCGTCGAGTCGGCCGTCGTCGTCAAGCGTCGCGACGATCTCGGCCAGCGATCTGATCTCGACAAGGTCACCGACCCGAAGTGGACGATCGCCGTCCAGACGCTTCTTGATTGTCCTCAACATCGCGACCCCTTCGGCGCACGGAAGATCGATTTGCCCCTGTCGAAGGCATGATGCTCATGACGAATTTCGCCGATTCACGCTGGTATTCGTCAGAGCCTACGCAATCAGGATGCCTCAGAATATCCGTCACCTCTGTTCGTATTTATGAGTTGCACAGCGAGCTGTATGACAACACACAGCGTTCCGCCAGGTTTCTGGTCAACCGCCGTTGCACATGAATCCGCCGCACATCAATATGAATCGGTTGTTCGCGGTCAACCCACTCTCAATTCGACCACCTGCCGCGATGTGCTTTGTTCAAAACGCGCGGAGAACGGCTCGGCGTGATACTCCGGAACGCTTCGATTTACCCCGTCAGTCTAGATCCCATAGATGCCCGGTTCCACCCATCAGGCAGGTACGTGAGCGTTCCGGTTCAGATCGTGTCGGATGGGTTGTGTGCCAAGCACATCGAGGGGTTGAGTGATCCACGTGTGAATCACACCATCGCTGATCGCGCTCAGGGGAGATTCACCGCCCTTCCGTCCTGTACCGACCGTGCAGTTGCGGATAGCGCGCGCACACCTCCGGCAAGAGATCGGGGACGGTGAGAAGCACGTGATCCGGGTTCGCTGCCAGCAACTCGTCCGGTGACACGATCGGGATGTCCGTGCCCGGCATACGACGTCCCAGCTTCGCCGATGACGCGTCGGCGACGGCTGCGATCAGCCGGGAGTCGAGACCCGCGCGACTGAACAGAGCCACCGCTCGCGACGCGGCGCCATATGCGAACACCGTACGGCCCGCCCCGGACTCCGACTCGAGCCAGCTCCTCAGTTCCGCCACGTGTTCGTCGGCCTGCTTCTGAAGATCACCGACGACAGCCGGATCGGTGATGCCGAATGCGCGCTCGGCATCAAGGATGCGCTCCACGACGTGGTCGCGGTCACCCTCTTCTCGAACCAGCGCCAGCAACACCGTCCCGCCGTACAGGTCGAACTCCCATGCCGTGGCCACCCGAAGTCCGACCTCGTCGAGAAGCCGTATGAGTGCGGTGAGTGAGTAGTAGGCGAAGTGACCGTGCCGCAGGGCATTCCACTGCCCACGCTCGACTATCGTCATCAGTGAGTGGTACTGCAACAGCATCACTCCGCCGGGCCGGATCCGCTGAGCACGTTGCTCGAATGCCCTGCGCTGGTCGGGCTCGTGCATGATGCCGAAGCAGTCGAGCACCACATCCGCGCTCGATGACACAGCGGTATAACCGCGATCGGCGAGAAGCGGGATCCAGGTGCCGCCGTGCGGACTGCCGAACTCGAGGACCGTCCCCCCTGGCAACCAACCGGCGTCTTCGACCTGGGCGATCGCCGCCGCGGCCTGATCTTTGAGTGCCTGCGGTTCCACCCCGCGCGGTTCGTCGGCGACGGTGTCGTCATCGGCAAGTTGCGCGAGGCCACATACGCCACACAGGTCCATCGCCAGCGGATGTGACACCTCCTCGGGACTGACAGGATCGGTGAGGCGTGGAAAATGGTCTGACGCTGGTACTTTTCCGAGGTCCAGGACGCGCGTGAGATCCGGCTTTCCGCATCCGCGACACGCAATCATGACACCATCTCCATGTGCGTATCGAAAGAACCGACCTGGCCGACGTCCTGATCCTGGTCCCCCAGCCGTTCCGTGACGAGCGCGGACTGTTCACCCGGACGTTCGACGCGCGAATCTTCGACGACTGTCTCGGAAAGCCAGGAGTGTCGGCGTCGTTCGTTCAAGATTCGCAGTCGCGTTCGTCGCAGGGTGTGGTTCGCGGCTTGCACGGCCGTTCCGGAAGGGGTGAAGCCAAGCTGGTGCGCTGTGCGAACGGCGCCGTACACGACGTGCTCGTCGATATTCGCCGAGACTCGCCGACCTTTGGGCGTCACCAGGCATTTCTCCTGGATGACAAAGATTTTCGACACCTGTACGTGCCCCCCGGTTTCCTACATGGTTTTCAGGCGCTGACGGCCACCGCCGACGTCTGCTATCGGATCGACCGCCCCCACGATCCGGCCGAGGATCTCGCCGTTGCGTACAACGACCCGGACCTCGGCATCGTGTGGCCCCTACCGGTGTCCGTGATCTCTTCGCGGGACGCGGATGCCGGAAGTTGGGCCGAACTGCTCACGCGTCTGCCGTGATCCGCCGCAACGTCTTGTCGATGATGCCGGCCGTCCGCAGTCGTTCGAGGTGCGGCAGGCGCGTGAACTTCTTTGCGAACGCCTCTGCCGTCAGGCCGGCTGCGTCGTACTCCTTGTAGAGCTCGGCGGCACCGTCTGCGATCGACCACTTCGCCTCGAAACCCAACTCCTCCCTGAGTTTCGAGAAGTCCACGCGGTACGAACGCGGGTCAGATCCGGTCTCACCGGTGATCAGCAGCTTTGCCCCCGGAACCACATCGACTACGGCCTGCGCGATGTCCGCCACCGTCAGATTGTTCGACTCGGTGCCGACGTTGAAGGCCGCGCAATGCACCTTCTCGGCAGGCGCTTCCAACGCGAGCAGGAAAGCGTACGCGATGTCCTGCGCATGGACGAGCGGTCGCCACGGCGTCCCGTCCGACAACACGCGGACATCGCCGGTGAGGAACGCGTGCCCGACGAGGTTGTTCAGGACGATGTCCGCGCGCAGGCGCGGTGAGAACCCGAAGGCTGTGGCATTGCGGAGGAAGACCGGGGTGAAGGAGTCGTCCGCGATCTCCGCCACGTCCTCCTCGACGCGCACTTTGCTCTCCGCGTACGGGGTGAGGGGTCGCAGCGGGGCTTCCTCGTCGACGAGCCCCTTACCGGCTGCCCCGTACACCGAACACGTGGACGCGTAGAGGAACCTCCGCACACCGGCGGCCTTCGCCGATCGAGCCAACCTCGCGGATGCGAAGTGGTTGATCTCGTAAGTGATCTGCGGTGCCAGCGCGCCGAGGGGGTCGTTCGACAACGCCGCGAGATGGATGACGGCGTCGAACCCGACCAGGTGCTCCGCCGTCACATCTCTGAGGTCCAGCCGCATCGCCGGTGGGTCCACCGGCGCCGGGCCGAGGACACAGTCGGCGAAGAAACCGGTGTCCAGCCCCGTTACGTCATGTCCGGCAAGCTGCAGGATCGGCACCATGACGGTGCCCAGATATCCTTGATGGCCGGTGATCAGTACTCTCATCCCCTGTTCCTCCCTTACTTTGTCGTTCGTCACCACGGCGACTGTGTGTCGTATGCGCCGAATCTGACGGTCGCCTTCTCCATGACGAAGCTCTCGGCGTAGATGTGTCGACACTGGACCCCCCGCATCCTCAACAGACCGAGGAAAGCTTGCTCATCGAACCAGTCGTGAGCGGTCTGGGACGGGTAGTGCTTGTGAAGCAGGCGTGCCTTCTCCTCGGCGACTGACGCGTCGAGCGGATGAAAGATCGACGGCCTCGGAGTGTCGGCCTCCCACTTGAGGATCTCGTAGCCGAGCACGAGATGGTCACGAAATTCGGTCGGCAGAAGTTCCGCCAGTAGTCGATGATCCTGATGCGCATCACCACGGTGTGGCCCGAACACGACCTGAGGACAACACGACGTCCGAAACACAGTGACGTGCTGCTTGATTCGCTCCCAGTGCGCGGGAGTTCTACCATCCTCCACGTCCAGCACCGTCAGGTTCACATCGGCACCTGGACAGAACGCTGCCAGCGCGCCGATCTCCTCTGCCTCGCGTTCCGTACCGCCGCCGGACAGCACGAGGGCACTGACCCGAAGCCCGGGAACCGAGCTCGCGAGTGTGAGCAGAGTGCCTCCCATGCCGATCGGTATGTCGTCGCAATGAGCACCGACGACGGCGATTTCCCGGAGCGCACCGGTGGACAAATCGATCATGAGGCCTCGCGCACCGCGCGGGCCGACTTCTCCCACAACATCCATGGGCGGTCACCGTCGTGGTATCTGGCCTCGAGTTCGGCCCGTTCCTTGAACGTGTCGGCGGGCTTCCAGAACCCCTGGTACCGGTATCCGAACAGCTTTCCCTGCCCCGCCAGCGTGCCGCACACATCCGCCACGAGGTCACCGCCCGGCGGGAGCAGATCGAAGATGTCCTGGGAGAGAACGAAGAAGCCACCGTTTTCCCAGATGGTCAACTCGGAGACCGCAATGATCTCCTTGACCTCGCCGGCCTCTGACACCTCGACGCAGTGGAATGACGATTGAGGCGGCACCACCATCATCGAGGCGACCGCACCGGACCGATGGAACTCGTCGATCATGTGGTCCAACGGTGCGTCGGTCAGCACGTCGGCGTAGTTCGCCAAAAAGTACTCGTCGCCGCCGAGATAATCACGAACCCTGCGCAGACGCTCTCCGATCGGCGATTCGAGTCCGGTGTCGACGAAGGAGATCGTCCAGTCGCTGATATCGGAGTGCATCAACTGGACCTGGCCACCGCTCATCACGAAATCGTTCGAGGCGGCCTCCTGGTACGTCAGGAAGTAGTTCTTGATGTGGTCCGCGCCGTAACCGAGGCACAGGATGAACTCTTTGTGGCCGAAGTGCGCGTAGTAACGCATGACGTGCCAGATGAGCGGCCGCGGACCGACCATCTGCATCGGCTTCGGTACGGCGTCACCCGGACCGTTGCGCATGCGCATACCGTATCCGCCGCAGAACAGAACGACTTTCATGCTGATATCCCTCCCAGTGGCGCTTTGAACACGGCCGAGCTGTGCAGAGTGGGCAGGGGAAACACCAGCTGTCCGCCCCATTCCCAGATGTACGAGAGTTGCTCTGTCAACTCGGTTTCGAGATTCCAGGGCAGCGCCAGGACGACATCGGGCCGGTCCTTGGCGATCTGCGCCGGGTCATGAATCGGAATCCGGGTGCCAGGTGTGAAACGTCCGTGCTTGTACGGGTTCCGGTCGACGGTGTACGGCAGGAGGTCGGGTCGGATGCCGCAGTAGTTCAGCAGGGTGTTTCCCTTGCCGGGTGCGCCGTAACCGACCACCAGCTTGCCCTCGGTGCGGCAGTCGAGCAGGAACCGCAGCAATTGGTGGCGAACAGCTTCGGCCCGTGGCCTCAGCGCGAGATAGCCGTCGACCTCGTGTAATCCGGCTTCCTCTTCGACAGCGAGTACCTCTGCCACTCGTGCGCTCGGCGATCCGGCGACGGCGTCGAGTTGAGCCCAGAGCCGAATCGACCCGCCGTGCGTCGGGAGCATCTCCACGTCGACGACTGCCAAACCGGCCGTTGCGAGCGCACGCATGGCAGACAGGACGGTGTAGTACTGGAAATGCTCGTGGTAGATGGTGTCGAACTGGCCGAGGGTGACCAGGTTCAAGGCGTGGTGTACCTCGATGCTCAACCACCCGTCGTCGGCCATCAGTCCGCGCAGTGATCGGGTGAAACCCAGGAGATCGGGGATGTGCGCATAGACGTTGTTCGCGACGACGAGATCAGCGGGTCCGTGATCGGATCTCACACGTGATGCCAAATTCTCATCCAGGAACGCTGTGAGGGTCGGCACGCCGCCCGCACGGGCCGCTGCGCCCACGTTCACCGACGGCTCGATACCCAGACACGGAATCCCGGCGGCCACCACATGTTGCAGTAGGTACCCGTCGTTGCTCGCCACTTCGATGACGAACGATTCGGGACCGAGCCCGAGCCGCGCGGCAGCGTCGTCGACAAATCGCTTCGCGTGAGCGACCCAGCTGTCGGAGTAGGAGGAGAAGTACGCGTACTCACTGAACGTGTCCTCGGGAGTGATCAGGGCCGGAATCTGCAGGAGAAGGCAGTCCTCACACAACCGAAGGTGCAGCGGGTAGGTGGTCTCCGGCAGGTCCAGATCACCGGCGGACAAGAATGTCTCGCACGGCGGGGTTGCGCCGAGATCGAGCACGCTGACGAGGCGGTGGGCGCCGCACAGTCTGCAGGTCATGAGATCTCCGTTCTTCTGCGTGGACACGTTCAGGCTCTTTCGACCGCGAGCCCGGGCCCGCTACGCACCGATGTCGTGGAGGCCGCGACGATCGTGCTGCGGTTCAGCTCATCGGCTTCGGCCACGACCGAGATCTCCCGGCTCTTCAGCAGTGACGAGATCTGTACCTGGTGATCGTCGATGTGCTCGTGCCGCTTCGCGCGGCGCGGAACCACCACGGGATAGATCCCCATCTCGAGCAGGTGCATTATCGTCCCGACGCCGGCGTGAGTGATGACGACACCGGCGGTGCGCGCGCAGTCTTCGAACTCGGCGGCACCCATTTGCGACATTGCCCTTCCTGGCAGTCCCTCGCGCGCCGTGCTGCCGAGTTGCCACACGGTGCGGCCATCGGCAAGGCCGGTCCGGAGAACCGCGTCGACAAGCGCGTCGAACCGGTAGGGATAGATCGTGCCAAGAGTGACGAACAGGCTCGGATTGTCGACCTGCGGTTTGGGACACGTTGTGTAGCTGTCGAAAAGAGACCCTCGATACCTCCAGCGGCGGCCCGCCCACTGCTGATACTGACAGCTGGTACGGACACCCGGGTGGAGGCTGGCCAGCTTGCCGGTGAGCGATGGCCCGTCCACACGAGACACGCTCTCGAAGTAATAGGACGGTATGTGATGGGACCGCGCAGCGACGAGCGCCGCCAGACCGACTGCCGCGCCTGTCGTCACCGCTGCCGTGAAATCCTCTTCTTTCCAGTGGATCTCCCGCATCATGCGCCTCAGCGCATCGACGGCTCCACGGATATCGCGTGGCGCGACATACGGGACGTACATCACCCGACGGCGTTGCAGTAGCGAATCGCTCTGAGGCGACTTGAACGTCACCCACAGAGAGTCGGGATCAGAACCGATCACCCCCGACCACTTCACGAGTTGGGCCAAATGCCCCCCGGTCGAGGCAGCCAACAAATGGCATCCAGGTACCGGGTCGCACTCCGGGGCGACTACGTACCGCGCGGCGTTCGTCATTGCGCATTCACCGATGCACTCAACTCGCGCGGCAACGCGGGCCTGCCCAGGGCCCGGTAGTGCCAACCGGCCGCCTGCCACGCTTTGGCGTCCAGGCAGTTGCGCCCGTCGATCACCACGGCAGATCTGACCGTCGTTCTCAGCGCGGCAGGATCGATCGCACGGAACTCTGCCCATTCGGTCAGAACCAGAACCACGTCGGCGCCTTCGCAGGCCTCGAAAGCAGAAGTCGCGTAGTTCAACGTCGGGAACAATGCGCGCGAGTTGTCCATCGCCTGGGGGTCGAACACGTTCACACACGCCCCCTGCAGCTGGATCTGGCCTGCGACGTTCAGCGCCGGTGAGTCCCGCACATCGTCGGAATCCGGTTTGAATGCCGCGCCGAGGACGGCAACCCGGGCGCCGATGAAGCTCCCCCCGCAGGTCTCCCGGGCGATCTCGACCACCCGCGTCCTGCGCCGCATGTTGATGCTGTCGACTTCACGCAGGAACGTCAGTGCCTGGTTGGCGCCCAGTTCACCTGCCCTGGCCATGAATGCCCGGATGTCCTTCGGCAGACAACCTCCACCGAAGCCTATGCCCGCGTTGAGGAACCGCCGCCCGATCCGCCCGTCGTAACCGATCGCATCGGCGAGGACGGTGACGTCTGCGTCCACCGCCTCGCAAACCTCGGCTATGGCATTGATGAACGAGATCTTGGTTGCGAGAAACGCATTCGCCGATACCTTCACCAGCTCGGCGGTGGCGAGATCGGTCACGATGAACGGAACGCCGTCGGCGATCAACTCGGCGTAGATCTCATGCACCACCCCCTCGGCGCGACCCGCACCGGGCCGCTCGATACCGAGAACGAGACGGTCGGGGTGCAGTGTCCCTTGAACTGCGAAGCCTTCCCGCAGGAACTCGGGGTTCCACGCCAGTTCGACGGCCTCACGTGCCGGTGCAAGAGCCCGCACCCGGGAAGCAAGCCTCGCGGCGGTCCCCACGGGGACCGTCGACTTCCCGATGATCACCGCGGGCTTGTCCAACAGCGGTGCCAGGCTGGCGATCACGGCATCGACGAAGCTGAGATCGGCGCCGTAATCGCCCTTCTTCTGCGGCGTCGCAACGGCGACGAAGAAGACATCGGCGAAGGCGACCGCTTCGTCGTACGAGGGCGAGAAGCGCAGACGCCCGCTGGTGGTGTGTCTTCTGAGCACCTCGGAGAGCCCGGGTTCGAAGAACGGCACCTCACCCGCTTCCAGTTTCGCGAGCTTGGCCGGATCGATATCCACCCCGAGGACTTCATGACCCAGCTCGGCCATGCACGCCGCATGGGTGGCTCCGAGATATCCGGTGCCCAACACCACCATCCTCATGCCGGTGCCCCCCAACCGTCCAGCAGACGCAGCAGGTAGTTCCCGTATCCGGACTTGTAGAGAAGTTCACCGCGCTCACGCAGCGTGTCGTCGTCGATGAGCCCGCGGCGCCACGCAGCTTCCTCCGGCACTCCGACCTTCAGACCTTGCCGTTGCTCGATCGTGCGGACGTAACTGCCTGCGTCCAGTAGCGAGTCGAACGTCCCCGTGTCCAACCACGCCGTGCCGCGCGGAAGCTCCTCGACCGACAACCGGCCCTGGTCGAGATATGCGCCGTTGACATCGGTGATCTCGAGTTCGCCGCGATCCGATGGCTTCAGGCCGGCGGCGATCTCGATCACGTCGTTGTCGTAGAAGTACAGACCTGGAACGGCGTACTCGGATCGCGGTACCTTCGGCTTCTCCTCGAGGGACACCGCGCGACATTGGTCGTCGAACTCGACCACACCGTAGGCGGTCGGGTCGGCGACACGGTAGGCGAAAATCCCCGCGCCGTCGATGGCGCCGAACCTGCTCAGGCTGGCACCCAGCTTGGGACCATGGAAGATGTTGTCGCCGAGGGCCAGAGCAACACGGTCCGAACCGATGAAGCTGCGACCGATGTCGAAGGCCTGGGCGATTCCCTCTGGCTTCGGCTGAACGGCGTACTCGATGTTCATCCCGAACTGCGAGCCGTCACCGAGCAACGCGCTGAAGGCGCGTGCATCCACGGGGGCGGTGATCACCAGGACGTCACGGATGCCTGCGAGTATCAACGTCGACAACGGGTAATACACCATCGGCTTGTCGTAGACGGGCAGCAATTGCTTGCTGACTCCGATGGTGATCGGGTACAGGCGCGAGCCGAGTCCGGCTGCCAAGATGATCCCACGCATGATCCGTCCTCAGTACGCGCCGTCTTTGCGCAGAACCGCGCCGAATGTCTTTGCCACGATCAAGATGTCACCGATCATGGACCAGTTGTCGACATAGGACAGATCGAGCCGAACCGCCTGATCCCACGACAGGTCCGACCGACCGCTCACCTGCCACAGGCCGGTCACTCCCGGTTTCACGAGCAGCCTGCGTAGGATCTCGCAGTCGTACTCCTCGACCTCGCGCCGCAACGGTGGACGGGGTCCGACGACGCTCATCTCACCTCGGAGCACGTTGATGAACTGTGGAAGCTCATCGATGCTCAGGCGCCTCAGGATCCGACCGACCCTTGTCACACGCGGATCATCGTGAATCTTGAACAGTAGACCGTCGGACTCGTTCAGTTCCTTCAGGTCGTCGAGCAGCTGATCCGCGTTCTGAACCATCGTGCGGAACTTCAGCATCGAGAACAGCTTGCCGTCGACACCGATCCGTTCCGCCGAGTAGAACACCGGCCCTCTGCTGGTCACCTTGATCGCCATGGCCGTCATTAGTAGAAGTGGCGAAGTCACGATGAGCACGGCGAGCGCAAAGCTCATGTCGAACAGATACTTCTGGAATCGCTTGGCATTCCGGTATAGCGGCTTCTCGATGTGCAGCAGCGGAATTCCCGCTATGGGCTGCATAACCATGCGCGAGAGCGCCACATCCATGGCGCCCGTCGACACCACCAGGTCCACCCCGAGAGGCTCCAATTGCCACAGTAGTCTTCGAATTCCGCGGACGCCGAAGGCTTCGGTGCCGGCGATCGCGACGGTGTCGGCGCCGCAGGTGTGGACCGCATCAAGCATCTCGGCTTCGCCGCCGATTATCGGTATCCGGTGTCCGTTCACCGTCACGAACTCGCCTCGTGGTCGGCCATATCGCGGAATACCGACACCCACAACGTGATACCCGTCCGCGGGATTTCGGGACAGTTCACCGGCGAGTTCGGTGACCGCGTCGATTTCGCCGAACGCCAGAACCGCCGTTCGATACCGGCCCGCGACACGTTCACGGGCGACGTGTCGGTGCCAGAAGCGGCGGCCGAGCAGCAGACCGAGCGTGCCCACCGGAAGAGCCACCGCGAGGTAGCCACGCGCGATGTCCAGCTTCAGTAGCAGTGACACCATGGCGATCGCCCCGAACGTCCAGAACGATGCGGCCGCGACACGGCGATATTCGTCGACACATGCCGCGGTGATACGTGGCGAGCGAGTACGCAGTGCCGACAGGGCCAGCAGCCAGGCGATCGCGAACAGTATCGAGAAGGCAGGCACGTAGAACTTCGGATATCCCCACGGGTGCAGCGTCGGGCCGAACCGGACGAGTTGGGCAAAACCCACCGAAAGTGCGATCACCACGGTATCGGTCATCAGCAGATAGGCGGAGTACCTCTTCTGCCAGTTCGACCGCTGGAAAACACTGCTCGGCGGCAACTTGATCGAGATGTTCGTTCCCGCCACGAACGAGTCGACCCTCGGTAAGTCCACCGACGGACGGGTGCCGAACTGATTGTCGAAGTTCGAGATCTGAGCGGTCATCATGCACCTTCTGCAACGAAGTCCGCTGGCAAACAATTAGGTTCGAGTGTCTGACACAGCCATTCGACGGTCTGCCGAATGCCATGCATAAGGCTCACGGCGGGTTTCCACCCGAGTTCGTCTTCCGTGTCGGTGCAAACAACGTTTTCGATCAATTCCCTGCTCCCCTCCCCGATGGCATCTGACGGTGCTGCTTCGTCGAGCACCGCGGCAATCGCGTGGTGGATGTCGGTGGCCGTGACGTGGGTCCCGCTGATGTCGAAGGTTCCGACCGTCCCGAGTGGTGCATGCGCAGCTCGCACGAACGCGTCGACGACGTCGCCGACATACACAAAGTCGTGTGCGTCGGCATGGTCCCGGTTCACGACGTACGGCCGGCCCGTAACCATGGCGCTGGCAAGGACCGTGATGAGTGCCGCGACACCGTGGGGGCGCTGACGCGGCCCGTAGACGTTGGACAGCGCAAGACAGATCGGTGCCAGACCGTACATCTCGGCATACGCCCGCAGGTACAGCTCGGCCGAGAGTTTCGCTGCCGCATGGGACGACAGCGGCTCCACCCCGTATGCGGAATTCTCGGACGTGGCGTAGACGATCCTTCGCACGCCGACCACCCTGCACGCCTCCAGGAGGTTGATGGTGCCGAGCACGTTGGTGCGGGCGTCGACGAGCGGATCCGGGTGCGCGGCATCATGCTCGAGCCGTGCCGCCAGATGGAAGACCACATGAGGACACGCGCCCGCGACGATGTCGGTCAGTTCGGGAGCTTGGATGTCAGCCCTCACCATGGTGAATCCACGACCGATCGAGCTTCCGCGTTCCATCGCCGATTCGAGATTGGACGGATCGCCGGTGAAGAAGTTGTCGACACCGATCACCTGATGGCCGTCGGCCAGCAGACGGTCGACGAGGTTGGACCCGATGAAGCCGGCAGCGCCGGTTACCAAGAACCTCATCGCATTCCGACTTTCTGAGCGTTCATCTGCATCACGTCACTCCACCGTCACCGACTTGGCCAGGTTGCGCGGCTTGTCGACGTCGTGCCCGAGGGCCAGCGCCAGGGTGCGCGCGAGGATTTGCAAGGGCACGGTCGCCTGAAGTGGCCCCCACGGGGCGCGGTTGAGCCCGACCACCGGGATGCTGCTACCGGCCGGCCCGATCGAGATGACCCGACCACCACGTGCGCGGACCTCGGCAACATTGCAGCCCAGCTTCTGGTCCCCGTTGTCGATCACCACGACAGGCGTGTCCTGGCCGACCAGTGCCAGCGGGCCGTGCTTGAGTTCTCCCGCCGGATGATGCTCTGCCCACCGATAGGTGAGCTCTTTGAGTTTCAGCGCCCCCTCGGCGGCATACGGAAGACCCGACCCCCGTGCGATGAAGATGAAGCCGGTGGAGTCCACCAACTCATCGACGATCTGCGGCAGCACCCGCTTCGCGATCGACGTTGCGGCGACGAGTTCGTCAGGTACCCGCAAGAGGCCGTCCACGAGTCGGCCGGCGCACACCGTGGAGATCCGCCTCGTCGCGACGAGCGCGGAGATCATGAGCGCGGTTCCGGTGACTATCTGACAGGTGAAGGTTTTCGTGGCCGCGACACCGATCTCGGGGCCGGCCGAGCATCCGACGACAGCATCGGCCAACCGCGCCAAGGTGGAATGCGAACTGTTGGTGAGCGCCACCAGGGGTGACGCCCCCACCGCAGGCGACTCCACGGCACGCAGCACGTCCGCGGTCTCTCCGGACTGGCTGATCGCAATGCAGATCTGTGCGGACTCCGGCACCTCTGCCGCTGCCTCGCTTGCCACGGTGGTGATCACCGGTATCGCACCGAGCTCACGCGCCAGGTTGCCGATCACACTCCCGGCGTTCAGCGATGTGCCGCAACCGATCACCCGCAGACGTTCGAAGGGGGGAAGGCCGAACTCGCGCCAGAGCGCACCGGTGGCGATCCGGTCTCCCAGGTGATCGAGAACCCGAGTGACCGCCTCTGGCTGTTCGTCGATCTCCTTCGCCATGTAGTCGGTGTAGCCGTTGAGCTCCACGTCGGCGCCCCTGAGCGTGCAGCGCGTTGCGGCCGGCGGTGAAGCAATGACGCCCGAGCGGGTCCATCGGCCATCGTCGGACAGCTCGACCACGTCACCGCTTTCCAGAACACGGAACTCGTCGGCCCAGTCGGCGATCGCGGCGATGTCACTGGCCGCGAAGTCACCGTGTTCGGTGTGGGCGACCAGTAGCGGCGAACCGTCGGCCGCGACGACGATCCGGCCGGAATACCGATCCAGGACGGCGATCGCCCATGATCCCTGCACCTTGCACAGCGCCCGCTGTACGGCAGTGACCAGATCGGCACGGTCACGAAGTTCGTCTTCGATCAAGTGGCACAGCACCTCGCTGTCCACCGTCGTGGCGAACGTGTGGCCACTGCCCGCCAGTGCCACCCGGAGCCCCGCGGCGTTCTCGATGATCCCGTTGTGCACCAGACTGATTTGCCCGGTGCAGTCGACGTGGGGATGCGCATTGCGCTCGGTCACTGCACCATGGGTCGCCCACCGCGTGTGCCCGATGCCGACACCATCGAGCTGCGGTCCCGACCACTCGTCCAACAGGCTTTCCAGCGCACCGATACGCCCGGTGGTTCTCAGTCGGGCGATATCGCCGCTGACGGTTCTGAGCGCCACCCCCACCGAGTCGTATCCGCGGTACTCGAGTCTGCGCAATCCCACTCGCAGATACTCCGCAGCCGGCCGATCGGTATGGCAGGCGATAATTCCGCACATCACCGGCTCCCTTCGGCAGGAACAGCTAACGGTCTTCCCGCGATCTGGCCCCGCACTCGCCGCGGTGACGAGAATGGGTAGATCTCTTTGTGGTGAGCGGTCTTTGGCGATCCGAAGACGATGGCATCGATATCGGTGTGGGCCATTCCCGGTGCCTGCACCGCGATTGCCGGACCTGCACCACGATCGGTCCTCAGCGATCCCGTGGCCCCGCTCCGAGCTACCCCCGCAAACACCTTCTCACTATCGAGGCCCGAAAGCCGTTGGTACATAGACCATCAGATCGAACTTCGGACTGGATCCAGGCCTAGTTCCCGAGAGCCTGTTCGGTGAACACCGTGGAGCGTGCCATGGCCGCCGCCTGGGCCCGCGTACTGACGCCGAGCTTGGCCAACAGACTGTGCACGTGATTTTTGACGGTGTGGACAGCGATGCAGAGCTGGTCGGCAATGTCCCGATTCGAAAGACCCATCTCCAACAATCGAAGGATCTGGATCTCCCGGGACGTAAGGACCAGTTCCTTGGCGGTCGGTTGCCGCTGCGACGCCAGGTCCGACAAGCGTCGCAGAAGGATCGCCGACACTCTCGGCGAACACAGCGACTCTCCCGCAGCAACTTTGTGTATCAATACAAGAAGATCTTTGAGCGAATCCGACCGCAGGTGATAACCGGCCACTCCGGCCTCGGCACACGCGACGATCTCAGGCTCGTCATCCTCTGATACACCCATGACGATCACGCGTACGTGCGGGCTGAGTTGCAACGCCTGCCGCAGCAACATCGCGCTGTTCCGCGTCGACATGTCCAGCAGGATGACGCGGGGGACAGTGGTCTCGTACGACGCGACCAACGACGGTAGATCCCACGCAACCCCGGGTGCCACGGCACCGTGTGAAGCCAGTACCGCGGCGAGGTAGTCGCGGTAGAGGGTGCAGTCGCCGACGATCAGAACGCGTGCGTCGCGGAGCAGACCCGCCCCGTCCGTCGCCTCGCGATAGGACTCCCCCCACGTTCCTGCGGGCGAAGGTGGCAGCCCCCCGCGCCACTCTTCGCGGGACAGTTGATGGATGCGGCCGTTTGCTGGCCGACGTCCGTTGTTCGGCGTGTACGCACACACCGACTCGGTGGCCTCGCCTACCGGAGCGCTGAGCAACTCGTTGTCGGCGGCAACTGTTCGCACGTCATGGCCCTCGAGTTCCGCCGAAGTTCCTGAAAACTCTTCCATTTCAGTACTTGAGGGGTGCTGCCGCAGACATCACCTGCATCAGCGGGTGATCTCGCCTGGTCAGAACCACAACCCCGTGTGAACACATCATGATCAAACCGGTCCTCCCCGCACGGATGGGCGTTTCTTAACCCAGATCCAAGGTGCGCCGATGGTAGGCATTTGCCGTAACGGCGGTCAACGGGCCGCGAAGCGTATTCTTAGCAAAGGTTGCAGTGGTAAGAAATCGGACTCTCTCGAACGCCGGCGCATACGAAATCCGTGGTCGCATCTACGCAGCTAGCGCGCTGTTTCATACTATTCGTCGGTTTAGGACCCCGACATCCATACCCACGGTTCCCTAAACAACAACCTGCAGGCGATTTCCGCCCTCACCGGCGAGAAAGTGCGACAGAGCGACGCCCTCGATCGCCGTGAGGATAGCTCGGCTAGACGCTCAGATTCTCCCTGGTTGCGCACGTTCAGCAACGGCTGCACTACCCATACGACAAACGTGTAATGGTTGCTGATACTTCGTCAGCTGACCTACATCCGCTTAGCGAGATCGTCGCCGCCGCTGTGGCGTGGCGGCTCATGCGGCGTGACCGGCACAGGACCGGGCGCGGGCCGGGCGTCAGCGGGGCCGGCTGCGCTCGCCGGAGGCGCGGCCGGCGCGGGAGCGCTCGGTGCCGGCGCAGCGGGCGCAGCAGCCGAAGATGCCGAGGACGACGCGCCCGCACGTTCGTTCAGATGTGCCTCTCGATCATTCTGATCGGCCTCACGGCGGTTCTGCTGGTCCTCGCGTTGGTTGAGGTGTTCCTCGCGCTCGTTCTGTCTGGCGTCACGCTCGTTGAGCTGAGCTTCGCGTTCCTGTTGCTGCTGTTGCGGATTCGGCCCCATCGGAGCACCGGGTGCACCGGGACCGCCCGGCGCGCCCGCGCCTTCTGGACCGCCGCCGCCCTTGGCACCCTCCATGGCCTTCATGAGCGGCTCCATCAGCGAACTGAACTGACCACCCATGCCGCCGGCCATCTGGGCCGGCTGCGACGCCATCTGGCCCAGCTGACCGAGCTGACCCATCATCTGTCCGATCTGACCGACGCCCTGCTGCCCTGACTGGTCGGCGTTCTCGTACGCACCCTGGGCATCGCCCAGCTTGCCGTTGAACATGTTCTCCTTGGCCGCCAACGCCGTGACATTGGCGGTAAGCGACGCGTGGAGCGTCGGGAGCAAACCGGCGATGGTCATGCTCATGGCGTCTTCACCGGCCTGGATCGGCGGCATATCCGGCAACTGCACCGGCGCGGCAGTCCAATTGAGCATGCCGGGCGTCGTCATCGGTTGGTTCACGATCGGACTCCTCCGTGCAGGGTCAGCTCACCAGTCGTCTCACCAGTCATCGTCGTCGTCGCCTTCGTCGAGTTCGTGCTCCAACGGGGCCGGAACAGCCAGGGTCGCGGCGGTCCCACCGCCACCGCCCCCGCGCGGTGCGCCCATCATGCCCATCGGACCGCCCATGCCGCCCATGGCACCCGCCGCCACCGGCGCGACACCGCCCACGACGGCACCGCCCGCCGCGGCGCCAGGATCGACCGAGACCGGCGCCGTACCGACAAGCTTCGACAACAAGGGTGTCTGTGCACCCACACCACCGCCACCGCCGGGCAGCCCGGCCGCTTTCACAAGGCCGGCACCACTGCTCGGCCCCGATCCGCCTGCGAGCGGATGATTCGAGAACGCCGAGAACGGGGACGGCCCTGCCCCGGTACCACCTTTGCCGACCGACCCCAACATCGATGTCAGCTGCTGCAGCGGCTGGGTCATCTGCTGCAACGGCTGTGAGAGCTGCTGCGGCACCTGGCCGAGCATCTGCGGGATCTGCCCGAGCATCTGCGGCAGCTGGCCGGCCATCTGCATGGCCATCTGCGCGCCCTGATCGGCGCCCTTCTGTACGGCCTGCTGCGCCTGGGCCGTCGGCGGCGTCGTCACCTGGGGAACGTTGGCCACGGTGCCGAGCGCGCTGGCGAGTTCGGTGGTGCCGGCCGTGACGGTCGCGATGTTCTGCGAGAGCCCCATCTTGATGCGGCTCTCGATCAACTCCTGCTTGTTGCCGAACGGCAGCGCCTGCAGCGCTTCGACCTCGTGCTGCACTTCCTGTGCGGCCGCGTTCACGGCCATCTTGGTCTTGACGACGGCGGCCGCCATCTGCGTCAGCTGAGCCGCGATGGCCTGCGCCTGCGCGGCGTTGGCCTCATGGCCCGCGATCATCGTGGTGGCTTCACCCGAGGCCGCCAACGACCCGGCACCCTGCCAGACCTCCGTGAGCTTCATGAGCTGGTTGGTCTGCTGGGGCACGATATTGCCGCTGATCGTGGCGGCGAGCTTCTCGTACGATGCCGCCGCAGCCGTCAACTGCTCCTCGTCGACGTTCGGCCAACCCGGACCGATCACCGTCTGCGAGCCGAACGGACTGCTGTCGGGCATGATCCCCACGCCGCGTCCCCCTTCTACGCGTCCTGCATGTCTGCAGCAAAGATTACCGTGCGCAGCGGGGGTGACAACGCACCTTTATCCCAGGATCAAACCCGAGGTCGGGACACCTGTACCGGCCGTGACCAACACGTGCTCGACACCCGGGACCTGGTTGACCGATGTGCCGCGCAACTGGCGCACACCTTCGGCGATTCCGTTCATGCCGTGGATGTAGGCCTCGCCGAGCTGCCCGCCGTGGGTGTTGATCGGCAGCTTCCCGCCGATCTCGATGGCGCCGCCTGCGATGAAGTCCTTGGCCTCGCCCTTGCCACAGAACCCGAGCTCCTCGAGCTGCAGCAATGTGTACGGCGTGAAGTGGTCGTACAGGATGGCCGTCTGGATGTCGGCGGGCGTGAGCCCACTCTGCTCCCACAGCTGCTTGCCGACCAGCCCCATCTCGGGCAGACCGAGTTCGTCGCGGTAGTAGGAGTACATCGTGAACTGGTCGGTGCCCGAGCCCTGCGCGGCGGCCTCGATGCTCACGGGTCGGTGCTTGAGATCCTTGGCCCGCTCGGGCGTGGTGACGACGATCGCCACACCACCGTCGGTCTCCTGGCAGCAGTCCAGCAGGCGCAACGGCTCGGCGATCCACCTCGAGTTCTGGTGGTCGGAGATGCTGATCGGCTTGCCGTAGAAGTGCGCCTTGGGGTTGTTCGCGGCATGTTTGCGGTCAGCCACCGACACCACGCCGAAATCGGCGCTGGTGGCACCGTATTCGTGCATGTAGCGGCGGGCGATCATCGCCACCGACGCGGCGGGCGTGCTCAGGCCGTGCGGATAGGACCAGCTGTACTCGACGCCACGCGAATCCGCGTTGACCGTCAGGCCCGTCATGACCTGCCCGAAGCGGAACTCCGAACGCTCGTTGAACGCGCGGTAGGCGACGACCACCTCCGCGACACCGGTCGCGACGGCCAGTGCGGCCTGCTGAACGGTCGCGGCGGCCGCACCGCCGCCGTAGCCGATCTGGCTGAAGAACTTCAGCTCCCCGATACCCGTGGCGCGTGCGACCGCGGTCTCCAGGTTGGAATCCATAGTGAACGTCACCAGGCCGTCGACGTCCGCGGGTTCCAGACCGGCGTCGTCGAGCGCGTCGAGCACGCACTCCGCGGCCAGGCGCAGTTCGCTGCGGCCGGAGTTCTTGGAGAAGTCGGTGGCCCCGATACCGGCGATGGCTGCCTTGCCGGACAAGCCGCTCATGCCCTGTCCCCCAATGTAAGTGTCGCGGTGGCGATGACGTGGTTGCCGAGACTGTTGGAGCCGGTGACCTTGACCGTCACGAGATCGTCGTCGATGGCCGTCACCTCGCCGCGGAACGTGACGGTGTCGTAGGCGTACCACGGCACCCCGAGCCGCAGACCGATCGACTTGATCCGCGCCGACGGGCCGGCCCAGTCGGTCAGGTAGCGCTGCACCAGCCCCGTGTCGGTGAGGATGTTGACGAAGATGTCCTTGGATCCCTTGGCCTGTGCCTTGTCACGGTCGTGGTGCACGTCCTGGTAGTCGCGCGTGGCGATCGCGGTCGACACGATGAACGTCGGGTCGCCGTAGATGGCCAGCTCGGGCAGCGCGGTGCCGGCTTCGATCACGGTCATGCTCTTGGCTCCCATGCATACAGCGTCCACGCCGGACTCACATCACTGTCCGGGAAGTCGATGAAGGTGACCCGCACCGGCATTCCGATCTCGACCTTGTCGGGATCGACGTTGCGGAGCTCGCCCAGCATCCGCACGCCCTCCTCCAGTTCGACGAGGGCGATGACGAACGGCAGGGTGCGTCCGGGCACCTTCGGGGCGTGGTGCACCACATAGCTGAACACGGTGCCGTCGCCCGAGGCGACGACGTAGTCGATCGGTTGTTCTTTGTCCTGCCACACCGCGGGCACCGGCGGATGCTGCAGCGTGCCATCGGGACGACGCTGGATCCGCAGTTCGTGCGCGTTGACGCCGTCCCAGAAGAACTGGGTGTCTTTCGATGACGCGGGACGCATCAGCTTGTCGGGATCGAGATCGGCCGGAACTTCGGCCACCGCGGCCGTCGCCTCCTCACGCGGCCTGAACTTCATGATGCGCCAGTTCATCTCGGCGACCGCCTCGTCCCCGTCGACGCCGTTGGGGACGGTCCACGTGATGAGCTGGTTGATGAAGTAGCCCTCGCCCAGCGCCGTCTGCTTGGGCCCCACCACGTCAGTGATCTCGGCGTGGATGGTGACCTCTTCACCCGGCTGCAGGTAGCGGTGGTAGGTCTGTTCGCAGTTGGTGGCGACCACGCCGACATATCCGGCGTCGTCGAAGAGCCGCATGATCTTCGACAGCGGATCGTCCTCGGAGCGGCCCTCACCGAGCCCGCCCATCGTCCACACCTGGATCATCGCCGGCGGCGCGACGATGCCCGGATGACCGGCGGCCTTGGCGGCCTCGTTGTCGACGTAAATGGGGTTCTTGTCGCCGATGGCGTCGACCCAGTGGTGAATCATAGGCTGGTTCACCGGGTCTCGGCCTTTGCGCGGCTCGCTTCTACCCTCGGCCTTGATCCTCTCGATCCCCGCCCGCAGATCTTCGCTCATCTGTGCCCTCTGCTCTTCGCGCAAGCGCTCATCTGTGCCCTCTGCTCTTCGCGCAAGCGCTCATCTGTGCCCTCTGCTCTTCGCGCAAGCGCTCATCGCGGAACCCTCGGAACCTTCAAACCGGACGCCGCGATCATCTCGCGCATCACCTCGTTGACACCGCCGCCGAAAGTGATGACCAGATTGCGCTTGGCCATCTTGTCCAGCCACACCAGCAACTGGGCGGTGTGCTGGTCGGCCGGGTTGCCGAACCGCGCGACGACCTCCTCGGCGAGCCGCCCGACTTCCTGAATGCGTTCGGTCGAAAAGACTTTCGTGGCCGCCGCGTCGGCGACGGCGATGGTCTCACCGGATGCCGCGACCTGCCAGTTCAACAGCTCGTTGATCCGCCAGATGGACTTGATCTGGGCGAGCAGCCGTTGCGCCTCCGGATGCTCGATGGGGGTGACGCCGTCGGAACCCGGCGTCGATGCCCACTTGTGCACCTGATCGTAGATGCCGGCGACACGACCGGCCGGTCCGAGTCCGACGCGCTCGTGGTTGAGCTGTGTGGTGATGAGCTTCCAGCCGCCGTTCTCCTCGCCGACGAGCATGTCGGCGGGCACGTGCACGTCGTTGTAGTACGACGCGTTGGTGTGGTGGGCCCCGTCGGACAGGATGATCGGCGTCCACGAGTAGCCGGGATCCTTGGTGTCGACGATGAGGATCGAGATGCCCTTGTGCTTTGCCGCGGCCGGATCGGTGCGGCACGCCAGCCAGATGTAGTCGGCGTCGTGTGCACCGGTCGTCCACATCTTCTGGCCGTTCACGATGTATTCGTCACCATGGCGGACGGCGGTCGTCCGCAACGACGCCAGATCGGTGCCGGCCTCCGGCTCGGAGTAGCCGATCGCGAAATGGACGTCGCCGGAGAGGATTCCGGGCAGAAACTTCTTCTTCTGTTCCTCGGTGCCGTACACCTGCAGGGTGGGACCCACGGTCTGCAGGGTCACCATCGGCAGCGGGATGTCGGCGCGGTTGGCCTCGTTGATGAAGATCTGCTGTTCGATCGGGCCGTAGCCCAGTCCGCCGTACTCCTTGGGCCAGCCCACCCCGAGTTTGCCGTCAGAACCCATCCGCTTGATCACCGCGCGGTAGGCCTCGTTGTGGCGATCGGACTCCATCGCCGCGGCCTCTTCGGGCGTGATGAGGTTCGAGAAGTACTCCCGCAGTTCGGCTTGCAGCTTCCGTTGTTCGGGCGTCAGCTCGATGTACATTGCGCTCCCACCAGGTTCAGGCGATGTGACGGACCACCGAGCAGGCGCGTCAGATCCTTGATCGAAGAGTAGTAGCGGTCCATGGGGTAGGTGATGTCCATGCCCATACCGCCGTGCAGGTGATGGCACAGCCGCATGGCCGGCGGAGCCTGCGAGGTCAGCCAGTACCCGAGAATCGCGAGATCCTCCTCGGCGTCGAGGCCGTCGGCGAGCCGCCACACCACCGACGTCGCCACCAGATCGATCGTGCGCGCGGCGATGTAGACCTCGGAAAGCTGCGCGGCCACGGTCTGGAACGTCGACAACGGGCGGCCGAACTGCTCGCGGGTGGCGACGTAGTCGGCCGTCAGCCGCAGCGCGCCCGCCACCAGACCGGCAGCGAACGCGCCGGACGTCGCCAGCGCGAGGTCGTTGACGCGCGCCGCGGTGGCGTCCGCCAGCACGGCGTCGTCGCTCACGGCGACGTCGGTGAACGTCACGACGTACTCGTCGGAACCGTTGGCGGTCGGGGTCTTGGTCAACGTGACGCCCGCCGCGGTCGGCGACACGACCACCACCGCGGTATCGGCGGTCACCACGAGCCATCTCGCCGACTCCGCGTACGGCACACCGGTTTTGATGCCGTTGAGAGTGCCGGCCGAGAAGGTCGTCGCGGGCCGCGGCGGCAGGTGGCGCCCCGGCTCGTTGAGCGCGGCCGACAGCACCGCACCCTCGGCGACCCCGGCGAGATACCGGTCCTGCTGGGTGTCGGAGGCCAGATCCAGCAGCGGCACCAACCCGAGCCCGAGCGTGGCAAGCGCCGGTGACACGGTGCCACGGCGGCCGATCTCGGTCAGTGCCGTCGCAACCTCGGCCAGCCCGAGCCCGTCACCGCCGAGACGCTCGGGAACCGCCAGCGCCGTCACACCGCCGGAAACCAATGCGTCCCAGCTGTTGTCCCGTTCCAGCACCGACGTCACCACATCGGCGACGGCCTGCTGCTCCGGGTTCGGTGCGAAGTCCACCGAATCCACCTCCGTTTGTCAGTGAGCGACCGGGCACGTACCAGGAGCCCCGGAAACCGAAGCCTTGCCCGCCCCGGTGTAGTCGACCTGCCAGTGCTTGATGCCGTTCAGCCAACCCGACTTCAGGCGCTCGGGATCGCCGATCGGCTTCAGATCCGGCATGTTGTCGGCGATGGCGTTGAAGATCAGGTTGATGGTCATCCGGGCCAGGTTCGCGCCGATGCAGTAGTGGGCACCGGTGCCGCCGAAACCGACATGCGGGTTGGGGCTGCGCAGGATGTTGAAGGTGTGCGGATCCTCGAACACCTCCTCGTCGAAGTTGGCCGAGCGGTACGACATCACCACTCGCTGGCCCTTCTTGATCTGCACGCCACCGAGTTCGACGTCCTCGAGCGCGGTGCGCTGGAACGCCGACACCGGGGTGGCCCAGCGGACGATCTCGTCTGCCGCGGTCTCCGGACGCTCCTTCTTGTACAGCTCCCACTGATCCGGGTTCTGCGAGAACGCGATCATGCCGTGGGTGATCGAGTTGCGGGTGGTCTCGTTGCCTGCCACCGCGAGCATCACCACGAAGAACCCGAACTCGTCGTCGGAGAGCTTCTCACCGTCGATGTCGGCCTCGATCAGCTTCGTGACGATGTCCTCGGTCGGGTTCACGGCGCGCTCTTCGGCCATCTTCATGGCGTACTGGATCAACTCGAACGACGACATCGCCGGATCGATGTGCGCGTACTCGGGATCCTCGCCCGCGGTCATCTCGTTCGACCAGCGGAACAGCTTGTCGCGGTCATCCTGCGGCACACCGAGCAGTTCGGCGATGGCCTGCAGCGGCAGCTCACACGAGACCTGCTCGACGAAGTCGCCGGCTCCCTGCGCGGCCGCGGTCTGGGCGATCTTCTGCGCACGGGACCGCAGCTCGTCCTCGAGGCGACCGATCGCGCGCGGGGTGAAACCACGCGAGATGATCTTGCGCAGGCGCGTGTGCTGGGGCGCATCCATGTTGAGCAGCACCGCGCGCTGCAGGTCGACGGCCTCGCGGGTCATGTCCTGCGGCCACACCGGGATGGCGCCGTCGGGCGAGCTACCGAAGACGTCGTTGCGCTTCGACACCTCCTTGACGTCGGCATGCTTGGTGACCAGCCAGTACCCCTTGTCCCCGAAGCCGCCGGTGCCACCGGGGACGTCCACCCAGTGGATGGGTTCGGATTTCCGCAGCTCGGCCAGCTCTTCGACCGGCAGGCGTTCGAGGTTCAGGGTCGCGTCGAGGAAGTCGAAATCGGAAGGGATGTTCGGCGTGGGCATAGGTGTGCGCTCCTCAAAATGCAACGTGTTCTAGGGCCAGTAAAACATGACCTCGTAGCTAATAAAAGGCGCGGTCACATCGTCGCTTGTCAAGCTACTGAAACGTGTTCTAGCCTGGCGCCATGGGTAATCCTGTCATCGTCGAAGCCACCCGCAGCCCGATCGGGAAACGCAACGGGTGGTTGTCGGGTCTTCATGCGACGGAACTGCTGGGTTCGGTGCAGAAAGCGCTGGTCGAAAAGGCAGGCATCAACCCCGGGGACGTCGAGCAGATCATCGGTGGCTGTGTCACCCAGTACGGCGAGCAGTCCAACAACATCACCCGCGTGGGCTGGCTGACGGCGGGATTGCCCGAGCACGTCGGGGCCACGACCATCGACTGCCAGTGCGGCAGCGCGCAGCAGGCCAATCACCTCGTGGCGGGCCTCATCGCGACAGGCGCGATCGACATCGGCATCGCGTGCGGCGTCGAGGCGATGAGCCGCGTCGGGCTAGGCGCCAACGCCGGCCCGGACCGCTCGCTGATCCGCGCGTCGTCGTGGGACATCGACATGCCCAACCAGTTCGAGGCCGCCGAGCGGATCGCCAAGCGCCGCGGCATCACCCGCGAGGACGTCGACGCCCTCGGCCTGGCGTCACAGCGCAAGGCCAAGCAGGCCTGGGACGAAGGCCGGTTCGACCGCGAGATCTCGCCGATCTCGGCCCCCGTGCTCGACGAGAACAAGCAGCCCACGCCGGAATGGGCGCCCGTGACCCGTGATCAGGGCCTGCGCGACACCACACCGGAAGCGCTCGCGTCGCTGAAGCCGGTGCTGGACGGCGGCATCCACACCGCGGGTTCGTCGTCGCAGATCTCCGACGGTGCGGCGGCGATCCTGTGGATGGACGAGGATGTGGCCAAGGCGCACGGATTGACGCCGCGGGCGCGCATCGTCGCGCAGGCGAACGTCGGCGCCGAGACCTACTACCACCTCGACGGACCGGTGCAGTCCACCGCCAAGGTGCTGGAGAAGGCAGGCATGAAACTCGGCGACATCGACCTCGTCGAGATCAACGAGGCCTTCGCGTCGGTCGTGCTGTCGTGGGCCCAGATGCACAATGCCGACATGGACAAGGTGAACGTCAACGGCGGCGCGATCGCGCTCGGCCACCCCGTCGGCTCGACCGGCGCCCGCCTGATCACCACGGCGCTGCACGAACTGGAACGCACCGGTAAGGGCACCGCGCTGATCACGATGTGCGCCGGCGGCGCCCTGTCCACCGGCACGATCATCGAGCGCATCTAGTGGGAGAGCCGCACGAGGAGCCTGTTTCCGCATCCGTTTCCGAGGCCGACCGCATCGCCGCGGCGCGCGCGTACATCGAGGCGCTGGCCAGCCACCGCGCCGACGAAGTCCCGTTCGCACCCGGCTGCCAGCGCATCGAGTTCGGCGTCAAGACCGGCTTCTCGGGAGAACACCTGCGGCGCAGCCTCAACGGCGGTCCGCAGTACCGGGTCATCGAATCGGTGAGCACGCCCGAGTTCACGGTCCGCGGCGACGAGGTGCACGCGAAGTTCGAACTGAAGACCAAACCGTCGATCGCCGGGCGCAAGGTCGGCGCCCGGATCGATGAGGTCTTTCTGATCCCCGCCTCAGGGGAGGCCGCCCAGATCCACCACATCCGAGCGAAAGTCCGCCCGTTCATCACACGTTAGGGTTCGCATGGCCGACACTCCCCGCCCCCTCTCCCCCAAGCAGGTCGAGCGTCTCAACGCCAAATCCACCGGCACACTCATCAAGTGGATGTCGCGCTTCCAGACCTTCCTGTTCAAGAAGAGCAACGGGAAGCTCGGCAACAAGTTCCTGCGTGGCGCCGAGGTCGGGATCCTGACCACGATCGGACGCAAGTCCGGCGAACCGCGCGACAGCCCGCTGCTGTTCCTGCAGGAGGGGCGCCGCATCGTGCTCGTGGCATCACAAGGTGGGCGGGCCACCAACCCGATGTGGTACCTCAACCTCAAGGCCAACCCCAAGGTCACGTTCCAGACCAAGGACGACAAGCTCGCGCTGGTCGCGCGCGACGCCACCGACGCCGAGCGCGACCAGTACTGGCCCAAGCTAGATGCCATGTATCCGGACTTCGCGAACTACCGGTCCTACACCGACCGCAAGATCCCGATCGTCATCTGCGATCCGGCCTAGTTCTTTTCGCCGAACAGACGCAAAACTGCCGCTTTTCGCGTGAAAAGCGGCAGTTTTGCGTCTGTTCGGCCTAGAAAGTCAGGCGCCGTAGACCGGGACCGCGGGCCGGGCCTTGGCCAACAGATCGGTGACGACAGACCCGAGTTCTGCCGGATCCCAGCGTGCCCCCTTGTCGATCTCCGGACCGTGTGCCCAGCCCTCGGCGACGCGGATCTTGCCGCCCTCGACCTCGAACATCTTGCCGGTGACGTCGCGGGACTCGGCGCTGCCCAGCCACACCACCAGCGGCGAGATGTTCTCGGGCGCCATGGCGTCGAACTCCTGGTCCTGCGTGGCCATCATCTCGGCGAACACGGTTTCGGTCATGCGGGTGCGCGCCGACGGTGCGATCGCGTTGACGGTGACGCCGTAGCGCCCCATCTCGGCAGCGCCGACGAGGGTCAGCGCCGCGATACCGGCCTTGGCCGCACTGTAATTGGCCTGGCCGACGCTGCCCTGCAGACCGGCACCGGAACTCGTGTTGATGATGCGCGCATCCACGGTTTCACCGGCCTTGGACTTGGCGCGCCAGTACGCCGCGGCGTGCTTCATGGTCGCGAAATGGCCCTTGAGATGCACGGCCGTGACGGCATCGAACTCTTCCTCGCTGGTGTTGGCGAACATTCGGTCACGCACGATGCCTGCGTTGTTCACCAGGACGTCGAGGGTGCCGAAGGCGTCGACCGCGCTCTGGATGAGCGCCCCGGCCTGTTCCCAGTCGGCGACGTTGGAGCCGTTGGCGACGGCTTCTCCACCGGCGGCGACGATCTCGTCGACCACGGTCTGCGCGGCGCTGCCACCGCTCGCGGGTGACCCGTCGAGGCCCACACCGATGTCGTTGACCACCACGCGTGCCCCCTCAGCGGCGAACGCGAGCGCGTGCGCCCGTCCGATGCCGCCACCTGCGCCCGTGACGATCACCACCCGGCCGTCGAGCAATCCCATGTGCGTGTCCTCCTTCTGTTCGATGTCTATCTGATGTCGGCGGTGGTGGTCGCCAGGTAGTGCGGCGGTTCCCCACCACCGTGCACCTCCAGCGACGCCCCGCTGATGTATGACGCGGCATCCGAAGCCAAAAACGCTGCGGCCCAGCCGATATCGGCAGGTTTGGCGAGCCGGCCCAGCGGCACGTTCTTCGAGATGGCGGCGATCGAATCGGCGTCACCGTAGAACAGTTCGGACTGTTCGGTCTCGACCATGCCCACCACGACGGAGTTCACCCGCACCTTCGGCGCCCATTCGACGGCGAGGGTACTGGTGAGGTTGTCGACGCCGGCCTTGGCCGCACCGTAGGCCGCGGTGCCCGGTGTGGGCCGATGGCCGCTGACACTGGAGATGTTGATGATCGAGCCGCCACCGTCCTGATTCTGCATTATCGCGTTGGCGTGCTGCGAAACCGACAGCGGGCCAAGCAGGTTCAGTTCGATGATCTTGGTGCTGAACCGCGCCGAGGCCTCGGAAGCGGGGACGTGAGGTGATCCGCCCGCGTTGTTCACCACGACGTCGATCCGGCCGTGCTTGTCGACGATGGCGGCGACGAGCGCGGCAACGGACTCGTCATCTCGGACGTCGCAACTGTGGAACTCGTACGGCAGCCCTTCGACCGGTCGGCGGGCACAGGTCACGACGGTTGCACCCTGATCGGCGAAGATGGCGCTGATCCCGGCGCCGACCCCTCGGACTCCGCCGGTCACCAGGACCACCTTGCCGGTCAGGCCCAAATTGATCGCGCCGGCTTCTGGCATATCGGTCACTGTGCTAGCGTACCAAGCAAGTGCTTGCTTAGGTAGCCGACCAGGAACGATCAGGAATCCGATGACGATCACATCCACCACCGTCGAGCCGGGCATCGTCTCGGTCACCGTGAACTACCCACCGGTCAACGCCATTCCGTCGCGCGGCTGGTTCGAACTCGCCGACGCCGTCACCGCCGCGGGTCGCGACCCGCAGACGCACGTGGTGATCCTGCGGGCCGAGGGCCGCGGCTTCAACGCGGGCGTCGACATCAAGGAGATGCAGAACACCGAAGGCTTCACCGCGCTCATCGACGCCAACCGCGGCTGCTACGCGGCCTTCAAGGCGGTGTACGAGTGTGAGGTGCCGGTGGTCGCCGCGGTCAACGGCTTCTGCGTCGGCGGCGGTATCGGACTCGTCGGCAACTCCGACGTGATCGTCGCGTCCGACGACGCGAAATTCGGACTCCCAGAAGTGGAACGCGGCGCACTCGGCGCCGCCACGCACCTCTCACGCCTGGTGCCCCAGCACATGATGCGGCGGCTGTTCTTCACCGCCGCCACGGTCGACGCCGCGACGCTGCACCACTTCGGTTCGGTGCACGAGGTGGTGCCACGCGCGGAACTCGACGAGGCCGCGCTGCGCGTCGCCCGCGACATCGCCGCCAAGGACACCCGCGTGATCCGCGCGGCCAAGGAAGCGCTCAACTTCATCGATGTGCAGCGCGTCAACTCCAGCTACCGCATGGAGCAGGGCTTCACGTTCGAGCTGAACCTGTCCGGCGTGTCCGATGAGCATCGCGATGCCTTCGCCGGGACCGAGAAGAGGGCGAAATAGCATGACCGACAAACGAACCACCCTGGACGAGGCTGTCGCATCGATCGAGAGCGGCATGACCATCGGCATCGGCGGCTGGGGCTCACGCCGCAAGCCCATGGCATTCGTGCGTGCGCTGCTGCGCACCGACGTCACCGATCTGACGGTCGTCACCTACGGCGGTCCGGATCTCGGCCTGCTGTGCTCGGCAGGCAAGGTCAAGCGGGTCTACTACGGCTTCGTCTCGCTGGATTCGCCGCCGTTCTACGACCCGTGGTTCGCCAGGGCCCGCACCTCCGGTTCGATCGAGGCGCGCGAGATGGACGAGGGCATGCTGCGTTGCGGTCTGCAGGCCGCCGCTTCGCGGTTGCCGTTCCTGCCGATCCGCGCCGGTCTCGGCAGCGACGTGCGCAACTTCTGGGGCGACGAACTCAAGACCGTGAAATCGCCGTACCCCACTCCGAACCTCCCCGAGTCGCTTCGCTCCAGCCCGCCGGAAGACGGCTACGAGGAACTCATCGCGATGCCCGCCCTCAACCTGGACGCGGCGTTCGTGCACATGAATCTCGGTGACGCCAAGGGCAATGCGGCCTACACCGGCATCGACCCGTACTTCGACGACCTGTTCCTGATGGCCGCGCAGAAGCGGTTCCTCTCGGTGGAGCGCGTGGTAGCGACCGACGAACTGGTCAAGGCCGTGCCACCCCAGGCGCTGCTGGTCAACCGCATGATGGTCGACACGGTGGTCGAGGCGCCCAACGGTGCCCACTTCACCACGGCCGAGCCGGATTACCGCCGCGACGAGAAGTTCCAGCGCCACTACGCCGAAGCCGCGGGCTCCGAGGAGACGTGGGCCGAGTTCGTCAAGACGTACCTGTCGGGCAGCGAGGCGGACTACCAGGCCGCGGTGCGCGAGTTCGCGGCCGCACAGAAGGAGGCCAAGTGATGTCGGTGACCCGCGCAGAGGTGTGCGCCGTCGCGTGCGCCGAATTGTTCCGCGACGCAGGCGAGATCATGGTCAGCCCGATGACGACCATCGTGTCGATCGGCGCCCGGCTGGCACGGTTGACCTTCTCCCCTGACATCCTGCTCACCGACGGTGAGGCCCGTCTGATCGCCGACACTCCGGCCATCGGCGCGCCCGCAGAGATCGAGGGCTGGATGCCGTTCGGGCGCGTGTTCGAGACACTGGCGTGGGGCCGTCGCCATGTGGTCATGGGCGCCAACCAGATCGATCGCCACGGCAACCAGAACCTGTCGGCGTTCGGTCCGCTGCAGCACCCGACGCGCCAGATGTTCGGTGTGCGAGGAGCTCCGGGCAACACGATCAACCACGCCACCAGTTACTGGGTGGGCAACCACTCCAAGCGCGTGTTCGGCGAGTCCGTCGACGTCGTCTCCGGAATCGGCTGGGACAAGGTCGATCCCGACAATCCGGCGTACCGGTTCGTCAACGTCCACCGCGTCGTGACCAACCTCGGTGTGTTCGACTTCAACGGACCGGACCACCAGATGCGCGCGGTGTCGCTGCATCCCGGCATCGAGGCCGATCAGGTCGCAGACAACACGTCTTTCGAGGTACACGGACTCGACACCGCCGAGACCACGCGGCTGCCCAGCGAGGACGAGCTCAAGCTGCTGCGCGAGGTGATCGATCCGAAGTCGCTGCGCGACAAGGAAGTCAAGCTGTGAGCAGGCTCAAGACCCCGCTCACCGAGCTGGTCGGCATCGAGCATCCCGTCGTCCAGACCGGTATGGGCTGGGTCGCCGGGGCGCGACTGGTGTCCGCGACCTCCAACGCGGGCGGCCTGGGCATCCTGGCGTCGGCGACCATGACGCTCGACGAACTCAAGACCGCGGTCGCCAAGGTCAAGACGGCCACCGACAAACCGTTCGGCATCAACATCCGTGCCGACGCCGGCGACGCCAACGAACGCGTCGACCTCCTGATCAGCGAAGGAGTCAAAGTCGCCTCCTTCGCCCTGGCTCCCAAACCGGATCTGATCGCCAAGCTCAAAGATGCGGGCGTGGTGGTCATTCCGTCCGTCGGGCTGGCCAAGCACGCCAAGAAAGTCGCGAGCTGGGGCGCCGATGCGGTGATCGTGCAGGGCGGCGAAGGCGGTGGGCACACCGGCCCCATCGCCACCACCCTGCTGCTGCCGTCGGTGCTCGACGCCGTCGCCGACACCGGCATGCCGGTGATCGCCGCGGGCGGGTTCTTCGACGGGCGTGGCCTGGCCGCGGCACTGTCCTACGGTGCGGCCGGGGTGGCCATGGGCACCCGTTTCCTGCTCACCTCCGACTCCACCGTGCCCGACGCGGTCAAGCAGCGGTACCTGCAGGCCGCGCTCGACGGCACGGTCGTCTCGACCCGCGTGGACGGTATGCCGCACCGGGTGCTGCGCACGGGCCTGGTGGAGAAGCTGGAGAGCGGCTCGCGCGTGCGGGGCTTCGCGGCCGCGGTGGGCAATGCCCAGAAGTTCAAGAAGATGTCGGGCATGACGTGGCGGTCGATGATCAAAGACGGCCTCGCGATGCGGCACGGCAAGGAACTCACGTGGTCGCAGGTGGTGATGGCGGCCAACACCCCGATGCTGCTCAAGGCAGGTCTGGTCGAGGGCAACACCGACGCGGGTGTGCTGGCATCCGGGCAGGTCGCCGGCATCATCGACGATCTACCGTCGTGCGCCGAGCTGATCGAACGCATCGTGGCCGACGCTGTGGAACACCTGAATAAAGCGTCTTCCTTCATCAGCTGAAAATGAAGTAAATGCCTTAACTATGCGACGGTGAAGCTATAGTCTTCACATTGTGGAGCAAGCCTCAGCACGTGCGACCCTCATCGGGGACGTCGTCGGCTCACGCGGCGCAGCCGACCGCCGCGCGCTGCACCGCGACCTCAACGCCGCACTCGCCACCGTCGCAGAACACGCGATCGACGCCCCGGCATTCACCGTCGGCGACGAGTTCCAGGGCAGTTACCGCCGCGTCGGCGAAGCTCTGGCGGCGGCCTGGGCCATCCGGCTCACGGTCGCCCCCGAGATCGACGTGCGGTTCGGCATCGGCTGGGGCGCGGTGAGCGTGCTCGACGAGGCGACGGGCATCCAGGACGGGCCCGGTTGGTGGGCCGCGCGCGAAGCCATCGAGTGGACCGCCGAGGCGCAACGCCAGCCCGGGCTCGCACTCGTACGCATCACCTACCGCAGGGCCGCCGACACCCCGGTATCCCCCGGCCCCTCCCCGGACGCGATCAACGCGGCCCTGATGTGTCGGGACCACATGTTTGGATCACTCGATGAACGGTCCATCCGCATCCTGAGGGGTCTCTTGTCCAACCGGTCGAAAAAGGAACTCGCCGCTGCCGAGCGGATCAGCGCGTCGGCGGTGTCCCAACGCGCCGGCCGCGACGGGCTGGACCTCATCGTCGTCGCCTCGCAGTACCTTTCGGAGATCACATGAGCATGCTGGCGATGTTCCTCATCGCCACCGGGCTCGGTGACGTGATGCGGCGGTTCATCGGAACCCGATGGGTTCCGCCGGTGCTCGCGGTCGTGGTTCTCGTGGTGGGCTCGCTGCTGGCCGGGCTGTGGCACCTCGGCGACCTGCCGTTGCTCGTCATCGCGTCGATCGCGGTCGTCGGCTGGAACGTGGCGTGCGAACGCACCGAGCTGACCGGCACGCGCCAGGGTATCCCGCTGGTGATCATCGGCGGGGCGGTGACAGCCCTGATCTTGTTGTCGGGCTGGGCATCCGACGTCGACGGCGCAGTGGGGCGCTGGGTGGCGTGGGCCGGGATGCCCGAGGGCGTGTCGGCCGGGCGGGTGCTCATGGTGCTCGGCGTCATGCTCGTGCAGCTCACCACCGCCAATCACGTTGTGCGCCTCGTGCTCGGTGCGGTCGGAGCGGTGAAGCCCGCAGGTCAGCCGCAGGCGTCCGATCGGCTCAAGGGCGGGCGGTTGCTGGGCCCGATGGAGCGCCTGCTCATCGTCGGTCTCGGCCTGGCGGGTCAGCTCACCATGGCCTCGGCCGTCGTCGCCGCCAAGAGCGTCATCCGCTTCCCCGAGATCAACGCGACGCGCAACCAGGACGAGCAGGAGATCGGCATCGACGAGGTCGTCGAGTACTTCCTCGTCGGCTCGTTCGCCAGCTGGATCTTCGCGTTCGCTGGCCTGGCCCTCGTCGCGGCGGCGTGACCGGACGCTAGGAGGAGTACCAATCAGGCAGCTTGTCCGGGCGCAGATCCGTCGCGTCGCCGGGCCGGGTGAGGGTGAGCAGCGCGCGCACGATCGTCGGCCGGTTCTGCAACGTATCTGCCACCGCGTTGAGCCTCGCCGCGACGTCGGATTCGGCGGCATCGCCGGTCAGATCGACAGCCGCGACCACATAGATCCGGTCTGCGCCCACCCACTCGGTGCGCAGATAGCTGACCCGCTCGATGTCGGGATGATCCCGGAGGTCCTGCAGGATCATGTTGCGCGCGAGCGGCGTGACGGCCTCGCCGGTGAGGAAATCCATGTTGCGCGCGATGAGGAACAACGCGACGGAGCCAAGGAGTATCCCGACCAGAATCGAGCCGACCGCATCCCATACGGCGTTGCCGGTGATCTGATGAGCCAGGATGCCCGCGGCCGCGATGACGATGCCGATCAGCGCCGAGAGGTCCTCGACGAACACGGCCCGCAGCATCGGGTTTGACGTGAGACGGATGTAGCGCAGTGCGCTGAGGCGTCGTCGTACGGCGCCGGTCCTGGTCTGGCGCAGGGCCTGCGCGAACGACGTGCCTTCGAGGACGAAGGCGACCGCCAGCACGGCGTACGCCCACCCATAGGAGGCCGGCTCGGACTCCCCGCCCAACGATTGGACGCCGTGCCAGATCGACACCACCGCGCCCACGGTGAACAGGCCGAAGGCCGCGAACATCGACCAGATATAGCCGGTGCGCCCGTATCCGAGCCGATGTTCGTCGTCGGCCGGCTTCGCCGACATTCTGGTGCCGATCAGCAGGAACACCTCATTGCCGGTGTCGGCCCACGAATGTGCGGCCTCGGCAAGCATCGACGCGGACCCTGTCACGGCCGCGACCGCGCTCTTGGCGAGTGCGATGAGAGCGTTGGCCGCCAGCGCGACCAGGACCGTCAGGAAACTCTCGTCACGCGCCGGTTCGCCGCTCGGGGCCATATCCTCCATCCTCGCCCATTGCGCGAGCGAGAGATCAGAGGCGCTCGATGATGGTGACGTTGGCGGTGCCGCCACCCTCGCACATGGTCTGCAGGCCGTAGCGCCCGCCGGTGCGCTCAAGGGTGTTGAGCATGGTGGCGAACAGCTTGGCGCCGGTGGCGCCGAGCGGGTGGCCGAGCGCGATCGCGCCGCCGTTGGGGTTGACCTTCTCCGGGTCGGCCTTGAGGTCCTTGATCCAGGCCAGCACGACGGGTGCGAACGCCTCGTTGATCTCGACGGTGTCGATGTCGTCGATCGACAGGCCGGTCTTCTTCAGCGCGTACTGCGTCGCGGGGATCGGGCCCGTGAGCATCATGACCGGATCCGCGCCGCGGGCGCTGATGTGGTGGATGCGGGCGCGCGGCTTGAGGTTGTGCTCCTCGACGGCCCGCTCGGATGCCAGCAGCACCGCGCTTGCGCCGTCGGAGATCTGGCTGGCGAGCGCCGCGGTGAGGCGGCCCCCCTCGACGAGCGGCTGCAGCGCGGCCATCTTCTCCAGCGTGGTCTCGCGCGGGCCCTCGTCGACACCGAAGTCGCCGACCGGCACGATCTCGTTGTCGAAGTGGCCGGCACGGATCGCGGCGAACGCACGCTGGTGGCTGGCCAGCGCGAACTTCTCCATCTCCTCGCGGGAGATGTCCCAGCGCTCGGCGATGAGCTCGGAACCGCGGAACTGCGAGATCTCCTGGTCGCCGTACCGATGCCGCCAATGCTCGGATTCGGCTGTGGGAGTGCTGAATCCGAGGTCCTTGCCGACGATCATCGCCGACGAGATCGGCACCCAGCTCATGTTCTGCATGCCGCCGGCCAAGATGATGTCCGCGGTGCCCGAAAGGATCGCCTGCGCGCCGAACGAGATGGCCTGCTGGCTGGAGCCGCACTGGCGGTCGACGGTGACACCGGGAACCTCTTCGGGGTAACCCGCGGCGAGCCACGCGTTGCGGCCGATGTTGCCCGCCTGTCCACCGATGGCGTCGACACAGCCGACGATCACGTCGTCGACCGCACCCGGATCCACGTCCACCCGGTCGAAGATGCTGCGGAACACGTGCACACCCAGATCGATCGGGTGCACCTGGGCCAGCGCCCCGTTCTTCTTTCCGACGGGGGTGCGTACGGCATCGATGATGTACGCCTCAGGCATGTTTATCTCCTTGTGACTGCGTGATTCCGCCGAGAACGATGGCGAGGTACTGCTGCCCGACCTGTTCGGCCGTGAGTGGCCCGCCCGGTTTGTACCAGCGAACCGAAACCCACGTGGTGTCGCGGATGAACCGGTAGACGAGGTCGACGTCGAGATCGGGCCGCAACGAGCCGTCGGCGATGCCCTCCTGCAGGATGTCCAACCACATCTTGCGCTGCTCTTTGTTTCGCGCTTCGACGAAGTCGAACTGCGGCAGGTCCGAGAGCCGCTTGGCCTCGTCCTGGTAGATCACCACCTGCGCGTGCCGGTGCTCGATGGCCTCGAACGACGCCATGAACAGGCCGGTGAGCTTCTCCAGCGGGCTGGTCGCGGTGTCGAGGATCTCTTGGTAGCGCCCGAACAGCCAGTCCAGGAAGTCCCGCAGCACCTCTTCGACCATCTGCTCTTTGGACTTGAAGTGGTGATACAGGCTGCCCGAGAGGATGCCTGCGGAGTCGGCGATGTCGCGGACCGTGGTGGCCTTGAGGCCACGGTCGGCGAACATGGTGGCGGCGAGCTGCAACAGCTCGTCGCGTCTGCTAGCCGGCTGGCTGGGCGTATCCGGCGCCATTGACCCAGCATACCAACCAAGCACTTGCTAGGTCACGTCGGGCGCGCTGCCTCGCCCATCGCGCCGCGCGCCGAGATTGCAACCAGGGACAAAAAATCGCGCTCAATTGTCCCTCAGTGCAATCTCGGCGCGTCAGCGACTGATACCACGCGCCAGGCGAGGCTCGAGGATCAGGCCCGCTGGCTGGACACCGAGATGACTTCGCCGGTGAGGTAGCTCGAGTAGTCACTGGCGAGGAACGCGATGGTCGCGGCGACCTCCCACGGTTCGGCGGCACGGCCGAACGCCTCGTCACCGGCCAGACGGTCCAGCAGTTCGGCCGACGACGTCTTCTCCAGGAACTTGTGCCGCGCGATGCTCGGGGACACGGCGTTGATGCGCACGCCGTACTCCACGGCCTCGATCGCGCTGCAACGCGTCAGCGCCATCACGCCGGCCTTGGCGGCCGCATAGTGCGACTGCGAATGCTGTGCGCGCCAACCCAGAACGCTCGCGTTGTTGACGATGACGCCGCCGTGCTCGACGCCACGGAAGTACCGCAGCGCGGCCCGCGTGGCGCGCATGACCGAGGTGAGCGTGACGTTGAGGACGCGGTCCCACTCCTCATCGGTCATGTCGATGACGGGGGTCTGCCCGCCGAGGCCGGCATTGTTGACCAGCACGTCCAGCCGGCCGGCCTTCTCGACGGTCTGGGTGATCAGCGCGTCGACGGCCTCGGTGGAGGTCACGTCGCACACGACTGATTCGACGCGACCCAAGCCCAGATCGGCCAGCTGATCGCGGGTCTCCCCCAGGCGACGCTCGTGGTAGTCGGAGATCACCACGTCCGCACCCTCGAGCAGGGCGCGCCGCGCGGTGGTCGAGCCGATGCCGGTACCGGCGGCGGCGGTCACCAGGACCACTTTGCCCTTCAAAAGGCCGTGCCCGTCAATCTCTTTCGGGGGCTCGGACAGGTTCATGACCCTTTGACCTCTCGGGGTAGGCCGAGCACGCGCTCGGCGATGATGTTGCGCTGGATCTCGTTGGACCCGCCGTAGATGGTGTCCGCGCGGGAGAACAGGTAGAGCCGCTGCCACTCGTCGAACTCGCCGTTCTCGAGCGTGAGCCCGGCCATCCCCTGTACGTCCATGGCGATCTCGCCGAGTTCGCGATGCCAGTTGGCCCACAACAGCTTCGACACGTTATCTTGGCCCGGCTGTTCTACGTCCATCGTCGCCAGCGCGTACGACCGCATGGCCTGCAGGCCGGTCCAGGACCGGACCAGCCGCTCGCGGATCAGCGGGTCGTCGACCGCGCCGGTGCGCTTGGCCAGCTCGACCAGGTTGGAATGCTCGCGGGCGTAACGGATCTGCTGCCCGAGCGTGGAGACTCCGCGTTCGAAGGTCAGCGTGCCCATCGCCACGCGCCAGCCGTCGCCGGGCTGACCGACCACGAGGCCGGCCTCGGTGCGGGCGTTGTCGAAGAACACCTCGTTGAACTCGGAGTCCCCGGTGAGCTGGTTGATGGGCCGGATCTCGACGCCGGGCTGATCGAGCGGCACCAGCAGATAGGACAGGCCCGCGTGGCGCTTGGAGCCCTTCTCGGTGCGGGCCACCACGAAGCACCACTGCGCCCAGTGCGCGAGCGACGTCCACACCTTCTGCCCGTTGATCACCCATTCGTCGCCGACGAGTTCAGCCGTGGTCGACACATTCGCCAGGTCGCTGCCCGCGTTGGGCTCGGAGTACCCCTGGCACCACAACTCGGTGACGTTGAGGATGTTCGGAAGGAAGCGCTTCTGCTGCTCGCCGGTGCCGTACTCGATCAGCGTGGGCCCGAGCAGTTCCTCGCCGAAGTGGTTGACCTTGTCGGGCGCATCGGCGCGCGCGTACTCCTCATAGAACGCGACGCGGTGCGCGACCGAAAGCCCCCGGCCCCCGTGCTCGACGGGCCAGCCGAGGCAGGTCAGTCCTGCCTCGGCCAGGTGCTGATTCCACGCACGACGTTCCTCGAACGCCTCGTGCTCACGCCCGGGGCCGCCGAGTCCTTTGAGCGCTGCGAATTCACCGACGAGATTGTCTGCGAGCCACTGCCGGACCTCGGCCCGGAATTCCTGGACCTCTATCACCCTTGTAGGCTAACCTACCAAGCACTTGCTTTGTTAGAGGAGCACTGATGACGAGCGCCGTTGGTCACGCGCGCAGCGACCGGGGGGTCAGAACCGTTCCAGCGGTGCTGGACCGGATCGCTGCGCAGTTCCCCGACCACGACGCGGTGGTCAGCCCCGATCGCCGACTGACCTACCCACAGTTGCGCGACGAGGTCCGCCGCGCGGCTGCGGCGATGATCACCCTCGGCGTCCAACCAGGCGATCGCATCGCGATCTGGTCACCCAACACCTGGCACTGGGTGGTGGCGAGCCTGGCCACCCACTACGCCGGTGGCGTCGTCGTCCCGCTCAACACGCGCTACACCGCGAGCGAGGCGACCGACATCCTGGCCCGCACGGGCGCACCCCTGCTCATCGCGTCGGGGAAGTTCCTCGGCGCCGACAAGACCGCCGACCTTGACCGCGCCGCACTGCCCGCGCTGCGGCACATCGTGCGCGTGCCGATCGACGAGAACGACGGCACCTGGGACGAATTCGTGGCGCGAGCGGACGACGCGGCCCTGGCCGAGGTCGACGCCCGCGCAGCGGCGGTGTCCCCCGACGACGTCTCCGACATCCTGTTCACGTCCGGCACCACGGGCCGCAGCAAGGGTGTGCGCTGCGCGCACCGGCAGTCCCTCGACGGTTCGGCGGCATGGGCCGAGTGCGGTCAGGTCACCAGCACCGACCGCTACCTGTGCATCAACCCGTTCTTCCACAACTTCGGCTACAAGGCCGGGATCCTCGCGTGTTTGCAAACCGGCGCCACGCTGTACCCCATGCTGACGTTCGATCCCGAGCAGACGATGAAAGCCGTTGCCGAGCACGCCATCACGGTGCTGCCCGGACCGCCGACCATCTACCAGACGCTGCTCGACCACCCGCGCCGCGGCGACTACGACCTGACTTCGCTGCGGTTCGCCGTGACCGGCGCCGCCGTGGTTCCGGTGGTGCTGATCGAGCGCATGCAGTCCGAACTGGACATCGACATCGTGCTCACCGCGTACGGGCTGACCGAAGCCGCCGGATTCGGCACGATGTGCCGTGCGGACGACGACGCCGTCACCGTCGCCACCACGTGCGGCAGGCCCATCGCCGATTTCGAACTGCGCCTCGCTGACTCGGGTGAGGTGCTGCTGCGCGGACCCAACGTGATGCTCGGATACCTCGACGACGAGGAGGCCACGGCGGCGGCGGTCGACGCCGAGGGGTGGCTGCACACCGGCGACATCGGGAAACTCGACGCGGCGGGCAACCTCACGATCACCGACCGGCTCAAGGACATGTACATCTGCGGCGGCTTCAACGTGTACCCCGCCGAGATCGAGCAGGTGCTCGCGCGGCTGGACGGCGTTGCCGAATCCGCGGTGATCGGTGTGCCCGACGAACGGCTCGGCGAGGTGGGCAAGGCCTTCGTGGTCACCAAGCCCGGCGCACAGTTGGACGAGGCCACCGTGATCGCCTATGCCCGTGAGCATCTGGCGAATTTCAAGGTGCCGCGATCGGTCGAGTTCCTGGACGCGCTGCCACGCAATCCGGGTGGAAAAGTGGTCAAGCCGGCCCTACGGGAGAAGGTGTGATGGACCTGAAATTCGACGAGGAGACCGAGGCCTTTCGGGCCGAGGTCCGTGAATTCCTCGCCGCCAACCGGGAGAAGTTCCCGACGAAGTCGTACGACACCAAGGAAGGCTTCGAGCAGCACCGCCGTTGGGACAAGGTGCTGTTCGACGCGGGACTGTCGGTGATCGCCTGGCCGAAGAAGTACGGTGGGCGCGACGCGACGCTGCTGCAGTGGGTGGTGTTCGAGGAGGAGTACTTCCGGGCCGGTGCGCCGGGGCGGGCCAGCGCCAACGGCACCTCGATGCTGGCGCCGACATTGTTCGCCCACGGCACCGAGGAGCAGCTCGACCGCGTCCTGCCGAAAATGGCCAGCGGTGAGGAGATCTGGGCCCAGGCCTGGTCGGAGCCCGAATCGGGCAGCGATCTGGCGTCGTTGCGGTCGACGGCGACCAAGACCGATGGCGGCTGGCTGCTCAACGGGCAGAAGATCTGGAGCTCGCGGGCGGTGTTCGGCGAGCGTGGTTTCGGGCTGTTCCGGTCCGATCCCGAGGCGCAGCGCCACAAGGGCCTGACCTACTTCATGTTCGACCTCAAGGCCAAGGGCGTCACCGTGCGCCCGATCGCGCAGCTCGGCGGTGACACTGGCTTCGGCGAGATCTTCTTCGACGACGTGTTCGTGCCGGACAACGACGTGATCGGCGGGGTGCACGACGGCTGGCGCGCCGCGATGAGCACGTCGAGCAACGAGCGCGGCATGTCCCTGCGCAGCCCGGCACGCTTCCTCGCCCCGGCCGAACGCCTCGTGTCGCGGTGGAAGGAGAACCCCGATCCGGCGTTCACCGACCGCGTCGCCGACGCGTGGATCAAGGCGCAGGCCTACCGGCTGCACACGTTCGGCACGGTCACGCGCCTGGCCAACGGCGGTGAGCTGGGCGCCGAATCGTCGGTGACCAAGGTGTTCTGGTCGGATCTCGACGTGGCGCTGCACCAGACCGCGCTGGATCTGGCCGGTGCCGACGGTGAGCTCGTCGACTCCCCCGGACGCGAGGAGGAAAATTACTCCTGGACCGAGGGCCTGCTGTTCGCGCTGGGCGGCCCGATCTACGCGGGCACCAACGAGATTCAACGCAACATCATCGCCGAACGGCTGCTTGGCCTGCCGCGCGAATCTGCGGGAAAGAGCAAATGAACTTCGAAACCGACCAACAGCAGCGCGATTTCGCCGCGAGCATCGACGCGGCGCTCGGCGCCGCCGATGTGCCCGCCGCGATCCGCGCATGGGGTGAGGGCGACACCGCCCCGGGCCGCAAGGTCTGGGCACAGTTGACCGATCTCGGGGTGACCGCGCTGCTGGTCGCCGAGAAGTTCGACGGCATCGAGGCGCATCCCGCGGATCTCGTGGTGGCGTTGGAGCGGCTCGGCTACTGGGGTGTGCCCGGACCGGTCACCGAATCGATCGCCGTCGCGCCGATCCTGCTCGCCGACGACGAACGCTGCGGTGCGCTCGCCTCAGGTGAGCTGATCGCCACCGTCGCGCTGCCGCCACAGGTCCCCCGCGCTGTCGACGCCGACACCGCGGGCCTGATCCTGGTGGCACACGACGGCCAGGTGTACGACGGCGCCGCGGGCAAGCGCCACGAATCCGTCGACCCGACCCGCAGACTCTTCGACGTCGAGGCCGGCGGAGATGCTCGACCAGCCGACACCGCCGCGGCCTACGAGTTCGGCGTGCTGGCCACGGCGGCCCAATTGGTGGGCGCCGGCCAGGCGATGCTCGACCAGTCCGTCGAATATGCCAAGCAGCGCACGCAGTTCGGCCGCGTCATCGGGTCCTACCAGGCCATCAAGCACAAGCTGGCCGACGTCCACATCGCCATCGAACTGGCCCGCCCGCTGGTGTACGGCGCGGCACTGTCGCTCGCCGATGGCTCACCCGATACCGCTCGCGACGTGAGCGCAGCCAAGGTGGCTGCCGCCGACGCGGCGCTTCTGGCCGCCAGGTCGGCCCTGCAGACCCACGGCGCGATCGGGTTCACGCAGGAGCACGACCTGTCGTTGTTGTTGCTGCGGGTGCAGGCTCTGCGCCCGGCTTGGGGGGATCCGGCGCTACATCGCCGCAGAGTACTGGAGGGCCTGTCGTGAGTGAAGAACGCGAACTGCTACGCGAGACCGTCGCCGCGTTGGTGGACAAGCACGCATCGCCGGACGCGGTGCGCACGGCGATGGAATCTGAGCTCGGCTATGACCCGAACCTGTGGCGCCTGTTGTGTGAGCAGGTCGGCGCCGCGGCGCTGGTGATCCCCGAGGAGTTCGGCGGCGCAGGCGGTGAATTCGCCGACGCCGCAGTGGTTCTGGAGGAGCTGGGCAAGGCCCTGGTGCCGACGCCGCTTCTGGGCACCACACTCGCCGAGCTCGCACTGCTGTCGGCCGGGCACACCGAACCACTTGAGGAGCTCGCGCAGGGCGCCACGATCGGGACCGTGGTGTTCGATTCCGAGTTCGTGATCAACGGCGACATCGCCGACGTCATGCTCGCGGTGGACGGCGAAACCGTCACGCGGTGGGACACTTTCACTGCGCAGCCCAAACCCACCATGGACATGACGCGTCGTCTCGCGTCGGTGATCCCGGGTTCGACCACCCCGCTCGGCGACGATCCGGGCATCGCGGACAGCGCGGCTCTGCTGATGGCGGCCGAGCAGATCGGCGCGGCATCGCGGTGCCTCGACCTGACGGTGGCCTACAGCAAGGATCGCGTACAGTTCGGCAGGCCGATCGGCAGTTTCCAGGCGCTCAAGCACCGCATGGCCGACCTGTACGTCAAGGTCGCCTCGGCGCGCGCCGTCGTACACGATTCGATCGCGTCCCCGTCGCCGACGTCGGCCGCGCTGGCGCGCTACTTCGCCAGCGAGGCGCTGTCGGCGGTGACGTCGGAGGCCATCCAGATCCACGGTGGCATCGCGATCACGTGGGAACACGACATCCAGCTGTACTTCAAGCGTGCGCACGGCAGCGCCCAGTTGCTCGGTCCGCCGCGCGAGCAGCTGCGCCGGCTCGAAGCCGAGGTGTTCTGAGGGGTCGGGCACACACTCGGGTGTGCTCTAGCGTGGGTGAGATGAACGACCGCGTCGCACTTCGGGCAGGGATTCCACCGTTCTACGTGATGGACGTGTGGCTGGCGGCGGCCGAGCGCCAGCGAACTCATGGTGATCTGGTCAATCTGTCTGCAGGCCAGCCCGGCGCGGGAGCCCCGGCCGCGGTGCGGGATGCAGCCGCGGCGGCGCTCGGGCGCAATCAGCTCGGCTATACCGTCGCGCTGGGCATCCCCGAGCTGCGCGAACAGATCGCGCAGACCTACCGGGCCCGTCACCACATCGACGTCGGTGTCGATGACGTCGTGCTGACCACGGGCTCGTCCGGCGGATTCCTGCTGACGTTCCTGGCGTGCTTCGACGCCGGTGACCGCGTCGCGATCGCGAGCCCCGGCTACCCGTGTTACCGCAACATCCTGTCGGCGCTGGGCTGCGAGGTCGTGGAGATCCCGTGTGGACCCGAGACGCGGTTCCAGCCGACCGTCGCGATGCTGGAGGCGCTCGATCCCCCGGTGCAGGGTGTGATCGTCGCGAGCCCCGCCAACCCCACGGGCACCGTGATCGCACCCGAGGAACTCGCGGCCATCGCGCGGTGGTGCGATGCGTCGGGGGCACGGCTGGTGAGCGACGAGATCTACCACGGCCTGGTGTACGAGGGCGCTCCGGAAACCACGTGCGCATGGCAGACATCGCGAAATGCCGTGGTGGTCAACAGCTTCTCGAAGTATTTCGCGATGACGGGCTGGCGGCTGGGCTGGTTGCTGGTGCCGGAGAAACTGCGTCGCGCGGTCGACTGCCTGACCGGCAATTTCACGATCTGCCCGCCGGCCCTGGCACAGTACGCGGCACTGGCCGCGTTCACACCCGAATCGCTCGCGGAGGCCGAGGGTCTGCTCGCGCACTACGCCGAGAACCGGCAGTTGCTCCTCAACGGCCTGCGCGGTCTCGGCATCGACAAGTTGGCGCCCACCGACGGCGCGTTCTACGTGTACGCCGATGTCAGCAGGTACACCGACGACTCGCTGCAGTTCTGCGAGAAGTTGTTGAACGACACCGGAGTTGCCATCGCACCGGGTATCGACTTCGACACGGTGCGCGGCAACTCCTATGTCCGGTTGTCGTTCGCGGGCCCGACGCGCGACATCGAGGAGGCGCTGCGGCGTATCGGGCCCTGGCTCGGATGAACTCCCGGCCCACTACAGGCCCGTCGTCGACCTCCTGCGACGCGAGATCGCGTCCACACTCGCGGCCAGCAGCAGCACACCGCCGGTGACCAGGAAGTTGATGTACGACGACTGGTTCAGCAGGCCGAGACCGTTGGCGATGGTCGCGACCACCACGCCGCCGATCACGGCGTCGAGCGCGCGGCCCTTGCCGCCGAACAGGCTGGTACCGCCGATCACAGCCGCACCCACCGCGTAGAGCAGTGTGTTGCCCGCACCCGACGACGCCGACACCTTGCCCGCGTACGACGCCGCGATGATGCCGCTCAACGCCGCGAGCGACGAGCATGCGATGAACGCCGACACCCGGATGCGGTCCACCGAGATACCCGCGCGGCGCGCGGCCTCGGCGTTGCCGCCGACGGCGTAGATGTGCCTGCCGTAGGCCGTGCGTTTGAGGAGGACGGTCATGCCGACGAGCAACACCAGGATCAGCGGCAGCACATAGGGAATGCCGCTGATCTCCACGCGGGGGTTCACGCTGCGGTTGACGCTCAGCACGAACGTCACACCGAGGACGACGACCGCCACGGCGAGCGCGCGGGCGATCACCACACCGAGCGGCGAATGCGTCAGTCCCAGCGCCTTCTTGCGTTGGTAGTGGTAGATCTCAAGGCCCGCGAACGCCAGAACCACCACCAGCGCGATCGTCCACCCCACCGACACCGGCAGATTCGCGATCGTGAGCCCGCGGATCACCGGGTTGTCGACGCGTACGGAGCCGCCCTCACCGATGAGCTTGAGCGTCACGCCCTGCAACCCGAGGAAGAACGCCAGGGTGACGACGAACGACGGGATGCCGAGTTTGGCACGCAGCACACCGATGATGAGCCCGATCAGCGCACCACATGCGATGGCGGCCAGGACTGCCGCCCACCACGACCAGCCCAGGTTCACCACGGCCAGCGCCATCGCGCACGCCGCCACACCGCCCGCCACACCGGCCGACAGGTCGATGTCACCGAGCAGCAGGACGAACACCAGACCCATGGCGAGCACACAGATCGCTCCGGCCTGCGTGATCAGGTTGGCCAGGTTGAGTGCGGACAGGAAGCGGTCGTTGGCCATGCCGAACACGACGAACAGCACCACCAGGCCGAGTACCGCCGGTAGCGAGCCCATGTCACCGCCGCGTACGCGCTGCACATAGCTGCGTACCGCGTCACCGAAGGACTGATCGGATCTCGTGTCGCCGGTGAAGCCACCGGTTTCGGGTGGCTCACCGACAGTTGTTGTCTCAGATGGTGCTCGCAGGCTCATCTCGCGGTCTTCCGAATTGGTATCTGTGTTCACGACCGCTCTCACATCGACTCGGCGGCCTGTGCGGGGGCGAGGCCGAGATCGCCCGAACGGCCCGCGGTGATCAGTTCGACGACCTGACCGTGCGTGACGTCGGCGGCCGGTACGTCGGCGGCGACGCGTCCGAGGTACAGCGCGCAGATGCGGTCGGCGACGTCGAAGACGTCGTTCATGTTGTGCGAGATCAGCACCACGCCGAGGCCCTGGTCGGCGAGCCGCCGGACGAGGTCGATCACCTGACGCGTCTGCGCGACGCCAAGCGCCGCGGTCGGCTCGTCGAGCAGGACCACCTTGGAGTTCCACAGCACGGACTTGGCGATGGCCACGGTCTGGCGCTGACCACCGGACAGGCTCGACACCGGTTGGCGCACGGAGTTCACGGTGCGCACCGACAGCGATTTCAGCGCATCCCTGGCCATGGTCTCCATGCGCGCCTCGTCGAGCATGCCCCGTACCTTGAGTTCCCTTCCGAGGAACATGTTCTCGACGATGTCGAGGTTGTCGCACAGCGCCAGGTCCTGGTAGACCACCTCGATGCCGAGCGCCGAGACGTCGTTGGGAGTGCGCACCGTCACCGGCTTGCCCTCGAACAGGTACGTGCCCGAGTCGATGGGATGGATCCCGGCGATCGCCTTCACCAGCGTCGACTTGCCTGCGCCGTTGTCGCCGACCAGCGCGGTCACCTGCCCGGGATACACGCGGAAGTCCACGTCATGCAGAACATGGACGACACCGAAACTCTTGTTGACGCCCTGTAGTTCGAGAATCGGCTCTGGGGTCATGCTCACACTCCTGCCGCGGAGCACATCGCCGCGAACTGCCCCGCGCACACCTCGTCCTTGGACTGCCCGCCGTCGTCGAACACGACGTCGATGTTGTCCTTGGTGATCGACTTCGGCGTCAGCAGCACCGACGGCACGTCGCGTCCGCCGGTGTCGTCGCGGCTGGTGCTGGTGGTCTTGGGTTCTTCACCGTTGACGAGTGCGATCGCGGCGTCGGCAAGCGCGTTGGCCTCCTCGGTGGCCGACTTGTAGACCGTCATGCACTGTGTGCCCGCGAGGATGTTCTGCAGACCTTCGACGGTCGCGTCCTGACCGGTGACGGGGACCTGACCGGCACGCTTGTTCTTCTCCAGGATCGAGATGACCGAGCCCGCGAGACCGTCGTTGGCCGCGTACACGCCGTCGACACGACCGTCTGCGGCGGTGTAGAGCTGCTCGAAGATCGTCACGGCCTTGTCGTTGTCCCAATCGGGAACCGCCTGCTCACCGACGATCTTGATGTTGGAGGCCTTGTCGACGACGGAGTGCGCACCACCGCTGAACAAGGTCGCGTTGTTGTCGGTTGGCGAACCGTTGAGGAACACCACGTTCGCGGGGCGGTCACCGAGGCAGTCGACGAGCCCTTGGCCTTGCAGTTCACCGACTTTGGTGTTGTCGAACGACACGTAGACGTCGGCAGAGCCGCCGAGCGTGAGCCGGTCGTAGTCGATGGTCTTGACGCCCTGGGATGCGGCCTTCTGCTGGATGGACGCGCCGCTGTCGGAATCGAGGTTGACGATCGCGAGAACCGTGACACCGTCGGCGATCATGCCGTCGGCGATCGTGGCCATGGTGTCGGCGGAACCTTCGGCGTTCTGGATCGTGTAGTCCACCCCGGCCTTCTTGAACGCCGCCTCAAGTGCGGGCCGGTCCTTGGTCTCCCAGCGGACCGACGACTTGGTGTCCGGCAGGATGACGCCGATCTTGCCGCCCGACCCTTGCGCGGACCCGGCGTCGGAGCCGGAATCCGAACCGCATGCGGTCAATGTCAGCCCGATTCCGACGACCGCGGTGACGAGCAGGGTGCTGGTTCGCTTCACGTGAGAACTCCTCCGATTGGTCTGCTTGCCTTCGCTTTTCGGGCGCCCGCCACTCACCGCGCACCCATCAGATGCTCGATGGCCAACTGCTGCAGCGCCACGAAACCGCAACCGTTTCCACCGAAATAGGAATCGCTGTCGAACTCCTCGAAAGCCGAACGGTCGGCCAACAGATCGTGGTATGTCTCGCCCGGGGCGAGTGTCGGCTGCCGCAGTTCGGGCACCTTGGCGGCCGACATCGCCTCCCGCACTGCCGGATCGGCGCGGAACGCCGCGGCCCGCTGCTTGAGCAGCAGGTACATCCGCATGTTCGCGGCAGCCGACGCCCAGACGCCGTCGATGTCCTCGGTGCGGCTGGGCTTGTAGTCGAAGTGCCGGGGGCCGTCGTAGGCCGAGGTGCCGTCGGGCCCGCCGTGTTCGAGCAGATCCACCAGGGCGAAGGCGTTGGCGAGATCGCCGTGCCCGAACACCAGATCCTGGTCGAACTTGATGCCGCGCTGACCGTTGAGATCGATGTGGAACAGCTTGCCGCTGTAGAGCGCCTGCGCGATGCCGTGCATGAAGTTCAGTCCGGACATCTGCTCGTGACCGGTCTCGGGGTTCACGCCGACCATCTCCGCGTGTGCCAGCGTGTCGATGAACGCCAGCGCATGCCCGACCGTGGGCAGCAGGATGTCACCGCGCGGTTCGTTGGGCTTGGGTTCGATGGCGAAGCGCAACCCGCTGCCCTGGTCGATCACGTACTGGCACAGCAGGTCCAGCGCTTCGCGGTAGCGAGCCAACGCGGCCTGGACGTCCTTGGCCGAGTCGTATTCGCTGCCCTCGCGACCGCCCCACAACACGAAGGTCTCGGCGCCGAGTTCGATGGCGAGGTCGATGTTGCGCAGCACCTTGCGCAGCGCAAAGCGCCGCACCGAGCGGTCGTTGCTGGTGAATCCGCCGTCCTTGAAGACGGGCTGGGTGAACAGGTTCGTCGTCACCATCGGAACGACCATGCCGGTGGCGGACAGTGCCGAGGCCAACCGGTCGATCATCCGCCGTCGTTCCGCGTCGGAACTGCCGAACGCGAACAGGTCGTCGTCGTGGAATGTCAGCCCGTACGCGCCGAGTTCGGCGAGGTTTTCGACGGCCTCGACGACGTCGAGTGCAGGCCGTGTGGCGACGCCGAACGGGTCGCTGCCGGACCAGCCGATGGTCCAGAGGCCGAACGAGAACTTGTCCTCTCGTTTCGGGGTGAGCGGTTCTGAGGCGGAGACGTTCGACTCCAGCACGGTCATGCGGGGACTCCTCATTGGGCGGAATTGAGGGTTGTATTTTGTTCTCACGACGAACTTAAGATGTGGCACAAGACACGTCAAGGTCTGGATGTGAGGAGTTTGGCGTTGGCGCACCGAATCCAGCAGGACCGGGCCGTACGGGTCGGGACCAGCACCGATGATGTCCGACGGCGCAATCTGTCGAGCGTGCTCACGCTTGTGCACCGCCACCGGTCGCTGAGCCGCGCCGACCTGACGCGCCACACCGGATTGTCGCGATCGACCACCAAGGATCTCGTCGAGGAACTCGTCGCACTCGGCTTGGTCGACGAGTCGCCCGCGCCGTCCGTGTCCCAGGTGGGACGCCCGAGTCCCATCGTGCGGCCCAGCGACCGGGTGTTGACGGTCGCGGTCACACCCGAGGTCGACGCCGTCACCGTCGGCCTGGTGTCGCTCGGCGGCGCGGTCCTCGACGTCACACGCCGCCCGACAACCGGTGTCCCGACGCCGCAGGACACGGTCGCGATCACCGCCGAGGCGATCGGCGACATCCGCCGCGCGCTGCGTGACGAGCAGACCGTGACCGCGGTCGGCGTCGCGGTGCCCGGCCTGGTACACGGCCGCACATCATTCGTCCAGCTCGCCCCGAACCTGGACTGGCATGATGTCGAACTCGGCGAGATGCTCAGCGCGGCAACGGGTTTACCGGTATACGCGGGCAACGACGCCAACGTCGGCGCGATCGCCGAACACCTTTTCGGCGGCCACCACGACGTCGAGGACCTGATCTATGTCAACGGCGGACCGTCGGGTATCGGCGCGGGTTTCGTCGTAGCGGGCGATCTGTTGCAGGGTGTGGCCGGCTATGCGGGCGAGCTCGGCCACACGTTCGTCGGCGGGCGACGCCTGTGCCACTGCGGAAGCGTCGGTTGCCTGGAAACCGAGGTGACCCAGGCACCACTGACACACCTGCTGGCCGACCTCGACAGCGTCGTCGACGACGGTGCGTTTCGGGAGAGCGACTGCGCCGGGCGCGATGAGTTGCTCCGGCAGGCCGGCGTTCTGGCCATCGCACTCGGCAACGCGATCAACATGCTCAACCCCGGACTCATCGTGCTCGGCGGGTTCCTGCGGGTGTTCCCCGCGTTCGCGCCCGCCGTGTTGCGCGACGAACTCGTACAGCGAACGATGTCCGCGCCGCGCAGCCTGGTGCGGATCGTGCCCGCGACCCTGGGGCCCGACACGCTGGTGATCGGTGCCGCCGAGCTGGCCTTTGCGCCTGTTCTTGCCGATCCGAGCGGTGTCCAGGTCGGTTGAACGGGTCTGTCGGTGGGCCGGTGTAGCGTCGGAGGCATGTTCGAAAGTGTGTTCGATATCGATCCGCAGGCGTCGGAGGCCGACCTGCGGGATCAGATCGAGCATCTCGAACGCCTGAAATCCGCTGCGGCCGCCGCGCAGGCCCGGGCGGCGGTGCTGTGGGACCGGAAACGTCGCGCGGCCGAAGCCGCGGTCGGCGTGGCCGCGGCCAGGCGCGGCAAAGGACTGAGCACCGAGGTCGCCCTGGCCCGCCGCGAGGCCCCCAACGCCGGCGGACGTCACCTCGGTCTGGCGCGGGCCCTGGTCGAGGAAATGCCGCACACGCTGGCCGCTCTCGAATGTGGGGCCCTCTCGGAATGGCGGGCCACCCTGATCGTGCGCGAATCGGCTTGCCTGTCACCGCAACTGCGCCGCCAACTCGACGCCGAACTGTCCGCCGATCCGAGCCGATTCGACGGATGGGGCGATGCCCGCGTCGCGGCCGAGGCCAAGAAGATCGCCTGCCGCCTCGATGTCGCCGCGGTGCTCAACCGCTCGGCCAAAGCCGAAAAAGACCGTCGCGTCACCATTCGGCCCGCGCCGGACTCCATGACCAAACTGACCGCGCTGTTGCCCGTCAAACACGGCGTCGCCGTGTACGCCGCGCTGCACCAGGTCGCCAACACCACCTTCGACGACCGCACCCGCGGCCAGATCATGGCCGACACCCTCGTCGAACGCATCACCGGCCGTCCCGCCGCCGCACCGATACCGGTCAACCTCAACCTGGTGATGGCCGACACCACCCTGTTCGGCGACGACGAACAACCCGCCTGGGTGGCCGAATACGGCCCCGTGCCCGCCGAGCTGGCCCGCCGCATGGTCGCCGACGCCACCGTCGACGAGAACACCAAAGCCGCGGTGCGCCGACTGTACCGGCACCCCGACTCCGGGCAACTGGTCGCGATGGAAGCCAAGGCCAGGCTGTTCCCGAAAGGCCTCGCCGCCTTCATCGGGCTACGGGATCAGACGTGCCGCACCCCGTACTGCAACGCCCCGATCCGCCACCGCGACCACGCCGTCCCGCACCGCGACGGCGGACCCACAAACGCCACCAACGGACTGGGCACCTGCGAAGCCTGCAACTACGCCAAAGAAACCCCCGGCTGGACCGTCACCACCACCGTCACCACTGACGGCGAACACGTCGCCGAATACACCACCCCGACCGGAGCGGTCTACCGCTCGACCGCACCACCGCTACCGGGCAAACCGGTGCGACACACCCTCAGCCTGGTCGAAACCGGTTTGACCATCGACCTGGTCACTTTCGACGCTGCGTGACGTACCACTGCAGCAGATCGGGGTTGTCGACGGCGCTGCGCTCGACCACCTTGGCCGGGTCGGCACCCTGGAAGAGCTTCTTGATGGGCACCTCGAGCTTCTTGCCAGTGCGGGTGTGTGGCACCCCGGGCGCGACGAGAATCTCGTCGGGAACGTGGCGCGGTGACACCTCGGTACGGATCGTCGAGGTGATGCGCTCACGCAATTCGTCGGTGAGTTCCACGCCGTCGGCGAGCACCACGAACAACGGCATCCAGTACCCGCCGTCGGGCTGCTCGGCGCCGATCACGAGGGCCTCGACGATCTCCGGGAGGCGTTCCACGGCCTGGTAGATGTCGGCGCTGCCCATCCGGATGCCGTGGCGGTTGAGCGTCGAATCGGACCGGCCGTGCACCACGATGCTGCCGTGCTCGGTGAGCGTGATCCAGTCGCCGTGGCGCCACACGCCCGGGAACATCTCGAAATAGGCCGAGTTGTAGCGGGATCCGTCGGGGTCGTTCCAGAACGCGATGGGCATCGACGGCAGCGGCTTGGTGATGACGAGTTCACCGACCTCGCCGCGCACGGGATTGCCGTTCTCGTCCCACGAGTCGACCGCGGCGCCCAGATAGGGCGCGGACAGTTCGCCGGGCCATACCGGAACGGTGGGCACACCGCCGATGAACGCCGATACGACGTCGGTACCGCCGCTGATGGAGGAGACCTGCACACGTTCGCCGACGTTGTCCCGCAGCCACAGCGCCGACGATGGCGGCAACGAGGATCCGGTGATGCCAACGACTTTCAGCATCGACAGATCGTGCTCCTTGCACGGAACGGCACCGGCCTTCGAGCAGGCCAGCACATAGCCGGGGCTCGTGCCCAGCACCGTGACGCCGATCTTGGCGGAGATGTCCCACAGCGCGTCGGCCTGCGGGTAGGTGGGGCTGCCGTCGTAGCAGACGATGGTGGCGCCCACGAGCAGCCCGGCGACCTGGAAGTTCCACATCATCCAACTCGGGCTGGTGTACCAGAAGAACGTGTCGGCGGGGCCGATGTTGTTCTGCAGGGCAACGGCTTTGAGGTGTTCGACGAGCACGCCGCCGTGGCCGTGCATGATGCCCTTGGGAAGTCCGGTGGTGCCCGAGGAGTACAGCACCCACAGCGGATGGTCGAAATCGACCGCGGTGGTGGCGAGGTCGCCGGGGCCGGGCGCGCTCAGCTGCGCCCAGTCCAACCAGTCGGGCCGGGTATCGCCGAGCCGCGACACCAGCACCGAGGCCTTGAGGGTGGGCAGCCCTTCGCGCAGCGCGGCGATGTCCTGCGCCTTGCCATGCGACTTGCCGGCGAAGTGGTAGCCGTCCGCGGTCACCAGCACCGTGGGTTCGAGCTGCCCGAGACGGTCGAGCGCGGCCTTGGCCGTGTAGTCCTGCCCGCAGGCACTCCAGATCGCGCCGATGCTCGCGGTCGCGAGGAACGCGATGATCGCCTCGGGGATGTTCGGCAGGTAGCCCGCCACCCGGTCCCCCGGCTTCACCCCGAGCGATACGAGGGCCTCGGCGAATGCCGCGGTGCGGCCGAGCAGTTCCTTCCACGTCAGGTCGACGACCGTGCCACCCTCGGTGACGTAGAGGATCGCGGGACGGTCGGTGCGCGCGTTGCGCTTGATCTGGTCGACGTAGTTGAGCTTGACCCCTGGGAACCAGCGCGCCCCCGGCATCTGCTCACCCGTGAGCACCTCGTCGGGGCGTTCGCCGAGGTCGAAGTAGTCCCACAGAGCCGCCCAGAACGCGCCGGGTTCGTCGACCGACCACTGCCACAACGTCTGGTAGTCCGGCGCACATATCCCCGTGCGGGCTTCGACGTATCGCGCGAAGTCGGTGACCCGCGCCGAGTCGATATCGCTCTGCGTCGGCTCCCACTGCGGTGTGGTCATCGCGCGCTCCATCCTCCATCCATCGTGTACGACGCCCCGGTCACCATCCGCGCGGACGGCGAAGCCAACCAACCTACCAGCGCGGCAACCTCTTCCGGCTCGACCAGTTGTTTGATCGCGCTTTCCTTCAGCAGGATCTCCGCAACCACATCATCCTCCGGAATGCCGTGGATGCGGGCCTGATCGGCGATCTGTTTGGTGACCAACGGTGTCCGAACATACCCGGGATTGATGCAGTTGCTGGTCACCTGATGCGGAGCGCCTTCGAGCGCGGTCACCTTCGACAGGCCCTCAAGAGCGTGTTTGGCAGTCACGTAGCCGACCTTGTACTCGGAGGCCCGCAGGCCGTGCACCGACGAGATGTTGATGATGCGCCCGAACCGCTGGCGGTACATGTGCGGCAGCGATGCGCGGATGAGCAGGAACGGAGCTTCCACCATCAACGCCATGAGCATCCGGAACCGCTCCGGTGGGAACTCCTCGATCGGATTGATGCTCTGCACACCGGCGTTGTTCACGAGGATGTCGACGTCGAGCTCGAGGGTCTCCAGGGCGCCCACGTCGAGAAGGTCGACGGCCCACGCGGTTCCGCCGACCTCGGAAGCGAGTGCGTCGGCCCCTTCGGCGTCGACGTCGGCGATGGTGACCGCGGCTCCGCGCGCGGCGAGCTCACGCACGCACGCCGCGCCGATACCGCTGGCCGCACCCGTCACGAGCGCCTTGCGACCGGCCAGATCCGTCACGCGCGCACCCGCTCCACGTCGGCGGCGTCGATGTCGGCCAGGTCGATGCCTTTGGTCTCACGCGCGGCGATCACGGAGATCAGGGTCACCACCGCGGCGATCCCCAGGTAGATGGCGATCGGCACCGACGAGTTGAACGTCTTCAGCAGCCACACCGCGATGATCGGGGCCAGTGACCCGGCCACGATCGAGGTCACCTGATAGCCAAGGGACACACCCGAATACCGCATGCGCGTCGGGAACATCTCGGCCATGATCGCCGGTTGCGGCGCGTACATGAGCGCGTGGATCACCAAGCCGAGGGTCACCGCGAGGGTGACGACCGCGTACTGGCCGGTGTCCATCATCGGGTAGGCGAAGAAGCCCCACGTGATCGCGGCGACCGCACCGACGAAGTACACCGGGCGCCTGCCGTAGCGATCGGACAGCCAACCGGCGGTCGGTACAGCCAGGAAGTGCACCGCGTGCGCGACGAGCAGGTACCAGAGGATCGCGCTGGTGTCGACCTTCACGTGCTGTGCGAGATACGTGATCGAGAACGTGACCACCAGGTAGTACATGATGTTCTCGCCGAAGCGCAGGCCCATCGCGGTGATCACGCCGCGCGGATAGAGCTTGAGAACCTCGATCGCGTTGAACGAGCTGGCCTTGATGCGCTCGGCTTCCTGTTGCGCCGCAACGAAGATCGGCGCATCGGTGACCTTGGTGCGGATGTAGTAGCCGATGAGCACGACGACCGCCGACAGCCAGAACGCCACGCGCCAGCCCCAGGAAAGGAACGCCGCGTCGGACAGGAGGCCGTTGAGCACCAGCAGCACGACGGTCGCGAGCATGTTGCCGACCGGGACGCCGGCCTGCGGCCAGCTCGCCCAGAAGCCGCGGCTGCGGTTGGGGCTGTGTTCGGCGACGAGCAACACCGCGCCGCCCCATTCGCCGCCGACCGCGAAGCCCTGGATGAACCGCAGGATCACCAGCAGAGTCGGCGCCAGATAGCCGATCTGCCCGAACGTCGGCAGACAGCCCATCAGGAATGTCGCCGCACCGACGAGCAGCAGCGAGAACTGCAGCAGCTTCTTACGACCGAACTTGTCGCCGTAATGGCCGAACACGATGCCGCCGAGTGGGCGCGCGATGAAGCCGACGGCATAGGTGACGAAGGCCGCGAGGATCGCGTCGAGCGCGTCGCCGCCCTGCGCGAAGAACACCTTGTTGAACACCAGCGTGGCGGCGGTTCCGTACAGGAAGAACTCGTACCACTCGACCACCGTGCCTGCCATCGATGCGACGACGACACGGCGCAGGCCGGTCGGTATGGGCGCGCTCATCAGCGACTCCTTACGGCGTAGGTATGGCATGGGCCATCTCCCGCGAGCGCTGTGACGCCCGCGACAGCTCTAGTGAGTATTCCTGCACGGGTGACCCCGTCGCAATGCCCATCGCCGCACCACAAGTCTGCAAAAATGCAGATATGATTGATGTGCCTGCGACAAGCCGACCCAGAGCCGATGACCTCCTGGTATTGCTCGCCGTCGGCCGGACCGGCCGCTACACCACCGCGGCCGACGAACTCGGCATGAACCACACGACCATCTCCCGACGGATCGCCGCGCTCGAAGAGGCCATCGGCGGCCGCGTGCTGACCCGCGGCGCGGGCGGATGGGAACTCACCGATCTGGGACATGACGCGCTCGCGGCGGCCGAGGCCGTCGAGGCCGCGGTGACTTCACTGGCCGCCGATCAACGCCGACAACTCGAGGGTGTCGTGCGGATCTCGGCGACCGACGGATTCAGTGCCTACATCGCCGCGCCGGCCGCAGCGCAGGTGCAGCGCCGGCACCCACGCATCGCCGTCGAACTCGTGGCGACGACGCGGCGCGCGTCCCAACAGCGCACGAGCCTCGATCTGGAGATCGTGGTGGGCGCACCCCAGGTGCGGCGCGCCGAGGCGATCCGGCTCGGTGACTACTGCCTCGGCCTCTACGGAGCCCGCGGCTACCTGGCCGAGCACGGGACACCGGTCAGCGTCGCCGATCTCGAGCGGTTCCCGCTCGTGTACTTCATCGACTCGATGCTTCAGGTCGACGATCTCGACCTGGCGCCGAGTTTTGCGCCGGCCATGCACGAATCGGTCACGTCGACGAATGTGTTCGTCCACGTCGAGGCCACACGCGCGTCGGCCGGACTGGGCCTGCTGCCCTGTTTCATGGCCGACCGGCACGACGATCTGGTCCGCGTGCTCACCGAAACCGTCTCGGTGCGTCTCAGTTACTGGATGGTCGCGCGCGCCGAGACGCTGCGCCGTCCTGTGGTGGCCGCGGTGGTCGACGCGATCCACGACCGGATGGCCGATCAACGCGATGCACTTCTGGGTGTCCGATAACGTTTCACAAGGCATGGCGGATGACATCTCGTACCACACCGATCGCACACGCGCCGATTCCTTCGGCGGGGCGGCGCGCGACTACGACCGCTACCGCCACCGCTACCCGCGTGAGTTGATCGCCGGCCTGGTTCGCCCCGAGCGCACCTCGGCTCTGGACGTCGGCGCCGGAACCGGTATCGCGACACAGCAGTTGCTTGCCGAAGGAGCTGAAGTCCTTGCTGTGGAACCGGATCCACGCATGGCGCAGGTGGCCCGCAGCAAAGGCCTCACCGTCGAACTCGCCACCTTCGAAAACTGGGATCCGGCCGGCCGAGAGTTCGATCTGGTGGTGTTCGGCTCGTCGTTCCACTGGGTTGAGCCCCGCCAGGCGCTGCGGAAGGTCGCGGCGATCCTGCGGCCCGGCGGTGTGCTGGTGTTGATGTGGAACCGCATCAGTCCCGTGTCGCCCACCCAGTCCGCGCTCGACGCGGTGTACTCCGAATTTCTCGAAACGACCGACCTGCGGGCCGTTGACCCCAATCGGGAGGCCGCGGTGTCCACGATGATCGAGCAGGGCGGGTTCACCGTCGCACGTCGCACCGCGGTCGAGCGCCACCACTACGACACCGGCCACTGGATCAACATGGCGTGCACGTACTCCAACGTCCTCACCCTGCCCGACAGCACCCGCGCGCGGTTGCGGACACGGTTGGCGCAGTGCATCGGTACCGACGGCGTCGACGCCGAGAACGACGCGATCGCGCTGGTCTGCACGCCCCGCCGGGAGCCACGCGAGGCAAACCCTTGCGGTGGCGGCCCGACATTGCTGCAGTAATGGCATGCCTTTCGTCGAGCACCCGCGCGGCCGCGCCTACTACCGGCACTGGCAGGCACCCGACCCGCGCGCCGCGGTGATCTTCCTGCACGGGTTCGGAGAGCACACCGGCCTGTACCACCGGTACGGCTTCACGCTCAACGCCGCAGGCATCGATCTGTGGGCCGTCGACCAGTTCGGTCACGGCCTCACGCCGGGCACCCGTGGGGACTTCGGAAAGATCGAGGACAGTTCGGCACTGGCAGAGTCGCTGACCGTGCTGGCAGAACAGCACCACCCGGGCCTGCCGCTCGTCGCGCAGGGACATTCGTTCGGATCGGTGGTGACACTGTTCCGCCTGCTCGGTGCGCCTGACCGGTACCGGGCCGGCATCATCTCCGGCGCACCGCTCGTGCCGATCCCCGACATGCTCGACGCGGATACGTCTTTGGACCTCGATCCGAACTGGCTGTCGAGCGACCCGTTCTACCGCGACTCGATCGAGAACGACCCGTTGGCGTTCGTCGACGCCGACGGCGCCCCGTTGACCCGCGAACTCGACCGCGCCTGGGACCGCTTCGGCCTCGAACTGCCCAAGCTGAGGGTACCGACGCTGGCAGTGCACGGCTCGGCCGACGTGATCGCGCCGGTGGACGCCGTGCGTGCCTACGCCGAGCAGATAGAACTTTTGCAACTCAAGGAATTCCGTGGCGCGCGCCACGACATCCTCAACGAGTCGGCGCATCGTGAGGTGGCCGCGACCATCGTGGAGTTCATCGATTCGCAGATCGGGTAGTCACGCCGGCATGTACTCGATGTGCAGCTTGGTGAGCCCGCGCAGCAGGAACGTCGGCTCGTACGAATAGGTGCGGTCGTCCGCCGGCCCGTGTTGCGACGCGTCGATCCTGATGTCGCGCAACCGGTCCAGCATCCGCCGAACGGTGATCTGCCCTTCGACACGGGCCAACGGCGCACCGGCGCAGGTGTGGATGCCACGCCCGAACGCGATGTGTTCACGCACATTCGGGCGGTCGATGCGGAACTCGTGCGGATTCTCGAACTTGCGCGGGTCGCGGTTCGCCGCACCCAAACACAGCATGAGAACCGTACCGGCCTTGATCTCCACACCCCCGAGCGTCGTGGTCTTGCGCGCCAACCGGAAGTCGACCTTCGTCGGACTCTGGGTGCGCAGCGCCTCCTCGATGAACACCGGGATCAGATCGGGTTCCCTGCGCAACCGCTCCTGGAATTCCGGGCGTTCGGCGAGCGTCTGCACCGCCGAACTCAGTAGCTTGGTGACGGTTTCCTGCCCGGCCGCGAACAGGAAGGTGGCGGGTTTGACGACCTCGGCCAGTTCCGGTGTCGAGCCGTCCGGATACGTCGCCGTGGCCATGCCGGACAGCACGTCACCACGGGGTTCGCGGCGACGCGCGGCAAGATAAGCCGCGAACTTGTCGTCGAGGTACTGCAGCGGGTCGAGGCCGACCGGCTCGCCGTCGAGAGCTCCGACCCGCGCGCCCTCGCGCGGCGCCGCGCCCAGCGCCTGCAGGAACTCCGCGCGGTCTTCCTCGGGAACGCCGAGCAGATCGATGATCGCCGACGTGGCAAAGGGTTTGGCGTACTCGGAGAGGAATTCGCACCGACCGTTGTCGATGATGGCGTCGAGCCGTCGGTCCACCAGCTGCCACATGAAGTCCTCGTTCTCCTTGAGACGACGCGGAGTCAGCAGCTTGCTCAGCAGCGAGCGGGCGCGTTCGTGCGCAGGCGGATCCATCACGACCATGTGCTCGTGGATCGGGAAAAGGTGCCGGTGGGCCTCGATCTGTGCGGTGATGTCGTCACCTTCGGGCGTGAACGGCAACGGCGGGAAGGGGCCACCGATCGCGTTGACGGCCGAGAATGCGTCATGATCCTTGAATGCCGCCATCACCTCCTGATACCCGGTGACCGCGACAACCCCGTAGTGCGGCTCGGCGGCGACCGGACCGCGGCTGCGCAGGAAGTCGTAGTACTCGTAGGGGTCCTGCGCGACGGCTGGGTCGGAGAAGTAGTCGACAGAGGCGAGATCGGGCATGCTCAAAGGCCTTTCGTGCCGGGACTCGAGATTGTGATGGCCTGGCGCGGGCATGCGTCGACGGCTGCCCGCACCTTGTCCCACTGCGATTCGGACGGGTGCACCGGTGCGCGGGCGACTTCGTCGTCATCGAGGTGGAAGACCCCGGGGGCAAGGTCGACGCACAGTGCGTGCCCCTCGCACAGATCGGGATCCACGTGCAGTTCTTCAGACATTGCTCTTCCAACCGTGCGGGTTTGATCGATCGATCAAACTGTTAGGATGGGTCATGCTTATCACGCCTGACACCGAGGGGTCAAGGGACGCATTGATCGGGCGATATCGCCTTACACACAAGGACTCTCGATGCCCCGCGTGACGAAGACCGCCGCGAAGGCGGGCCCACGGGACAAGGACGCCGGCACACGCCGGCGTCTCATCGACGCGACCGCGCAGGTGATCCGCGACGAGGGCTACGCCGCGGCCACCACACGGCGCATCGCCGCGCAGGCCGGCGTGCGTTCGGCATTGGTGTACTACTACTTCGACACCCTTGACGACCTCTATATCGCGGTGTTGCGCAACGGTGCCGACGTCGCGCTCGCGCGGATGCGCGATGCGGTGGCGGCCGACGATCCCCTGCGCGCGTTGTGGCTGCTGAATTCCGACGCCCGGCTCTCGGTGCTCAACACCGAGTTCATGGCGCTCGCCAACCACCGCAAGGCGATCGGGGCCGAACTCAAGGCGTACTCGGAACGCGTACGCGACATCGAGACGACGGCGGTGGCGATGGTGATGCGTGGTCACGGGATCGACACCGAGAAGTATCCGCCGGTGGTGATGTCGATGCTGCTCACACAATCTGCCCGCAGCCTGTCCAACGAGGAGGCGGTCGGCGTGACACTGGGCCACACCGAATTCCGCGCCTTCGTCGAGCAGTTGCTGCAGCGCTTCGCCCCCACCGCCGAGCGCGCTACTTGAGCATGCTCCCGGCGTCGACCGTCATCGGCAGACCGGTGACGTAACGTGCCTCGTCGGAGGCCAGGAACAGCACCGCGTTGCTGATGTCGCGCGGCTCGACCCACCCCACCGGGAGTACGTGCATCATCTGCGCCACCACCGCCATGTCGTCAGGGCCCGGGTTCTCCAGGTCCGGACGGAACAGCTTCATGGTGCCCTCGTTCATGAACAGCGGCGTGTTGACGTTCGTCGGGTGCACCGAGTTGACCCTGATGGAGTGCTGCCCCAACTCGACGGCAAAAGTCCGCATCAGTCCCACGACGCCGTGCTTGGCCGCGATGTAGTGACCGGTATGCGGATAGGCCTTGAGCCCGCCCACGGAACTGGTGAGGATGATCGATCCGCCCTTGCCGCCGGAGATGAGGTGCGGCACAGCGGCTTTCACAGTCTTCCAGACACCGGACAGGTTGACGCCGATCATGTCGTCCCAGTCGGCCTCGCTGGTCTTGTCCAGCGTGGCGCCGCCGTTGCCGATGCCGGCGTTGGCCACCACGACGTCCAGACCGCCCAACTGCTCGACGCCGTTGTCCACCACTGCCTTCAGCTCGTCGTGGTCGCGGACGTCGGCCTCCGCGGCCACGATCCGACGGTTGAGGCCCTTGACGAGTTCCACCGTCTCGGCGAGATCCTCCGGCGACGACGCCGGGATGTCCTCGTTGGTGCCGATCCGCCGGCAGACGTCGACGGCGATGATGTCGGCACCCTCCTCCGCCAGCCGCACCGCATGACTGCGGCCCTGACCACGCGCGGCACCCGTGATGAAGGCGACCTTGCCCTCGACCCTGCCCGCCATAGCACCCCTTTCGCCATTTTTTGATCGATCGATCAAACCATGGCATCTCACAGGGTTCTTGTCAATCAGATCGCTGATCAGTCGGTCAGCTCCGCGCCGGTGAAACGAAACTGGGCCCCACCCTGGCGGGTGGGGCCCAGTGACGCGAAGCGCCAACTAGTCAGACGACGAGTCCGAGCTGTCCTTGGATTCGTTCGCGCTCTTGGACTTGCTGTCCGCGGAGGACTTGGTCTCCTTGGTCTCCTTGGCCGCAGCCTTGGCCTCCTTGGCCTCCTTGAGCTTGGCCTCCTTGGCCGCCTTGAGCTTGGCCTGCCTGGCCTCCTTGGCCTCATCGAACTTGGCCTTGATCCGGTCGGTCACCTTGACCTTTGCCTTGCTCGTGGCCGCGGCATCAGCGTCCGCGCCGGCCGCCGGCGCGGAACCGGCCACAGCCTCTTCGTTCTGAGCCGGTGCCGCATCGGTGACCGCGGTCTCGACCTTCGCGGGCTCGGTCGCGGCGGACTCGACCACGGCGGTCTCGATTTTCGCAGTCTCGGTCTTGGCCGACTCCACCTCGGCGGCCTCGACCGTCGACTCGACCTTCACCGGCACGACCGAGGGGCTCTCGACCTTCGGAGCCTCGGTGACCGACTCGGTCAGCTCCAGTGCCGGCGAAACGCTCGCGTCCGCCGAAACCTGCTGAGCCGCCAGGACCGTCGGCTCGGGCTCCGGGGTGTTGTCGATGGCGTCAGCGAGGCTCTTGGGGATGTTGACCAGCAGGTTCTGGAGAAGACCCGCGACGATCCTCGCGCCCCCCTGCTCGCCCGGCTCGGCGAACGTGAGCAGGGCCGGCCACTCGGTGTAACCTCCGGTTCCCGTCTCCGGGTCAGGGTCGGCATAGTCGAACCCGTTGAGCGCCGCATTGACGAGGATGCCGGGTGTGTTCGCCAGGATGTTGACGGCGTTCTGCACATTTCCGGTGGAAACGGCGCCCGTGAATGACTCGGCGATTCGGGCGAGTTCGAACACCGGGCCGCTGACCGTCGCGAAAGCGCCCTGGAACAGGGCGCTGACAACGACGCTCGAGGTGAAGGTCGCGGCGACCACATTGGTCAAGTTCTGCGCGATCTGCTCGGGAATGCCGGCCAGGTACTCGGTCCCGCCACGAGGAATGCCCGAGAGGATGAACCCTGGAGCGATCAGCGGACCGAAAGCGCCCTGGAAGGCGTACAACATGGAGTGGTTGAACCACCGGTAGGCCTCGCCGATGTCACCGGCTTCCAAGGCGGCCCGCGCCTGGTCCAGGCGCGCCTTGCCGTTGGCGCCGTTGTACCAGTTCTCCAGGGAGGTCGGGATGGCCTCGAACGCGGAGCCGAACTGCGCGGCGTAACCGAGTTGGTTCTCCAGGACCTGACTCAGCAACGGTGCCGGATTCGCCGCGACCGCGGAGCCCAGTAGCTGAAGGTTGCTGAGGGTGGTGCTGACCAGCGATCCGTAGACCTCGATGGGAGACGCCGTGGCATCCATCGTCGCCGTCAGGTCGTAGGCGATCGTCTGAGCCCGCTGAACGACGGCGGAATCATGGACAACCGGCGTCACCGCCATGGCGGTGGCGGCCACCATGGCGACGCCGCCGAGAAGGAACTTGTCCTTCCTGCTCACCGCTGGGGTTTCGCCGGATGGGGCAAGGGCAGGATGGTGCAACTGGATCTCCTGAAGCTGATAATTGACTGAGGAACAACCAGAAATTAGCTTAGCTTTTCCTAAATATCAATGGGTAAGCCTAACCTCACTTACGGCGTGGATAGTTTGCGCGGCGCACGCAGGCAAACCGGGCCCCCTTCCAGGGGGCCCGGTTTGCTCGGGTGGTTCTGGTGGTGCTAGAGCCAGGTGTCGTCGGTGGTGGCGGTGAGGAAGGCCTCAAGGTCGTCACGCCACTGTGCCGGGGTGTTCTTGTCGGGCTCGATGCCGGTGTACTCGCCGCGGTAGAACAGCAGCGGACGCGGTTTCTTCTTGGGCACTTCCGACAGCGAGTGCACCGCGCCGAACACCACGAAATGATCCCCGCCATCGTGCACCGAATGCACCGTGCAGTCGATGTGGGCCAGCGTCCCCTCGATCACCGGGGAACCGAGTTGTGAAGGACGCCAGTCGATCCCGGCGAACTTGTCGGCCGCCTTGGAGCCGAACTGCGCCGACACGTGCTGCTGGTTCTCATGCAGCATGTTGACGCAGAACCGGCCGCTGGCCTCGATCGCCTGCCACGCCCTCGACTGCTTGGTGGGGCAGAACAGCACCAGCGGCGGATCCAGCGACAACGCCGCGAACGACTGGCACGCAAAACCGATCGGCACGTCGTCGTGCACCGTGGTGATCACGGTGACGCCGGTACAGAACTGGCCGAGCACGTTTCGGAACGTGCGCGGATCGATCTGCTCGGTCGAGGTCACGTGGCGGTCACTTGAACCCGACGGAGAAGTCGTGACCCCACAGGCTGACCGCGGTTGACTCCCGCGCAACCCAGTCGTTGTCGTCGACTTCCAGTCCTTCACAACCGAACTCGATATCGAAGCCACCCGGCGTCTTCATGTAGAACGACAGCATCTTGTCGTTGACGTGGCGGCCCAGCGTCGCCGACATCTTCACCTTGCGGCGCAACGCACGGTCGAGGCACAGGCCCACGTCATCGGAGTTCTCGACCTCGACCATGAGGTGCACGATGCCGCTCGGGGTCTGTCCCGGCATGAAAGCCAGGCTGTGGTGGCGCGGGTTGACGCCGAGGAACCGCAGCCACGCCGGCGCACCGTCGGCCGGACGGCCGACGAGTTGCGGGGGCAGCCGCATCGAATCCCGCAGGCTGAACCCGAGCACGTCGCGATAGAAGTGCAGCGTCTCGGCGTCGTCCTTCGTGGTGAGCACGACGTGGCCGAGGCCCTGTTCCTCGGTGACGAACTTGTGGCCGTAGGGGCTGACGACGCGGCGATGCTCGAGCGCAACACCGTGGAACACCTCGAGAGTGTTGCCCGACGGATCGTCGAACACGATCATCTCGTCGACGCGACGCTCGGCGAGTTCGGCCGCGGTGCCCTCCTTGTACGGCGTCCCAGCGCCGTCGAGGCGGTTGCGGATGTCCTGCAGTTCGGCCGCATTGGCCACTTCCCAGCCCGACACGAGCAGTCGGTCATGCTCACCGGGAACGATCACCAGACGCGCCGGGAACTCGTCCATCCGCAGATAGAGCGCACCATCGGTGTTGCCCTTGCCCTCGACCATGCCGAGAACCTTGAGACCGTACTCCCGCCAAGCCGCGACGTCGGTGGCCTCGATCCGCAGGTAACCCAACGACTTGATGCTCATCTAGCCTCCCAGGAAGTCGATGGTGAGCTTGTTGAATTCGTCGAACTTCTCGACCTGTGCCCAGTGTCCACACTGCCCGAACACGTGCAGTTGGACCCGCGGAATCTGCTTGACCGCGACGAGGGCGCCGTCCAGCGGGTTGACCCTGTCCTCGCGGCCCCAGATCAGCAGCACCGGTTGACGCAGCCTGTACACCTCGCGCCACATCATGCCGAGCTCGAAGTCCGGGCCGGCGAAAGACTTGCCCATGGCCCGGGTCGCGGCAAGGGATTCGGGAGTGCTGGCGACCGCGAACCGCTCCTCGACCAACTCCGGGGTGATGAGCTTCTGGTCGAACACCATGATGCGCAGGAACTTCTCCAGGTTTTCCCGGGTCGGTTCGACGTTGAACTTCGCGAGCGCCTTGACGCCCTCGGTGGGATCGGGCGCGAACAGGTTGACGCTGAGACCGCCCGGGCCCATCAGCACGAGCTTGCCGGCCCGGTCGGGATGGTCCAGCGCGAACCGCACCGCGGTGCCACCGCCGAGCGAGTTGCCCAGCAGCGGAACCCGACCCTCGATACCGAGATGATCGAGCAGGCCGAGCACGGCCTTGGCGCTGTAGCGGTTGTACTGCTCGTGTTCGGTGTGCTTGTCCGACAACCCGTAACCGGGCTGATCGACGGCCAGCACGTGGAAATGCTCGGCGAGCACCGCGATGTTGCGGCCGAAGTTCGACCAGCTCGCCGCGCCCGGCCCGCCACCGTGCAGCAGCACGATGGTCTGCGCGGACGGGTCGCCGGCCTCGTGGTAGTGCAATCGCATGGCGAGCTCACCGGCTTGCACATCGGCGAAGCGGGAGGTGGATCCGAAGGTGATCTCCTGTGTGGCAGTCACCGTCACACCATCGTGTCCGCAGGCGGGAGACCGAACTCGTGGTTACCGAAGATCAGGTAGGCGCGCTCGGGCTCGTTGGCGGCGTGCACGCGACCCGCGTGGGCATCGCGCCAGAACCGTTGCAGCGGTGCGGTGTTGACCAGCGCGGTGGCACCGGCCGACTCGAAGAGCAGGTCGATCGAGGCGATGGCGCGGCCGGTGGCGCGCACCTGATCGCGGCGAGCGCGGGCACGCAGCTCGAACGGGATCTCCTTGCCCGCCTGCAGCAGTGCGTACTCGTCACCGACGTTGCCGATCAGCTGACGCCATGCGGCGTCGATGTCGCTGGCGGCCTCGGCGATGCGCACCTTGGCGAACGGGTCGTCTTTCGACTTCTCACCGGCGAACGCCGCGCGCACCCGCTTGCCCTGATGCTCCACGTGTGCGGCGTACGCGCCGTAGGCCATTCCCACGATGGGCGCCGAGATGGTCGTCGGATGCACGGTGCCCCATGGCATCTTGTACACCGGTGCCGTGTTGGTCCGGTAGCCGCCCGCGGTGCCGTCGTTCATCGCCTTGTAGGACAGGAACCGGTGCCGCGGCACGAAGACGTCCTTGACCACGATCGTGTTGCTGCCGGTGCCGCGCAGACCGACCACATGCCACACGTCGTCGATCGTGTACTCGGTGCGCGGGATCAGGAAGCTGCCGAAATCGACCGGACGGCCGTCCTTGATCACCGGGCCGCCGAGGAAGGCCCACGTGGCGTGCTCGCTGCCGGAGGACCACTGCCAGGCGCCGTTGACGATGTAGCCGTCACCGGATTCGGTGACCACGCCCGCGCCCATCGGCGCGTACGACGACGACACCCGGACCGTGGGATCGTCGCCCCAGACCTCGTCCTGTGCCTGCTGGTCGAACAGCGCGAGGTGCCAGTTGTGCACGCCGATGATCGATGCGACCCAGCCGGTGGAACCGCAGGCGCTGGCCAGCCGGCGCACGGCCTCGTAGAACACCGTCGGGTCCGCCTGCAGGCCACCCCACTGTTCGGGCTGCAACAGCTTGAAGAAGCCGATCTCATCGAGTTCGTCGATCGACTCCTGCGGGATCTGACGCAGCTCCTCCGCGGCCTGGGCGCGTTCCCGCAGCTTCGGCAGCAGATCATCGACGCCGGCGAGGACCGCCTGCACGTCACGCTGTTCAATGGACGTCACTGAATTGCCTCCCGGATCGAGATCCACAACTAGACAGAGATTAGAACACGTTACGATTTGTGTCGAGTAGCGCTCCAAAACATCGGCTGGACCTGCGCAACTGTAGTTTTGTAACCTGTTCTAGTTCTGGGCGGTTTGGTAGAAGAGAGAGGGTCACCCCGTGACTGATGAGCCCCTGGGCAGCCACGTGCTCGAACTGCAGGTGGCCGAGGTCGTCGAGGAGACCTCCGATGCCCGCTCTCTGGTGTTCACCGTGCCCGAGGGCTCCGAGATCGCCGCGGACCGGCTGCGGTACTCCCCCGGCCAGTTCCTGACGCTGCGCGTGCCAAGCGACCGCACCGGTTCGGTGGCGCGCTGTTACTCGCTGTCGTCGTCGCCGACCACCGACGACCGCCTCACGGTCACGGTCAAGCGGACCGCCGACGGCTACGCCTCGAACTGGCTGTGCGACAACGCCCACGCCGGCATGCGCATCCACGTGCTCGCCCCGTCGGGCACGTTCGTGCCGAAGAACCTCGACACCGATTTCCTGCTGCTCGCGGCGGGCAGCGGCATCACGCCCATGATGGCGATCTGCAAGTCCGCCCTCGCCGAGGGCACGGGCAACGTCGTGCTGGTGTATGCCAACCGCGACGAGAACTCGGTGATCTTCGCCGGTGCACTGCGCGAACTGGCCGGCAAGTATCCCGACCGGCTCACGGTCGTGCACTGGCTCGAGACCGTTCAGGGCCTGCCCACCGCGGCCGGGCTGGCGACGTTGACCAAGCCGTTCGCCGGGCGCGAGGCCTTCATCTGCGGACCCGGCCCGTTCATGACCGCGGCCGAGGAAGCCCTGCGTGCGGCGGGCACCCCCGACGACCGCATCCACATCGAGGTGTTCAAGTCGCTGGACTCCGATCCGTTCGCGGCAGTGGTGATCTCCGAAGAGGACGACAGCGATCAGGGCCCGGCGACCGCCGTGGTGACGCTGGACGGGACGACGCACGAGATTCGTTGGCCGCGCTCGGCCAAGCTGCTCGACGTGCTGCTGGACAAAGGTCTCGACGCGCCGTTCTCGTGCCGCGAGGGGCACTGCGGCGCGTGCGCGGTGCTCAAGAAGTCCGGCGAGGTGCACATGGAGATAAACGATGTGCTGGAGCCGTCGGATCTCGAGGAGGGACTGATCCTGGGCTGCCAGGCGACACCGGTGTCCGATTCCGTCGAAGTCACCTACGACGAATAGCAAGGGGCTACTTTCGTGACGATGACTCCGAGGGCTCAGACAGGGACACATCGCCTCGCGGCAGGCGCCGCGACAGCACTGGTGGCCGCGGCGATGCTCACCCCCGCACCGGCCTCGGCCGCATCTGATTCGGGACACACCTCGGTGCCCCTGGATCCCGCCACCGCGGTGGAGATGCACGTCGACGCCAACTGCACGCTGGCCGACAGCCGGTGCACGTTCAAGACCACGGCGAATCTGCTCGCGGGCGGTGTCCCGACCGGCTTTCCCGGCGACACCTGGGCCCGGCAGACCATCACGCTGCGCAGCTCGGATCGCACGGTGTGGCAGGAGGCGTTCTACAGCGCCCCGGCGGGCATGCCGCGAGAGAACAAGGGCGCCAATCACGACAACGTGCTGTCGGCCCTGAAGAAATCGCTCAACACCGTCGAGATCTCGGTGACCTACTTCGGCGGCGGCCCGATCGAGCGGTTCACCGTCGACGGCGATTCGACGCCCATCGACTGGTACCGCGGCCACCCAAACACCGAGGCGACGTTCATCGCGTGCTCGGTGATCCAGGTGGTGCGCGGCGGATCCAACGTCACGACGCCACCCGCCTGCGCCCAGACGAAGTTCAGCTGATCAAAGCCCGCCCACCGTGGGCCTTGTGTACGGTTCTCGCCCGAAATCGGTGCACCAGACCCACGCTCGGCGCGGACAAGTCAGCGTGGCAGGCCCAGCAACCGCTCCCCTGCCAACGTCAGCAGGATCTGCTCGGTGCCCCCGGCGATGCTGAGGCAGCGGGTGTTGAGGAATGTGTGCACCTCACGGTTGCGCACCGCGCCGCCACCGGCCGCGACGTCCATGTGGAACTCCGCCAGCGCCTGCCGGTAGCGCACGCCGATCAGCTTGCGGGCGCTGGCCTGTGCTCCGGTGTCCTGACCGCTGAGGGCCGACTGCGCGATCCGCTGATCCAAGAGTGATCCCACCTGGGCCGTGGCGATCAACGCGCCCAACCGGTCGAGATCGGCCGGATCGACTTCCGGCTGCGCAGCCACCGCGCGCAGCAGTTCCTCCATGGGATTGCCCAGCGCGGTGCCACCGGCCATCGCCACGCGCTCGTTGGCGAGCGTGGTGCGGGCGAGCCGCCAGCCGTCGTTGACGGTGCCGACGACCATGGTGTCTGGCACGAACACGTCGTCGAAGAAGACCTCGTTGAACAGTTCGTCGCCGGTGATCTCGCGCAGCGGGCGGATCACGATGCCCGGCGACTTCATGTCGATGAGGAAGTACGTGATGCCCTTGTGTTTCGGAGCGTCCGGGTCCGTCCTGGCCAGGCACACGCCCCAGTGCGCCTTCTGGGCGGCCGAGGTCCACACCTTCTGGCCGGTGAGCTTCCATCCCGGCTCGCCGTCGGGGCCTTCCGCGCGAACGGCTTTCGTGCGCAGCGCCGCGAGATCCGAACCCGCTCCCGGCTCGGAGAACAGCTGGCACCAGGACAGGTCACCGCGCAGCGTGGCCGGCACGAACTGTTCGATCTGCTCGGAACTGCCGTGCTCGAGAATCGTCGGCACGGCCCACCACCCGATCACCAGGTCGGGCCGCTCGACCTCGGCCGCGGCCAGCTCCTGGTCGATCAGCAGCTGTTCGGCCGGCGATGCGTTGCGGCCGTAGGGCTTCGGCCAATGCGGTGCCAGCAGGCCCGAGTCGGCCAGTGCGACCTGCCGCTTCTCCTCGGGCAGCGCGGCGACCTCGGCCACCGCGGCGCTGATCTCGGGCCGCAGATCGGCCACCGACTCCAGGTCGATCTGGATGTCACGGCGGGTCCCCCGCTGCGTCAACGCCGCAACCCGGCGCACCCAGCGGCGGCTGCCGCCGAGGAAGTGCGCGATGCCGTAGGCACGGCGCAGGTACAGATGCGCGTCGTGCTCCCACGTGATGCCGATCCCGCCGAGCACCTGGATGCAGTCCTTGGCGTTGGCCTTGGCCGCGTCGATACCGGTGGCGACGGCCACCGCGGCCGCGATCGACAACTGTGCGTCGAAATCGGGCATGTCGGATTCGCCCGCTGCCCTCGCGGCGTCGGCAGCCGAGACCGCGATCTGCTCGGAACGCAACAGCATCTCGGCGCACATGTGCTTGATCGCCTGGAAACTGCCGATCGGCTTGCCGAACTGTTCGCGCACCTTCGCGTACTCGGTCGCGGTGTGCAGGGTCCAGCGCGCCAACCCGGCCGCCTCGGCGGCCAGCAGCGTGGCGGCGAGGTCGCAGAAGCGCTGCCGCGACACCGGCAGCACCTCGGCCTGCGCCGAGTTCACCTCGACCCGGGCCAGCGGGATCGAGAAGTCGGTGGCGGTGAGCACTTCGACGGTCACGCCGTCGGCGGCCGCGTCGATCAACACCACGTCGTCGCCCGCGGGCAGCAACAGCACCCCGCCCGCGTCGGCGCCGAGCACGAATTCGCACGTGCCAAAGACACGTCCGTCGGTGAGCGTCACGTCGGCGGTCAGCGCGGCGCCGGCGGTGCGCTCGCCTGAGATGAGCGCGTCCAGCAGTCCCGAATCGGTGACGAGCAGGGTCGCGAGCGCGGTCGTGACCACCGGCCCCGGCACCAGGGCCGCGGCGGCCTCGTCGATCATCGCGCACAGATCCTCGACGGTGCTGCCCGCACCGCCGCGCTCCTCTGGGACCGCGACACCGAAGATGCCGAGCTCGGCGAACCCCCGATACGCCGCCCGCCACGCATGCGGGTCGGTCTCGGATTCCCGGACGGCCGCGACCGCACCGGACGCCGATGCCCAGCTGCGGACCATACCGCGGGCGGCGAACTCCTCGGAGGTGCCCGCCCCCGACGACAACAGTGACACAGTCAACTCCTAGCCGTAGTGCGAGAAGTCCGTGCTTCTCACTAGAACGTGTTCTAATAGTGACAGTGTTCGACCGTCAAGTCGACCCGCAGCCAGGCTGAGTACATCGCCGTTCACCAGCCCGGAGACGAAGGAATGAGAGCTGCGCGCTTATCGTTTTCGTTAAGCTAACGCATCGAGAAGGAGCCGCCCGTCCCATGGCCGGAAACGCACAGCCAACACGGCCCGAGCCGTCGTCCGGGTCGGATTCACGACCACGTGAGGTGACGAACGTGGCGGTTCTCTCCGAGTCCGAGCTGGGCTCGGAAGCTCAGCGTGAACGACGCAAGCGCATCCTCGACGCGACCCTGGCCATCGCTTCCAAGGGCGGCTACGAGGCCGTGCAGATGCGGGCTGTCGCCGAACGTGCCGACGTCGCGGTCGGCACGCTGTACCGCTACTTCCCGTCCAAGGTGCACCTGCTCGTCTCCGCGCTGGGACGCGAGTTCGAGCGCATCGACGCCAAGACCGACCGCGCGGCGCTGGCCGGCGGCACGCCGTACCAGCGGCTGAACTTCATGGTCGGCAAGCTCAACCGGGCCATGCAGCGCAACCCGCTGCTCACCGAGGCCATGACGCGGGCGTTCGTGTTCGCCGACGCGTCGGCCGCGGGCGAGGTGGACCACGTCGGCAAGCTCATGGATTCGATGTTCGCGCGAGCCATGAGCGACGGCGAACCCACCGAGGACCAGTACCACATCGCCCGCGTCATCTCGGACGTGTGGCTGTCTAACCTGCTCGCCTGGCTCACCAGGCGCGCCTCGGCCACCGACGTGAGCAAACGCCTGGACCTGGCCGTGCGGCTGCTCATCGGCACCGAGGAGCAACCTAAGATCTAGCGGGTGAGTCTTCCGGAGGATCTACAGCGCGCGCTCACCTCGGTCGCGGCCACCCCGCGACTGCTGGTCACCTCCGATTTCGACGGCACGCTCGCGCCGATCGTGAACAACCCCGCGGACGCGCGGCCGTTGTCCGCCGCGGCCGATGCGCTGGTGGCGCTCGCCGAACTGCCGCACACCGCGTCGGCGCTGATCTCCGGGCGTGCACTCGAGGTGCTGCGTACGCTGTCCGGGATGCCTGATGCGGTGCATCTGGTGGGAAGCCACGGCGCGGAGTTCACCGCCGGTTTCGGCCACGACATCGACACCGCTCTGCTGCAACGGATCACCGATGAACTCGAAACGATTGCGGCGGGCCGACCCGGTGTCACCGTCGAGACCAAACCGGCCAGCGTTGCGCTGCATGTGCGTAACGCCTCGCCCGAACACGGCGCGGCCGCGTTGACCGAGGCACGCACAGCCGCCGCGGAGTGGGACGCTCAGCTCACCGAGGGCAAGGCAGTGCTCGAATTCGCGGTCATCCAGACCGACAAGGGTGAGGCGGTCGACATCCTGCGACAACAGGAAAACGCCACGGCAGTGGTGTTTTTCGGCGACGACGTCACCGACGAGAAGGCGTTCCGCCGGTTGCGCGGCGACGACGTCGGCGTCAAGGTCGGACCGGGTGAGAGCCTCGCGGCGTACCGTGTCGACTCACCGGAAGACGTTGCCGCAGCGCTTGATCACCTTCTCGCCGTGCGCCGCGGCGCATAGTCACGCCGGCGGACCGGACGTCCGGCCGCGCACCACCTCGGTCTCCAGAACGTCGATCACCGGCAGACCCGATCCTGGTGGATTGTGCAGCAAATGCCCGGCGCGACGGCCTTTTTCCATGCTGGGCTGCTTCACGGTGGTCAACCCGCGACGCAACGCGTCGCGCACCCCGTCGAAGCCCGTCACGGTCATGTGGCCGGGCACGTAGATGCCGCGCGACCGCAGGTGATCCATCGCCGAGAGGGCCAGCACGTCGGCCGTACACATCAGCGCCGTGATACGCGGGTTCACCTCCAGCGCCACCTCGGCAGCCGCGCCTCCGGACGTGGGCAGGTGCTCATAGCTCTCGACGACGGTCAATGACGACGGGTCCAAACCGGCCGCGGACATCGCGTCGTACACGCCGTGGATGCGTTCGCGTTGTACGTGGAAATGTGGTGTGAGCACCCGTTCCGGGTCGGCGAGTGCCGGACGCGGATCGCCGTGGGGCCAGTCGCGTCCCAGCCGCATGGTGAGCAGGCCGATGTCGCGGTGACCGAGTTCCAGGACGTACTCGGCGAGTTCGCGCATGGCCCCGCGATCGTCGATGCTGATGCGAGAGACCCCTGGCACGTCCTTCGGTTGGTCGACCACCACCATCGGCAACTGACGTTGCTGCAACACAGGCAGATACGGATCGTCGTCGGACGCCGAGTAGACCACGAACCCGTCGACACCCGCCGCGAGCACGGAATTGGACCCCTCTTCGAAGGTGCGGTTGGGCCCGACGGCGACCAACAGCAGGCCCTGCCCGGCTTCCTCACACGATTCGGCAAGACCGGCAACGAAATCGAGTGCGGCGGGATCGCTGAACGAATAGTCGAGCGGTTCGGTGATCATCAGGCCGACCGCACCGGCCTTGCGGGTGCGCAGTGACCGTGCCACCGGGTCCGGGCCCGGATATCCGAGCCGCTTGGCCGCGTCGAAGATGCGCTCGCGCAGATCCGCCGACAATTGATCGGGGCGGTTGTACGCGTTGGAGATCGTGGTACGCGAAACCTTCAACTCGGCTGCCAAAGAGGCCAGCGTGGCCCGCCGGGGCGGATGTGGACTCCGTGGCATGCCCTCTGAGCGTAGTAGATGGCCCGTCCCCGCCCGTGACCGAGGGGTTTACGGGCGCGCCACCGCCGACCGCCTGGCGCGGTTCGCCGCCCACACAACGAACCAGAACACGCACGCGATGGTCACGATCACGAAACTCGGCGGCAGGTTGAACACCGCCGAGAGCACCAGACCGGCCCACACCGAGAGCAGACTGATCACGGTCGAGATCGCCATCGCCAGCCGGGGCTGGGCCGTGAGCGTGATCGCCGTCGCGGCCGGTGTCACCACGAGCGCGAACAGCAGCAGCGTGCCGACGGCCTGCACGGCCATCGTGACCGCGACGCCCAGCAGCACCATGAACACCACCGACAATGCCCGCACCGGGACACCCTTGGCCTCGGCGACCTGAGCGTTGACCGACGCGAACAGCAGTGGACGGTAGATGAATACGATCGCGGCGGCCAACACGAGCAGCAGCGCCGTGAACGTCAGCAGCTGCTCGTGTGTGATCGCCAGCAGATTTCCGAACAGCACGTTGGTGAGCGTCGAGGAGTTCTTGGTGGCCAGCGAGTTGAAGAACAACCCGAAGCCGGTCGCCAGTGCCAGGACGGTGCCGGTCGCGACCTCACGGTCGTGCGCCTGCTTGCCGAGGGCGCCGATCACCACGGCACCCGCGACGCAGAACACACCGAGGCCGAGCACCGCGGGGAGCCCGAGCAGCGCGGCGCCGGTGGCACCGGGAAGGCCGATGTGTGCCAGAGCGTGGGCCGCGAAGGCGGTGTTGCGCACGATGATGAAGTAGCCGATCAGCCCGGCCGCGAGCGCCACCGAGGTGCCGCCGATCAGCGCGTTGCGCATGAACGCCGAGCCGAGGATGTGCAACCAGTTGTGCTGGTAGCCGATCGCCAGATACGTCTGCGCCAGATCGCCCGGCGGCATCACTCGCTCCTCATGTACATCTGGCCCTGCAGGGTGTTGGCGACCTGCACCCTGGTGCCGTACAGGTGGGTGAGCAGGTCGGCGTTCACGACGTCCATGGCCGCGTGGTGGGCGTGTCCGTCGAGCAGATAGATGGCACTGTCCAGCACGCTCAGCAGAGGGTTGAGATCGTGGGCGACGACGATGATGGTGACGTCGTATTCGGAGTTCACCCGCGCCAGTAGCTGCACGATCTCGTGCTGGCTGCGCAGATCGAGAGCCGCCAGTGGTTCGTCGAGGATCAGCATCCTCGGGTGCGACACCAGCGCGTTGGCCAGGGCGATGCGCTGACGTTGTCCGCCGGAGAGTTGCGAGACGCGGCGGTCGGCGAAGTCGGTGGCCTCGACGGCCGCGAGGGCCTCTGAGACCCTGGCCTTCTCGGCCGCGGTGGTGCGTCGCATCCCCCAGCGGTGACCGGTGAGCCCGAGGGTCACCGCGTCGCGCGCGCGGATCGCCTCGCCGGCGCCGGCAACGTAATCCTGCGGCACATAGCCGATCTGGTCGTTGTGCTCGCCGGGTCTGCCGCCGAGCACCCGCACCGATCCGGAGGCCACCGGCAGCAGGCCGAGGATGACCTGCAGCATGGTCGACTTGCCGGAACCGTTGGACCCGATCAGCGCGACGATGCCGCCGGAGGGGATGGTGAACGTGCCCTCCGACCAGATCAGGCGACCGCCCCGCACGACGCTGACGTCGTCGAAGACCAGCGCGGGTTCGGTTTCGGCGTTATGACTCGACACCGAGCGCCTTGGCCAGTGCAGTGAGTTGGTCCACCTGCCAAGCCTCGAACGAATCGGCGTCCGGCGCCACCGTTTCGGTCACTTCGACCACCGGGATGCCCGCGCTCTCGGCCGCGGTGCGCAGCTGCTGCGGCACCGAGCCCTCGGTCTGGACGTTGTAGATGAGCACGTCCACGCCGCGGTTCTCCAGCAGGGTCAAAAACGCGTCGAAATCGGCGGGCGACGGGTCGGTCTCGTTCGACGAGGCGACCTGGTAACCGGGTGGGGTGCGGTCGGTCAGGCCGACGGCCGCCGCCATGTCGTCGAACACCGCTTCGGTTGCCGCGTATGTCTTGCCGGAGGCCTTGGCCTTGATGTCGTCGATGAGCTGGTTGTACGGCTTCATCGATTCGGTGAACGCCGCGCGCCGCCCGGCGAAATAGTCCTTGGCCTCCGGCGCCAGATCACCGAGTTTCGCGGTCACCTCGTCGGCGACGGTGGTCACCGCGGCCGGGCTGTACCAGGCGTGCGGGTTGACGCCCTCTTCCGCGTGCGCGTGGCCGTGTTCGTCGTGCCCGTGGTCATGGGCGTCGTCTTCGTGCGCACCGGCGTCCGCGACGGCTGCGACGACAGGAGCATTCGGGGCCGAGCTTCGTGCGAGCTTGCCGGCCCACTCGTCGTAGTGGCCGCCGTTGATCACCACCAGCTGGGCCCCCTCGAACTTCGCCGCGTCCGATGGTGAGGGCTCGAAGTCGTGTGGGTCGACCGAAGAGCCCGCCAGCACGGTCGTCACCTTCGCGCACGCCCCGCCGAGCTCTGACACGATGTCGCCCCACTGGTCGACGCTCACGACGACGTTCACCGGTGTCGTCGGGCAGTCGCCCGCCGGCTCGGCCGTCGAGGATTCGTCGGAGCCGCATGCGGCAAGCGCAAAAGGCGCGGCAAGCGCGACGGAGACGGCCAGGGTACGCACGCTGAGAGGCGAGATCACGTCGATAACGATAACCGTTTGCATTACTTGACGCACATCCGCATGATCTCTTATTGAAAATCATTTTCGATAAGGAGTGCGATGCCCGATCTGTTGCCCGTCACCGTTCTGTCCGGCTTTCTCGGCGCAGGCAAGACGACCCTGCTCAATCACATCCTCGCCAACCGGGACGGCAAGCGGGTTGCCGTGATCGTCAACGACATGAGCGAGGTCAACATCGACGCCGCGCTCATCGCCGGACAAGGCCACCTCGACCGAACCGAGGAGAAACTCGTCGAGCTGACCAACGGCTGTATCTGCTGCACACTGCGCGAGGATCTGGTCGAGGCGGTCGGCGCACTGGCCCGCCAGAACCGGTTCGATCAACTGGTCATCGAGTCGACCGGGATCTCCGAGCCGATGCCCGTCGCCGCGACCTTCAGCTGGGAGTTCGATGACGGGTTCAGCCTCGGTGCGCTCGCCCGCCTGGACACGCTCGTGACCGTGGTCGATGTCTCGACGTTCTTGACCGAACTGGCACGCGGCGAGGCACTCGCAGAGCGTGAGATGACGGCCGGACCGAACGACGCGCGCAGCGTGGCCGATCTCCTGGTCGACCAGGTGGAGTTCGCCGACGTCATCCTGCTCAACAAGACCGATCTGGTGACCGCCGAGCGTCTCGGCGCGGTCGAGGCGGTGGTGCGCCGGCTCAATCCCACCGCCCGGCTGCTGCACACCGACCATGGCGTGGTCGCGCTCGACGAGGTGCTCGACACCGGACTGTTCGACCCGGTGGCCGCGGCAGAGGCGCCCGGCTGGGACGAGGAGATCGCCATGGGCCATACCCCCGAAACCGAGGAGTACGGCATCGGCTCGCTGACGTTTCTGGCCGACCGGCCGTTTCACCCGCAACGGCTCGCCGATGCCCTCGAGAAGATGACAGGATTGTTGCGCAGCAAGGGATTCTGTTGGATCGCGAGCCGGCCGTCGGTCGCCGCGATCTGGTCGCAGGCGGGTCCCAACCTGGTGATCGAGCCGGCGCAGCTCTGGTCATCGACAGAACTGGACCCCGGCCAGGAGCTCGTGTTCATCGGCGTTCACATAGACCGGGATGCGATCGGCGACATGTTGCGCTCGGCCCTGCTCACCGATTCGGAATGGGCCCAAGGCGAACACGCCTGGCTGCGCTACCCCGATCCGCTGCCGGCCTGGGACCTCACCCACGTGCACGCACACTGATACGAATCCGGCGCCCGTCCGGATGGACGGGCGCCGGTTTTTCTCACGGCTACGAGTGTTCGTGCCCTACGGCACCGCTGAGTTCGTTCGGCGTCTTCTCCAGTGTCGCGGTCTTGGTCACCGCGCCGGAGTCGACGTCCACCAGGTGCAGCTGCTTGGTCGCCGGGTCGGTGACGTAGACGTCGTGGTCCCGGGTGAACACCGTCGGCCGGGGCTGTTGCCAGTCGTCGGGTTCGGTCCAGGGTTCGGTCACCGCAATGGTTTTGACGGTGTCCCCGGACGCCGGATCGATGACGTAGAGCTTGCCGTCGGTGCCGAGGATCAACGCCTCGGCGTGTGGACCGCGCGCCAACGAGCGGAACGAGTAGCTGACCGAAGGCGGAAGTGTGACGAGCTGCAGCCGGTTACTCGCTGTGTCGATCAACGCGAACCGATTCGGCCGCTCCAGCTCCGCATCTGGATCCACCTTGAAATCACCGAGGGCGATCGGCGAGTCGTCATGGCCCTTGACGGTGCCGACCCTGCCGTATTCGCCGGGGGCCGCGATCTTGGTGAAGACCCGGTCCGAGTACGTCAAAACCCCGTTCTCGCAACCGAACACCACAGTCTCGCCCTCGACCACCGTTTCCCCGTGAATGCCGGGGCATTCGGTGCTGCGGGCGATCTCTGCCTGGTTCGAGTCGAAGGCGACCGCCCCGGAGCGCTCGTCCGGGTCACCTTCGGTGCGGATGAAGCTGCCGTCCGACAACACCAGGGCCACCCCGTGATGCGGCTTCGGCGACGAGAGCGTCGTGACCTCCGGCTTGCCGTCAGCCAGCTCATGCGGATCGAAAATCGTGATCTCACCCGAGCCGTCGGCGAACAAGGCGGTGCGCTCACCGTGCGGAACGACGTGGCCGGGTTCGGAAGCGGTGAAGGTGGTCTCGGTCAACTCGCCGGACTTCGCGTCGAGCAGACGGAAGCCTTCGTTCGTGGTCACGAGCACGTGCGCATCGTCACCCGCTGGATTGACGCGCAGGAATCCCTCCATCGGAATGTCGGCCACCACATCCAACGTCGTGCCGTCGAGCACGTACAGGCCGCCGTCGTACGTTGCCACCAACGGCTCGGCGATGGGTTCTGACGTCGACCGCTCGGCTTCACCGCCACATCCCGCAAGCGTGGATACCAGTGCCAACGCGCCGAGCGCAGCGGTCAGCGGCAGGGGTCTTGCCATGTGGTGAATCTCCTTCTTCTCAAATGAGGTTGTTCGCAATGGTTTCGGTGTTGGTGCGCATCATCCCGAGATAGCTGTCCGCCTCGGTTCCCGGTGCGCTGAGCGATTCGCTGTACAGCGAGACGACGTTGACCCGCACACCGGACTGCTCGGCGAGCACGTGCGCGAGACGGTCGGGCTGCGACGAGTCGACGAAAATGGCCTTCACACCCGCATCCCGGATGGCGCCGGCCAACGACTCAAGGTCCGATGCGCTCGGCGAGGCCAGTGTCGTGCCGCTCGGAATCACCGCACCGATCACCGTGAACCCGAAACGGTCGGCGAGGTAGCCGAGTACGTGGTGGTTGGTGACCAGTTTGCGCCGCTCTGCCGGAATGGCCGCGAACCGGTCGGTCATGTGAGCCGACAGGTTGTTCAGCTCATCGCGGTAGCGTGCGGCGTTGGCCGCCACCGCGGCCTGATCGATGCCGGGAAGTTCGGCCACGCGCCCCGCGATCGCATCGACGGCGAGGATCATGCGTTGCGGATCGGTCCAGAAATGCGGATCGGCTCCACCGTGCTCATCTTCGGAGAACTGCAACGGATCGACGTGGTCACCGACAGGCAATGTGGGAACACCGTTTTCGGCTGCCGCATCGACATGACGTTGCATCGACTCCTCCAGGCCCAACCCGTTGTAGACCACGAGGTCGGCCTTGGCCATCTCGGCCGCGTCGGCTGCCGAGAGCCCATAGGAGTGCGGATCGGCGTTGGGTTTCATCATCACCCTGACATCGGCGGTGTCGCCGACCACCTGCGACACGACATCGCCAAGGATCGTCGTGGTGACGACGATCTGCCGCCTGCCGTCGCTGCCGTCGGGCGCACCGCACGCCGCGAGCAGCAGGATCGCCAGGCATGCCGCGATCCACCGCCGCGTCACCGGCCCGCCTCCACCATGAACCCTGGCGCGACGGAGGTCTCGAACGTACGCGCCACCCGCAGCCCGTCGCGGTAGTCGATCTCGTACACGGCCCGGCCGGTGATGTCGTTCACGTAAGCGCGGTCGGCATCGACCTCGATCACCGGCGCCGGCCGGCCCTCGGGCAGCCGGTCGCCGAACAGCTCGACCGCGGCCGTCTGCCGACCGTCGGCCGTGTCGAACGCACGCAGCCGGCCGTCTGCCGTGAGCGCCAGGACCGCATCGCCCGAGACGGTGTTCGCCGCGACCACCTCGGCCACGTCCACCGACTTCCACGTGCCGCGGCGTGCGTCGAGAACCCACACCGTGTCTGCCGTGATTCCGGCCAAAGTCGAACTCCCGTAGCGATACACGAGGGGGCCGGGGTGCGGCACACCAGCGGGCAACGGCATCGGCACCGCGGTGACCCGGCCTGCTTTCTTCACGATCCGCACGGCGCCGTCGGCGCAGCCGAACACCACCTCACGGCCGATCGTCACGGCGCCCGTCACACCAGGGCACCGGCCGAGCTCGCGCGTTTCTGCGCTGATCTCCGAGCTGACCTCGACGACCGCGCCGTCCCGGGACACCGCGACCACACTGTCACCCATCGGCGCGGTGGCCGCCACGTCACGCAACACGTTGAACCCGTCGGCCTCGGTGATGCTGTGGCGCGCAACGCTGTTGCGATCCAGGACCTCGACGGTGCCGTCCTCGCGCTGCACGGTCGTGAGTTCGCGACCACCTTTGGCGTCGACGAACCGGCCATCGACCCGGCCCGCGACCGCGGCCGGCTCGACGTAGAAGTGGGAATGGTCGCCGTGGTCGAACGTCCAGGATCCCGCATCCACGACGGTGAGCGCGTTCTCGCCGCGCAAATAGGCGAACCGCCCATCGCCGCTGACACCTCGCGTCGGCCCGAATGCCCCGAGCGGTGACTCGGATTCCTCGCTCGCGTCGTACACCACAGTGGCACCGGTATCCGGATCGACAAGGACCAGCCGGGTCACCGGCTCCGAGCTCTCGTGCGCATCGATGCCGGTATCGTCGGCCGAAGTCGGTGCCGAAGGCGTTGGCGTGGTTGACTTCTGCTCGACGCCACAGCCCGCCACGAGCAGAACGCAGCCCACGAGTGCGATACCCGCCCTCATGCCGCCGCCCGCCGGATCACCGCGGAGGCTGCCGCCGAGCAGAAGAACAGTGCGACCGCGACGGCCGCGATGCTCGCGCCGCCTGCGGTTGCGGCATGCCAGGACAGCAGCAGGCCCAGCCACACCGACACCACCCCGACGACTGCGGCCAGCAGCATGATGCGGCCGATCGAATGCGCCCACAGCGTGGCGGCCGCGGGCGGTGCGACCAGCAGGCCGAGTACCAGCAGCGTGCCGACCACATGGAAGGACGCGACGATCGCGACGGCGATCAGCACGGTCAGCACGATGCCGGCCGATGCGGGGCTGAGCCCCAGCGTCGCGGCTTTCCGCACATCGAAGGTGGCCGCGATGAACGCCCGGCGTCCGACGAAGGCGATGACGGCGACGAGCACGAGCGCGCCGGTGAGCACAGCGATGTCACCGAGCCGCACGCCGAGCACGTCGCCGAAGAGGAAGGCGGTCAGATCGACCGCGTAACTGTTCGAATGCGATACCACGATGACCCCGACCGCGAGCATGCCGACGAGGAGAAGGCCGATGCTCGTATCCGAGGAGAACCGCGCGGTTCGGCTGAGCACAGACACGCCGTAGGCCATCGCGAGCGCGGCGGTCAGCGCGCCGGCCAGCAGATTGCCGCCGAGCGCCGATGCCGCGGCCACGCCCGGCAGCATGCCGTGCGACATCGCGTCGCCGAGGAACACCGAGCCGCGTAACACCACCCAGGTCCCGACGATCGCGCACATCAACGCCACCAGCGACCCTGCGACAGCACCGCGCAAGACGAGCTCCGAGCCGAACGGAGCAACCAACCAGTTCACAGGTAAACTCTTATCATTAATGATAATCGTTTTCAAAAGGAGTACGTGGTGAGTGCCGTCCGGCTGAACCGAATCACCTTCGGCTACAACAGGAATCCGGTGTTCACCGATCTGACGGTCGAGTTTCCCCGGGCGGCTTGCACCGCGGTGACGGGACCCAACGGTTGCGGTAAGTCGACATTGCTCAGCCTGATCGCAGGTGTGTCACGACCACACTCCGGGACGGTCGAGCTGTGTGCCCGCGACGTGGCCCTCGCCGTCCAACGCGACGAGGTCGCCCGGACGTTCCCGATCACCGTCGCCGAGGCGGTCATGATGGGTCGTTGGCGTCGGTTGGGACTGCTGCGCCGCCCATCGCGCGCCGACCGCGACATCGTCGACTTCTGGCTCACCGAACTGGGCCTCGACGATCTCCGCACGTGCCGCATGACCGAGCTGTCCGGCGGTCAGCGGCAACGCACCCTGTTGGCACAGGCATTCGCCCAGCAGGCCCCGATCCTGCTGCTCGACGAACCGACCGCGAGCCTCGACGCCGACAGCGCGCAGACCGTCTACCGGCAGCTTCGCCGACTCGCGAGCTCTGGGACCACCATCGTCGCCGCCACCCACGACGGCGATGCACTCGACCAATTCGAGCACCACCTGAGCCTTACCGGCCTGAGCGGACACGCCGCGACGCTAGGCTCGGGTCGTGCCTCGACATGCGTTCAGCCCCAGCGAACGGCAAGCCGTATACCGAGCGATCACCGAACGCCGTGACATGCGCCAGTTCGTCCCGGGCAGCACCGTCTCCGATGAGGTCCTGAGCCGGTTGTTGCACGCCGCGCACGCCGCGCCCAGCGTGGGCCTCATGCAACCGTGGCGGTTCATCCGCATCACCGACGACACCCTGCGCAGCCGGATCCACGCGCTCGTCGACGAAGAACGCGTCAACACCGCCGACGCACTCGGACCGCGCGCGCAGGAGTTCCTGGCGCTGAAGGTCGAGGGTATCCGGGAGTGCGCGGAACTGTTCGTCGTCGCGCTGGGCGAAGGCCGCGAACGGCACGTGTTCGGCCGCCGCACGCTGCCCAACATGGATCTCGCGTCGGTGTCGTGCGCGATCCAGAACATGTGGCTGGCGGCGCGCGCCGAAGGGCTCGGCATGGGGTGGGTGTCGATCTTCGAGCCGCAGCCGCTCGCCGAGCTGCTGGGTATGCCTGACGGCGCCGAACCCGTCGCCATCCTGTGCCTCGGCCCGGTGCCGGAATTTCCGGACCGGCCGGTCCTGGAGATCGAGCACTGGACGACAGGCCGTCCCCTGCCGGAGTTCGTATCGGAGAACGGCTGGCCCGAGCACGCGTCCGTGTAAGGCCGGACGCTTAAGCTGGATTTGTGCCGTCGACAGTCGATCTCAACGCAGACCTGGGTGAGAGCTTCGGCGTGTGGCAGCTCGGTGACGACGAGGCGATGCTCGGTCTCGTCACGAGTGCCAACGTGGCGTGCGGATTCCACGCCGGTGATCCCGCGTTGCTGCTGCGGACCTGCCGCACCGCGGCGCAGCGCGGTGTGGCGATCGGCGCACAGGTGAGTTACCGGGATCTGGCAGGGTTCGGCCGGCGCTTCATCGACGTGGATCCAACGGACCTGGAAGCCGAGATCATCTATCAGATCGGTGCGCTGCAGGCCATCGCACACGTCGCCGGGTCAGGTGTCGGATACGTCAAACCCCATGGCGCGCTGTACAACACGATCGTCGGCCACGAAGAACAGGCCGCCGCGGTGGCCGCCGCGGTGCACGCCGTCGACCCGGCCCTGCCGGTGCTGGGCCTGCCCGGATCGGCGTTTTTCGCCGAAGCACGACGCCTCGGGTTGCGCACGGTGTCCGAAGCGTTCGCCGACCGGGCGTACCGGCCCGACGGAACACTGGTGTCCCGACGCGAACCGGGTGCGGTGCTGCACGATCCACACGAGATCGCCGAGCGTGTGGCGGCCATGGTGACCGACGGACGCGTCACGGCGGTCGACGGGACGGTCATCGACGTCACCGTGGAATCTGTGTGCGTACACGGCGATTCACCCGGCGCGGTGCGGATCGCCAAGGCCGTGCGCGAGCGCCTTGAGGCCGAGCCGGTCGAGCTGGCCTCGTTCACCGGGGCGCGGTCCGAAACCGGCCGGTGACGTACCGGAGGAGTTCAGTTACGTCGAGCCGCCCTGGTCAGGTTGACATCGGCGCGCAGCCGCGGCGACAGCGTCTGGCTGTGCCATGACCCGTCGGTGATCCAATCGCACGCGGCCCGAAGGTCACTTTCGGTCGCGACGGGGCCGATCCACTTCGCCGGACCAATTGGCCTTCGGTCCGCGGTGCACGGTTGCAGCATCAGGATCACCCCGTGTTCGCGGCGGCGCGTCGCACACGTCAGCCCGCCGAGCAGGCAGCGGGTGACCACCAAGACGCCATGAGGGCAATCGCCGATCACCCCCGCCAAGGTCGGGACCAACGAGGAGACCGCAGAGGTGGTGCAGCCCGTGCAGACCGCCACGGTGAAAGGCCGGGCGGTCGGACACCCATCCGGTTTCACAAACCCTCCTGATCGGCGCGACGGAACGCGCTGTCGTCGCAGCCGGTCGAGACGAGCACCACCGGCGTACGCATCGCACCCCTAATCGGTAACGGTTTTCAACAGGCGGGTCTCACGCTACAGTGCTGCGGAGCCCTTGTCGAAAACGATTTTCAATAAATCGGCCGACCGAGGTCCTGTGACCCCACCGATCCCGCTGTCCCCCAAGAGGAACCACCGAAGTGTGCGTTCCGCCCATCCTCCCGAAAGGACATCAACCCGATCGTGCGCTACCTCGTCATGATGTTCGCTCTACTCGTGTCCGTGACGCTTGTGAGCCCCCGCCCTGCCAACGCGGTGGACAATCAGCTCAGCGTGGTCGACGGCCAAGGTCGCACGCTGACCGTGCAGCAAGCCGAGACATTCCTCAACGGCGTGTTCCCTCTCGACCGGAACCGACTGACCCGTGAGTGGTTTCACTCCGGCCGCGCCACCTACCATGTGGCCGGCCCAGGTGCCGACGAATTCGAGGGCACGCTCGAACTCGGGTATCAGGTCGGCTTCCCGTGGTCATTGGGCATCGGCATCAACTTCTCGTACACGACCCCGAACATCCTCATCGACGGAGGCGACATCACCCAGCCGCCGTTCGGCCTGGACACCATCATCACCCCCAACCTCTTCCCCGGCGTGTCCATCAGTGCCGACCTCGGCAACGGTCCCGGTATCCAGGAGGTCACCACCTTCTCGGTGGACGTGAAGGGCGCGAAAGGAGCGGTCGCCGTATCCAATGCGCATGGCACCGTGACCGGCGCGGCCGGCGGCGTGCTCCTGCGTCCGTTCGCCCGGTTGATCGCCTCGACGGGCGACAGCGTCACCACCTACGGCGAGCCCTGGAACATGAACTAGGTCAAGCGAATCGGCCGCCACGGGAATGCCGGCGGCCGACATGGTGAACGCGCCGGTGGGCGGTACGACGACGTGTTGCACACCGGCAGCGTTCGCCGAACGCCCTAGTCGATTTCGTACCGGATCAGCCGGGCGCTGTTGGCCACCACCGCAACCGACGACGCATTGTGCAATACGGCGGCAAGAACCGGCGACAACGCGCCCCCGGCGCCGACGGCGAGACCGATGGCGTTGACCGCGATGGACATCGCATAGTTCTGCTGTATGACGTCAACCGCGCGGGCGCCGAGATCCCGTACGTCGAGCAGCCGTCGCAGATCGTCACTCGCGAGCGCGACGTCGGCGGTCTCGACGGCAACGTCGGTGCCGCCCAATCCCATAGCGATACCGATGTCGGCGGCGGCGAGCGCGGGCGCATCGTTGACGCCATCACCGATCACCGCCACGGTGTGCCCTTCGGCGTGCAGCCGGCGCACCACCGCGAGCTTGTCCTCCGGCAGCACCTCCGCACGCCACTCGGTGATACCCAGTTCATCGGCCACGGCGGCCGCGGCGTCCGGATGATCCCCGGTGAGCATCACCATGCGGCGCACGCCGGCCGTGCGCAGTGCGCGCAGGACTTCGGCGGCCTCGGGCCTCACCTCGTCGCGGAGGCTGATCAGGCCGACGAGCTTTCCGTCAACCGCCAGCAGCAGCGGCGTTTCCGCGCGCTTGCGGAGCTTGTCGACCCATGCCGCGGCCCGACTGGTGACACGCACCTTCTCCTGACGCAAGAGCGACGGACTGCCGAGAAGCAACGTTCGCCCGTCCGCCCTGGTCCGCATGCCCAACCCCACGAGCACCTCGCACTCTTCGTGCGGGGGTATCACGATGTGGCGCTCCCGTGTGGAACGGATCACGGCCTCGGCCAGCGGATGACGAGCATGGATCTCCGAGCTGGCGGCGTATGCCAGCACCTGCTCGGGTTCCCAGTCCCTGTGGAACGCAACCACATTGGTGACGATCGGCCGTCCCAGGGTGAGGGTCCCGGTCTTGTCGAACACCATCGCGTCGACCCGGCCCGCCTGCTCCAGGTGCGAACCGCCCTTGATCAGGATGCCGCGCCGGGCGCCGTTGCCGATCGCGGCGCTGATCACCGTCGGAGTGGCGAGTCCCACCGCACACGGGCATGCCACCAGAAGCATGGTCATCGCGCGCCGCACGTCGCGCGTCACCACGAGGGTCGCGGCCGAGAGCAGGAACGAGGCGGGGACAAAACGCCGTGAGAAGTTCTCGCCGACCGTCTGGATGGGCGCGCGATGCTGCTGCGCTTCCTCGACCCGGGTGATGATGCGACCTATGGTGGTGTGGCTCCCCACCGCTTCCGCGGTGACGACCAATCGTCCGCGGACGACCACCGAACCGGCGTACACCTTGCTACCCGGCCCGACCGCGACGGGAAGATTCTCCCCGGTGATCGCCGACTGATCGACGATCGCCTCACCGTCGCACACCACGCCGTCGACCACGATCGCAACCTGCTCGTGTATCACGACCTGGTCACCGACGCGCACCCCGTCCACGGCGACCTCGATCTCGGTTCGGTCCGCGAGCCGCAGCCAGACGGTGTCCTGCGTGCCCTGGAGCAGATTGGCGATCGCCCGGCGAGTGCGCCGCAACGTCAGGTCCTGGAGGTACTCGCCAATGTTGAGCAGCCACAGAACCGTAAGGGCCACCACGTTTTCGCGCAGCACCAGACTCGCGACCGTGGCCGCCGACACCAGCACATCCGTTCCAGCGGAACGGTTGCCGGTGAGAGTTCGTAACGCACCCCGCAGGAACGGGTAGCCGGTGATTATCGTCGCTCCCGTTGCCAAGGTGCGGCTGGTCGACCCCAAGAGCGGCGGCCGGGCAAATCCGTAGCGACGAATCCCCAAGAGAATCAACGCCACAGCGCCGATCGCCATACGAACGATGTCGGCGTTGTGCACGTCGGCGGATCGGGGGCTACGACCGGGCACCAGGTGCCGGGCCACCCCCGCTGCCGCTGTCATGGCCGACCGCACCGCGTCACGGTCGCAGCGCCTGGGCGAGTACCACACCACCACGGATCCTGTTCGCGGATAGGCGTGTACGGCGCGAACGCCCGGCACCTGGTCGACGGCCTGTTCGATGGCGACCGCGCGCACGGCGTCCCCGCGGAACCACGGCGCGTGTACGCGCATGCGGCCGGCCGCGTCGGATACGACCGTCAGATCAGCCACGGTACTCAGTGGTCACTCAGTGGTCGTGGTCGTGGCCGGCGTCGCCCGCGGCGGGCGGCGGCACTTCCTCACCTATGCGTTCGCGCGCCTCTGCCATCACATCGGCGACCTTCAGTCGCGCCGACTCGGCTTCCACCTCGGCTTTTCGCGCTCCCCGCAGAGCCAACGCGGTCGTCGCCACGGCCGCTTCACGCACCGGCGCCTTGGCGACCGCCTTACGCAGCCCCTCGTAGGCCGCGACGCCGACAGCCCCGGTGACCACTGTCGTTGCTGCCTTGACCAGAAGTCCATGCCACACCATCGGCCAAGCCTATCGCGAGTTAGTGGAAATGATAGTCATTGTTGACTATTGCGGAGTTCACAACATCGGCCTGGCATCATGGCCGCCGTGGCCATGAACCTGGCGGTGGCTCGTTGGCGGCCGAACTCCATGCAGGTGCTCGTGTTCGGCATCGTCGGCCTGGCGCTCGCCGGAACCACGCTCCGCGCGTTCGTGGCGGACACGCCGGACGTCGCCACCGCGGCCACGGTGTTCTGCGGGGTGTTCGTCCAGGCCCTGCCGTTTCTGGCGCTCGGCGTGGTGATCAGCGGGCTCATCGCGGTGTTGGTCACGCCCGACCGGCTCGCGCGCTGGTTGCCACGGCGCACGAGCGCCGCGATTGTGGTGGCCGGTGTCGGCGGGGCGGCGTTGCCCGGGTGCGAGTGCGGGTCGGTGCCGGTGGCACGCAGGCTCTTCGGGGACGGCGCCGGCGCGGGCACCGACAAGGGCACTGACAAGGGCACTGACAAGGGCACTGACAAGGGGCATGTGGGTGCCGCCGCATTGACGTTCATGCTTGCGGCCCCCGCGATCAACCCCGTGGTGTTGGTCGCGACCGCGGTCGCATTTCCCGAGCACCCCCAGATGGTCGCGGCGCGCTGTGCGGCGTCACTGCTCACCGCGATCATCATGGGTGCGGCGTGGGCCCGGTTCGGCAATCCGGCGTGGATCACGCACCGCCTCACCCGGCCGGACCACAGCGCGGGGTCGCGCTGGGCCGCGTTCACCGAGGCAGCACGGCACGATTTCCTCTCGGCATGCTCGTATCTCGTCGTCGGCGCGGCCGCGGCCGCCGCACTGCACGTACTGGTCCCGCCCTGGGTGTACGAGCATGTCGCGGGCCAGATCGCGCTCGGAGTCATCACGATGGCGGTGCTGGCGGTCGTGCTGGCGCTGTGTTCGGAGGCCGACGCCTTCGTCGCGGCCAGCCTGACCATGCTGCCGCTGCTGCCGCGCCTGGTGTTCCTGGTCGTCGGGCCCGCGGTCGACATCAAGCTGTTCGCCATGCAAGCCGGGATGTTCGGCCGCGCGTTCGCGATCCGTTTCGCTCCCGCCACATTCGCGGTGGCCACACTGGTCGCCACGGTTGTCGGACTGCTGATCCTGGGGCCACGGTGAGCCGCGAGACCGAGAACGCGCTGCTGCTCTTGATCGGGGTGAGCACCGCGATCATCACGGTCACCGGGTCCTACACCCGATACGTCAAACCGTCGCTGCTGCCCTACCTGGCCGCGACCGCGGGTCTGGTCATCGCACTGGCGCTGGTTGCGATCGTGCGCGATATCCGCCGTGGCGGCCATGGCGACGATGATTCCGACAACCAGGACCACTCGCATCGACGCGGCGTCGCGTGGTTGCTGCTCATCCCCATCGTCCTGGTGGCGTTCGTGGCGCCGCCTGCGATCCGTCCCGACGCCGCGTCGGTGACCGAGGTCGCCAACGACAGCGTGCGCAGGCCGTTCCCGCCGCTGCCGGAAGGTCATGCCCCGGAGATCTCCCTGCCGGACGTACTGATCCGCATCGCACAGGACTCCGCCGCAACCCTCGACGGTCGAACGATCACCGTCACGGGTTTCACCATGCGCGACGGTGACCACATCGACCTCGCCCGCATCGTCATCATCTGCTGTGCGGCCGATGCCCAGCTCGCCCGCATCCGGCTGGCCGGCCCCGCGGCCGCACAGGCGGTGACCTACCCCGAGAACTCCTGGATCAAAGTCGAGGGCACAGTCGCTGCGGCGCAGGACGATTCGACACGACGCACGCTCCCCACCATGACAGCCGTGCGGCTGTCCCGCATCGACCCGCCGCCACACCCCTACGCGTACTGAGGGCACGTCTCCACGGTGACCACCACCTCGAACGGCCCAGGTGGCACCTACGAGGCCGAAACGTCAGCCGGACAGCTGAGCTGAGCGGCACCGATGCTCACCGCGGAGCCGCCTGTCCGGGTACCACCGTGATCTGAGGAACCCCCGCGGTATCGCCGATCGTGGCGTCGACCCCGTAGACCTCCGCGAGCAGCTCGACGGTCAGGACCTCACGCGGGGCACCGACGGCGACCACCTGCCCGCGATCGAGCACGCAGATGCGGTCACAATAGGCGGCGGCGAGATTGAGGTCGTGCAGCGCCGCGATGACCGTCGATCCGGTGGCACGCAGAAGACGCAGCGTGTCGTGTTGATGACGCAGATCCAGATGATTCGTCGGCTCGTCCAACACGATGACATCGGTGTGTTGTGCCAGTGACCGCGCGATCAGCACACGTTGCTTCTGCCCACCCGAGAGCCTGCCGAACGGCGCGTGAGCCAGATCGGCGATGTCGAGCGCCGCCAGTGCCGAGGCGATGATCTCGCGGTCGGTGGCGTTGTCGGATTCGAACGAGCGTTTGTACGGCGTGCGGCCCATGGCCACGATGTCGTACACGGTGAGCTCGAAATCCGTCGTCATCTCCTGAAGTACCGCCGCGACCCGCTGTGCGGCCCGCTTACGTGGCAGCTTCCACAGATCGGCACCGTCGATCAGCACATTGCCTGCTGTGGGGCGTTGCGCGCGGTAGATGGTGCGCAGAAGCGTCGTCTTCCCGGCCCCGTTCGGGCCGACGACCGCGACCATCTCACCCGGCGCGACACGCAGCGAGACACCGTCGACGACGGGTCGGTTGCGGCGCATCGTCGACATCACCACCGAGATCCGGTGCAGCCGCACCTCCGCCGTCATGCCGGTGCCCTCCGTCGCATCAACCACAGGAAGAACGGTCCGCCCACGAGCGCGGTGAGCACACCCACAGGCAGTTCCTCGGGAGCGCCGACGGTTCTGGCCGCGATGTCGCACACCACCAGGAACGCCGCACCCAGCAACGCCACCGCGGGCAGCGCGCGCCGGTGATCCGCGCCGACAAGGAATCTCACCGCGTGCGGCATGATCAGGCCGACGAAGCCGATCGACCCGCTGACCGCGACCATCGCACCGACCATGAGGGCCACCACCACGAACATCGCCGCGCGGAAACGATGGACATCCAGTCCGAGCGAGGCCGCGGCCTCCTCCCCGGTGTAGAGCAGGTTCAGCGGTCTGGTCACCGCGAGCAGGACCACGACGCCGATCAACACCACCACGGCCGGAATCCACACCGCGCGCCAGGTGGCGCCGCCGAGACCGCCCAGCATCCACCGCAACGCGGCCTGTGCCTTGTGCGGGTCGTCGGAGGTGACGATCAGCAGGCTCGCCACCGCGGAGAGCACCTCGGCGACCGCGACGCCGGCCAGGATGAGCCGCACCGTGGTCATCCGTCCGCCGGAACGCGCAAGGAAGTACACCGCGACCAGTGCCGCGAGCGCACCGACGAACGCGGCAACCGGCAGCGTGACCAGTTGCCGCACACCGGCCCCCGCGACCAGTACGGCGACCGCCCCGACCGTCGCGCCCGAGGACACGCCGAGCAGCATCGGATCGGCGAGCGGATTGCGCACGACGGCCTGCAGAACCATCCCGCACGCAGCCAATCCGGCGCCCACGACCGCCGCGAGCACCACCCGCGGCAGGCGTGCGTCCAGCACGATCGAGGTGCGTACCGCGGGCCAGGTCTGCTCGGCCAGTGCCGGATGGATGCCGTTCAACACGATCTGCCACACCTGCCGCGGCGCGATCGGCACCGATCCGATCGCCACACCCGCGGTCATCACGAGCAGCAGGAGCACCACCAACGCGCCCACCACCAGGGCGTAGGGCAGCCGCGACCGGACCGTCACCTAGAACCGGTCCGGATGTAGTTGCCGCGCCAGCGAATCCACCGCCTTGGCCACCCGCACACCCACCACGACCGACGACAGCGGCAGCACCGCGAAACGCCGGTGCACGATCGCCGGCACGTGGGCCAGCATGGGATGGGCGGTCAGGAACGCCTTCTTCTGTTCCACCGACTCGTCGCCGTAGTCGTAGATCAGGATCACGTCCGGTGCTCGGTCGGCGAACTGCTCGAACGACACGTCGGCCCACACCTTCTGCACGTCGTCGAAGAGATTCACCGCGCCGGCGGCCTCGATCATCTGATTGCCGATGCCTTTGCCGCCGGAGGTGAACACCGACGCCTCCCCGCTGTCGTAGACCGCGACGCGGACCGGCTCGACGCCGTTCACGGACTCTGCGGTTTCCGCGAGATCGCGATGCAGCAGGTCGAGCAGGTGTCGCGCGCGCTCCTCGACCCCGAAGATCTCTCCGATGGTGCGGATCTCCTCGTCCACGGTCGCCATCGTCGCGGGTTCTGCGCTGCAGTCCTCGATGTTGAGGTGTGTGTTGATGCCGGCGTCGGAGAGGCGTTGTCGCGCGCGACCTTCCTTGTCGTCGAACGCGCTGTCCCAGCCGCCGTAGACGAAGTCCGGTTCGACCGTCAGCAGCGCCTCGTACGAGGGGTACTCGTCGGCAAGGACCGGTATGCGATCGTAGGCGCCCTGATACTCGGGCAGGATCGCGTCATCGAGGAATGAGGTGCCCACCATGGAATCCTCGAGCCCCAATGCGAGCAGTACCTCGATCGCATGCTGGTTGAGTGCGACGGCGCGGGTGGGTGGCCGCTCATAGGTGGTGGTGACGCCGCAGTTGTCCACCGTGATCGGGAATCCGGGTGCGGCAGCCTGACCGGCGTCGGACGCTGAGGTACTGGTACATCCCGACGCCACCAGCGCGATCGCCGAAACCACCGACCAGCATGCGATCGAGCGCCGCGCCGCCATGTTCTCTCCATTCCTCTCCGGGGAGATCCGCCCCAGACCCTGCGAGGTGGTGACTGCGGTGAGTGTCTGACTCTCGACGCCCCGCGGGCATCGATCACAGTGGCGGGACCGTGCCGGATTCGCACCGGCTTCCTCGATCCGCAGTCGCCTTCGGCACTGATGGTGTCATACCGCACGCCTCAGCGCGGACCCGCCATCGGCAACAACGCCATCTCGCGGGCGTTCTTGATCGCGGTCGCGACCTGCCGTTGCTGCTGCGGCGTCAAGCCGGTGACGTGGCGCGAGCGGATCTTGCCGCGCTCGCTGAGGAAGGTGCGCAGCACCGCGACATCCTTGTAGTCGATGGTGGTGACGCCGAGCGCCTCTAGCTGATTGCGCCGCGGTTTCTTGAGTTCGGTTGCGGCCGTGCGCTTTCTGGACTTCTTGACTGCCATCACCAACTCGCCTTCCGCACACCGGGCAACTCGCCGCGATGCGCCATCTCGCGCACCCGCACACGGGACAACCCGAACTTGCGCAGATGCCCGCGTGGTCGGCCGTCGACGACATCGCGGTTGCGCAACCGCACGGGACTGGAGTCGCGCGGCAGCCGTTGCAATGCGCTGACCGCGGCCGCGCGCCGCTCTGGCGAGCTGGCCGGATCACGGATGGTCCTCTTGAGTTCGGCGCGCCGTTCGGCGTAGCGCTGCACCAGTTCTCGCCGCTGCTCGTTCTTGACGATCTTCGACTTCTTCGCCATCAGCGTTCCTCGCGGAACTCGACGTGGCGGCGCAGGACCGGATCGTATTTCCTGAGCACGATGCGGTCCGGGTCGTTGCGGCGATTCTTGCGGGTGACGTACGTGTATCCGGTTCCCGCAGTGGACCGCAGCTTCACGATGGGCCGGATCTCGTTGCGAGCCATCAGATCTTCTCCCCCCGTGCACGCATTCGGGCGACGACGGCCTCGATGCCGTCACGGTCGATCACCTTGATGCCTTTTGCGCTGACCCGCAGCCGGATTCGTCGTCCCTCCGACGGCAGGTAATAGGTCTTGTTCTGGATATTGGGGTCCCAGCGTCTCGGGGTGCGTCGGTGCGAATGCGACACCGAGTTCCCGAATCCGGGGCCGCGCCCGGTCACCTGGCAGTGGGCCGACATTGACTCTCCTTCGTCGTGCGGTACCGTCGTACGATAATGACAATCGTTTTCAACAAGCAAACCGGGAGGCCCCATGCGTACGCCGGTAGTGCTGGTCGCCGGACAGGATGACGCCCGCGGAACCGGTCGGGCCGTCGTCGAGGAACTGCTCAAGGCACCTGGCACCCTGCTCGTCAGCCACACCTTCGACGGCCATGTCGTCGTCCGCACCGTGAGCAGCTCGGTCGACAGCTCTCAGTGGGTACTTGAGCTGGTGCACGGATGCGTCTCGTGCACCGTGCGTGACGATCTGCTGATCCTGCTTCGCCGTCTGCACCGGCGCGCCGACGTGACCCGCATCGTCGTGCAGATGATGCCCTGGCTCGAGCCCGAACCCGTGCGCTGGGCCATCGACAACGTGCACGTACGGGTCGGCCCGGGGTACATCGACGGGCCCGCGGCCCGCGACGTGGAGGTGGCAGCCGTGGTGACATGCGTGGACACCGCGGCGTGGCTGGAGCAGGCGCTCGGCGAGGACGAGCTCGCCGACGGCCGCACGGCCGCCCAGGTGGTGGTCGGGCAGGCCGAGGTCGCCGACGTCCTCGTGCTCGGCGAACCGGAGGCAACGACACTGGCGGTGCTGCGCCGGCTCGCGCCCCGCGCACGGATCACGGTCGGCCCGGACCGCCTCGAGCTGGCCCTGGCCCACCTCGAACCGGACACCCCACGCGGACGCGCGCTCTCGCCCCGCGATTCCCTGCTGGCCGGACAACCGCCGCTGACGGCCGACGGCGAAGTACGCATCGTCGAGTTCACCGCACGGCGTCCGTTCCACCCGGTGCGGCTACATGCGGCCATCGACCTGCTGCTCGACGGCGTGGTGCGCACCCGCGGCCGCGCCTGGCTGGCCAACCGGGACGCCGAGGTCATGTGGATCGAATCAGCCGGTGGCGGACTGCGTGTCAGCACCGCTGGAAAATGGCTGGCCGCAATGAATTCCAGCGAGCTTGCCTACACGGATCCGCAGTGGCGCGCGCTGGCGGCCATCGACTGGGACCCGAGTTTCGGCGACCGGCACGTCTCGCTCGTCATGCTGGTCTGCGGCGCCCGCACCGACGACATCCTCGACGCACTGCGTGGCGCCCTGCTCACCGACGCCGAGTTCGCCCGACGACAGGAGTGGCGTCACTACCCCGACCCGTTCGGCGACTGGCACCAGGAACCGTGCGACGCCGACCAGGCTGCCCACGCCGCGCAATTCTCAGACGCTCGTCACCACCCCGACCCCCAGACAGGAGAGCAATCGTGAAACCCGGCATCCACCCCGACTACCACCCGGTGGTGTTCCAGGACGCCGCAACGGGCGCGCAGTTCCTGACGCGCTCGACGGCCACCAGCACCCGCACCATCGAATGGCCCACCCCCAGCGGGCCGAAGACCTACCCGCTGATCGTGGTCGACGTCACCAGCGATTCGCATCCGTTCTGGACCGGATCGGCACGGCACATCGACTCCGCGGGTCAGGTGGAGAAGTTCCGGCGTCGCTACGGATGACGGTCCACCTTAGGGTGGGGCCATGCGGCTCAAACCCGGCAGGCCAGATCTGGCCGACCACGCGCGGTTCTTCGACGCGCCCACGGCCACACCGGATTCCCCGGTCACCGTCACGTGGGCCGGTGTCACCACGCTTTTGGTCGACGACGGTGCGTCGGCGCTGCTGACCGACGGGTTCTTCAGCCGCCCCGGCCTGCTCACCGTTGGCCTGCGCCCGCTCGCGCCGAACGTGCCGCGGATCGACGGCTGCCTGGCCCGGTTGGGTGTGGACCGGCTCGCCGCGGTGCTGCCCGTGCACACCCACTTCGATCACGCCATGGACTCCGCCGTCGTCGCCGAACGCACCGGAGCCGCGCTGGTCGGTGGATCCTCGGCGGCGCAGATCGGCATCGGCGGCGGTCTGCCCGACGACCGGATCGTCACCGTCACCCCGGGTGAACCTGTAGCCATGGAGGCCTACGACGTCACGCTGTTCGTCTCCGAGCACTGCCCGCCGGACCGGTTCCCCGGCGTCATCACCGAGCCCGTGGTGCCCCCGGCCAAGGCGTCGGCGTACAAGTGCGGTGAGGCGTGGTCGACGCTCGTGCACCACCGCCCGAGCGACCGTCGCGTGCTGATCATCGGCAGCGCGGGCGCGGTTCCCGGTGCGCTGGCCGGGCAGCGCGCCGACGTCGTGTACCTGGGAGTCGGGCAGCTGGGACGGCAGCCCGAGCGCTACCTCACCGACTACTGGACGCAGACCGTGCGCACCGTCGGCGCGCGCCGCGTGGTGCTGATCCACTGGGACGATTTCTTCCGGCCCCTGCACCGCCCGCTGCGTGCGCTGCCGTATGTGGCCGACGATCTCGACGCCACCATGCGCGTGCTCACCACGCTGGCCGCACACGACGGCGTCGCGCTGCACCTGCCGACGCTGTGGCAGCGCAGCGACCCCTGGACCGAGACCGGGAGCGGGCCCTGGCGCTGACGCTGGCGCTCATCGCGCTGGTCGTCGTGCTGACCTTTGCGATGGTGCGCCCCAACGGATGGCCCGAGGCCGTGGCCGCCGTGCCCGCAGCGGTCCTGCTCATCGCCCTCGGGGCGATCTCGGTGCACGACGCGGTGGACGAGGCGGGCCGCCTGCTACCGGTGGTCGGGTTCCTCGCGGCCGTTCTCGTGCTCGCGCACCTGTGCGACGACGAGGGCCTGTTCCACGCGGCGGGCACGCTGATGGCCCGGGCGAGCCGCGGGCACCCGCGCAAGCTGCTGCTGCGGGTCTTCGTCATCGGCGCGACCACGACCGCGGTGCTCAGCCTGGATGCGACCGTGGTGCTGCTGACGCCGGTGGTGCTCGCGACCGCACGCACGCTCGCGATCGCGCCCCGCCCGCACGCGTATGCCTCGGCACATCTGGCCAACTCCGCGTCGCTGCTGTTCCCGGTGTCGAATCTGACCAACCTGCTGGCGTTCACGGTCGCCGGCCTGAGCTTCATGCAGTTCAGCGCGCTCATGGCGATTCCGTGGCTGGCGGCGATCGCGGTCGAATTCGCATTGCTGAGTTGGCTTTTCAGCGCCGAGCTGCGGCCACGCCCGGTACCGGAGACCGCACCACCGCCGCCGGAGGTGCCGTTGTTCGTCCTCGTGGTGCTCGGCCTCACACTGGCCGGTTTCGCGGTGACCTCGCTGCTCGACCTGGCCCCCGCATGGGCCGCGCTGGCCGGCGCCGTGGTGCTCGGCATACGCAGCTTGGCGCAGCGACGCAGCACCGTGCGCGGCATCGTGCGCGCGGTCAACGTGCCGTTCCTGGCGTTCGTGCTGTGCCTGGGGGTCGTGGTGGATGCGGTGGTGCTCAACGGGCCCGAGGCCGCCGTGCGGGACATCCTGCCCGACGGCGATTCGCTGCCCGCACTGCTGGCCTACGCCGCGATCGCGGCCGTACTGGCCAATCTGGTGAACAACCTTCCCGCCGTGCTGGTGCTGCTGCCGCTGGTCGCGGCCGCGGGTCCCGGGGCGGTGCTCGCGGTGCTGATCGGCGTGAACGTCGGCCCCAACCTGACCTACGTGGGTTCGCTGTCGAACCTGTTGTGGCGCCACGTCGTCCATGGAGAAGGCTTGACGGCCAGAGCAACCGAGTTCAGCCGGGTCGGTCTGGTGACCACACCGCTGACGTTGGTCGCCGCCGTGCTCGGGCTGTGGGCGGGTCTGCGGCTCTTCGGGTGAGTCAGCTGTTGCGGCGCTGCCGGGCGATCTCGGCGAGGACCACGCCCGCGGCCACCGAGGCGTTGAGCGATTCGGTGGGCCCGGCCATCGGGATCGACACGATCGCGTCGCAGTGCTCCCGCACGAGCCGGGACAGGCCCTTGCCCTCGGAGCCGACGACGACGACCGTGGGGCCGGACGCGTCGAGTTCGTCGAGGGTGGTGTCTCCGCCCGCATCGAGGCCGACGATCTGCAGCCCCGCGTCCGCCCAGCTCTTGAGTGTCCGGTTGAGGTTCGTCGCACGCGCCACGGGAACGCGCGCGGCGGCACCGGCGCTGGTGCGCCACGCGACCGCGGTGACCGACGCCGACCGACGCTGCGGGATCACCACACCATGGCCGGCGAACGCCGCCACCGAACGCACGATCGCGCCGAGGTTGCGCGGATCGGAGATGTTGTCGAGCGCCACCAGCAGCGCGGGAGCCCCGTCGGCCGCGGCCGACGCCAGAAGATCGTCGGGGTGCGCATAGGAGTACGGCGGCACCTGCAGGCCGAGGCCCTGGTGCAGACCGTGATTGCTCATGCGGTCCAGATCGGTGCGGGGCACCTCGAGGATCGAGATGCCGCGATCGGCGGCGATCTGGACGGATTCGGTCACCCGCTCGTCGGCATCGGTGCCGAGCGCGACGTACAGCGCGGTGGCAGGCACTTTGGCGCGCAGACATTCCAGCACCGGGTTGCGACCGAGGACGAGTTCGGTCTCGTCGGTCTTGCGGCCGGCGCGCTGCTGCTGTGCCTTCGCCGCGGCCCTGGCCTTCTTGGCCGCCGGATGGTTGGGCCGCAGGTGGGCGGGCGGCGTCGCGCCCCGGCCCTCGAGCCCGCGCCTGCGCACACCGCCCGAGCCGACGGTCGGCCCCTTCTTGGTGCCCGGCTTGCGGACGGCGCCACGCCGTTGTGAGTTTCCGGCCATTACTTGTTGTCCCGCTCTATCAGGGCCCATTGCGGACCGTCAGCGGTGTCGGTGACCTCGATACCGGCTTCCTTGAGCCTATCGCGGATCGCGTCGGCGGCCGCCCAGTCGCGGCGCTCACGGGCCTCGGCGCGGCTCGCGAGCGCCCACTGCACCAGCACGTCGACGGCTTTCAGCGCGGCCGAGGTCGCATCCCTCGACTCCCAGCGCTCGTTGAGCGGATCGCAGCCGAGGATGTCCATCATCGCGCGGATCGACGAAGCCTGCCTCATCGCGCCCTCGTGGTCGCCTGAGTCGAGCGCCCGGTTGCCCTCGGCGCGCGCCGCGTGGATCTCGGCAAGCGCGATGGGAACCGACAGATCGTCGTTGAGCGCCGCGGCGAACTTCGGTGTCCACTCGCCGACCGGGACCGAACCCACGCGACTGCACACGCGGTGCAGGAAGTCCTCGATGCCGGTGTAGGCCTTCACCGCGTCCTGCAGGGCGGTCTCCGAGAACTCCAGCATGGACCGGTAGTGTGCGCTGCCCAGGTAGTAACGCAGCTCGGCAGCCCGAACCCGTTGCAGCACAGCGGGAATCGAGAGCACGTTGCCCAGCGACTTGCTCATCTTCTCGCCGCCCATGGTGACCCAGCCGTTGTGCAGCCAGTACCGGGCGAACCCGTCACCTGCGCCGTGCGCCTGCGCGATCTCGTTCTCGTGGTGCGGGAACACCAGGTCCATACCGCCGGCGTGGATGTCGAACTCCTGGCCCAGATAGGCCTCACACATCGCCACGCACTCGGTGTGCCAGCCGGGACGGCCGCGCCCCCACGGTGTGGGCCACGACGGCTCACCGGGTTTGGCGCCCTTCCACAGCGTGAAGTCGCGCTGGTCGCGTTTGCCGGTCGCCACGCCCTCGCCCTGGTGCACGTCGTCTATGCGGTGGCCCGACAACTGCCCGTAGTCCGGCAGGCTCAGCACGTCGAAATACACGTCGCCGCCAGAGGCGTACGCGTGGCCCTTGTCGATGAGGCGCTCGATGAGCTCGACCATCTGGGTGATGTGGCCGGTGGCCCTCGGCTCAGCCGACGGGGGCAGCACCCCCAGCGCGTCATAGGCGGCCGAGAAGGCGCGTTCGAATGTCGCAGCCCACTCCCACCACGGACGTCCGGCGTCGGCGGCCTTGTTGAGGATCTTGTCGTCGATGTCGGTGACATTGCGGATGAACGCGACGTCGTAGCCGTTGGCGGTCAGCCAGCGGCGCAACACGTCGAACGCAACCCCACTCCGGACATGTCCGATGTGCGGTAGACCTTGTACGGTCGCGCCGCACAGGTAGATCGAAGCGTGCCCAGGCCGCAACGGCACGAAATCACGTACGGCACCCGCCATGGTGTCGTAGAGCCGCAAGTCGGAGGCAGGGCCCGACCCGACAGCTTGAGCGCGATCGGTCACGACGTGCCAGCTTACCGGCCTGTTGAGGGCTACTTTGCAGGACCGACCGGTTCGGCGACCACCAGCGCGGTGGCAACGGCCGCCAGGCCCTCGCCGCGGCCGGTCAGCCCGAGCCCGTCGGTGGTGGTCGCCGACACCGACACGGGGGCTCCCACCAGCCCGGAGAGCACCCGTTGGGCCTCTTCACGGCGTGGGCCGATCCTCGGCCGATTACCGATGACCTGTACCGCGGCATTGCCGACGCGGAATCCCGCGGCACCGAGCAACTCGCGGACGTGGCAGAGCATGTCCGCGCCGCTGACACCACGCCACCGCGGCTGGTCGGTGCCGAAGATCGTGCCGAGATCACCCAGGCCCGCGGCGCTGAGCAGCGCGTCGCACAGCGCGTGGGCGGCCACGTCGCCGTCGGAGTGGCCCGCGCAGCCGTCGGCGTCGTCGAATTCCAGGCACAACAGCCGGCACGGCCGGCCCGCCTCGATGGGATGGACGTCGGTGCCGAGCCCGACCCGGGGCAACATCATGCGCGGCGTGCCAGCACGGTCTCGGCCAGCAGCAGATCCAGCGGCGTGGTGATCTTGAACGCCAGCGGGTCGCCCTCGACCGTCTGCACCGGTGTCCCGAGTTGTTCGACCAGTGAGGCATCGTCGGTCACGCCTGTGCAGGCCCCGGCGCGCCGGTAGGCGCGCCGCAGCACGTCGGCATGGAAACCCTGGGGCGTCTGCACGGCTCGTAGGCCGGCGCGTTCGGGGGTACCGAGCACGGCGCCGTTGGCGTCGACGGCCTTGATCGTGTCGGCCAGCCCGAGACCGGGTACGACGGCGCTGTGCCCCTCCTTCAGCGCTGCCACCACGCGGGCGATCAACGCAGGCGGGGTCAGGGCCCGCGCCGCGTCGTGCACCAGGATGAATTCGGCGTCACCCGCCACTTCGAGAGCCAGTGCAACCGACGTGGTGCGATCCGGCCCTCCTGAGACGATCACGGAATCTTCCCCGCCGAACACCAGTTTCGACTCGTCGGTGAGCGCGGGCGGTACCGCGACCACGATCCGGTCGATCACCCCGGAGGCACGAAGCCCACTGAGGGCGTGCTCCAACAGGGGTGTTCCCCCCAGTGTCACGAATGCTTTCGGCCGTCCCGCGCGCAGCCGCTCACCCGAGCCGGCGGCGGGGACGACGGCAACCGTCGCCACCGTCACGTCCCGAAACGATCAGGACGCGGCAGCCAAAACCTCGTCGAGGATGGTCTCGGCCTTGGCGTCGTCGGTGTTCTCGGCCAGCGCGAGCTCGCCCACCAGGATCTGCCGGGCCTTGGCCAGCATGCGCTTCTCACCCGCGGACAGGCCACGCTCCTGGTCCCGACGCCACAGATCGCGGACAACCTCGGCGACCTTGTTCACGTCACCGGAGGCCAGCTTCTCCAGGTTGGCCTTGTAACGACGCGACCAGTTCGTCGGCTCCTCGGTGTGCGGCGCGCGCAGCACCTGGAACACCTTGTCCAAACCTTCTTGACCCACAACATCGCGGACGCCGACATACTCGGCGTTCTCCGCGGGTACTCGAACGGTCAGATCCCCTTGGGCGACCTTGAGGACGAGATATTCTTTCTGCTCGCCTTTGATGGTCCGGGTTTCGATCGCCTCGATCAACGCAGCACCGTGGTGTGGATAGACGACGGTGTCTCCGACCTTAAAAATCATCTGATTCGAGCCCCTTTCGCTACTCCATCCTAACACGGACCCAGATCACACGTGCACCAACGGTGCAGGTCAGGGGCCATGCAGGTTAATGGCAGGGGTTGACACGATGACGAATTCGTGCAACCTCGGCGAGATTGACGCGGCCGAAAGGGATCCCGGCGCAAACTCCCGGCCGCCCGTCGAGCGGCCCCGATCGACGCCCGATCGAGGATTGCCAAGCCCTCACATTCCCCTGATGATCGCCACCTACTACTCTGCATAGTCGAAGAACGGCGAACCTGTTCAGGAGGCTTGAGTGAACCGCTTCTCATCCCGCGCATCGGCCGGTCTGGCCGCGTGCGGCCTGGCCGCCGCCGTGGTGCTCACCGCATGCGGCGCCGGGCAGATCTCCCAGACCACCACACAGGAGCCGGCGGTCAACGGGGTCAACGCCCAGGCCGGACAGGTATCGCTGCGCAACGTGCACCTGCGGGCCCCGCAGCAGACCGACTACGTCGAGCCGGGCACCACCGTCGAGTTGCTGTTCGTGGCCGTGAACGATTCGCCGGAGGGCGACAACAAGCTGACGTCGATCACGACCGACATCGGCGAGGTCACCCTGACCGGTGATCCCACCGTGAAGGCCGACGGTCTGCTTCTGGTCGGTGAACCCGACGGACACATCAAGGCCGTCGAGAACGCCGAGCCCGCCGACGCCGTCACCGCCGAGGTCGAGCTGACGAAGCCGATCACCAACGGCCTGCTCTACGACTTCACGTTCACGTTCGAGAACGGCGAAACCACCGTCGCCGTGCCGATCTCGGCAGGCAATGAGCCGCGCCGCGACGGCGAGACACCCGCAGGCCCCAGCCACCACTAGGCCGTCCACCGGCCTGTCGCCGGTGGTTGTGTCGGTGCGTGCCGATACTGTCTCCGGGTGGCCGGTTCGAAAATACGTTCGCAGTACCGCTGTTCGGAGTGCCAGCACGTAACCCCGAAATGGGTTGGGCGCTGCGCCAACTGCGGCACATGGGGCACCGTCGACGAGGTCGCGGTGCTGTCCGGCATCGGCGGCAAGGTCAACGGTGCGGCGCGGCGTTCGGTGGCGCCCACCTCTCCTGCCGTACCGATCACCTCGATCGATCCCGGTGTCACCCGGCACTATCCGACCGGTGTCAGCGAACTCGACCGCGTGCTGGGCGGCGGCCTCGTCGCGGGTTCGGTGACCCTGCTGGCGGGTGATCCCGGGGTCGGCAAGTCCACGCTGCTGCTCGAGGTGGCGAACCGCTGGGCCCACGGCGGCAAGCGCGCGCTCTACCTGTCCGGTGAGGAATCCGCCGGTCAGATCCGTCTGCGGGCCGAGCGCACCGGATGCACACACGAGCAGGTGTATCTGGCCGCCGAATCCGATCTGCAGATCGCACTCGGCCACATCGACGAGGTGAAACCCAGCTTGGTGGTCGTCGACTCGGTGCAGACGATGTCCACCACCGAGGCCGACGGGGTCACCGGCGGCGTCACGCAGGTCCGCGCGGTGACCACCGCGCTCACCGCGTACGCCAAGGCCGCGATCGGCGATCCGGCCGTCGCGATGATCCTGGTCGGCCACGTCACCAAGGACGGCGCCATCGCCGGTCCGCGTTCTCTGGAGCATCTCGTCGACGTCGTCTTGCACTTCGAAGGTGACCGGGCCTCGACGCTGCGCATGGTGCGCGGCGTGAAGAACCGTTTCGGCGCGGCCGACGAGGTCGGTTGTTTTCAATTGCACGACAACGGAATCGAGTGTGTCAGCGATCCTTCCGGGCTGTTCCTCGACCAGCGGCCGGTCGCGGTGCCGGGCACCGCGGTGACCGTCACGCTCGACGGCAAGCGCCCGATGATCGGCGAGGTGCAGGCGCTGGTCTCGCAACCGGTCGGCCCGCCGCGGCGCGCGGTCAGCGGTATCGACTCGGCGCGCGCGGCGATGATCGGCGCGGTATTGCAGACCCGGTGCGGCCTGCCGATCAACAGCAACGACCTGTACCTGTCGACCGTCGGCGGTATGCGTCTCACCGACCCTTCGGCGGATCTCGCGGTCGCGCTGGCCGTCGCGTCGGCCTACTTCGACGCCGCGATGCCGATGAACGCGATCGCGATCGGCGAGGTGGGTCTCGCCGGTGACCTGCGCCGCGTCACCGGCATGGACCGCAGGCTCGCCGAGGCGGCCCGCCTCGGCTTCACCACCGCCCTCGTGGCGCCCGGTGTCACGTCGGCACCCGCGGGCCTGAAGGTCATCACCGCGGACAACATCCGGGCGGCTGTCCGGACGCTCAAGGACATCGCGATTGCGGGCGGTCAATAGGATCGGGACAATGTCGGCCGATCCTAGGAGGACTGATGGCCGTGAAGTCCGGCGCGAGATCCGGACGCAACGTCGTGCACCTTGCCCGGCCGACGTTGCGCGAGACGTTGGGCCGCCTCGCACCCGGTACGCCGTTGCGCGACGGCCTGGAACGCATCCTGCGCGGTCGCACGGGTGCGCTGGTCGTGCTCGGCTACGACGACAGCGTCGAGGCGATCTGCGATGGCGGCTTCGTGCTCGATGTGCGGTACGCGCCGACCCGGCTGCGTGAGCTGTCGAAGATGGACGGCGCGGTGGTGCTCTCCAGCGACGGCAGCCGGATCCTGAGGGCCAACGTGCAGCTGGTCCCGGACCCGTCGATCCCCACCGACGAATCCGGCACGCGGCATCGTTCGGCCGAGCGCACCGCGATCCAGACGGGATATCCGGTGATCTCGGTGAGCCACTCGATGAGCATCGTGACCGTCTACGTGGCAGGCGAGCGGCACGTGGTGCCCGATTCGGCCACGATCCTGTCGCGCGCCAACCAGACGATCGCGACGCTGGAGCGCTACAAGGGCCGGCTCGACGAGGTCAGCAGGCAGCTCTCTACCGCCGAGATCGAGGACTTCGTGACGCTGCGCGACGTGATGACGGTGGTGCAGCGCCTGGAGATGGTGCGCCGGATCAGCCTGGAGATCGACGCCGACGTGGTGGAACTCGGCACCGACGGCCGCCAGTTGAAGCTGCAGCTCGACGAACTCGTCGGCGACAACGAGACGGCCCGCGAGCTGATCGTGCGCGACTACCACGCGAATCCCGATCCGCCGACGGCGGCGCAGGTCAGTGCGACGCTGGAGGAACTCGACGCGCTCAGCGACAGCGAACTGCTGGACTTCACGGTGCTGGCCCGCGTCTTCGGTTATCCGTCGACCGCCGAGGCGCAGGATTCCGCGATGAGCTCACGCGGTTACCGCGCGATGGCGGCGATTCCCCGGTTGCAGTTCGCCCACGTCGACCTGCTGGTGCGCTCGTTCGGTTCGCTACAGAACCTGCTTGCGGCAAGCGCCGACGATCTGCAGTCGGTCGACGGCATCGGCTCGATGTGGGCCCGCCACATCAGGGAGGGGCTTTCCCTGCTGGCCGAGTCGACGATCGCCGACCGGCTGGCCTGAGCGCAGATCAGTTGCCCGCGCCGGGCGCTTCCGGAGCCGGTGCACCGTCGGCAGGCGGCGCCGCGGGCTGCTGCGGACTCGCCTCGGCGAGGATGAACGGCACGGGTGCCGATCTGAGATTCCCCAGTTGCACCACGAGGTTGTAGGTGCCCGGACCGATCGGCTGACGGGGCAGCGGGCACTGCGGCGCCGACCCCATGCCGGTCCAGGTCACCTCGGTGGTCACCTGCTCACCCGGGTTGAACGTCTTGACCAGGGTCTCGTTGGACGGCGCGCAGTCGAGATTCGACCACAGCCGGGTGTTGTCGAGCGAGTACACGTACGCGGCCAGGACCGCGGCACCGACATCGCGCTTGCACGCGACCAGGCCGATGTTGGTGACCACCATCGTGAACTTCGGCTGATCACCGACGACGTACTCGGGCTGGCTCGTGATGCCCTTGACCGCGAGCGTCGAATCAGGGCAGTCGTCGCCCTCCTTGAGCACAGGCGGCGGCGTCACGGCCGCGGTCGGCGTGGGCGTCGGCGGCGGAGCGTGCTGCGCGGGCGGCACGATGGGCGTCTTGACGGCGGGATCCTCGCCGGGCAGCGGAGTCGGAGGCGCGGCCTGCTGGGCGGCGGTCTCGTTGGACTGATCGGCGGCGGTGTTGTCGGATCCCGAGTTGTTGCTGGTCATGATCACCGCGACTATCGCGGCGACAACCCCGATGACGACTACCGCGATGCCGATAGCCAGCGCCCTGCGCCGCCAGTAAATCTGCGCGGGCAGCGGCCCCTGAGGTTCGAGATCCAACACAACTTTCACGGTAAGCCCAGGTCATCCCCAGTTGCCCGAGGCGCCTCGGCGTGTCGCCGTCGGGTGTCAGACTTCGCCGATATCGCCCAGGTGGCTGCGCAACTCCACGCGGCCGTCCGCGAGGTGGTACGTGGTGCCGACGATCGCCTGCGTGCCCTCCGCGAGACCCTTGGCGATCGCGGTCGAGCGCATCTGCAGTTGCGCGACGGTCTCGTTGACGTGCTGGGCCTCGAACTCGTCGACCCGGCTCAGGCCGGCCTTGCGTCCCAGGAGGATCGAGGGCGTCACACGCTCGACGATGTCGCGGACGAAACCGGTGGGAACCTCACCGTCGTCGATGGCCGAGAGGGTCGCCTTGACCGCGCCGCAGCTGTCGTGGCCGAGCACCACGATGAGCGGGACATCGAGGACCGTCACGGCGTACTCGATGGAACCCAGCACGGCGTTGTCGATGACGTGGCCGGCGGTGCGCACCACGAACATGTCGCCGAGGCCCTGGTCGAACAGGATCTCGGCCGCCACGCGACTGTCGCCGCAGCCGAAGACGACGGCGGTCGGCTTCTGCGCCTGGGTGAGGCTGGCGCGGCGCTCGGCGCCCTGGCTGGGATGCAGCGGTTGGCCCGCCACGAACCGCGCATTACCTTCCTTGAGTGCTTTCCACGCTGCAACAGGATTCGAATTCGGCATTCGTCCATTTTGCACTGGACCAGCGATGAGCATCAGATCGGACGAACTTCTCGGGTGGTACGACCGCGAGCGCCGCGATCTGCCGTGGCGGCGCCCCGGCGTGACCGCCTGGCAGATCCTGGTCAGCGAGTTCATGCTGCAGCAGACCCCGGTGGCCCGCGTCGAGCCCATCTGGCTGGCCTGGATCGAGAGGTGGCCGACCCCGTCCGCCACGGCTGCCGCCGGATCGGCCGAGGTGCTGCGCGCGTGGGGCAAGCTCGGCTATCCGCGTCGGGCCAAGCGGCTGCACGAGTGCGCGGTGGTGATCTCGACCGAGTACGACGACGTCGTACCGCGTGACGTCGACACGCTGCTGACGCTGCCGGGCATCGGTGCGTACACGGCGCGCGCGGTAGCGTGCTTCGCCTATCAGGCGAGCGTTCCGGTGGTCGACACCAACGTGCGGAGGGTCGTCACGCGGGCCGTGCACGGCGCCGCCGACGCACCGGCGAGCACCCGAGATCTCGACATGGTCGCCGCGCTGCTGCCGTCCGACGACACCGCGCCGACGTTCTCGGCCGCGCTCATGGAGCTGGGCGCCACGGTGTGCACGGCACGCTCGCCGCGGTGCGGGATCTGCCCGTTGAGCCACTGCGGGTGGCGTTCGGCCGGATTTCCGGCCAGCACCGTCGCCCGACGCGTGCAGCGTTATGCGGGCACCGACCGCCAGGTGCGCGGCAAGCTGCTGGATGTGTTGCGCGACAGCACATCTCCTGTGACGCGGGCACAGCTCGACGTCGTGTGGCTGACCAATCCGGCGCAACGCGACCGTGCGCTTGACTCGCTTCTGGTCGACGGCTTGGTGGAGCAGACGGCAGATGGCCGTTTCGCGCTCGCCGGCGAAGGTGACTAGGCCGTCGCTTCAGCCATCTCCCCCGCCATGGCACCGGCCATGTCCGCCGAAGGTGCCGTCCCGCAAGCGAAGCGGCGACGGTAGTCGGACGGCGTCACGCCGATGAGCCGACGGAAGTGGTGGCGCAGCAGCGTCGCCGTGCCGAACCCGGCCTGCCCGGCGATCCAGTCGATGTCGAGATCGGTTTCCTCAAGCAGACGACGCGCATAGAGCACGCGCTGGTCGGTGATCCACTGCATGGGCGTGGTGCCGGTCTCCTCGACGAAGCGGCGCGCGAACGTGCGCGTGGACATCGAGGCCCGCTTGGCCAGGCTCGCGACGGTGTGGGGCTTGCCGAGATTCGCGACGATCCAGTCGAGGTGCGGCGCGAAGCGTTCCGAACAGCGGACCGGGATCGGCTGGTCGATGAACTGACGCTGGCCCCCGTCGCGCTGCGGCGGGACCACCATGCGGCGCGCGATCTTGTTGGTGACCTCGCTGCCCAGTTCACGACGCACGAGGTGCAGGCACGCGTCGATACCCGCCGCGGTGCCCGCACTGGTGATGAGGTTGCCGTCGTCGACGTAGAGCACGTTGCGGTCGACCTTGGCCGTCGGGTACCGCCGTGCCAGTTCGTCGGCGTGCATCCAGTGCGTGGTACACGGCCTGCCGTCGAGCAGGCCTGCCGCACCGGCGACGAACGCACCCGAGCACACCGTCAGGATGATCGACCCGGAGTCGGCGGCGGCACGCACGGCCTCGAGGGCCTCCGGCAGGTAGTCCGAACCGCCGATGGCGGGGATCGCGACCAGATCCGCGCCGACGAGGTCGTCCAGGCCCCGCTCCGGCGTCAATGTCGCCCCGACCGACGTGCTCAGCGGCTTACCCGGCTCCGGTCCGCAGACCTTGAAATCGAAGTTCGGTACGCCGTCGCCGGAGCGGTCGATGCCGAACACCTCGCAGATCACGCCGAACTCGAACATCGCGAGGCGATCCAGCACGAGCACGGAGACACTTTTGAGCATGGCAGCATTTTATCTGAAGATGTCACCGCTGCCACTGTTGGCGGTATATGAGCGCGGCCAACAATTACTGCCATGAATGCTGTCATCGCTCTGTTGATCCTGGTTTCACCCGTCGCGGTGGCCGTGGCACTGGGCTGGGCGGCCCACCGCGGCAACGCATTACGGTTCGACCTCGCCCAGTTCCGCGTCGGCGCGCCACTGGCCGGCCGCTTCGACACCCCGGACGCCGACGCATACCGCGCCGCGCACGACGTCGAGGCGATCCGCAGCCGGTTCGAGCACCACCCGGTGTGGCCGTCAGCCGGCGTCCTCGGCGAGCGCCGCTAGGAACTTCGTGACCGCGGCCTGATACACGTCGGGCCGGTCGTCGTGGATCAGATGGCCGGCGCCGGCGACGAACAGGTACGTCGCCCGCGCGCCGATCCGGGCCATCTGCCGCATCTGCCCGGCCGGCGCCACCGAGTTGGCCGCCTCCAGCAGCAGCGTCGGCGCCGTGACCGCACGCCACTGCTGCCAGTAGTCCCGCGTCCCCCACTCCGCGGCGATGTCGATCCACCACTGCGGGTGTCCGTGCAAACGCCATCCGGTCGCCGTGCGATCGAACGCCTCAAGGAAATACTGGCCCGCGACCGGACCGAACTCGTCGTAAACCTCCTCAGGAGAAGAGAATTCGACCGGAAGCGCGTGCACCCACGGTTCCCACGGACCCGTGGTACGCCCCCGGAAATCCGGGGCCATGTCCTCGACCACCACCGCGGCCACCAGGTCGGGCCGAGCCGCCGCGAGGCACCACGAGTGCAGCGCCCCCATCGAATGGCCGACCAGGATCGCCGGGCGCCCGAGCGAGGCGACCGCGTCGCCGAGGTCCGCCACGAAACGCTCGGTGCTGATCGGGTGCGGATCGACGACGTCGCGGCCGCGATGCCACGGGGCGTCGTATGTGTACACCTCGCCCAGCCCGGTCAACCACGGCAACTGACGTGACCACGTGGTGCCGCGCCCCATGAGCCCGTGCACCAGGACGATCGGGTCGCCGTGGCCGCCGCGGGCAGTGAGCAGATCTGTGACCATGTCGTTATCTTGCCGCCGGGTCACGCTACCCTGAACGACATGCCCGTCGTGAAGATCAACGCCATCGAGGTTCCGCCGAACGCCGGACCCGAGCTGGAGAAACGGTTCGCCCACCGCGCGCACGCCGTCGACAATCAGCCGGGCTTCCTGGGGTTCCAGCTGCTGCGCCCGGTCAAGGGTGAGAACCGCTACTTCGTGGTGACCCAGTGGGAGAGCGAGGAAGCGTTCCAGGCGTGGGCCACCGGCCCCGCCGTCGAGGCGCACAAGGGCGAGCAGCGCAATCCGGTGGCGACCGGCGCATCGCTGTTGGAGTTCGAGGTTGTGTTGGACGTTGCGGGGTCGGGCGACAAGGCGTAGCCCAGGCCGGGCACTTCGGCCCGCTGCCGGCCTGACGGCCGTCGTGGCGGTCGTCGCTGCCCTGGCTTGCGGCTGTTCAGAACGTTCGGCTCCCGCAGCCGAGGTGTCGTACGGCGCTCATATCGACACCAACACCCCGCCGGGTCTACGCGCCAAGCAGACGATGGACATGCTCAACTCGGACTGGCCCATCGGTCCGGTGAGCGTGGGCACACTCGCGGCTGCCGACAAGGTCGACGACGTCGGCGTCAAGATGGACACCATCTGGTGGGACCGCCCGTTCCGCGTCACGTCGGTCGAGATCGGCGCGGGCCAGGCGACGCTGCACGTGCTCACGTCCTACAACGTCGCGCAGGACATCGAACTGCGCACCGACGACGCCGGCCTGGTCGACCGCTTCGAGGTGAACCTCGTCCCGCCGATCATCAACAACTGGTCGGACATCGACAAGGAGATCACCAAGACCGGCGCGCGCTACTCCTACCAGGTCTCCAAGGTGCATCCCGGCGCCGGCGGCCCCGGCAGGTGCGAAGTGGTGGCTGGCACCAACACCGACATGTCCCTGCCGCTGGCATCGATCTTCAAACTCTATGTGCTGCTTGCTGTCTCGGACGCGGTCAAAGCGGGCACGCTGAGCTGGGACGACAAGCTGACCATCACCAAGGACGGCAAGGCACTCGGTTCGGCCGGCCTCGACAAGCTGCCGCCCGGTGCCCAGATCACGGTGCGCACGGCGGCCCAGCAGATGATCTCGGCGAGCGACAACATGGCCACCGACCTGCTGATCGAGCGAATGGGCCCCCGCGCGGTCGAGCGCGCGCTGGTGACCGCCGGACACCACGATCCGGCCAGCATGACGCCGTTTCCCACCATGCATCAGGTGTTCTCGGTCGGCTGGGGCGAACCGAACCTGCGTGAGCAGTGGAAGAACGCCTCCCGCGAGGACCGCATCAAGCTGTTCCAGCAGACCAATTCCCGCCCATACCAACCGGATCCGAACCGCACCCACACCCCCGCGTCGAACGACGGGCTGGAGTGGTTCGGCAGTGCCGAAGACATCTGCCGCGTGCACGCCGCGCTGCAGGCGTCGGCCGTCGGTCCGGCCGCGCCGGTCAAGGACATCCTGTCCGCGCTGCCCGGCATCGACCTGGACCCGGCGAAGTGGACCTACATCGGCGCCAAGGGCGGCAATCTGCCCGGCGACCTGACGTTCAGCTGGTACGCGGTGGACCACACCGGACAGCCGTGGGTGGTGAGCTTCCAGCTGAACTGGCCGCAGTTCCGGAGTTCGACCGCGGCGGGCTGGCTGCTGCAGATCGCCAAGCGGGCCTTCGCGCTCGCCCCCGTGGGTTGACCGGTCGCTCCGCCGGTCTCCTCAGTTGCTCCGCAGGGTCCATGCGTCGCCGCGATAGTGCAGCACCGTCCGGCTGACCGGGGCGATGTCGATGCGCCAGAAGGACTTCGGCGGCGCATCGAGCGCCACCAGGATCACCGCGCGGACCACGGCGGGATGCGTCACCGCGATCAGCGTGCCACGGTGCGTCGAGACCGTCTGCAGCCAGCGTCGCACCCGGTCGACGAGCCCCACGATCGATTCGCCGCCGTGCGGCGCGCTGGTGGGATCGGTGAGCCACACCGCGAGGTCGGCAGGATCGACGCCGCCGAGCACATTGCCGCGCCAGCTGCCACAGTCCAGATCGGCGAGCTCGGTGCGAACCTCGGCCTTCAGGCCGAGCAGCTCGGCGGTCTGTCTGGCCCGCTTCTCGGGTCCGCAGAAAGCCGTGTCGAAGGCGGCCATCTCGACCGCGTCGGTCTGCCGGTGCCCCAGCTCGTTGAGCGGCTCGTCGACGGGAAATCGTCCGGCTGCCACCGCATCGGTCATCGCATGCGCGACCAGCGACAGCCGGACGACCTCACTCACGCCGCGAGGCCCGCCTGCCGGCTGCCGGGACGTTCACCGAGCAGCCGGGCCGCCATCGGCGCGAACACCAGTCCGATCGTCGCCCACATCACCAGCTGCGTCAGCAACGAATACAACCGGAAGTCGTACAGATCGTCCGCCGGGAAGCCGCCGAAGATGATGTGCCCGTGGTCCTCCAGCGGGCCTGGCGTCTCGTCGATCGTCGGTAGCACCAACATGACGACCGCCATCGCCACGATGTAGCCGCCGGCGGCGAGCAGCGTGGCGTTCCACGTGCCGAACCTGCCGACCAGTCGTCGGCCCAGGTACACCGCGGCCACCAGCAGCGCCGCGGACACCACCACGAGCAGCAGGTAGAGCAGGGTGCGCTGCTGGATGGTCTCGTCGAGGCTGACCGCAGGCGGGTTGGGCGGGTACTTCAGCGACGGCACGACATACAGCGACAGGAACATGCCGCCGGCCAGCAGCACCGACAGCATCCTCGGCGACACGGTTCCCACGCGGCCGTACGCCACGCAGTAGGCCACCGCGAACAACGCACCCATCGCGACGGCGAACGCGATGACACCGAAACCCAGGCCGATGTTCGCCTGCACCCCGCGACTGAACAACTCGATGCCGTGGTCGTGGCCACCGCCCGCGCCGTGGTCGTGCGCGTGGGCCTCCCCGACGCCCTCCTCGAACGCGATCGCGCGCTCGATGACGGGTTCGACGAAGATCCGCGCGAACACGAACGCGAGCAGCCCACCTAGGGCGCCGGCCAACAGACCGCGCCCGATGATGTGCTTTTCCATATTCGATTGGCTCCCGTCAGGCGCTCAGTGGCACGGGAAGCCGAGCAGGTGCCGGGCATCGTGCACGAACTCGTGCACGTAGGTGTTGTTGCCGAACACCGAGGTCGCGCCCTGATCGAGCCCGACGAAGTACAGCACGACCAGAGCCAGGAAGGCGGTCAGGGACAGCCACAGCGCGGCCTTGGTGGCCGAGAGATCGACTGCGGGCGCGACGCCCTGGTGTGTCGGAGAAGTCATCTGAGGATCCTTTCTGGGATTTCGCGTCCCAGTCCGAAGGAGTGACAAACGCAGGGTCTGACTTTCACAGTGGCGCGTCCGTTCTGGATTCTCACCAGATTCCGTTGTCTGTCGATTACAGCAGCATCCTAAGCCACACAAAAGACCCCCGGCGGTTGCCGGGGGTCTTCTGCGACTCGGTGTTCACCGAACAGGGCTCACCGAACGTCGATCACTCCGTTCCGGAAGCCGTGGCACCGGCGGCACCGGCACCGGCCAGATCCGGCTCGGCCTCGGGGCGCTTCGGCCCACCTGTGAAGGTGAACTTGGCGTCCTCGCCCTGGCCTTCGCCGTCCCAGCCCTCGACGTCGACGGTCACCAACTGGCCGGGTCCGATCTCCTCGAACAGGATCTTCTCGGAGAGCTGGTCCTCGATCTCGCGCTGGATCGTGCGGCGCAGCGGGCGGGCGCCCAGCACCGGATCGAAACCGCGCTTGGCCAGCAGCGCCTTCGCCTTGTCCGTGAGCTCCATGGCCATGTCCTTGGTCTTGAGCTGGTTGGACACCCGGCCGATCATCAGGTCGACCATCTTGATGATCTCGTCCTGCGTCAGCTGGTGGAAGACGATGATGTCGTCGATTCGGTTCAGGAACTCCGGACGGAAGTGCTTCTTCAGTTCGTCGTGAACCTTCTGCTTCATCCGCTCGTAGTTGTTCTCGCTGCCGCCCTGGCTGAAGCCCAGTCCGACGGCCTTCGAGATGTCGGACGTGCCCAGGTTCGACGTGAAGATCAGCACCGTGTTCTTGAAGTCGACCGTGCGACCCTGACCGTCGGTCAGGCGACCGTCCTCGAGGACCTGCAACAGGCTGTTGTAGATCTCCTGGTGGGCCTTCTCGATCTCGTCGAACAGCACCACGGAGAACGGCTTGCGGCGCACCTTCTCGGTGAGCTGGCCGCCCTCCTCGTAGCCGACGTAGCCCGGGGGGGCACCGAACAACCGCGACGCGGTGAAGCGGTCGTGGAACTCGCCCATGTCGATCTGGATGAGCGCATCGTCGTCGCCGAACAGGAAGTTCGCCAGCGCCTTGGACAGCTCGGTCTTACCGACACCGGACGGGCCGGCGAAAATGAACGAGCCGGACGGACGCTTGGGATCCTTCAGGCCGGCACGCGTACGGCGGATGGCCTTGCTGACGGCCTTGACGGCGTCCTCTTGTCCGATGATCCGCTTGTGCAGCTCCTCCTCCATGCGCAGCAGCCGAGTCGTCTCCTCCTCGGTCAGCTTGAACACAGGGATACCGGTCCAGTTGCCCAGCACCTCGGCGATCTGCTCGTCGTCGACCTCGGCCACGACATCCAGATCACCCGAACGCCACTGCTTCTCACGCTCGGCACGCTGCGCGACGAGCTGCTTCTCCTTGTCACGCAGGGCCGCGGCCTTCTCGAAGTCCTGCGCGTCGATCGCGGACTCCTTCTCCCGGCGGGCGTCGGCGATCTTCTCGTCGAACTCGCGCAGGTCTGGCGGTGCGGTCATGCGGCGGATGCGCATGCGTGCGCCGGCCTCGTCGATCAGGTCGATCGCCTTGTCCGGCAGGAACCGGTCGTTGATGTAGCGGTCGGCCAGCGTGGCGGCCGCGACCATCGCGGAATCGGTGATCGAGACGCGGTGGTGCGCCTCGTAGCGGTCGCGCAGACCCTTCAGGATCTCGATGGTGTGCTCGACGGTCGGCTCACCCACCTGCACCGGCTGGAACCGGCGCTCGAGGGCGGCGTCCTTCTCGATGTACTTGCGGTACTCGTCGAGGGTGGTCGCGCCGATCGTCTGCAGCTCGCCACGGGCCAGCTTCGGCTTGAGGATGCTCGCGGCGTCGATCGCGCCCTCGGCGGCACCCGCACCCACGAGCGTGTGCAGCTCGTCGATGAACAGGATGATGTCGCCGCGGGTGTTGATCTCCTTGAGCACCTTCTTGAGGCGTTCCTCGAAGTCACCGCGGTAGCGGCTGCCCGCGACCAGCGAGCCCAGGTCGAGGGTGTAGAGCTGCTTGTCCTTGAGCGTCTCGGGGACCTCGCCGTGGACGATGGCCTGTGCCAGGCCCTCGACGACGGCGGTCTTGCCGACGCCGGGCTCACCGATCAGCACCGGGTTGTTCTTGGTGCGGCGGCTCAGCACCTGCATGACCCGCTCGATTTCCTTCTCACGGCCGATGACCGGATCGAGCTTGCCCTCCATCGCTGCCGCGGTCAGGTTGCGGCCGAACTGGTCGAGCACGAGCGACGTCGACGGGTTGCCCGACTCGCCACCGCGGCCTCCGGTACCGGCCTCTGCCGCTTCCTTGCCCTGGTAGCCGCTGAGCAGCTGGATGACCTGCTGGCGAACGCGCGTCAACTCGGCGCCCAGCTTGACCAGCACCTGGGCCGCGACGCCTTCGCCCTCACGGATCAGGCCGAGCAGGATGTGCTCGGTGCCGATGTAGTTGTGGCCGAGCTGGAGCGCTTCGCGCAGGCTCAGCTCGAGCACCTTCTTGGCGCGAGGCGTGAACGGGATGTGGCCCGAGGGTGCCTGCTGGCCCTGGCCGATGATCTCCTCGACCTGGCTGCGGACGCCCTCCAGCGAGATCCCGAGCGACTCGAGCGACTTGGCCGCTACGCCCTCGCCCTCATGAATAAGTCCCAAAAGGATGTGCTCGGTGCCGATGTAGTTGTGGTTGAGCATCCGGGCCTCTTCTTGAGCCAGGACGACGACCCTGCGGGCGCGGTCGGTGAATCTCTCAAACATCGGTGGTTACCTGCTTCCATCACGTAGCGGTACCGACACACATCAGGCCGTGTGCGGCCTGAGTGGGGTAGTACCTGCCGTCCACTCTAATGGGCGGCCGCGCCGGGCGCGGAGGTTGGCGTGCCGTTCCGCTCTGGATTACCCGGTGCTGCTGATATGCAACGCAGACTTTGTGCAGATCGTTTCCGGATCGGACCCGGAAATAGTTCGCCAGAAGCGAAAACGCCGGACCGGTGAATGCCCGGTCCGGCGTGCTGGCAACCTTCCGCTATGTTGCCGCGTGAAACGCGTCGATCACGTCGGCGGGGATCCGGCCGCGGGTCGACACATTGTGTCCGTTGCGGCGGGCCCACTCGCGGATGGCGGCGCTCTGTTCACGATCGATGGCGCCGCGCCCGCGGCTCGTGGTGGTGGCCGCACGCCCACGCTTACGCCCGCCGACCCGGCGGCCGGCCTCGACCCACTGCTTCAGGTCGTTGCGCAACTTTGCGGCATTTTTCGCGGAAAGGTCGATCTCGTAGGTCACACCATCGAGGCCGAATTCGACCGTTTCGTCGGCCGTGGCCTCACCGTCGAAATCATCGACCAGCGTGACGGTCACTTTCTTCGCCATTCCCGGCACCGACCTTCCGTTTGAGCATTGGTGACTACTACGAGTATCTCGCACCCGGGGACCAATGTGCCACATTGACGCGTACTCTTTCAACAACGCATGGCTCACGCCAGTCAGTTGCTGTGACGCCGAACAATCGGGAACAAAACCGTCTCTCTAATAGACAACCCTGTCAACGCCATCATCAACCTATCGATGCCCATTCCCGTTCCTGTCGTCGGTGGCATCGCGTACTCCAATGCGGCCAGGAAATCGTCATCGAGAACCATTGCCTCATCGTCGCCCGCCGCGGCGGCGCGGGCCTGGGCCTCGAAACGCTCGCGCTGGATTACCGGATCGATGAGTTCGGAGTATCCCGTCGCGAGTTCGAATTTCCTCACGTAGAGGTCCCACTTCTCGGTGACCCCTGGAATGGTGCGATGCGCCCGGGTGAGCGGTGTCGTCTCGACCGGGAAGTCGCGCACGAACGTCGGGGCCCACAACGTGTCACCGACCGTGTGCTCCCATAGTTCTTCGATCAATTTTCCGTGTCCGTAACCGCGGTCGCGGGGAATCTCGACCTCGAGCCGGTCGGCAATCTGCCACAACTTCTCGGCAGGTGTCTCGGGTGTGATCTCCTCGCCGAGTGCCTCCGACAGAGACGGGTACATTTCCACGGTGTCCCATTCACCGTCGAGGTCGTAGACAGTGCCATCGGGCAATGGCACCTGACGCGTGCCGATCGCCTCGTCCGCGACCTCCTGAATAAGTTCACGGGTGACGGTCGCGGAATCGTTGTAGTCACCGTAAGCCTGATATGTCTCCAGCATCGCGAATTCCGGCGAGTGTGTGGAATCCACACCCTCGTTCCGAAAGTTGCGATTCAGCTCGAAAACCTTCTCGAAACCGCCCACCAGGCAGCGCTTGAGGAAAAGTTCCGGTGCGATCCGCAGGTATAGATCGATGTCGAGCGCATTGGAATGTGTGATGAACGGCCGTGCGGCCGCGCCGCCTGCCAGCGTCTGCAGCATCGGGGTCTCGACCTCGAGGAATCCACGCCGTTCGAGCGCCGAACGCACGGCACGGACCACCGCGACGCGTTGCCGGGCAATCGTGCGGGCCTCGGGCCGGACGATGAGATCGACATAGCGCTGACGGACCCGAGCTTCTTCGCTCATCTCCTTGTGAGCAACCGGAAGTGGGCGCAGCGCCTTGGCCGCCATCTGCCATCGATCGGCGAGCACCGACAATTCGCCACGCTTGGAGCTGATCACTTCGCCGTGGACGAACACGATGTCGCCGAGGTCCACGTCACTCTTCCAGGAATCGAGCGCTTCGGCGCCCACCTGCGCGAGGCTGATCATGACCTGCAGTTGGGTGCCGTCGCCCTCCTGCAGCGTCGCGAAGCACAGTTTGCCGGAGTTGCGGGCAAACACCACGCGACCCGAGATGCCGACGATCTGGCCGGTCTGCGTGTCGGCGGCCAGATCGGGGTAGGCCCTGCGCAGCTCGGCCAGCGTGTGGGTGCGGTCGACCTTCACCGGATACGGATCGTGGCCCTGCGCGAGTAGCCGCTCCCGCTTCTCCTGACGGATCCGGAACTGCTCGGGGATATCGGCCTGCGGCTGGGACGTGTCGTCACGATCGGCTGGGGTCACGAAATCCCAGCTTAAATGAACGCCTGATCGCCCCTCGGAACGCTCCGGCCCTGGCGGGAGGCGGCCGGGCGGCGACGGGACACCGGGTGCGTCTCAGCGGGCGGGCTTGAGCTTGCCCCGCTGGTTGGCGCGGTTGCGCTCGAACACCAGCCGCAGACCGTCGAGCGTGAGATGGCGGTCGTAGTGCTCGACGGTGCGCAGATCGGGCAGGAGCAGCGGTGCGGTGTGCCCGGTGGCGACCACGGCCACATCGGTGCCGGAGAAACCGTCCACGTCGTCACGGATGCGGTTCACCAGGCCGTCGACCAGGCCGGCGAACCCGAACACCGCGCCGGCCTGCATGCACTCGACGGTGTTCTTTCCGATCACCGAGCGGGGCCGGGTCAACTCGACGCGGCGCAGCGCCGCCGAACGGGCCGCAGCGGCGTCGGACGACACCTGCACACCGGGTGCGATCGCGCCGCCGAGGAACTCGCCCTTGGCCGAGACCACGTCGACGCAGATCGACGAGCCGAAGTCCACCACGATCGCCGCGGTTCCGTACTTGTGATAGGCCGCGAGGCAGTTCACGATCCGGTCCGCCCCCACCTCTTTGGGGTTGTCGACCAGCAGCGGGATGCCGGTGCGCACACCGGGTTCGATCAGGACGTGCGGCACGTTGGGCCAGTACTGCTCGAGCATCACCCGCACCTCGTGCAGCACCGACGGGACCGTCGACAGGCCGGCCGCGCCGGTCAGGCGTTCCGAGTCGTCACCGATGAGACCGTCGATGGTGAGCGCCAACTCGTCCGCGGTGACCTCGGATTCGGTGCGGATCCGCCACTGCTGCACCACTTTTGCGTGGTCGCCGGATCCCGAGATCAGGCCGACGACGGTGTGGGTGTTACGGACGTCGATCGCGAGTAGCACGGGCCCTACCTCGGCGCCAGCAGGCCGTCGGCGCAATCCGGCACATACGCCGGATCGTCACTGTGCGCGCCGAGGTCGACCTGCCTGTTGTCGGAATCGACGAACACGATGCGTGGGCGGTGGGTGCGGGCCTCGGCGTCGTCCATCACGCCGTAGGCGATGAGGATCACCAGATCGCCCGGGTGTACCAGATGGGCTGCGGCCCCGTTGATCCCGATGACACCACTACCCCGTTCCCCGGTGATGGCGTAGGTGACCAGCCGCGCGCCGTTGTCGATGTCGACGATGGTCACCTGCTCGCCTTCGAGCAGATCCGCGGCCTCCATGAGGTCGGCGTCGATGGTGACCGAACCGACGTAGTGCAGGTCGGCCTGTGTCACCGTGGCCCGGTGGATCTTGGACTTCAGCATCGTGCGCTGCATCAGTTCCTCCAGGGCAGTTCGTGATTCTGGTCGTTGCCGACCCGGGGATGGCCGTCGATGCCTGCGGACGCGCCGACGTCGATCGCGATGTTGTCGATCAACCGGGTGCGGCCCAGCCGCGCGGCCACCAGCAGGCGGGCCTGCCCCTCTGCCGGCGCGGGGCCCAGCATGGGATCGCGTACCTGCAGATAGTCGACCTCGAGCGCGGGCACCTCGTCGAGCACGGCCCGCGCCGCGTCGACCGCGGCCTCGGCACCGCCTGCGGCGGCGTACTTCCCGGCGAGCAGCGCGGCCGACAGCGCGCCGGCCTGTTCACGTTGATCCGTGTCGAGGTAGCGGTTGCGCGACGACAGCGCCAGGCCGTCGGACTCGCGCACCGTTGGCACACCGACGATCTTGACGTCGAGGTTGAGGTCGGCCACCATCTGGCGCAGCAGCGTGAGCTGCTGGTAGTCCTTCTCGCCGAAGTACGCGCGATCGGGACGCACGATCTCGAACAACTTGAGCACGACCGTCAGCACTCCAGCGAAATGACCTGGGCGCGATGCACCTTCGAGATCGTCACCGAGCGGCCCGGGATGAACGCTGGTGCGCGTGCCGCTGGGGTACATGTCGGATCTTCCCGGTGTGAAGGCGATCTCGACACCCTCGGTGCGCAGCGCGGCCAGATCGTCTTCGAGCGTGCGCGGATACGCATCGAGATCCTCGCCTGCGCCGAACTGCAGGGGGTTGACGAAGATCGACACCACGACGACCGCACCCGGCGTCCGTTTGGCCGCGCGCACCAGCGTCAGGTGGCCCTCGTGCAGCGCGCCCATGGTCGGCACGAGCACGATGCGCCGCCCCGAGGTCCGCAACGCACGGGTGACCGCGGCGACGTCGGCAGGCGCCGAGTACACGTTGAGCTCACCGGAGCTGAACTTCGGTGATCGGTTGATGGTCATTCTCGACTCGCTTCCGACAGCACCGCGAAGACCTCTTCGGGTGCATGAGCACGCTGGGCGGTTCGCAGTGAGTTCGCCCGGTATGACTGTGCCAGTTGGGGTTCCACCTCTCCGAGCGCAGCCAGATGCGCGGCCACCGCTGCGGCGTCGCCGCGAGCGACCGGCCCGGTGAGGGCGGACGGGCCGCGCTGCAGCGCGTTCTCCAGCGCCGCACGCGCCAGCGGCGCCAGGACCCGTTCGGCCAGACCACCCGGTTGGTCACCGACGATTTCCTGGCCCAGCAGCTCCTGTCCGCGCAGCGACGACCGCAGCGCATCGACGGCATCGAGCACCAGCGTCACCAGATGGTTGCTGCCGTGCGCGAGCGCCGCGTGGTACTGCGACCTGGCGTCCTCACGCACGCGGAACGGTTCACCGCCGATCTCCAGCACGAGCGACTGGCCGATGGCGTAACCGATCTCGTCGGCCGCGGTGATGCCGAAGCAGGTGTCGGGCAGCCGCGAGATGTCCTCGTCGGCACCGGTGAACGTCATCGCGGGATGGATCGCCAGTGGGACACATCCCTGTTCGGTGAGCGGCGCGAGGATTCCGACGCCGTTGGCGCCCGAGGTGTGCACCACGATGGTGCCGGGCCGCACCGAACCCGTCGTCGCCAAACCACCGATGAGACCGGACAGTTCGGCGTCGGGCACGCTCAACAGCAGCAGTTCGGCCCGTCGCGCGACATCGTGCACGGGCAGGATCGCGGTGTCGGGCAGCCTGCGCTCGGCGCGCCGGCGCGACGCACGTGAGATGGCGCTGCACGCCACCACCACGTGCTCGACCCGTTCCAGGGCGTACCCGAGCGCGGTACCGACCCGGCCTGCCGAGATGATCCCCACGCTCAACCGGGCCGGGCGCAGTCCGTCGGGCGGGGACCACCCGCTCACGGGGGGCTGCTCCATTGCAGACGAACCTCACGGATTGAAATGGTCATTCGTTCCGGTCCCGCGCTGCGGGTACCGGACGGTGCCACGAGACTAACTCACTCGTCTCGGCGGCGACGACGCCCGCCTCCGGTCGGGGCGGCCTGGAACCGTGCGAGAAGCTCGGCGGCCGACTGGCCGTTCGCGTGCTGCCCGCGCGGTTCCTCCTCGGCGCCGCGGTGGCGCGGTGCCGGCTGGCCCGACGGCGGTGGCGGCGTCGCGGGCTCGGCGGCGAGAACCGGCGGTGCGGTGTCGTCCGGGCCGGTTTCCGTGTTCTCGGCGTCGGCTCCCGCGGCGTAGTGCCGGCCCCTTGGCCGCTCGGGCCGCTCGGGTGGGGCCATGGCGGGCGGCACGGGCCCGGGCGGTGGCGTTGCCTGCGCCGCGGGCTCGGCGGCAGCGGCCGGCGCGGGCTCGTGGGTCTCACCCGGCTCGGGGGCGCGGCGGCGACCCACGTACTCGGTGGACGCCCCGTTTCGCGGCGATACCGGGGCAGCCCAGTTGCTGCCGGGCGCGCCCGCCGGGATCCACTGTCCCTCCGCGGGTGCGGGCTGCCAGCTGCTGCCGCCGTCGATCGTCGGGGACGGCTGCAACGGTGGCATCGACGGCGGCGGAGGCGGAGGCGCCCAGGCCGAGACCGGTTCCGCCGCGGGCGGCGGGGCGGGCTGAGGTGTGGGCGGTGGGGTCGGCGGCGGGGTGGGTTGGGCCTGCGGCTCGGGTGGTCGCGGCGGCGGCTGTGGAGGTGCCTGCGGCGCTTGGGGAGGCGCCTGCGGCGCCGGGGGAGGTCCGGGCGGGCTCGACTGACGCTCGGCCTGCGGGCGCGACACCGGTGGCTGATCGTCGTCGGCGAGGCGACGACGCCGACGCCTGCGCGGCTCCTCGGCGGGTTGCGAGGTGGGTTGAGAGGGGAACCGGTGGGCACCGCCCTCGGCGTCTCGACGGTCGAAGCCCCAGTCGTCCTCCGGCGGGTGCGGCTCGGCCGGGACGTCGATGATGGGGCTCTCCTCGGTCTGCTCCGCGCGGAAGTCACGGATGTCGGTGGTCTCCACGTCGGGGACGTCGAGGCGGCTGGCGGTGACACGCCCCGCTGGTCGCACGGCGTTGCGGTCGGTTTCCAGCGCGGGCCGGTGTGCGAGGTCGGCGTCGAACAGGATCTCGAGGTTGGCCCGCAAGGCGGCCAGCTCGGCGCGCAGCGCGGCGACCTCGTCGGCGGCCTGGGCCCGCAACTCGGAGGCCAGTTCGCGGCGCAGCTGGGTCTCGACGGTCAGCTCGTACTCACGGCGCGCCGAGATCTCGCGGTCGAGCTGCAGATCGTAGACCAGTTTGAGGTCGCGGGCCTTGGCTTGGTCGAGATCGCTCTGCCTGCGATAGATCACGGAGACGAAGGCCGCCACCACGGCGGCCCACAGTGCCAGGATCACGGCTAGTTTCAGCAACTCCACACGGTTGGTGAACACCAGTGCCGAACTCGCCAGAATGGCGAGCACCAGCAACACCGTTAAGAGCAGCCAGCCTGGCCTTCGGCCGCCGCGCCGTGGCCGAACACCGCGGGGCGGAACAGTCATGGGCCGACTGTACCTGTCACAGGTCATCTAGCGTGTCGACGACCACGGCGATTCGGCGATCCGACCGGCGCAGAAGCTCATTCGGGAACGGCGTCGCCGTCGTCGGGCGGTTCCTCCGGGGACTTGCAGCAATGCTGCAACCACAGCCCGGCGATCGCGAGCGCCAGCGCGCACAACGCGGCCACCACCACTCCCGGGGTGTCCTCGCCCGCGACCTCGACGGTCGTGCGCCGCGGCAGCAGGTACACCAGGATCCCGACCCACCAGCCCGCGACGAGCGCACCGACCCACGCCGAGGCCTTGGCGATCACCACCGAACGGGCGACCGTCAGGGGATCCAACCGGCCGGCGCCGACCCCGATCTGCCCGTCGTTGATCTTGGACCTGACGTAGAACCCCCAGCCGGCCTCGAAGACCGCGAGCCCGAGCAGCGACAGCCCGGTCCACACGGTGACCGGCGGGAACCACCGGTACAGCGAGTGGATCAGCAGGTAGCTCACGACGGCGACCGCGACGGCCGCACCGATCAGATCGCGCTTGCGGGTCGGCCCCATCAGCCGGCTGCGGGCTCGGGGCGGATGTCGAGCACCAGGTCGGTGCGCGTGACCCCGGCCCGCTCGGCCGGGTCGATCTCCGACAGCAGGCGGGTTACGGGGCGGGACTCGCCCGCCACGGTGAGCGTCGCGTCCTGGTCGACGTCCAGCCACGGGATCAGCACGAACGCCCGCAGATGCGCCAGCGGATGCGGCAACGTCAGCCCCTCGTCGCGCGAGATCACCTCGTCGGTTCCGTCGTGGCATGTGATCAGGTCGACGTCGAGAGTGCGGGGACCCCACCGCTGCCCACGGACCCGCCCGGCCGCGGCCTCGAGCTCCTGTGCGCGCCGCAGCCAGCCGTGCCCGTCGAGGTCCGGATCGTCGGCCAGCAGTACGGCGTTGAGGAACGGGCCCTGCTCCACGCCGCCCCATGCGGCGGTCTCGTACACCGGTGAGACCGCGCGCACGGCCGGTCCGAGACCGTCGAGCACCGACTGCAGACGGGCCAGCCGGTCCCCGAGGTTCGATCCGATGGAAAGCACCGTTGAGCTCATCTGACGCCCCTCCTTGATCGTCGTGCCACCACGGCGACGTCATCGAATGTCAGTGGGATCGGCGCACTCGGCTTGTGCACGACGACCTCGACCGCGTGCAGGCGTTCGTCGGTCATGATGTCGTCGGCGATCTCCGCCGACACCGTCTCGATCAGGTTGCGCGGTGTGCCCGCGACGATGTCGGCGGCGCGCTGCGCGAGCGCGCCGTAGTCCAAGGTGTCGGCCAGGTCGTCCGATGCGGCTGCCGGGCACAGATCCATCCACACCGTGATGTCGACGATGAAGTCCTGGCCGTCGGCGCGTTCGTGGTCGAAGACGCCGTGGTTGCCGCGGACCCGCAGGCCCCGCAACTCGATCCGGTCAGCCAATCTGTCCTCCCGAGGTCCAGGCCCGCATCACCTTCAGCGCGTCGACGGAGGCTTCGACGTCGTGCACCCGCACGCCCCACGCGCCGTACAACCCGGCCAGCGCCGAGATGACCGCGGTCGCGGTCTCCCGGCCGTCGGGCCGGCGCGGGTTGCCGTCCCGGTCCGCCAGCAGTGTGCCGAGGAAACGCTTGCGCGACGCGCCGACCAGCACCGGGAAACCCGTCGCGACGAACTCCGGCAGCGCGTGCAGCAACGCCCAGTTGTGCTCGGCGGTCTTGGCGAAACCGAGGCCAGGGTCGATGACGAGCCGCTCCGGTTCGACCCCGGCGTCCACCGCGGCGTCCACCGCGGCGAGCAGTTCCGTGCGCACCTCGGCGACCACGTCGCGGTACCCGGGAACGCGGTGCGGGTTGTCGGCGTCCACCGAACGCCAGTGCATCAGCACCCACGGCACCTTCGCGTCGGCGACCACACCGGCCATCCCCGGATCGGCGCGACCGCCCGACACGTCGTTGACGATGTGCGCGCCCGCCTCGAGGGCGGCCCGCGCGACGTCGGCGTGCATGGTGTCGATGCTGATCGTGATGCCTTGTGCGGCAAGCTCTCTGATCACCGGCGTGACGCGCGCGGCTTCGACCTTCGGATCGACGCGGGTCGCACCGGGCCGGGTGGACTCACCACCGACGTCGATGATCGCCGCCCCCGCGGCGCGCAGCGCGAGTCCATGCTCGACGGCGCGGTCGGTGTCGATGAACCTGCCACCGTCGGAAAAGGAGTCTTGCGTGACATTCACGACGCCCATCACCCGCACACCGGTGCCGGGGTGGGCCGTCAGGCTCGGTGGGTTCACTTGCGCAGGATAAGTTCCAGCGCCTCGGCTCGAGATGCCTTGTCGGTCTTGAACTGTCCCCGCACCGCCGACGTGGTGGTCACCGCGCCCGGCTTGCGGACCCCGCGCATGGCCATGCACAGGTGCTCGGCCTCCACGACGACGATGACGCCGCGGGGGTCCAGTTTTCGCATGATCGCATCGGCGATCTGCGCGGTGAGCCGTTCCTGCACCTGGGGCCGCTTGGAGTACAGGTCGACCAGACGCGCGATCTTCGACAACCCCGTCACGCGGCCGTCGACCCCGGGTATGTAACCGACGTGCGCCACCCCGTGGAAGGACACCAGGTGGTGCTCGCACGTCGAGTACATCGGGATCTGCTTGACGAGCACGAGTTCGTCGTGGCCCTCGTCGAAGGTCGTGTTGAGCACGGCATCCGGATCGGTGTGCAGCCCTGCCATCAGCTCCTTGTAGGCGCGCGCGACACGGGCCGGAGTGTCGACGAGTCCCTCGCGTTCGGGGTCCTCGCCGATCGCGATGAGCAGCTCACGCACCGCGGCCTCGGCGCGCGGCTGGTCGAACACCCTGCGGACGGCGTTGTTGTGGTGTCCGCGCAGGGACTGCGTCATCGAAGTCTCCGTTCTCGGATCAGCCGTGAGGGTTCGCCCGGTCTCCGGTGTGCCCGTCGTCCTGACCCGACTGTTCGCTCGGTCGCCCGTGTTCCTGGGTGGTGCCCTGCTGTCCGGGATGAGGATACGGCTGGTACGGGTACGGCTGGGGCTGCTGCCATCCCGACGGATGCGGCGGCGGGTACCAGTAGCCCTGCTGCTGCGGCTGGTAACCCGGCTGCTGGGACTGCGGCGGCGGGGGCCAGCCAGGGGCGTGCCACCCGGCCGGGGCGCCGTAGTCCGGCTGCGTCGGACCGTTGGGCGCTCCGTTGCCGGGCGCACCGTTACTGGGTGCGCCGTTGGAGCCGTTGCGCTTCATCGCGGCCTCGGCCTCGCGGTTGGCCGCGGCGATCGCGGCCTTGAACGCGGGTTCGGGCACCGGCGGCGGCCACGGCTCGCCGCGTTCCATCGCGAGTTCGCCGGGCGTCTTGATCGGCGGCTTGTCCGACGGGACGCGACCACCGAAGTCGTCGAACATGGTCAGGCGCGGACGCTTCTTGACCTCGCCGAAGATGGCCTCCAGCTCGGCCCGGTGCAGCGTCTCCTTCTCCAGCAGTTCGCCGGCGAGGGTGTCGAGCACGTCGCGGTACTCGGTGAGGATCTCCCACGCCTCGGTGTGCGCGGCCTCGATGAGCTTGCGGATCTCGTCGTCGATGATCTGCGCGACCTCGTGGCTGTAGTCGGCCTGCGTGCCCATCGTGCGTCCCAGGAACGGGTCACCGTGCTCGGTGCCGTACCGGACGGCGCCCAGCTTGGAACTCATGCCGTACTCGGTGACCATCGCGCGGGCGATCTTCGTGGCCTGCTCGATGTCGGACACCGCGCCCGTGGTGGGCTCGCGGAACACGAGTTCCTCGGCGGCCCGGCCGCCCATCGCGAACACCAGGCGCGCGATCATCTCCGACCGTGTCATCAGGCCCTTGTCGTCCTCGGGCACCGCGACGGCGTGGCCACCGGTGCGTCCGCGCGCGAGGATCGTGACCTTGTAGATCGGTTCGATGTCGGGCATCGCCCATGCGGCCAGGGTGTGGCCGCCCTCGTGGTAGGCGGTGATCTTCTTCTCGTGCTCGCTGATGATGCGGCTCTTGCGCCTCGGGCCACCGACCACGCGGTCGACGGCCTCTTCGAGCGCGGGACCCGTGATGACCGTGCCGTTCTCACGTGCGGTGAGCAGCGCGGCCTCGTTGATCACGTTGGCCAGGTCGGCGCCGGACATGCCGACGGTGCGCTTGGCCAGGCCGTCCAGGTCGGCGTCAGGGGCGATCGGCTTGCCCTGCGAGTGCACCTTGAGCACGGCGCGCCGGCCCGCGAGATCCGGGTTGGAGACCGGGATCTGGCGGTCGAAGCGGCCGGGCCGCAGCAGCGCCGGGTCGAGGATGTCTGGCCGGTTGGTGGCCGCGATCAGGATGACGCCCTGGCGGTCGCCGAAGCCGTCCATCTCGACCAACAACTGGTTGAGGGTCTGCTCGCGCTCGTCGTGCCCGCCGCCGAGGCCCGCGCCACGCTGGCGGCCGACGGCGTCGATCTCGTCGACGAAGATGATGCACGGGCTGTTCTGCTTGGCCTGCTCGAACAGGTCGCGCACGCGGGAGGCGCCGACGCCGACGAACATCTCGACGAAGTCCGAACCGGAGATCGTGAAGAACGGCACCCCGGCCTCGCCCGCGACGGCGCGCGCCAGCAGGGTCTTGCCGGTTCCCGGCGGACCGTACAGCAGCACACCCTTGGGGATCTTGGCGCCGAGCGCCTGGTAGCGCGACGGGTTCTGCAGGAAGTCCTTGATCTCGTACAGCTCCTCGACCGCCTCGTCGACGCCTGCGACGTCGGCGAACGTGGTCTTGGGCATGTCCTTCGACAGCTGCTTGGCGCGCGACTTGCCGAAACCGAAGCCCATGCGCCCGCCGGTCTGCATACGGGAGAACATCACGAACAACGCGACCAGCAGCAGCAGCGGCAGCATGTAGATCAACAGGGTGCCGAGCACGCTCCCCTGGTTGACGACGGTGTTCACCTTCGCGTTCTTCTCGTTCAACGCGTTGAACAGCGTCACCCCGTACCCCGTTGGGTACTTCGTGATGATCTTGTCGCTGTTCTCGGTGTCGCCGTTGCCGCTCTTCAGATCCAGCCGGACCTGTTGTTCACGGTCGTCGATCTGGGCACTGTTGACGTTGTCGCCGCGGATCTGCGCGAGCGCCACCGTGGTGTCGACGGGCTTGTAGCCGCGCGTGTCGTCACTGAAATAGAAGAACGACCAGCCCAGCAGCAGCACGACCGCGATCACGGTCAGGGTGCGGATAACATTTTTCCGGTTCATCGATCATCGGCCTTCGTTGGCTTCATCTTTTTCGGCCGCCCCCGGCCGGGGTCCTTCCTGATACGCGCAGCTAGCAAGTTACAAGGCTACCGCTAGACCAACGTTCGGCAGTTCCCGGCGGTCGCCCACGCCGACCACCCCGCCCGGCGGAACCTCTAGCCACGTCGCGACCGGCTGTGCTTGTGTTGAGACCGTGATCACACCGACCGAACGGTCAGTCGATACCAATGGCGTGACGCTGCGGGTGACGGAGGCAGGTGAGCGCGGCAGTCCGGTGGTGGTGCTCGCGCACGGCTTCCCCGAACTCGCCTACTCGTGGCGTCACCAGATCCCGGTGCTGGCTGCGGCCGGCTACCACGTACTGGCCCCTGACCAGCGCGGTTACGGCGGATCATCGCGGCCCCGGGACATCGACGACTACAACATCGTGCAGTTGACCGCCGACATCGCAGGCCTGCTCGACGACGTCGGGGCCGACAAGGCCGTGCTGGTGGGTCACGACTGGGGTTCACCGGTCGCGACCAACTTCCCGTTGTTCTTCCCCGACCGCGTGCACGGCGTCGTCGCGCTGAGCGTCCCGCCGACACCGCGCGCATCCGCACCGCCCACGCAGATCTGGCGCAAGATCTTCGGCGAGAACTTCTTCTACATCCTGTACTTCCAGGAACCCGGTGTGGCCGACGCGGCGCTGGGCGCCGACCCGCGCCAATCGCTGCGACGGATGATCGCGCTCGAGGGATTCGGTGGGCCACCGGAGACCCTCGCCGGACGACCGCTCCCGCCGCTGCCGGACTGGATCGGCGATGACGAGTTCGAGCACTACGTCGAGGCGTTCACCCGCACCGGGTTCACCGGACCGCTGAACTGGTACCGCAACTTCGACCGCAACTGGGAACTCACCGAGACCACACCGGCCACTACGATCACCGCGCCCACCCTGTTCCTGGCGGGCAGCGCCGATCCGGTGCTGAGCTTCACGCCGCGCGACCGTGTGCGCGACGTGGTCGCGGGCGACTACCGCGAGGTCATGCTCGAGGGCGCGGGTCACTGGCTGCAGCAGGAGCGCCCCGACGAGGTCAACGCCGTGCTGCTGGAATTCCTGGAGGGATTGGAGCTGCGATGAGCAGGCCGCTGAACTTCGGGGTGTTCATCACACCGTTCCACCCGGTCGGCCAATCCCCCACCACCGCGCTGCAATACGACATGGACCGTGTCGAGGCCCTGGACCGGCTCGGCTACGACGAGGCCTGGTTCGGCGAACACCATTCCGGCGGTTACGAACTCATCGCATGCCCAGAGGTGTTCATCGCCGCGGCGGCCGAACGCACGCGCCACATCCGGTTCGGCACGGGCGTGGTGTCACTGCCCTACCACCATCCGCTCATGGTGGCCGATCGCTGGGTTCTGCTCGACCATCTCACCCGCGGCCGGGTGATGTTCGGGACCGGTCCGGGCGCCCTGCCCTCGGACGCGTACATGATGGGCATCGACCCGGTCGATCAGCGCCCGATGATGCAGGAGTCGCTCGAGGCGATCCTGGCGTTGTTCCGGGCCGAACCCGGTGAGCGCATCGACCGCAAGACCGACTGGTTCACGCTGCGCGACGCCGCGCTGCACATCCGTCCCTACACGTGGCCGTATCCCGAGATCGCGTGCGCGGCAATGATCTCGCCGTCGGGCCCACGCCTGGCGGGCAAGCTGGGCACATCGTTGCTGTCGCTGTCGATGTCGGTGCCCGGCGGGTACGCCGCCGTCGAGACCACGTGGGACATCGTGCGTGACGAGGCGGCCGCGGCGGGCCGCGGCGAACCCGACCGCGAGAACTGGCGGGTGCTTGGCGTCATCCACCTCGCCGACACCCGCGAACAGGCGATCGAGGACTGCACCTACGGGCTGCAAGACTTCGCCAACTACTTCGGCGCGGCCGGGTTCGTCCCACTGTCCAATCAGACCGATGGCGGCGGGACACCGTACGAATTCGTGGAAAACTATGCGGCCAAAGGCAATTGCTGCATCGGCACCCCCGACGATGCGATCAGCTACATCCAGGATCTGTTGGACCGCTCCGGCGGATTCGGGACGTTTTTGCTCCTCGGCCACGACTGGGCGCCGCCGGCGGCGACGTTCCGCTCCTACGAATTGTTCGCCCGCGAGGTGATCCCGCACTTCAAGGGCCAGCTCGCCGCGCCACGCGCGTCACACGACTGGGCCAAGGGCATGCGCGATCAACTGCTGGGGCGCGCCGGACAGGCCATCGTCAACGCGATCACCGAGCACACAACAGCCCATCCGCCCGCCAAGGAGAGCGACAACTGATGCGCGCCGCGGTGTTGCGCCGGGGCCGGATGGTCGTCCGTGACGATGTTCCCGAACCGGTGCCCGGGCCCGGTCAGGTGCTCGTCGAGGTCAAGGCCTGCGGAATCTGCGGCTCCGACCTGCATTTCGCGACGCACGGCGAGGAGCTGCTGGCCACGACGTCAGAGTTGGAGGGGGTGCCCAACCAGAACGACAGCGTCGACCTGTCCCGGGACATCTTCATGGGCCACGAGTTCAGCGCCGAGATTCTGCAGGCCGGTCCCGACACCGACACACACGCGCCGGGCACACTGGTCACCTCGGTACCGGTGCTGATCTCGCCGCGGGGTGTCGACATGATCGTCTACAGCAACACCACGCTGGGCGGATACGCCGAACGCATGTTGCTGTCGGCGCCGCTGTTGTTGCCGGTCCCCAACGGCCTGCCCCCCGAACCCGCGGCGCTCACCGAACCGATGGCCGTGGGCCTGCACGCGGTCAACGCCTCCCGCATCGAGCGCGGCGAGACCGCACTGGTGATCGGGTGCGGTCCCGTCGGCATCGCCGTCATCGCGGCGTTGAGGCTGCGGGGTGTGGAAAACATTGTGGCGTCCGACTTCTCGCCGACGCGCCGCCAACTGGCGGCCACGATGGGTGCGCACGTCACGATCGATCCGGCACAGGACTCACCGTTTCACCAGTGCGCACCCGCGGTGGTCTTCGAGGCCGTCGGCGCGCCCGGCATCATCGACGACATCCTGCGGCGCTGCCCCGCCAAGACCCGCGTGGTGGTGGCCGGGGTGTGCATGCAACCGGATACCGTGCACCCGCTGTACGGCGCGGCCAAACAGGTCAGCATCCAGTTCGTGTTCGGCTACGACCCGGCCGAGTTCGCGGTTTCGCTGCGGGCCATCGCCGAAGGTGACATCGACGTGCGGCCGATGATCACGGGTTCGGTGCCACTGGATGGAATGGCAGACGCCTTCGACGAACTCGCCGCGCCGGACGCGCACTGCAAGATCCTCGTGACACCGTGACGGGCCGGTAGGGTGCGTGCCATGCCGATCGCTGCGAACGCTCAGAAACGGGTCCGGGCACTGCTGGTGGCGATGGCCGGCCTTGCGGTGCTGGCAGCGGCCGGTTGCGACGCGAGTTCGGGACCGGTGAGCGGGACCGGCGACCCACGACAGGTGACGGTCGTCGGTGAGGGGCAGGTCCAGGGTGTTCCCGACACCCTCACCGCCGACGTGGCCATGGAGTTCATCGCTCCCGACGTCTCGGCCGCACTCAACCAGTCGAGCCAGCGCCAGCAGACCGTCATCGACGCGCTGGTGGCCTCCGGCATCGACCGCAAGGACATCAGCACCACACAGGTCAGCGTGCAACCGCAGTTCGGCGCCGACGGTGCGGCGAACACCATCACCGGTTACCGGGCCAGCAACGCGATCGAGGTGAAGATCCGCGACATCGGCACGGCGTCACGGACACTGACCCTGATCGCCGAGACCGGTGGCGACGCCACCCGGATCAACTCGGTGGCCTACTCGATCGAGGACGATTCGGACCTGGTGCGTGATGCCCGGGCCGCGGCGTTCAACGATGCGAAGAACCGCGCGCAGCAGTATGCCGACCTGTCCGGGTTGAGCCTGGGTGAGGTCATCTCGATCTCGGAGGAGTCGGGCTCCACCCCGCCGCGCCCCATGCCGCGCGCGGCCATGGAGGCCGTGCCGCTGGAACCCGGTCAGCAGGCCGTGAACTTCTCGGTGACGGTGATCTGGGAACTCACCTGAGTCAGGGCGTGTAGACCTTCGGGTCGAGCAGGCCGATGAAGGGCAGGTCGCGGTACCGCTCGGCGTAGTCGAGGCCGTAGCCGACGACGAACTCGTTCGGGATGTCGAACCCGACGTATTCGACGTCGATGTCCGTGCGCACCGCATCGGGTTTGCGCAGCAGTGTGCACACCTTCAGTGAGCGCGGGTGCCGCGTGGCCAGGTTGCGCAGCAACCACGACAGCGTCAGGCCGGAGTCGATGATGTCCTCGACGATCAGCACGTCGCGGTTGTTGATGTCGCGGTCGAGGTCCTTGAGGATGCGCACCACACCCGACGACGACGTCGAGGATCCGTAGGAGCTGACCGCCATGAACTCCAGCTGCGTGGGCAACGGGATCGAACGCGCCAGGTCGGTGACGAACATGACCGCACCCTTGAGCACCGTGACCAGCAAGAGGTCGTCGTCCCCGAGGTTGTCCCGATACTCATCGGCGATCGCCGCCGCGAGCTCTGCGGTACGCGTCCGGATCTGCTCCTCGGACAGCAATACCGACTTGATGTCTCCCGCATACATCTCGGTGGATTCGACAGCCACGCCCACAGCGTGCCACGAGAAGTGATCCCGAACCAAGGCGGCCGCCGATTGTCGTCCGCTCGCGTCGGCGGCGGCCGCTACGGCGCGAGGTAGCCGCCGTCGACCACAAGCGCCGTCCCGGTGACATAGCTGGACTCGTCGCTCGCGAGAAACAGTGCGGCATAAGCCGTCTCGATGGGCTGGCCGGGCCGGCCGAGCACGGTGCCTGCGATCAGCGCCGCGTTGATCTCAGGTGCCTGGTGCTCGTTCATCGGCGAGAGGATGTAGCCGGGGTGAAGCGAATTGCACCGCACGCCGTCGGGGCCGTGCGTGGCCGCGACGTTCTTGCTGACGTTGAGGATCGCTCCCTTGGCCGCCTGATAGGCATACGAATTCGGCACGCCGGCGAGGCCCCAGATCGACGACACGTTGATGATCGACCCCTTCTTCGCCGCGACCATGTGCGGCAGCACGGTCTTCATGCCGTAGAAGATGCTCTTCAGGTCGATGTCGAGGACACGGTCGTAGATCTCGTCGGTCGTTTCGAGGATCGGTTCGTAGAGGCAGATCGCCGCGTTGTTGATCAGGATGTCGATGCGGCCGTGATCGCTGACGATCTGGTCGACCACCGTTCTCCACTGGTCGCTCTTCGTCACGTCCATCTGGAGGAACGTGACCTTGCTGTTCTGCGCGTCGGCGGCGTCCAGAACGTCCGCCGAATAGACCGCCGTGGCGTTCTCCCGCATGAACAACTCGGCCATCTCCCGGCCTTGACCTCGAGCGGCGCCGGTGATGAGGGCCACTTTGCCGTCCAGTCGTCCCATGCGCGTATCCCTTCCTTTCGGAGCTCTTGCCGATTTTTGTATGACGGTCATATAGTCAGCCGAGTAGATCACATTCGCGAGACAACGTGACGACAATCACATCCACACCGCCCACAGCAGGGAGATCCGATGCCCCAAGGCTCACTGTCCGTCTGGCAGGTCAAGTACGGCGAGCGCGTCGTACGCCGCAGCGACGTGCTCCACGACTACGCGCAGTACGGCGTGCCGGACGGCAACCTCGACATGGACTACAACTTCTGGGTCGTGCGCGGCCGGGACAACGGCCGGGACACGACGATCCTCGTCGACACCGGCTATGACATCGCCGCGCGCGACTGGCTGGGCGAGATCAGCGTGACCCCGCCGCCCGAGGGCCTCGACCTGGTCGACGTCGACCCGACCACCGTCGACATGGTGATCACATCGCACTTCCACTACGACCACATCGGCTACCTGCACCTGTTCACCAACGCACAGGTGGTGTCCGGCCGCGTCGAGTACGACTACTGGTTCGGCAAGTGGGAGGCCGGGGCCCTCGAGGGCGAGTTCACCACGGCCGAGAACCTCGAACCCGTTCGCAAGGCGCGCGACGACGGCCGATTGCGCCTGGTCTCGCACGAGACGGAGGTCTTTCCCGGCATCACGGTCTATCCCATCGGCGGCCACTGCCCGGGGGAGCTGCTCGTGCGCATCGATGCCGCGACGCGCGGTCTGATCCTCGCGGTCGACGCGGCCCACTTCTACGAGCAGATCGAGAACGAATGGCCGTTCTTCGCCTTCACCGATCTCGACGAGATGAAGGCCGGGCTCGCGTTCATCAAGCGCCTCGCCGCCGAGACGGGCGCCGAGGTCATCCCGGGCCACGACGCCCGCGTGCGCGACCGCTACCCGGCAGCACCGGGCAAGGCCGCGAAGGTCGCGAATGTCCTGGCCTGAGTTCTTGACACGCGTCCGCCGTCGACGCGCCGCCCCTTAGGCTTGTCGGCATGCCTGGCAATTCGCTCGCCGAATCGTGGCCGGCCGCACCGGTCGGCCGCACAGCCGCGCCCCTGCGGGAGCAGGTCATCGCGACGCTGCGACAGGCGATCCTCGATTTCCACCTGGTACCGGGCCAGCGGTTGGTGGAACGCGAGCTCATCGAGAACCTCGGCGTCTCACGGACCACGATCCGTGAGGCGTTGCGCGAACTCGCCTCCGAAGGGCTGGTGACCGTCGTCCCGCAGCGGGGCGCGATCGTCAGTGCGCCGTCGCTGGAGGACGCGACGGATCTCTACGAGGTGCGTGCTTCGCTCGAGTCACTGATGGTGCAGCGGTTCGTCGAGCGGGCGAGCGACGATCAGGTCGAGCAACTCTCCCGCACCGTGGGCGGATTCGCCGACGTCGTCAACTCGGGCGCCGAGGTCCGCGAGATCCTGGCGGCCAAGAGCAAGTTCTACGCCGTTCTCACCGCGGGCGCATCGTGCAATGCGGTCCAGCAGCTCCTGGAGGCCATCCAGGCCAGGGTGCAGGCGTTGCGCGCGACGTCCCTCGCCGAGCCGGGACGCGCCCATGCCGTGGTCGACGAACTCGAGGCGATCGTCGCGGCGATCAGGGCCAGGGACGCCGCGCGGGCGTCAGCGCTGATGTCGGACCACGTCCGCACGGCCGCACACACCGCGTTGGCACATCTCAAGAACGCCGACCCGGCGTAACACACGAAGTTCGGCACAGTACCGCGCTTTTCGCTTCTCCACGAGGCCCTTCGGGTTCTCGTGCACCCCGCAGAACCCAGCACTCTCCCACGTCGTTCCCAAGTTCTCGAGAACTTCCTTAGATTGAATGACTGTCATACAAAATTGGGGTACGTTACGACGAACCGGAGCGCGTCAAAGAAGATCCGCACAGGAAGGTCCCTCGCGTGGACACAACCACATCCGGCAAAACCGCCGGAAAACCGCAGAGTCGTGCCCGCATCACCGTCGCCGTCGGCATCGGCAACTTCATGGAGTGGTTCGACTTCGCGGTGTACGGCTTCTTCGCCGCGATCATCGGCGAGTTGTTCTTCCCGCCGGGCACGTCGCCGTTCGTCGCGCTGCTGTCGTCCCTCGCGGTGTTCGCCGTCGGGTTCGTCATGCGCCCCCTCGGGGGATTCGTGCTCGGGCCCATCGGTGACAAATACGGCCGCCGAACGCAATTGGCCGTCTCGGTGGTGGCCATGGGTGCCGCGACCACGCTCATCGGGATGCTGCCGGACTTCGGCGCCATCGGCATCGCAGCGCCGTGCCTGCTGGTGCTGCTGCGCTGCGTGCAGGGCCTCTCGGCCGGCGGCGAGTGGACGGGTTCGGCGGCATTCCTCGTCGAATCCACCCCCGTCGACCGGCGCGGCATCTTCGCCAGCGTGGTGTCAGGGACCGCCGCGCTCGCGACGATCGCAGGCAGCCTCTTCGCGCTGTTCCTCAACTCGGTTCTCACCGAGGACCAGATCCTCAGCTGGGGCTGGCGGGTGCCGTTCCTCATGGCGGCCCCGCTGGCGCTGATCGGCCTCTACATCCGGTCCCGCCTGTCCGAGACGCCGGTGTTCGAGAAAGTGAAGGCGCAGAAGCACATTCAGGCGCCTGACCGATTCGCGGTGTTCCGCGGATTCCGCGACAACATCAAACCCATCTTCCTGACGCTCGCGATCGCCGCGGTGCAGGGCCTCGGGTTCTACTACCTCGCGACCTACGTCGTGAACTACCTGATCTCCACCGTGCAGCTCGATCGCGGCGTCGCGCTCGGCCTGGCCGCCATCGGCCTGGCGATCTACATGATCCTGTGCCCCGTCGCAGGCGCGCTGTCGGATCGATTCGGCCGCCGCAAGCTCAACATCATCGGCACGGTCGGCTACGTCGTCCTTCCGTTCCCGGTCTTCATGATGATGTCCGGCGGTCAGAGCCTCGCCGTCGTCGCCGGGATCAGCATCCTCAGCCTCGCGCAGTGCCTGGTCAGCGTCACGACGGTCGTCATGCTCGTCGAGTTGTTCCCCGCCTCGACCCGCGCGTCGAGCAGCGCACTCGGCTTCAACTTCGCGCTGGCCTTCATCGCCGGCCCGGGCCCGTTCATCGCGGCATGGATCGCGGGCGCGACCGGTAGCGCCGTGATGCCGGCCGGCTACCTCGTGCTGGTCGCGGCGATCGCGCTGGTGATCATCGTCCGCTGGCTTCCCGAAACCGCCGGGCGCAACATCTCGTCCGAGACGCCCGCCGGCGAGCATCCTGGCGGCGGCGTCGAGTCGCAGACGGACCCGCGGACAGACCCGCGAGCAGACACCGTCGGATCGAAGGGAACGAATTGAGCCTCGACACGCAGAACTATCGGGTGACGATCGTCAAGTTCGGCGAGCGTTCGACCCACAAGTCCGATGTGTACCTCAACCACCACATCTACGGTCAGCCCGACGATCCGATCGGGATGGACTACTTCTTCTGGGTGGTGCAAAACGCCGAGCGCACGATCGTCGTCGACACCGGGTTCTCCAAACACGGTGGCGAGAGCCGCAACCGGACATTCGTGATCGACCCGGCACGCGCATTCGCGGCACTCGGAGTCGATCCCGACAGCGCGCCCGACGTCGTCGTGACGCACGCACATTACGACCACATCGGCAACCTCGACCTCTTCGGCAAGTCCAGATTCTTTGTTTCCCAACGTGAATACGACTTCTGGACCGGTCCGCTCGCCACCCGCAAGCAGTTCCACTGGTCGGTCGAGGACGACGAGATCGCGGTGCTCGTGACCGCGCACCAGGAAGGGCGCGTGCACACCTGGTCCGAATCGCTTGACCTGGCGCCCGGCATCACCCTGCTGGAGGTCGGCGGGCACACTCCCGGGCAGTCCATCCTGCTGGTACCCACCGACGAGGGCACGGTGCTGCTGGCATCCGACGCGGTGCACTACTGCGAAGAGCTCGAAGCCGACATGCCTTTCGCGTTCGTGGCCGATCTGCCCGCGATGTACACCGGCTTCGACACGATCACCGACATGGTGACCTCGGGCCGCGTCGCGCACGTCGTCCCAGGACACGACCCGAGCACGCTGTCCCGCTTCACCCCCGTCAACGAGGGCGAACTCGCCGGACTCGCCGCGACGATCGGATCGCTGTCGTGACCGCGCCCACGCCGGGCCGTTTCGCGGACCGGGTCGCCGTCGTCACGGGCGCCGCGTCCGGACTCGGCCTGGCCTCGGCACATCGACTTGCCGCCGACGGTGCACACGTCGTCGCGGTCGACATCAACGGCGACGCGGTCGAAGAACTGGCCGCCACACTGCCCACCGAGTCCATCGGCGTCCGCGCCGACATCTCGCGGGAAGCCGATGTCGACGCCTACATCGCCGCCGGGGTCGACCAATTCGGCCGTATCGACCTGCATCACCTCAACGCGGGCATCTTCGGCAGTTTCGCCGAACTCCCCGATCTGACCGTCGACGACTTCGAGCGTGTCATGGCCGTCAACGTGCGGGGGCAGTTCCTCGGTCTGCGGGCCGCGTTCCGGCTCTACCGCCGCCTGGACATACGCGGATCGATCGCGGTCACGGCATCCATTGCCGGACATACCGGTTCGGCGGACCTGCTGCCGTACCAGACGTCCAAACACGCGGTGGCCGGGCTCGTGCACGCGGCAGCTGTCTACGGCGGGCCGCTCGGCATCCGCGTCAACGGTGTCGCCCCTGGCATCGTTCCGACCGAACTGTTCGCCGCTGCCGCCTCGACCTCGGGCGGCAAGAACGACATGGTCCGGCGCGCCTCGACCACACCGCTGCGCCGGGCCGGAACCGCCGAGGAGATCGCGGGCGCGGTCTCGTTCGTGCTCAGCGACGACGCCGCGTACATGACGGGCGAGATCCTCGCCGTCGACGGCGGCGCCTCGATCGTCAACACCGTCCGGCCTTCCGGCGGTGCGGGAGCCTGGGACACGCGCGCCGTCGACGATGCGCTCTATGGAAAGGAGTGGCGCAGATGAGCACAGCCAGTACACCGAGCGCACCGGGAATCGGTTTCATCGGTCTGGGCAACATGGGCGGCCGCATGACGGCATGCATGGTCCGCGCGGGCAGGCAGGTACTCGGGTTCGACACCCGCCACGGCGCGGCCGAGGAGGTCGGCGCGACCCCGGCACCTTCTGCGGCCTCGGTCGTCGAGAACAGCGACATCGTGCTGCTGTCACTGCCGGACAGCACCGTCGTGGAAGCCGTCGTGTACTCGGATCCGGCCTTCCTCGAAGCGATCCGCCCACATCAGGTGATCGTCGACCTGTCGACCTCGGCACCGGCCTCGACCCAGCGCATCGCGGCTGACGTCGCGGCGCGCGGCGCGAGTTTTCTCGACGCAGGCATCTCCGGCGGTGCCGCGGCCGCCGAGAAGGGCACGCTGACCCTCATGGTGGGCGGCGACGCGTCGGTCCTCGAATCGGTGCGGCCGGTACTGGAGATGTTCGCCGACAAGATCTTCCGGTGCGGCGGCAGCGGCGCCGGCCACACCGTGAAACTGCTCAACAATTTCCTCAACGCCGTGACACTCTCGGCCACCGCGGAGGTCATGGTCGCGGCGAAGAAGGCCGACCTGGACCTCAAGACCGTGCTCGATGTCATCAACTCCAGTTCCGGCGTGAGCTTCGCAAGCCTCAACCGCTTCCCGAAGATCATCGAGGGCGACTATCTCAAGGGCGGCCTGACCAACACGCTGATGCTCAAGGACGTCACGCTGTATCTCGACCTGGTGGCACAACTCGGGGTCGCGAGCCTCAACGCGCCCGGCCCGGTCGCGGCGTTCGGCCTGGCCCGCCAACTCGGCTATGCCGATCGGATCAGCAACACCGTCGTCGACGCGATCGGCGACGTCTCGGGCGGAGTCCGCCTGTACGACCAGTTGGGAGAGGTTTCGTGATCATCACCCCCGCGCGTTTCCAGGCAGGCGTGGCAGGCAAGCCGGGTTCGCAGTTCACCGGCGCGGCATACCCGTACGTCACCATGCCCGCCACCGACGGCGTCACCATCAACACCGTCAACTTCACGCCGGGGGCCCGCACCCACTGGCATTCCCACGAACACGGCCAGATCCTGCAGGTGCTCGCCGGGCGTGGGCTCATCCAGGCCGACGGTGGCCCCGTGCATGTGCTTCGGGCCGGGGACACGGTGTGGTCCCCGCCCGGCGAACGGCACTGGCACGGGGCAGCACCCGACAGCTACCTGGTGCACACCGCGATCTCCCTCGGCACCACCGCATGGGAGACCGCGGTCACCGACGACGAATACACGGCACCCACCGGCGAGGAGAACGCATGACCAGCGACGGCACCCACCGCGAGAGTTACGAGCGCGGCATCGCGATCCGCAAGGAAGTGCTCGGTGACGCCCACGTCCAGCGCTCGCTCGATGCGGTGACCGAATTCTCAAGGCCCATACAGGAACTGGTGACCGAGTACTGCTGGGGCGAGGTGTGGTCACGCGACGGCATCGACCGCAAGACCCGCTCGCTGCTGAACCTCGCAACGCTGACCGCCCTCAACCGCATGCACGAGCTGGCCGTGCATGTGCGCGGAGCGATCAACAACGGTGTGACACCCGGCCAGATCCAGGAGGTGCTCATCCAGTCGGCCATCTACGTGGGTGTGCCCGCCGCGCTCGAATCCTTCCGTGTCGCAGAGCGTGTGCTCAAGGAGATGGATGTCGATGTCTGACGCGGCACGCACCATCGGGTTCATCGGGCTCGGCAAGATGGGCAGCCCCATGGCGCGCCTTCTGATCAACGGCGGGCACCGGGTCCTCGGCTTCGATCTCGCCGAGGACGCCCTGAGCCACCTGACCGAAGCCGGTGGCACCGCCGTACATTCGGCCGGTGACGCCGCGGCCGCCGATCTCGTGGTCCTGATGCTGCCGGATTCGGACGTCGTCACATCGGTGTTGCACGACGATGCGGTGGTCGCCGCGCTCGCTCCCGGCAGCGTCGTGATCGACATGAGTTCCTCCGAACCGATGCGCACGCGTGAACTCGCCGCGGATCTGGCGCGGCGCGGAATCCATCTCGTCGACGCACCGGTGTCCGGCGGGGTTCGTGGAGCGGAGGCCGGGAAGTTGACGATCATGGTCGGCGGTGACGCCGACGTCGTCGCCGGCATCACACCCGTGCTCGAACTGCTCGGCAGACCGGTGCACGCCGGCGACGTCGGGGCAGGCCACGCGGTCAAGGCGCTCAACAACCTGATGTCGGCCACCCACCTGTGGGTCACGAGCGAGGTGATGATCGCGGGTCAGAGGTTCGGCCTGGACCCCGAGGTCATGCTGTCGGTGTTCAACGGGTCGAGTGGGCGCAGCGGCTCGACCGAGAACAAGTGGCCCAATTTCATCCTGCCCGGCGGCTTCGACTCGGGGTTCGGACTGCGACTGATGTTGAAAGACATGAAGATCGCGACCGGACTGGCGCGCGCCGTGGGGGTCGAACCCACGCTCGGTGACGAGGCCGTCGAGCTGTGGGCCCGTGCCGCCGGCGAACTGGATGCGACCGCCGATCACACCGAGGTGGCGCGCTGGATCGCCTCGGCAGGTCACTGAACACGTGTTGCGACGACCGTTCCAAGGACAAGGAGAGACCGAATGACACTGACCACGCGCCAGCAGCAGATCAAGGACGACTTCGTCCGTATCCGCGGTACGTGGGGCGAACCGTGGGATGCCATCCTGCGCCTCGACCCCGACTTCCTCGAGGCGTACACGGCCTTCTCGTCGGTGCCGTGGCGCGACGGCCACAACCATCTCGACGACAAGACCAAGGAATTCATGTTCATCGCGGTCGACGCCGCGGCCACCCACATGTACTCCCCCGGGGTGCGCCAGCACATCAAGGCGGCCTTCGAGGCCGGCGCGACTCCGAGCGAGATCATGGAGGTGCTCGAGCTGACCTCCACGCTCGGCATCCACGCCATGAACATCGGTGTGCCACTGCTGGTGCAGGTTCTCGTCGAGAAGGGTCTGCGGACCGGCCCCGCGCCGCTGGATGCCAACCAGGAGCGGATCAAGGCGGAGTTCACCGAGAATCGCGGGTACTGGCACTCGTTCTGGGACGACATGCTCGAACTCGACCCCGACCTCTTCGAGGCGTACACGAACTTCTCCAGCGTGCCGTGGAAGACGGGAACCCTCTCACCCAAGGTCAAGGAACTCGTCTACATCGCATTCGACACCGCGGCGACCCACCTCTACGTCCCGGGGCTCAAGCTGCACATCGAGAACGCGATCGGGTACGGCGCCACCGCGGGCGAGATCCTCGAGGTGATGGAGATCGCGAGCGTCCTCGGAATCCACGCCGCCACCACGGCCGCTCCGATCCTCATGGAGGAGGCCCAGAAGGCCGGCCTGGCCGTCGGGGCACTCGACGCTCACACCGGCTCGGCATAGAGCACCAACTCGCAATTGCGGCGGCCCACGAACAAGCGTTGCCTGCTCAGGTTCGAACCGACCGCGACACCGCCCTGCCCGCGCCACGCCGTGACCAACCGGTCGACGCCGCGGATCTGGACGTCGGTCAGGTCGGTGCCGCCGTTGACCAGAAGCCAGGCGCGGATCACGCGGCGCCGCACGGCGTCGGGAAGGTCCGCCAGCACCGGCACGGCGAGACCCGGCGTCGGTGTCTGCGCGGCGTCGAGGGCCTGCTGCGCGATCTGATCCAACGTGTCGGTGTCCTCGCGCAACGCGGTCGCGGTGCGCGCCAGCGCCTCCGCGACGCCCCCGCCGAGTACCTCCTCGAGCAGCGGCAGCACGTCGAGACGCAGCCGGGTCCTGGTGAAGCGCGGTTCGAAGTTGTGCGGATCGTGCCAGGGTTTGAGGCCCAGTTCGTCGCACGCGGCGTGGGTGACGGCGCGGCGGATGCCCAGAAACGGCCGGTGCCACGGCGGATCGTGCGGACGCATGCCTGCGATGGACCGCGGGCCGGACCCACGTGCGAGCCCCAGCAGCACGGTCTCGGCCTGATCGTCCAGGGTGTGGCCCAACAGCACCGGTGCGCCGTCCCGCGCGGCGCGCAACGCGGTGTAGCGCGCCTTTCGTGCCGCGGCCTCCGGCCCCCCGGAACGACCGACCACCACCGGGATGATCTGTGCCGCAACACATCCAACGGACAGCGCCTGTTGACGGGCGGTTTCGGCCACTGCCCGGGAGCCGGCCTGCAGTCCGTGGTCGACGATAAGCGCGACGGTGGGCCGCTCGGCCGCGGCCGTCGCCGTGAGCGCCAACGAGTCCGGCCCACCCGACAGCGCCACACACCAGTGCTCACCCTCGACCTGCGCTGCGAACTCGGCCACCGTCCGCCGCAGCGTTGCTACAGCACGCGATCGATCCATCGTTGCGGTTCGTCGATCTCGGTTGGCAGCGGCAGTGTTTCGGCGTTCGTCCACACGGTGTTGAACCGTTGCATCCCCACCGTGGACACCACGTGGTCGACGAACGCCTTGCCGCGGGTGTACTGACTGAGCTTGGCGTCGAAACCGAGCAGCGCGCGCACGATGCGCTGCAGCGGTGGCTGTTTGCGTTGGCGACGCTCGTCGAAGCGGCGCCGGATCGTGCCGACCGTCGGCACCACGGCGGGCCCCACCGCGTCCATGACGTGATCGGCGTGCCCCTCCAGCAGCGTGCCGAGCACCAGCAACTGGTCGAGCGCGCGGCGCTGCGGTTCGGCCTGAACCGCGCGCATCAGACCCAGGATTCCCGTCGAGTTCGGTTCGGGCGCAGCGCCGTTGCGCTGATCGCGCACGTACTGTGCGAGCCGCCCCGCCAGTGCGGCGACGTCGTCTCCCGCGTCCTGGGTGAGGATCGCCAGCGCCTGCGACATATGGTCGGCCAACCACGGGTTGGCGCGGAACTGCACACGGTGGGTGACCTCGTGCAGGCACACCCACAGCCGGAAATCGGCAGGCGCGACGCGCAGTTGGCGCTCCACCGAGATCACGTTGGGGTACACCAGCAGCAGTTCACCACCGTCGGGGCCGAACGGGTCGTACTGGCCCAAGATGCCCGACGAGACGAAGGCCAGCACGGCCCCGGTCTGTGCGCCGGTCACGCGTCCGGTGATGAACCCCGGCTTGTGGCCGTTCGCGGTGTTCTCCCCGATCTCGCCGCCCGTGGTCATGACACGCATCGACCGTGTGGCCGCCCGGATCCACGCTGGGCGGTCGACAACACGGGCCTCGGGCACCTCGGCACCCTCGTTGAGGCCCGTGACCTCGCGGACCGGCAGTTCGGCGGCCCTTGCGCTGTCGGAGAGCTGTTCGATGGCCTGCCTGCGCGTGTAGTCGGTGGCGGGCGGTTCCGGTCGAGCGAGCTTGGCGCCCACGGTGGCGGCGAACTCCCAGTCGACGGCGCGGCCCGCGGTCATCGTCGGGCGGCTCATGCGGCGCATCCACAGGTGCGCAGCACCGAGGCCAGCGCGTCGATCGCGGTGCGCCCCGTCGGCCCGGCGTTGTTGGAGATCAGGGCGAACGTCAGCACCCGTCCACTGCGGTCGGTGACGATGCCGGCGAGCGCGTTGGTTCCGGTCAACGATCCGGTCTTGGCGCGCAGCCAGCCCGCGGCGGCGCGTCCCTCCTCGGTGTCCAGGTAGCGGTTGGACAGGGTGCCGCTGCCACCGGCGATCGGCAGCAGATCGACCAGCGGCCGCAGGGCGGGCCGGGAATGACCGGCAGCGGCGTTGACCACCTCATCGAGGGTAAGCGCGGTCAGCCGGTTGTCGACCGAGAGCCCGCTGGAGTCGACGAGCTTGGCGCCCGAGGTGTCGATGCCCACCGATCTCAGCTGTGTCAGCACGGCGCCGACGGCACCCTCGAAACTCTGCGGCCGGTTCAGCGCCTCGGCGACCTCGCGGGCGATCGACTCGGCCATCACGTTGTCCGAGTCGTTCATCATCTGCCGCAGCCGTTCGATGAGCGGCGCCGAATGCACCTCGGCGATCGTGGTGCCACCGCTGATGCCCGACGGCAACAGCGTGACCGATTCCGGTTCGACGCCGAGTGCCGCGGCCAGCGCCCGCCCCGCGTCGAGCGCCGGGCTCGTCGACCGCCGCGATTCCACCGTCGTGGGCTGCGTGCGACCGCCGTCCAGCATCACCGATTCGATCGGGGCGATGTCGCCGCCGTCGATGTCGGCCGGATCCCAGCCGGGAGCCATCGTCGGGCCGCTGTAGGCACTGGTGTCGACGCGGACCCGGGTGACCCGGACGCCGCTCTGGCGCACCTGATCGGCGAGCTCACTGATGCGGGCCGCGCCCTTGTACCAGGTGTCGGTGCCATCGGGTGCGGCCGACAGCGTCGTGTCACCGCCGCCGCGCAGCACCACCAGACCGGGTTGGTCGTCGGCCGCGACCACGGTGGTGGTGAGCCGCGCGTCTCGGTCGAGGGTGAGCAGTGCGGCCGCGGTCGTGAGCACCTTGTTGACCGATGCGGGCTGCATCGGCACACGCGCACCCTGTTCCCACAGTTCGGATCCCGTGTCGGCGTCGGTGATGCGACCCGTGATCAGGCCGAGATCAGGGTTGGCCAGCGCGGCTGCCAGGGCCGCCGACAGGCCGCGGCGCGTCGGCGTGGGAGCGGAGACGTCGACCGGGACCACCCCCGGATCGGCGGTCGCAGGCGGTGGCGCCTGCCGCACGGCCGAGGCCGCGTCGGACCGCTGGCCGGTGAACAGCGCCGCGGCCGCGACGACGGCGACGACGAGCGCGAGAATCGCAACTCCTACCGCCACGTGGGTGGACCGTCTCCACCGAGTGGGCCGCATACTTCCCCTGCTCTCGATCGACCTTGGTGAGCCACCCCTGCGCGTCAGCCTATCGCTCATCTAAGGTTGGCCCGGCGGGGTCGCCCCCGCGTCGTCGAGAAGACGACCCCGACTGATTGCACATGCGAAGGAGCCGCGACGGTGGAGTTCGACGTCGTCATCGAGATCCCGAAGGGTTCACGCAACAAGTACGAGGTGGATCACGAGACCGGCCGGGTCAAGCTCGATCGCTACCTGTACACCCCGATGGGCTACCCGACCGACTACGGGTTCTTCGAGAACACCCTCGGTGAGGACGGCGATCCGCTGGACGCGCTGGTGCTGCTGACCGAGTCGGTGTTCCCGGGCTGCATCGTCGAGGCGCGCCCGGTCGCGATGTTCAAGATGACCGACGAGGCCGGCGGCGACGACAAGCTGCTGTGCGTCCCGGCCGGCGATCCCCGCTGGGACCACATCCAGGATGTCGGTGACGTCTCGCAGTTCGAACTCGACGCCATCAAACACTTCTTCGTGCACTACAAGGACCTTGAGCCCGGCAAGTTCGTCAACACCGCCGACTGGGTGGGGCGCGCCGAGGCCGAGGCCGAACTGCAGCGCTCGATCGAGCGGTTCAAGAGCTCCGGCCACTGATTTAGCCTGCAATTAACACACCGTAACGCCGCTGTCGAATGCGGCTCTGATGATCGACGTGTGTTGATGCATCAGGGCATGGGGCTTGAGGCGTACAACGCATTGCCGCTGCGCCGGGCCGTGCATGCGGTGTACGAGTGTTGCTGCAGCGTGACCTTGGCCACCGACCTCGCGCGGGGCCGTCCGTATCCGGATCACGAGTCGCTGTTCCGGCGGGCCGACGCGGTCCTGTTCAGCCTGGGTGAGGAATCGATCGACGAGATCCTGCTCCAGGCCTACCCGTGTGTGGGCAGCCGCCCCCGCAGCATGAAGTCCCGCGCCGAGCAGTGCGCGGTGTGGGACGACGAGGCGACGGTGATGGCAGAGCTGGATCGGGCCGCCAACCGGTACCGCGACCGGTTCGGCTTCGGCTTCGTGATGCACGTCGGCGACTCGTGCGCGCGCGACGTGCTCGCAGCCGTGGAGCTGCGGTTGCACAACGATTCCGACACCGAGCGCAAGGTGGTCCGCAACGAACTCTCGCGGATCAACCGCACACGCTTGGAGCGCATGCTGGGTCCCGAGGGCGGTTACGACAACTGGTGCCCGGACTGACGGACCGCCGCGGTCACCAGGTTGTGCAGCGGTTGGCCGCGGTGCAGGCGGGTGATGTTGGCCGCGATGTCGTCGGCCCGTCCGGCGAACGTGTTCGCCGTGACGCCGGAGACGTGCGGTGTCATCAGCACATTGGGCAGCGTGTGGAACGGCAGATCAGCCGGTCTGCCCTGCCCTGTGGCATCTGGGTAGCGGTACCACACGTCGAGCGCCGCGGCGGCGACACCGCCCGTCGACAACGCCTCGTAGAGCGCTGATTCGACCACGAGAGGTCCCCTGCCGACGTTGATCAGCACCCCGGTGGGGCCCAGTGCCCGCAGTTCGTCGGCCCCGATCATGCCGACCGTGCGCTCGGTGAGCGGTGCGCACACCACGACCACGTTGGATTCGGCCATGAGCGCCATCAGCCTGCCGGTGCCGCCGGCCCATCTGAGCCCCTCGGCGGCCGCGTCCACCCGGCCGCTGCCGGTGACGGCGACGGCCTCGGCGCCGAAGGCGCGCAACAGTTCCCAGCTGGTCCGGCCGATGTGGCCGAATCCGATGTAGCCGACGCGGGCGCCCTGCAGTGTGCGGGGCTGTGGGATCTGCCGGTCGTAGCCGGGGGTCGCCCACCGACCCGAGCGCAGCGCACGGTCCTGCGCCAGGAAGTCCCTGCGCAGCAGCACCGCGGCACCGGCGATGTACTCGGCGATGGACTGCTCGTGGTGGAAGGTGTTGGCCACCAGGATGTCCGGTCGAAGATGCGCGAAGTCGATCTTGTCGGTGCCCGCGCCGTTGACGTGGATGAGCCGCAGCCGGTCCGCCACCGCCGCCATCTGCGCGGTGAACCGGCTGCCGACGTAGACCTCGGCGTCGGGTAGATCGTCGAGGGTGTCGCCTGGTTCGCGCCAGCAGATCGTGGTCCCGGCGGGCAGGGCGGCCTCCAGCCGGGCCCGGTGCGGTACCAGGTGGGTGTCGGCAACAAGGACGTGCATACCGTCAGTTCCTTCGATCACGTTGCAATGCCGGGCGTTTGGGGTCGAACGTCCAGCCGGGGATCAGGTACTGCATGGCCACGGAGTCGTCGCGCGCGCCGAGTCCCTCGGCCAGATAGAGCTCGTGCGCGGCCGCGACGCGTTGGTCGTCGAGCTCGACCCCGAGTCCCGGGGTGGCGGGCACGTCGAGGTATCCGTCGACGATCTCGAACGGCCGCTTGGTGATACGTTGGCCGTCCTGCCAGATCCAATGGGTGTCGATCGCCGTGATGTCACCGGGCGCCGCGGCCGCGACGTGGGTGAACATCGCCAGCGACACGTCGAAGTGGTTGTTGGAGTGCGAACCCCAGGTGAGGCCCCACGCGTCGCACAGGGCCGCGACGCGCACCGAGCCGTTCATGGTCCAGAAATGCGGGTCGGCCAGCGGGATGTCGACGGCACCTGCGCGGATCGCGTGGCCCAGTTCGCGCCAGTCCGTGGCGATCATGTTGGTGGCGGTCGGCAGTCCCGTGGCGCGTTTGAACTCGGCCATCACCTCGCGCCCCGAGAACGTGCCCTCCGGGCCGACCGGATCCTCGGCGTAGGCCAGCACATCGGTGAGCTGCCTACAGGTAGCGATCGCGTCGCGCAGCAGCCAACCCCCGTTCGGGTCCAGGGTGATCCGCGCGTCGGGGAACCGTTCGGCCAGCGCGGTGACGGCCTTGGCCTCGTCGGCGGCGGGCAGCACACCACCCTTCAATTTGAAATCGCGGAACCCGTACCGTGCCCGGGCGGCCTCGGCCAACCGGACCACGGCATCGGGTGACAACGCCTCGTCGTGGCGTATGCGCAGCCATTCGTCGGCCCCCGCGGGTTCGTCGCCGGGTGACCGGTACGGCAGATCGGTGCGGTTGCGGTCACCCACGAAGAACAGGTAGCCGAGCGCCTGCACGCGCTTCCGCTGCTGACCGTCGCCGAGCAGCGCGGCGACCGGGACGCCGAGGTGCTTGCCGAGCAGGTCCAGCAGCGCCGATTCGACCGCGGTGACGGCGTGCACCGTGACCCGCAGGTCGAAGGTCTGCCTGCCTCGCCCGTCGCGGTCCCGGTCGGCGAACGCGTCACGGATGGCCGCGAGGGTGGCGTGGTGGTCACCGATCGAATGGCCCACCACCAGTGGCCGCGCGTCGTCGAGCGTCCGGCGGATGGCCTCGCCGCCGGGCACCTCGCCGACCCCGGTGTTGCCGTCGGAATCGACGAGCTTCACCAGGTTCCTGGTGAAGTAGGGGCCGTGCGCCCCACTGAGATTGAGCAGCATGCTGTCGTACCCCGCGATCGGGATCACGGTCATCTCGGTGACCACGGGGGTCCTTGTCTGCGGTGCCATGTTCCTCCTTGAGAAGCGTTGCGGGTCAGGCGAACCACTTGTCGCCGTTGGCCACCGGTCGCACGACCCGCGAGACCTTGTCGCACACCATGCGCAGGGCGTCGACGATCTCGCGTTCGCGTTCCGGTGTGAGCCGGGACAGCGGTACCGACGCGCTGATCGCGTCCTGTGCGGGTTGCTGGTACCGCAGGGCGACCGCGAAACACCGTGTCCCCACCGTGTTCTCCTCGTGCTCGGTGGCATAGCCGCGCACCCTCGCCTCCTCGAGTGCGGCGTCGAGCACCGCGCGGTCGGTGATGGTGTGCGGCGTCAACGGCGTCAGCGTCTGAGGGATGTGCGCGTCGAGGTCCACGCCGAACCGCTCGGCCAGCAGTGCCTTGCCCAGCGCCGTGGTGTACGCAGGCAGCCGGCGCCCGACCTTGTTGGTGGTGCGCACGTACTGCCGGGATTCCCTGGTGGCCAGGTAGACGACGTCGTGCCCGTCGAGGCGCGCGAGATGGAACGTCTCGTCGAGCTCACCGCGCAGATCGTCGAGAAACGGCGCGATCAGCGGCAGGTACGGATCGGTGTCCAGATAGCTGGTGCCGACCAGCAGGGCGCGGATCCCGATGCTGTACTGCGTGCCCGCGTCATCGGAACGCACCCACCCCTGCGCGACGAGAGTGCGCAGCAGTGCGTGCGCCGAACTGCGCGGCATGTCAAGCGCCGCGCAGATCTCGCGGATGCGCACGGGCCGGTCCGGGCGCGCCGCGAGGTACTCGAGCAGTTCGACGGTGCGAACCGCCGATTTCACCTTGCGCATCGAAACGGCGTTGTCGGTGGACACGTCGTCGGCGGACAATCTCAGCCTCCCATCAGCTGTCGGGCGATCAGGATCACCGCACCGATCGTCGAGATCGCGATCGCGGTCCGGCGCTGCCGGGTGCGGTCCAGATGCCGGTTGACCCACCGGGACAACGCGTAACCGACGACCACGGCGGGGATCAGCAACGCGAACATCACCAGCGTGTGGCGATCGATGGCGCCGGTGAGCGCGAGCACCGCGAGCGACAGCACCGAACCCACCAGGAAGAAGCCACTCATCGTGCCGCGCAACCGTGCGCCGGAGTTGTTCTGCCACACCAGCGCCATGGGAGGTCCGCCGATCGCGGTCGCGGTCCCGAGCAGCCCTGACGTGGCGCCGGCGAGCACGAGATTGCGGCGGTGCGGCGCCGGTATCCACCCGAGGCTCGTGACGGCGACCCCCGCGAGCACCACGGCCGCCAGCGCGACCGCCAGTGCCTTCTCGGGCAGCACCAGCAGCACCAGCGCACCGGCGACCGTGCCGGGCACCCGGCCCAGCAGCGCCCACCCGGTGCCGGACAGGTCGATCGATTCGCGCTCGCGCATCACCACCAGCAGCGTGACCGCGGTGGCCAGCATGATGAGCGTGCCAGGGATCAGCGCCGGATCGACGATCGCGACGACGGGCGCGGCGAGCATGCCCATGCCGAACCCGATCGAGGCCTGCATGCACGACGCCAGCAGGATCGCCGCGGCGACCACCGCATAGCCGGCGGCGCTCACGCCGGGACCGACATCGCCCGGTGCATCGGATGATGGCACTCGGCGGTGTGGGCGACCCTGAGATCGTCGGCGCCGTCGGCGACCGGATCGAGCGCATCGGGCGGAGTGGTCCGCGCGCAGACCTCGGTCGCCTTCCAGCATCGGGTGCGGAACCGGCAGCCCGACGGCGGGTTCAGCGGTGACGGCACCTCCCCGGTCAGCAGGATCCGCTCGCGCCGTTGCGCGGCATCGAGTTTCGGTGCGGCTGACATCAGCGCGGCGGTGTAGGGATGGCCGGGCCTGCGGTAGACGTCCTCGGTGCGGCCGGTCTCGATCATCCGGCCCAGGTACATCACCGTGACCCGGTCGGCCACGTGCCGGACCACCGACAGGTCGTGCGAGATGAAGATGTAGGAGATCTGCAACTGCTGCTGCAGATCGTTGAGCAGATTGAGCACCTGCGCCTGCACCGACAGGTCGAGCGCCGAGACGGGCTCGTCGCAGATGATCACATCGGGTTCCAGCGCCAGCGCCCGCGCGATGCCGAGGCGCTGCCGCTGACCACCGGAGAACTCCTGCGGATATCTGCCCGCGGCCGCGGCGCTCAGGCCGACCATGTCCAGCAGTTGCCGCACGCGCGCGTCGCGGTCCGAACGGCGCGGGTACATCGTCTTGTGGCTGCGCCACGGTTCGGCGACGATCTCGGCCGCGGTCATGCGGGAATTCAGCGAGGCGTACGGATCCTGGAAGACCATCTGCACGCGGCGGCGGTACGCCAGCAGATCCTTGCCGCGCAACCGGAACGGGTCGATCCCGTCGAACGTGACGGTGCCGGCGTCGGGTCGTTCGAGCATCATGAGTGTCCGCGCCAAGGTGGACTTGCCGCAACCGGATTCGCCGACCAGCCCCAGCGTCTCGCCGCGGTCGAGGTGCAGGTTGATGCCGTCGAGCGCGACCAGGCGGTTCTTTCCCGCCACCCGGAACGACTTGCGCAGGTCGCGCACCTGCAACAGGTGATCAGACATGGTGTTCTCCTCCCGTCGCGAACCGGCCTGCGAAGTGACACGCGGTGCGCCGGTGTTCTCCTTCGAGAGCCGGTCTGCTCGTCACGCAGACGTCCGCCGTGTGCGGGCAGCGGTCCTGGTAGACACAGCCTTTCGGGATCGCGCTGAGTTCGGGCGGCGCACCGCCGATCGACGCGAGGGCCGCACCGCGTACCGCGCTGACCGGCACAGAGTCGAGCAGGCCCTTCGTGTACGGATGCGCGGGGTTCGCGAAAACCTCAGTCACCGGGCCTGTTTCGACGATCTGACCGGCATACATCACCGCGACGCGGTCGGCCTCCTCGGCGACCAGCGCCAGATCGTGGGTGATCAGCACCACGGCCATGTGGTACTCGGTGCGCAGATCCCGCAGCAGCGCCATGATCTGTGCCTGCACCGTGACGTCGAGCGCGGTGGTGGGCTCGTCGGCGATCAGCACGGTGGGGTTGAGTGCGACGGCCATCGCGATGAGCAGGCGCTGGCGCATACCGCCGGAGAACTGGTGCGGGTAGTCGTTCAGCCGCGACTCGGGCTGCGGTATCCCGACGCGGTCCATGAGTTCGGCGGCCTTGCGTCTGGCCTCCTTTGCACTGAGCCCGCGGTGGATCCGGAACGGTTCGGCCAGTTGGGTTCCCACAGTGTAGAGCGGGTTGAGCGCGGTGAGCGCGTCCTGGAACACGATCGCCAGTTCGGTGCCGGCGAGGCCGCGGCGGGTCTTGCGGTCGGCGCTGAACAGGTCCACCGCGCCGAGCCGCGCGGTCCCCGCGGATACGCGAGCGACCGGTTCGAGCAGGCCGACCAGCGCGGTGGCCGTCATCGACTTGCCGCAGCCGGATTCCCCCAGCAGGGCGAGGGTTTCGCCACGGTGCGCCTCGAACGAGACGTTGTCGACCGCTCGCACGGCGCCGGCGATGGTGCGGATGTCCACGCACAGCCCGTCGACCTTGAGTGCGGGATCGGCGAGCACGGCGGTCATGGGTGGGGTCATGAGAGGGCCCTTCCGGTCTTGGTGAAGCGGGACAGGCGCTTCTGCGGCACGCTGAGGCGCCAGCGTTGCCCCGGATCGGTGGCGATGCGGGCCCACGCGGCGAGGATCGTGGCCGACACCGTGGTGACCACGATGGCCAGCCCTGGGAAGAACGACAGCCACCACGCGGTGTGCAGGTAGGTGCGGCCCTGCGCGACCATGAGGCCCCAGCTGACGTCGGGCGGCTGGATACCGATGCCGAGGAAGCTCAGCGAGCTCTCGGCCAGCATGACGTAGCAGAAGTCCAGGGTGGCGACCGTGAGCAGCGTGGGCAGCACGATCGGAACGACGTGGCGTGTGATGATCGATGTCGCACCGGCCCCGAAGGTGCGCGCGGCGTCGACGAACACCCGGCTCTGCAGTTCGGCGGATTCGGCGCGGGCGGTGCGCAGGTACACCGGGATGCGCGTGATGGCCAGCACCAGGATGATGTTGGCTGCGCTCGGTGAGAAGACGTAGAGCACGACGACGGCCAGCAGCAGCGACGGGAAACTCATGATGACGTCGGCGATGCGCATCGCGACGGTCTCCCGCCAGCCTCGGTGGTAGCCGGCCCACATGCCGATGACCGACCCGATGACCGCCGAGAGCACGACGGCGGGTACCGCGACCGACAGGGTGGTGCGGCTTGCGACGATGAGCCGTGCGAGCATGCTGCGGCCCAGTGGATCGGTGCCGAGGATGTCGGCCCACCCGTGGGCGAGGTGAAACGGCGCGGTGTTGGAGTTGTCGAGGTCGATGTCGGTGGCGAGATCGCCGACGAGCATGGGCCCGAAGATCGCGGTGAGGAACACCAGACCCAGCACGCAGGCGGCCGTGGCCGCGACGCGGTCGTTGCCCAGCATCCTCAGCAGCACTGCGCGATCGCGGCTCCTGCCGGTGTCGGTGTCGGTCGCGCCGACGATGGCCGTCGTGGGCTTCGCCGGGACGAGGTCGATCTGTGTGCTCATGGCGGCTCCTAAACCTTCGCCGGTTCCCGCACCCGGGCGTCGAGCAGTGCGTAGCAGGCGTCGATGACGATGTTGAGGATGAAGATGCTGACGGCGGTGAGCAGTACGGCGGCCTGCAGCACGGCGAAATCGCGTTGCAGGATCGCGTCGATCATCAGCTTGCCGATGCCGGGCCAGCCGAATATGGCCTCGACGACCACGGCGCCGTTGATGAGGCCGACCGCCAGGTCGCCCGCCACGGTGAGCGCGGGCGCGGCCGCGTTGCGCAGCGCGTGGTGGGTGACCACGCGCACGTCGTCTGCGCCCTTGCTGCGCGCCAGCCGGATGTACGGCGCCGACAGGGCCGAGACCATCGCGCCGCGGACCACCTGTGTGAGCACGCCGAGCGGACGGATCATCAGCGTGGCGATCGGCAGGATCCACGACAGCGCACCGCTGTCCACCCCCGAGGTGGGCAGCCAGCCCAGCAGGACCGCGAACAACCACACCCCGGTGATCGCGAACCAGAAGTCGGGGATCGACGCCGCGGTCATCGACAGCAGGCTCGAGAACCGGTCGGCCAGCGAGTTCGGCCGGTAGGCGGCCCAGCAACCGATGACCACCGCACCGACGATCGCGAGAAGCATTGTGGTGACGGCCAGTTGCAGCGTGGCCGGGAACGCCCGCAGCGCCATTTCCGCGGCAGGCTCACCGGTGCGCAGCGATGTTCCGAAGTCCAGATGGATGACGCCTTTGAAGTAGTCGACCAACTGGGTCGTGACAGGCTGGTCGAAGCCGTTGGCGGCGCGGAACTCCGCGCGCTGCTCGGGTGTCGCGGACTCGGGCAGGTACAGATTGGTGGGGTCTCCGGTGAGCCGCGCCAGCAGGAAGACCCCGAGCAGGACGATGATCAGCGGCAGGGCGCTGGTGTACATCCTGCGCCGGATGAATGGGAACATGCTCGAACCTTCCTGGCGGCTTCGGCGTCACTGCTTGTCGGTGCGGTCGCCGGCGAACGTCATCTGCGACAACCTCATCTCGTCACCGGTCGCCGAGTTCGGTTGGTAATCCACGCGCGGCGACTTGGCGAGCACACCGGTCATGTGCGCGATGTAGGCGAACTGGGCGATCTCGTTGGGTTCGTCGGCGAAGATCTGGGCGTAGGCCTGCTGGCGCTGCGTACCGGTGAGTTCACCGGCCGCGGCGATCTTGGCGTCGAATTCCGGTGTGCCGTAGGCACTCTGTGCACCGTCGCTGCGCATGTACTGGTCGACGGAGAACGCTGCGTCGCCGGCCTGGTTACCGTGCATGATCAACGCGATGAACGGCCCGGCATTCGGCGGGAACGGTTGCAGCTGGTACTGCAGCTGAGCCGCGGTGTCCATCATCTCGATCTTGACGTTCAGGCCGATCTTGGTGAGCTCGTTCTGGATCACCTCGACGGTCTCGGTGACCTTGGGGAACTGGCTGTTGCGCCCGATCAGCCGGATCTGGCGATCCACCGGCACGCCGTCCGCCCTCGCCTCGTCGACCAGGGCCCTGGCCCGGTCGGGGTCGTACGGCCACAGGGCGAGATCCCGGTTGTGCCCGACGACGCCCTCGGGGATGAGTTGCGACGCGGGCTCGCCGAGTCCGCGGAACAGGGCCTTGACGATGCCGGTGCGGTTCACCGAGTAGTTGATCGCCTGGCGGATCCTCAGATCGTCGAGTGGGGCCTCGGTCGCGGTGAGCCGAAGCGCCGTGGTCTCGTTGTTGGGGAACGGCACGCCCAGATCGCCCGCACCGTCCTCGGGTCCCACCGAAATCCCGATGTCGGCCTCGTCGTTGACGACCATGGCGGCGCGCACGCTGCCCTCGCTGCGCCACTGGTACTCGGCGCGCGTGAAGTCCGGTTTGGCGCCCCAGTACGTCTCGTTGCGGTGCAGCACGAGTTTCTGGCCGTACTCCCAGCGTTCGATCGCATAGGGCCCGGTGCCGACGGGTTCGCGCACCTTCTCGGTGACACTGGTGGTCCGCGGCACGATCTCGATGAACGAGATACGCAGCGGCAGAATGGGATCGGGCTTCGTGGTGCGCACAACGACGGTGTGGTCATCAGGTGCGGAGACCGTCAGCGGATCGTCTCCGAACACGTAGCCGTCGACGTTGCACTGCAGATCGGAGTTCACGGCGCGGTCGATGGAGAATGCCGCGTCGGCCGCCGTGAACGGCGATCCGTCGGAGAACCTGACCCCGCGCCGGACGTCGAAAGTCCATTGGTCGGGCGAGGTTTGGTGCCATCCGGTGGCCAGCAGGGGCAGCAGGTCGCCGGTCTGCGGGTCGCGTTCGACGAGCGGCTCGGTGATGTTGGACCGCACCACGACACCGGTCGAGGTCAGCGAGCTCTCACACGGCTCCAGCGTCGGCGGCTCCTGGGGCAGCACGATGCGCAGGGTCCCGGGGTCGTACCCGCCGTGCGCGGTGTTGGCGACCGTGCAACCGGCCGTGGCGGTGGCCACGGTGATGGCCGCGGCGATCGCCGTGCCTGCGAGCAGGGCCGGCGTGTGCGGCGCTCGGCGCATGTCGGATCCTCCAGGGCTGTGATGTCCACGTATGTGGATGCTGGTTGTGACCGCAGACACACGTTAGAAATGCGGCTCTCGCAGCGTCAACCACGTCAGATCCACCGATTCGCGATGAACACCGGTCTCCCGCAATTCTGTTAGGCCGGCTCCACGAGCGGCTCTACCTGCGGTTTCACACTGGCGCCGTGGGCGGCCATGCGGTCGGCGCAACATGTCACGCCTATTTATGCGGCTTGAATATCAACCGATGCTATTTCCGTGTTGGACCGGTATCTGCAGGCAGTCTTAGCGTGACATCGATACCGCAGAGGAGTCACTGTGCCCGCTCACCAGGTCACCCACCGCGTTCTGCAGGTGGGTCCGCTCAAACCGTCCCTCAGCCGGACGCTCGTATCCACCTATGACGCGTACGTCCTACCCGACGGCCCCGAACGCGCGGCGTTCCTCGCCGAGCACGGCGAGGAGATCACCGTCGCGGTCACGTCGGGCCGTACCGGCGTCGATGCCCAACTCATGTCGGCGCTGCCGAATCTCGGCGCGGTGGTGAACTTCGGTGTCGGATACGACACCACCGACGTCGACGAGGCCGCGGCACGGAACATCGCGGTGAGCAACACCCCCGACGTGCTCAGCGACTGTGTCGCCGACACCGCGATCGGGTTGTTGATCGACGTGATGCGCCAGTTCTCGGCGTCCGACCGCTACCTGCGCGCGGGGCGATGGGCCGCCGAAGGCAATTACCCTCTGACACACAAGGTTTCGGGGGCCCACGTCGGCATCGTCGGGCTCGGCCGCATCGGCACGGCGATCGCCACCCGGCTCGCCGGGTTCGGCTGCACCATCAGCTACCACAATCGCCGCGAGGTGGAGGGCAGCCCGTACCGCTACGTGCGCTCGCCCGCCGAACTCGCCGCACAGGTCGACGTGCTGGTCATCGCCGCGGCAGGCGGTGCGGGCACCCGTCATCTCGTGGACCGTGCCGTGCTGGACGCGCTGGGGCCCGACGGCTATCTCGTCAACGTCGCACGCGGCAGCGTCATCGATGAACAGGCGCTCGTCGAGGCACTGGCCGACGGCAGGCTCGCGGGCGCGGGCCTCGACGTGTTCACCGACGAACCCGATGTGCCCGCCGCGCTGCTCACGATGGACAACGTGGTGCTGTTGCCGCATGTCGGCAGCGGAACCGTCGAGACCAGGAAAGCGATGGAAGAGCTCACGTTGGCCAACCTCGACGCGTTCCTGCAGACCGGAGAACTTGTCACCCCGGTTCCCTTCGACGGCCAGATGACCGTCAGATGATCTGGTTTCCCACCAGATCGTCGGTGGTCCACTCGCGCGGCGGCAGGACGTCGCGCAGCAGGCGCAGCAGGGCCGGGTTGGTGCTGTCGCCGCGCCACACCGCGTCGAGTTCCACGGGTCGTTCCCGGAACGCGCCGATGGACCGGAACACCACTCCCTCGGGATGCAGCGTCGCCGCCGACGCGGGGACCAGTGCGATGCCGATCCCGGAGCGGACGAGCACCAGCATGGTGTGCACCTGCGTGACGTACTGGACGTAGCGCGGTGTCGCTCCCGCGATCGTGAACGTGCTGATGAGCAGTTCGTTGAAGTAGCGCGCCTGCACGGGGGAGTACATGATCATGTCCTCGCCGTCGAGGTCGTTGAGTGTGAGTTGACGGCTCACGTCGACCAGCGGATGCGCCGAGGGCAGCGCCGCGATCAACTGTTCGTGCAGCAGCGGCCGGGACACCAGGCCGGGCCGCTTCAACGGCGGCCTGGCCATGCCGAGGTCCAGCTCGCCGGTCATCAGCCCCTCGATCTGGGCGGCGGTCACCATCTCGCGCAGATCCAGTGTCACGTCGGGCAACTGCTCGCGGGCCGCGTCGAGGAGCCGTGGCATCACCGCGTGCGCCGACGCCGCGGTGAACCCGATGACCACGGTGCCGAGGTCGCCCGCCGGGACGCGTTTGACGTTGAGCGCGGCGCCCTCGGCGAGCTGGAGGATCCGTCGGGCATCCGGCAGGAAGGCGACGCCGGCCGGGGTCAGTGTGACCGACCGCGTGGTGCGGTCGATGAGGTGCACCCCGAGTTCGTTCTCCAACTGCTGGATCTGACGGCTCAGCGGCGGCTGCGTCATGTGCAACCGCTCGGCGGCCCGCCCGAAGTGCAGCTCCTCGGCCACCGCGATGAAGCAGGACAGTCTCGACAGGGAGAACACCGCGCCAGCCTATCGACCGCACGGCCGATCAATGCCCGACCCGCATGAATGTCGCGCTTCGACGACCCGCCCGCGCATACAGCGGGCACACCTGAGAAGCTGGTGGCAAGGTAACGCAACGATCAGCCAGTAGGCTGATCTTGTGCCGCCCGAGGTTGAGTCCCGAGCCTCGGGGGTAGAGAGTTGGACGGCATCGACACGGCTACTATTTGTCGACTGTTCCATAGGCGCACGACACACCGTCGGAGGTGACGATGACGAGCCAAGACCCGGCGAACTGCACGGTGGAGGAACGCCGCGTAGGTGAGATCACTGTGGTGGCGGTCACCGGAACGGTGGACATGCTGACCGCACCGAAGCTCGAAGAGGCGATCGGTTCGGCCGCCAAGAGCGAGCCGTCGGCTGTGGTGGTCGATCTGAGCGCCGTGGACTTCCTCGCCTCCGCGGGCATGGGCGTGCTGGTGGCAGCCCACGGAGAACTTGCCCCGGCCGTGCGTCTCGCCGTGGTCGCGGACGGGCCCGCGACCAGCAGGCCTCTCAAACTTGTCGGAATCGCCGACGTGGTCGACCTGTTCGCCACCCTCGACGAAGCCCTTGCGTCGCTGAAGACATAAAACAGATCGCAACCGGGTAGCCACCAGGTCGATATGACAGACGCAGGCGAGTCAACCAGTTTCAACAAGGCGGACATCGTTGCCGTCCCGGAACGCGCTGCCCAGTTGCGGCGCGAGTTCTCCGAATGGCTCGGTGCGCATCTCACGCTCGACCCGGTGAAGGCCAGTGACGTCGTCCTGGCCGTGAACGAGGCATTGGCCAACGCGGCGGAATTCGCCTACAGCAACGCCAGTCAACCCGGTGTCATGCACGTGCGCGCCGAATACGACACCGCGGCAGACACACTCACGGTCGTCGTCGCCGACGAGGGCGCGTGGCGGATAGGCGACACCGACCACAAGAATCCCGCCAGGGGGCGCGGCATCCCGTTGATGCACGCACTGAGCGACCGTGCCGTCATCGACGCGACACCCTCGGGCACCCAGGTGCGCCTGCAGTGGCACAACCTGACCCGCAGCGTCGCCTCAGAACTGCGGTAACCGCACCACCTGGACGAAGAACTCGTCGATCTGTCGCACCGCACTCATGAACTGATCCAGGTCCACCGGCTTGGTGACGTAGGCGTTGGCGTGCAACTTGTAGCTGCGCAGGATGTCCTCTTCGGCCGATGAGGTCGTCAGCACCACGATCGGGATGTGGCACAGGTTCTCGTCGGACTTGATCTTCTCAAGCAGCTGCCTGCCGTCGTACTTGGGCAGGTTGAGGTCGAGCAGGATCAGATCCGGGCGGGGTGCGTCCGTATAGGGTTCGCGCCGGTACAAGAAGTCCAAACCTTCCTGACCGTCGTGCGCGACATGAAGATTGTTCTTGATCTTGTTGTGCTCGAAGGCTTCTCGCGTGATGAGCTCATCGCCCGGATCGTCCTCGACCAGGAGGATGTCGATCGGGCGGGTGTCGTCTGCTGATGTCATCGTGGGTTTCCTTCCAGCTCGGCGTCGACGAGGACGTCCGGCACGGTTGTGGGCGTTACGGGCAGGGTGAAACAGAACCTGGTTCCACCGGTGTACGAGGTGTCGATCCAGATGTTGCCGCCGTGATGTTCGATGATCTTCTTACACAACGCGAGCCCGATACCGGTCCCGCTGTAGGCATCGCGGCCGTGGAGCCGCTGGAAGATCACGAACACCTTGTCGACGAACTCTTCGGAAATGCCGATCCCGTTGTCGGAAACGGTGAAAAGCCAGTTGTCGGTGTCCCCGACGGTCTGGGGGCGGTACTCCACGACGATACGGGGCGTGACGCCTTCACGGCGGAACTTGACCGCATTGCCGAGGAGGTTCTGCCACACCATGATCAACAGCGTCGGGTCACCGTCGACGTGTGGCAGGGGTTCGTCCGGCCGCACGATCTCGGCGCCCGATTCCTCCATCGCGGTGGAGATGTTGTTCAGCGCGGCGTCCATCACCGCGTTGAGGTCCACCTCGGTGGTCGTCGAATTCAGCCGGCCCACCCGCGAGAACGTCAGCAGGTCGTTGATCAGCACCTGCATGCGTTTGGCGCCGTCGACGGCGAAACCGATGTACTCGGCGCCGCGCTCGTCGAGCTTGTCGCCGTAGCGCCTTTCGAGCAGCTGGCAGAATGACGCGACCTTGCGCAGCGGCTCCTGCAGATCGTGGGAGGCCACATAGGCGAACTGCTCGAGTTCGGCGTTGGACCGGCGCAGTTCCTCGGCCTGCTCGTCGAGCGCCTCGCGCGCCGACCGCGACGCGTCGAGCTCGTCGACGATGCGCTGGCGCATGTTCTCGACATCGATGGCGATCGCCCGGATGTCCTTGGGGCCCTTGGGTGCGATGCGCTCGGCGAAGTTGCCCTGGGTGATCCTTCTGCAGGCCGCCGCGAGGGCAGCCAGCGGACGGTTCACGGCATTGCGCACCAGGATCGCCAACACCACGGCCATCGCGAAGAACGCCACGATCATCGCGATCAGCACACCGTTGCGCCAGTTGCGCATCCAATCCAGATCCTCGATGCCCGCGGTTCGCGCGTCGCTCAGGTGGCTGTTCTGGACGTCGAAAAGCGCACGAAGCTGGTCGAACTGGGCCTTGCCGCGCGCGGCTGCCATGTCGTCGCCGATGCGCGGACGGCCCGGCTGGATGCTGGAGATCATCGGGTCGGCGTAGGTGGCACGCCATGCCGCGGCGGCCTTCTCGATCGCATCGAGATCGGCGAGCAGGTCCGCGCGGCCGTCCAGGAACTCGCGGATGCCGGCAGCCGATTCGGACTCGACCCGCTGTCCTTCGTCGTAGGGTGCCAGGAACTGCGGGTCCGCGGCGATCGCATAGCCGCGCACCGCCGTCTCCTGGTCCCGTAGCGCCGCCTGCAACTGGTAGGCGGCGACGCGCGCCGGCTGGATCTCGGCGATCAACTCGTCGGAGAGCGTGTCGGTGCGGCCGACCAGCACCGCGCCCGCGATCGCCCCGGTGAAGACCACCACTCCCATGACCGACAGGATCAAGTTCTGCCAGCCTTGTACCGTCAGCCTCATCGGTGTGAGCGCTCCACACGGACAACGGCGATGTCGTCGGTCAGCCCACCGTGCATCTGCGCGCGGGACTCGGCCTCACTGATGAGCGACGTCACGAACTCCCGACCGGATTTCGCGGCGAGCGCTCGGGCCAGTGCGAGCAGCCCGCTCTCCCCCAGCCGCTCGTCGCCGCGTCCGGCGTGGCCTTCGAACAGCCCGTCGGTCAGCAGCAGCAACCCGTGTCCCTCGGGAAGCTCGTAGTGGTTGACCGGCCACTCCCTGGCGCCGAGTCCCAGCGCCGCGCCCGGACGTGGTTCGAGCCAGTCGACGGTGCCGTTGTTCTGCACCAGCAGACCGGGGTGGCCGGCACGGACCACCGTGAAACGGCCGCTATCGGGTTCGAGTGCCACACTGCACAGTGTGGCGAAGATCCCTTTGCCGGGACGTTCGGTGGTCAGGATCCGGTCGACCTGCCGCATCCGCTCGTTACCGCGCAGGCCCGCGAACGTCAACGCCCGCCACCCGATGCGCAGTGCCACGCCGAGCGCGGCCTCGTCGGGCCCGTGACCTGAGACGTCCCCGATCATCACGTGCACTGTGCGGTCGGGGGTCTGCACGACGTCGTAGAAGTCACCGCCGATCAGCGCATGTTGGCGGCTGGGCCGGGATTCGGTGACGATCTCGACGCCCGATTCCTCCAGGAGCAGCGGCGACGGCAGCAGGCCACGTTCGAGGCGTGCGTTCTCCGCCGCCCGCAACTGGCTGGCGTGCAGGTCGACCGCCGTGAGCTCGGCGCGTTTGCGTTCGATGGCGTAGAGCACCGCACGGCGCAGCATCTCGGGCTCGACGCGGCCTTTGACCAGGTAGTCCTGGGCACCCGAGGCGACCGCGGACACCCCGAAGTGTTCGTCGTTGAGGCCCGTGAGCACGATGATCGGGATACGGGCGTCCAGCTTGCCGAGGTGGTGCAGCGCGTCGATACCCGCGGCGTCGGGGAGGTTCAGGTCGAGCAGGACACAATCGGGGCGATTGTCGGTCAGCGTGCGCTCGGCGTCCGACATCGATTTGGCCCACACGAAGTCGATGTCGGGCGCATCCGCGATCAGTTCTTCGACCAGGATGGCGTCGGCGCGGTCGTCTTCCACCAGGAGCAGGGAAAGGCGTCGCTGGCCCGGACCCCTGAGGTCAGCGGGTGACGTTATGAGTCGGTCTAATGGCGCGCGCATGGGAAAATCACGTCCTTCGCAATGATGGCCACCCCGGTCGCGCTGACCCTCTGCTTTAGTGACAACTCCTGACAATACCCAGTAAACGGGCGCTACCGACAATTCGAGTGCATCGCCGCATGTAACGTTCTGGCAACTGGCAGTCGGACGTGGTGACTGCAAACGGGCTTGCGGCGCAAGCCGAAAATTGCTGAACGGCCGGGATCGGCCACTTCTACCAGCGTGGCCCCGACGGGTCGAAATCGGCAGCGATGCTGCGCATGTACCCGGTGTCGTCGCGGTCCCTGATCCCACAGCGCAGATACTGCTCGTGCAGTGCGGCCAGATTGTCCTCGTCGATCCGGATCCCGAGTCCCGGTGCCGCGGGAACCGGCACCGCGCCGTCGCGGAAGTTCAGGACGCCGGGCGCGACGACGTCCTCGTGACGCCACGGCCAGTGCGTGTCACACGCGTACGTCAGATTCGGGGTTGCGGCGGCCAGGTGCACCATCGCGGCCAGGCTGATCCCGAGGTGTGAGTTCGAATGCATGGACAGCCCGAGGCCGAACGTGTCACAGATACCTGCCAGCAATCGGGATCGCTGCAGCCCGCCCCAGTAGTGGTGGTCGGACAGAACGACCGAGACCGGCCTCTTTTCCACGTCCTTTGCGACGTCCTTCGCGACCGCGCCGGGCAGTTGGTCGAATGCCACCACACACATGTTGGTGGCCAGCGGCATCGGGGCCTGCGCGGCGACCTCTGCCATACCGTCGAGGCCAGGAGTGGGGTCTTCCAGGTACTCCAGGACGCCGTCGAGGGCCGCGGCCACCTTGATCGAGGTCTGCGGTGTCCATGCCGCATTGGGATCGAGACGCAGCGGATGAGCGGGGAATGCCGCCCGCAGTGCCTCGATGGCCGCCATCTCCTCCTCGGGCGGGAACACACCGCCTTTGAGCTTGATCGCGGTGAAACCGTATTCGTCGATGATGCGGCGGGCCTGAGCGACGATGCCGTCGGGGTCGAGGGCGGCACCCCACGCGTCGGGCTCGGCGCCGGGATGCCCGGCCCACTTGTAGAACAGGTACGCACTGAACGGCACGGCGTCTCGCACCGCGCCGCCGAGCAGATCCGACACCGGTCTGCCGGTCGCCTGTCCCTGCACGTCGAGACAGGCCACCTCGAACGGCGAGAACACCCGGTCCACCACGCTGGCCGAGGTGATCATGCCCGCCAGCCCCGTGGCGTCACCGGTGCGGTCACCACCGAGCGCATCGGAGATGAGTGCGCGGATCGTGTTGGACGCGAACACATCCTGTCCGACGATGGCATCGGCGGCTGCTCGCAGACGCTCCAGGTGCACGGTGTCGGCATAGGTTTCCCCCAGCCCGGTCAGCCCCGCGTCGGTGTCGAGCTGGATGATGGCCCGCAGCGCGTACGGCTGGTGCACCCCGACGGTGTTCAGCAGCGGCGGATCTGCGAACGCCACGGGGGTGATGCGGGCTCCGGTGATGCGGATGAGGTCGACTGCCATCGGTGCCGCCCTAGTGCACGAGGGCGTCGGCGAGCACCGCACGCCCCGCGGCGAGGATGCGCTGCAGTTCGGCGACGTCACCGTCGGCCGCGTCGACCAGCGGCGGGCGCACCGGGCCGGCGGACAGTCCGCCGAGCGTGACACCCGCCTTGATCAGTGACACCGCATAGCCGGGCACCTTGTCACGCAGGCGTACCAGCGGGTGGAAGAACGCCCGCAGCAGCGCGGCGATCAATGGTTCGTTACCGGTCTCGAGCGCGGTGTAGAACGCGAGCGAGATGTCGGGCGCGAACGCGAACGTGGCCGACGAGTACAACGTCACCCCGATGGCGCGGTAGGCCTGCTGCGAGACCTCCGCGGTGGGTAGGCCGTTGAAGAACTGGAACGGCTTCCCGGTGGACTCCAGGGCATCGGTCACCGCCCGCAGGATGCGTGCCACCTGATCGAAATCCCCTGTGCCGTCCTTGAATCCGACGACATTGGGCAGCTGGGCGACCTCGACGGCCGACGCCTCGGTGAACCGCGCGTTGTTGCGGTTGTACACCACGAGCGGCAGGTCGGTGACGGCGCTGACCGCCCGCGTGTAGCCGACGAGGCCGGCCTGCGGCATCTCGACGAGATACGGCGGCAGCAGCAGCAGACCGTCGGCACCGGATTCGGCGGCGACGCGTGCGAACGTCTTGGCCGACGCCACCGGTCCACCGGCCCCGGCGTACACCGGGACCCGGCCGCCTGCGGCATCCACCGCGGTGCGCACCACGGTGCGCATCTCGGCCGGTTCGAGGGCGTGGAATTCCCCTGTGCCGCAACCGATGAAAACTCCGCCAGGCCCCGCGTCGACGCCGGTCGCGACGTGCTGGGCGAGCAGGTCCACATCCACCTCACCCGACGCGGTGAACGGGGTGACGGGGAAGAAGAGGACGCCGTCGAGCATGGTGTTACTCCTAGAGGTTCGCACGTGGGTGATCAGTCTTTGGTGAGTCGGCCGTCGACGGTGCGCCACAACCCGTCCGGGTTGCCGTCGGCAACAGCGCTTGGCAGCAATGACTTCGGGGCGTTCTGGTAGCAGACCGGGCGCAGGAACCGTTCGATCGCCCTGGCGCCGACGGAGGTGGTGCGGGAGTCCGAGGTGGACGGGAACGGTCCGCCGTGCACCATGGCGTGGCCGACCTCGACGCCGGTTGGCCAGCCGTTGAACAGGATTCGGCCCGCCTTCAGCTCGAGAATCGGGAGCAGCTCACCGGCCTGGGCGTGGTCGGACTCCTCGGCGTGGATCGTGGCGGTCAACTGGCCCTCGAGCTGCGAGGCGACCCGCAGCATCTCGGCGTCGTCGGCGCACCGGACGATCACGCCCGAGGCGCCGAACACCTCGGCCTGCAAGGCCTCGGACGCCAGAAACGCGGATGCGTCGCTGCGGAACAGCGCGGCACGGCAGGACACCGCGGGTGCGTTCTCCTCGGAGCCGCGCGCGACGAGTTCGGCGTCGCTTCGCAGCGCCTCGACACCGGTGCGGAAGTTCTCGGCGATGCCCGGGGTCAGCATGGGGGTGGGCGCCGTGGCGGCGACAGCCTCGGCGGCCGCGGCGACGAACACGTCGAGATCGGGGCCCTCGACCGCGATCACCAGGCCGGGGTTGGTGCAGAACTGTCCCGATCCCATGGTCAGTGAGCCGACGAACGCGCGGCCCAGATCGGCCGCCCGCGCGGCCAGCGCCCCGCACAGCAGGAACACCGGGTTGACGGCGCTCATCTCGGCGTACACCGGGATCGGTTCGGGGCGTGCGGCGGCCGCGGCCACCAGCGCCATGCCGCCCCCGCGGGATCCGGTGAACCCGACGGCCTTGATCCGCGGATCGGTGACCAGGGCCGTGCCGAGGTCCGGGCCGTACCCGTACAGCAGGGAGAAGGTGCCTGCGGGCATCCCGGTGGCGGCCACCGCCTGTGTGATCGCCCGCCCGACGAGTTCGGAGGTGCCCGGATGGGCGTCGTGCGCCTTGACCACGACCGGGCACCCGGCGGCCAGGGCCGATGCGGTGTCACCACCGGCGACAGAGAACGCCAGCGGGAAATTGCTCGCCCCGAACACCGCCACGGGTCCGAGCGGCACGCTGCGTTGCCGGATGTCCGGCCGCGGCGCCGGTTCTCGATCCGGAAGCGCCGGGTCGATGCGGGCCTGGTTCCAGCTGCCCTCGCGCAGCACGCCGGCGAACAGCCTAAGCTGGCCCGCGGTCCGTCCGACCTCACCGGTCAGTCGCGGTACCGGCAGGCCACTTTCGGCGTGGGCACGCTCGACGAGCGCTTCGCGGATCGATTCGAGGTTGTCCGCGATGGTCTCGAGGAATCGGGCCCGGTTCTCGATGGGCGCGCCGCGGTAGGCGCCGAACGCACCGGCGGCGGCCGCGCAGGCGGCCTCGACGTGCGAGCCGTCGCCGTAGGCGTACGCGGGTTCGAGGGCGGCCCCGGTCTGCGGATCGATGGCCCGGATCTGTCGGCCGGCGCCGCGCACCGGCGTACCCGCGATCAACATCTGCCCGGTCAGGTCTGTCGTCTGCACCATGGATGTCATAGTGGCACCGTAAGACCGGCGATAAATACTTGTCCAAGTCAAGTTTGCGGCTTACTGATGCACGACTTGAATCAGTACCGGCCGCAGTGGTGAGAGGCCGTCGGCCGGTGCGATGTTCGGCGCCGTGCGCGCCGCAGGGCGGTCAGGAGGCGCGGCGGGCCTGGCCGCGCAGCTCCAGCCGGTGCAGCACCTCGGCGCCAAGCGCACGCAGATTCTGACCACTGCCGGCCGGGATGAGGGTCACACCGTCGGCCACCCCCGCCGATTCGATGTCGTCGAGCAGACCCGCGAGACCGTCGGCGGTGCCGACGTACCGGACGACGGCGGGATCCTCGCGGCCCTCGGCGTGCTCGGCCGCCACCTGCAGGCGCCGGGCCGCACGGAAATCGCCCGCCACGGCCACCGTCACGTCCAGGATCACCGCCACCGTGTCGTCCTCGGCCTTGATCCGCGACCGTTGACGACGGGCCTGCGCGAGGTCCGGCGCCGATATCCGGACCGTCGGGGCGGCGTCTGACACACCGTCGGTCAGTTCACTCCAGGAATCGGCGTCCGCCACAAATAACCGCACGCCCGCCAGACTATGCCGCGGCGCCGAATCCGTGCAGGGTTGCACTCAGCGCGAATGTAAGGGCCCTGTTACCTGACCGGTTACCCGGCGACACTCGGCGTCACTGGGCGTCGCGGACCCGGGTTTTGTACAGGCTCGCGGCGGTCGTGATGAGCAGCGTGACGATGATCACACCCAGGCTCGCCAGGGTCGGGATCTCGGGCACATGCACAGGTTCACCACCGTTGATGAACGGCACCTCGTTCTCGTGCAGCGCATGCAACACCAGCTTCACGCCGATGAACGCCAGGATGAACGCCAGGCCCTGCGACAGGTACACCAGCCGCTTGAGCAGGTCTCCGAGCAGGAAGTACAGCTGCCGCAGCCCCATGAGCGCGAACACGTTGGCGGTGAACACCAGGTACGGCTCCTGCGTGAGGCCGTAGATCGCCGGTATCGAGTCGAGCGCGAACAGCAGGTCGGTGGTGCCGAGGGCGACGATGACCAGGAACATCGGCGTCATCAGTCGCGCGCCACCCGCGCCGGGGTCGCGGATCCACAGCCGCAGGCCGTCCCACTTGTCGGTGGTCCGCAAGTGCTTGCGCGCGAACCGCACCACGGCGTTGTCGCCGTCGTCGTCATGGTCGGTGTCACGGATCAGGTTGATCGCGGTGTACACCAGGAACGCGCCGAAGATGTAGAACACCCACGAGAACTGGTTGATGGCCACCGCGCCCAGCGCGATGAAGATGCCACGGAAGATGAGCGCCAGGATGATGCCGACCAGCAGCGCCTGCTGCTGGTAGATCCGCGGCACCTTGAAGCTGGCCATGATGATCAAGAAGATGAACAGGTTGTCCACCGACAGGCTGTACTCGGTGAGCCACCCCGCGAAGAACTCCACCCCGTACTGATGACCGTGGTAGATCCACGTCCACAGCCCGAAGGCGACTGCGAGCCCGATGTAGATCGACAGGTACGTCGCCGTCTCACGGCGCGTGGGCTCGTGTGGACGGCGCCCGATCACGACCACGTCGAACAGCAGTACGGCGATCGTCACCGAGAGCGTGATGATCCACTCGAGCTGGGTTACCTGCATCAATTACCTCCGGTCGCCAAACAACGCCGGAGGTCTCTTCCACCGGCACAACGCACCGGCCCACGGCACCGATCGGATCTATGGCGACCGACGTGATGACGACACCGCAGCGAAGGAATACTCCCCTCCGCCGACAAGTCTGCCTGATCGTGACCGTGATCCGAAATCGAGCAGCCACGCCGCGTCGTCTCCGACCCGCCCCGCCACCCGCTTAGTAGTTTGTATTCGTGACAGCAACGGACGACGCAGTTGAGGGGCACGAGATCCCCGCCCAGTACCTGCTCTCATCGCTGGCACCTGCGCCGCGGACGCTCATCGACATCCTCAACGACACCGCGCGCCGGTTTCCCGACGCACCCGCGATCGACGACGGGACGGTGCAACTCACCTATGCCGAACTGATCGCCGACGTCGAGGAGAGCGTCGCGTGGCTGGCCGCGCGCGGCATCGGACGCGGCGACCGCATCGGCATCCGGATGCCGTCGGGCAGTTACGCCCTGTACGTCGCGATCCTGTCGGTGCTGGCGGCCGGCGCGGCCTACGTGCCCGTCGACGCCGACGACCCCGACGAACGCGCCGAGTTGGTGTTCGGCGAGGCCGGCGTCGTCGGCGTGATCACCGAAAGGGGCCTGATCCGCGGTGTCGGACAGTCGCGCGGCTGGCGCGCGGCCGCACCGCTCGGCCGCGACGACGCCTGGATCATCTTCACCTCGGGTTCGACCGGAACCCCCAAGGGGGTCGCGGTGACCCATCGCAGCGCCGCCGCCTTCGTCGATGCCGAAGCGCGAATGTTTCTGCAGGACAACCCGATCGGGCCCGGCGACCGGGTGCTCGCGGGTCTGTCGGTGGCGTTCGACGCGTCGTGCGAGGAGATGTGGCTGGCCTGGCGGCACGGCGCATGCCTGGTCCCGGCGCCGCGATCGCTGGTACGCAGCGGGATGGACCTGGGGCCGTGGCTGGTGAGCCGCGACATCACCGTGGTGTCCACCGTGCCGACGCTGGCCGCGCTGTGGCCGGCCGAGGCCCTCGAATCCGTGCGGCTGCTGATCTTCGGCGGCGAGGCCTGCCCGCCCGAACTCGCGCACCGTCTCGCAGTGGATGGTCGCGAGGTCTGGAACACCTACGGCCCCACCGAGGCCACCGTGGTGGCCTGCGCGGCGAAACTCGACGGGCTCGGACCGGTGAGCATCGGCCTGCCGTTGAGCGGCTGGGATCTGGCCGTCGTCGACCGCGACGGCCGGCCGGTCGGGCTCGGCGAGGTCGGCGAACTCGTCATCGGCGGTGTGGGCCTGGCCCGCTACCTCGACCCCGACAAGGACCGCGAGAAGTACGCGGCCATGCCCACCCTCGGCTGGAGCCGCGCATACCGCAGTGGGGATCTGGTGCGTCTGGAAGCCGACGGCCTGTACTTCCAGGGCCGTGCCGATGATCAGGTGAAGGTCGGTGGCCGCCGCATCGAACTCGGTGAGGTGGACACCGCACTCGTCAACGTGCCCGGCGTCAGCGCGGGGGCGGCCGCGGTCCGCAAGACCGCCAGCGGCACTCCGCTGCTGGTCGGCTACATCTCCAGCAGTGACCCGGCCTTCGACCTGGCCGCCGCACGCGCCGCGCTCGCCGAAACCCTGCCCGCCGCATTGGTTCCGCGCCTGGTGCTGCTCGACGAACTGCCCACCCGCACGTCAGGCAAGGTGGACCGCAACGCGCTGCCCTGGCCGCCGCCGGGTGACGCCGAGCAGGACGTCCCCGAACTCGTCGGCACCACGGGCTGGCTCGCAGGTCTGTGGCGTGACGTCCTCGGTACCACGGTCGACGGCCCTGAGGCGGATTTCATCGCGCTCGGCGGGGGCTCACTGTCCGCGGCGCAACTCGTCGCCGCGATGCGCGGGCGCTACCCGCAGGTCACCGTCGCCGACATCTACGACCATCCCCGGCTCGGTTCGCTGGCAGGCTATCTCGACGAACTCTCCCCGCCGCCGCAGGTGCAGACCCGCACCGTCGCACCGACCTCGCGGATCACACAGGCCGCGCAGGTGGTGCTGTCCGTACCGCTGGCGACGCTCACCGGAATGCAGTGGGTCGTGTGGCTGGGCCTGTTGAACAACATCGCGGCCACGTTGCACCTCGTGCCGTGGGCGCAGGCGGTCAACTGGTGGCTGCTGTTGGCCGGCTTCGGAGTTTTCATCACACCCCTGGGCCGCATGGGCATCGCCGTGCTGTTCGCCAGGATGCTGCTGAGCGGCCTTGAGCCCGGCACGTACCGTCGCGGCGGCGCGGTGCACCTGCGCGTGTGGTTCGCCGAACGGCTCGCCGAGGCCAGCGGTGCCGAAAACCTCGCGGGCGCACCGTGGATGGTGTACTACGCCCGCGCGCTCGGCAACAGCGTCGGCAAGGGTGTCGACCTGCACTCGGCACCGCCGGTGACCGGGATGGCCAAGCTCGGCCACCGCTGCTCGATCGAACCTGAGGTCGACCTGAGCGGACACTGGATCGACGGGGACCTGTTCCACGTCGGTCCGGTCACCGTCGGCAACGACGCCACGATCGGGGCCCGCACGACGCTGCTGCCCGGTGCGACCGTCGGCAAGAACGCCGACGTGGCGCCGGGTTCGGCCGTGACCGGAAAGGTCAAGAACGGCCAGTACTGGAAAGGCTCGCCCGCGGTGAAATCCGGTAAGGCGCGCCATCCGTGGCCCGACCACCGGCCGCCGCGCGCTCCCGTATGGGTCGCGGTGTACGGCGTGACCTCGATCCTGCTGGGCAGCCTTCCGTTGGTCGCGCTCGGCGCGGGTCTCGCGGTGATCGGCTGGGGCATCCGCGGCACCGCGACCCCGGTCGACGCGCTGCTGCCCGCGCTGGCGTGGACGCCGGTGGCGACGCTGGTGGCGGTGCTCGCCTACGCCGCGCTCACGGTGGCAGGCGTCCGGTTGCTGTCGATCGGGCTCAGCGAGGGTTACCACCCGGTGCGCAGCCGCGTGGGCTGGCAGCTATGGGCCACCGAACGCCTCATGGATGCCGCGCGCACCTACCTGTTCCCGGTCTACGCAAGCCTGCTGACCCCGTGGTGGCTGCGGCTGCTCGGCGCGAAAGTCGGTCAGGGCACCGAGATCTCGACGGCCCTGTTCACCCCGAAGTTCACCGAGGTGCAGGACGGTGCGTTCCTGGCCGACGACACCATGGTGGCGTCGTACGAACTCGGCGGTGGGTGGATCCACGTCGCCAAGGCCACCATCGGCAAGCGCGCGTTCCTCGGCAACTCGGGCATCACACAGCCCGGTCGCAAGGTGCCCGACGACGGTCTGGTGGCCGTGCTGTCGGCCACGCCGCACAAGGCCAAGGCCGGCTCGTCCTGGCTCGGAAGTCCACCGGTGCGGTTGCGCCGCAAGGCCACCGCGGCCGATGTGTTGCGGACCTTCCATCCGTCACAGCGGTTGAAGGCCATGCGCGCGGCGGTCGAGACGTGCCGCGTGGTCCCGGTGATCATCACCTTCGGCATCGGCGTGGCGGTGCTGGGCGCGCTGCAGGCCCTGGTACTGCGCTTCGGATACCTGTGGGCCACGGTCGCGAGCGGCCTCGTGATCCTGGCCGCGGGCGCGCTGGCCGGGATCATCGCGGTGGCCGCGAAGTGGTTGGTGATCGGGCGGATTCGCGCCGTCGAACATCCGCTGTGGTCCTCGTTCGTGTGGCGCAACGAAGTGTCGGACACATTCGTCGAAACTGTCGCGGCGCCGTGGTTCGCGCGTGCCGCGACCGGCACCCCGGTGATGAACCTGTGGCTGCGCGCCCTGGGCGCCTCGATCGGCCGCGGGGTGTGGTGTGAGACCTACTGGCTGCCCGAGGCCGATCTGGTGAGCCTCGGCACCGGCGCCACCGTCAACCGCGGCTGCGTGGTGCAGACGCACCTGTTCCACGACCGCATAATGCGGATGGACAGTGTCGTCCTCGAAGAGGGGGCGACGCTGGGACCGCACTGCGTGGCGCTGCCCGCCGCACGGCTGGGTGCGGGCGCCACGGTGGGCCCTGGATCCCTCGTGATGCGCGGTGACGAGGTGCCGCCATCGATGCGTTGGCAGGGCAACCCGATCGCGCCGTGGAACATGTTCGGCAAGAAGCGCGCCGGCGCGTCGGCAGGCAAGAACAAGACGACAGAGAAACCCGCCGCGTGACGAGGTTCAAGAAGGTCACCAAGAAGGCCGGGCACCCGCCTGTCATCGACCCCTACCTGCCGGGCAACGGCAATTTCGGCTACCGGGTGTCGCGGTACGAGCTCGACCTCGAGTACAAGGTGGCGAGCAACCGGCTCGCCGGGACCGCCACGATCACCGCGGTGACCCTGGCGGCGCTGCGCACCTTCACCCTCGACCTGTCCGACAACCTCACGGTCGGCAAGGTCTCGGTGAACGGGCGCAGGCCCGCGCAGTTCCGGTGTTCGGGCGCGAAGCTGCACATCACGCTGCCTTCCGCCCTACCCGCCGGTGCCGCGATGACGATCGCCGTGCGATACAGCGGCAACCCGCGTCCCATCGACACCCTCTGGGGTGACGTCGGTTTCGAGGAGCTCACCAACGGTGCGCTGGTCGCGGGCCAGCCGAACGGCGCGGCGTCGTGGTTCCCGTGCGACGACCATCCCAGTGCCAAGGCCTCCTACCGCATCCAGATCAGCACCGACAGCCCCTATTTCGCGCTCGCCAACGGTGAACTGGTGTCCCGCAAGGTCCGTGCGGGCCACACCTCGTGGATCTACGAGCTTGCCGAGCCGACATCGACATACCTGATCACGCTGCAGATCGGGATGTACGAATCGCACCGGATGGCGAAAACTCCGGTGCCGATGCACGCCGTGCTGCCGCCGCGGCTGCGCGCGACGTTCGACCACGACTTCGAACGGCAACCGCAGATGATGACGGTGTTCACCAAGTTGTTCGGGCCGTACCCGCTGAGCACCGGCTACACCGTGGTGGTCACCGACGACGATCTGGAGATCCCCCTTGAGGCGCAGGGCATCTCTATTTTCGGGGCCAACCACTGCGACGGCAACCGCGGCGCCGAACGCCTCATCGCCCACGAGTTGGCGCACCAGTGGTTCGGCAACTCGGTGACGGCGCGGCGCTGGCGCGACATCTGGCTGCACGAAGGGTTCGCGTGCTACGCCGAATGGTTGTGGTCGGAGAACAGCGGAGGGCGCAGCGCGGCCGAGTGGGCACAGCACTACCACGAGAAGTTGCGGCAGTCGCCGCAGGACCTGCTGCTTGCCGATCCAGGACCGCGCGACATGTTCGACGACCGCATCTACAAGCGCGGCGCCCTCACCCTGCACGTGCTGCGCAACCGGCTGGGCGACAAGAGTTTCTTTGCGCTGCTGCAGGACTGGACCGCCCGGCACCGCCACGGTACCGCGTTCACCGACGATTTCACCGGTCTGGCCGCCGGTTACACCAGTGAATCGCTGCAGCCGCTGTGGCAGGCGTGGCTGTACTCGGAAGCGCTGCCGCCGCTGTGACCGACGGCGGCGCCCCTGCGCCATTCGACCCGGACGATCCCGCGCGGGGGCCGATCACCCGCAGCAGCGTCGCCCGTGTCGGGGCGGCCACCGCCGTCACGGCCGTGTGCGGCTACGCCGTCCTGTACCTCGCCGCTCGCGACCTGGAACCCGCGGGCTTCTCGGTGTTCGCGGTGTTCTGGGGCGCGTTCGGACTCGTCACCGGCGCGGCCAACGGCCTGCTGCAGGAGGCCACCCGCGAGGTCAGATCGGCGCAGTTCACCCCCGCCGTCGACGGTGCGCGCACGCATCCGATGCGGGTGGCCGCCGCGGTCGGTGTGGTCGCCGCACTCGTGATCGCGGCGACCTCGCCGCTGTGGGGTGCGCACGTGTTCGTCGAATCCCGGGCCATGAGCGTCGCGCTGCTCAGCGCTGGTCTGGCCGGATTCTGCCTGCATGCAACGCTTTTGGGCATGCTCGCCGGCATCGGCCGCTGGACCGAGTACGGCGCATTGATGGTGACCGACGCCGGCATCCGCGTCGCGGTCGCGGCCGCGTCGTTCGTATCGGGCTGGGGGCTGGGCGGCTATCTGTGGGCCACCGTGGCCGGGGCCGGCGCCTGGCTGATCCTGCTGCTCGCGGCGCCCGCCGCACGGCTCGCGGCCCGTCAGGTCACCGCGGGCGGCACCGTGACGTTCGTGCGCGGAACCGCGCACTCGATCGCCGCGGCCGGTGCCAGCGCGATACTGGTGATGGGTTTCCCGGTGCTGCTGCAGGCCACGTCGGCCGATCTCGGCGCCACCGGCGGTGTGGTGATCCTGGCCGTCACGCTCACCCGGGCGCCTCTGCTCGTGCCGCTGACCGCGATGCAGGGCAACCTGATCGCCCACTTCGTCGACCAGCGCAGCGCACGGATGCGCGCGCTGGCGATACCTGCCGCCGTCGTCGCCGGAATCGGTGCGGTCGGCGTCGTCGCGGCCGGGCTGATCGGGCCGTGGCTGCTGAAGGTCGGTTTCGGCGACGAGTACCGCGCCGACGGGACGCTGCTGGCCTGGTTGACCGCCGCGGCCGTGGCGATCGCGATGCTCACACTCACCGGCGCGGCCGCGGTGGCCGCCGCGTTGCACCGCGCATATGCGCTGGGGTGGATCGTCGCGACAGTCGCCGCCGTTGGGCTGCTGCTACTGCCGCTCGAGCTCGAGACGAGGACCGTCATCGCCCTGCTGTGCGGGCCGCTGGTCGGAATCGCCGTGCATCTGACCGCACTTGCGTCGCGACGTTAGGCGCTGAGGGCACCCCCCTCAGCGGCTGAACAGCGACGACAGCAGCGCGATGCGAGCGTCTTCGAGTTCGGGCTGCGCCAGCACCGGCCGGATGATCGCGGCCCCGTCGAACGTGTTGACCAGCAGCGCCACCGCAGCCATGGACTCCCCCTCCGGGAACTGCTCGAAACCCGGGATGGTCCGTGCGGTCTCGTAGATGTTGGCGGCGTACTCGGTGAGCACCTCTTGCAGTGTGGCGCGCAGCTTTTCGTCGGTGCGCGCGGCGATCAGCAACTCGTACATCACGGTGTTGGTGTCGTTGCCCGTGACATCACGCAGGATCGTCAGCACGGCCTGCAGCGGCGGCTGGTCGGCCGGGATCTCGGCGATCCGTTTCGAGAACACCTCAAGTTGGCGGCGCATCACCTCGTGGGCCGTGGCCGCCATGAAGTCCCCCATCGTGGGGAAATGCCGGAACAGTGCACCGTCGGACACCTTTGCGCGCCGCGCGATGACCGCCGCCGACGCCTTGGCGTACCCGATGTCGATGATCGTCGCGATGCTCGCGTCGAGCAGACGTGCGACGGTCTCCTCGCGGCGCTGCTGCTGAGTTCTGGCCATGTCAGACAGCGGTTCTCATGCGGCTGTCGGCACCGGCGCGCAGGTAGCGACCCGACTTCACGGTCTCGCCGTAGCCGTCGCGGAACTTGCCCCTGCCGTACACCACGGTGCCGTTGACCGCCGTCGCGACCACGGCGTCGTCGTTGCGGTTGACCATGCGGCTCAGCCCGCCGTAGAACGGCACGGTCTCCTCGTGGTACGCGTCGACGTCGGAGTTGAGGCAGTTGGGATCGATCACCACGAAGTCGGCCCGGTCCCCTTCGCGCAGCGTGCCCGCGTCGACGCCGAACCAGTCGGCCACCTCCGCGGTCAACCGGTACACGGCACGTTCGGTGGTCAGGAAAGGTCGCCCGCAGAGCTGGGCGTCGCGGACCCGCTTCAGCAGCCGCAGCGGGTAGTTGTAGAACGCCATGTTCCGCAGGTGCGCACCGGCATCAGAGAAGCCCATGTGCACCGCGGGATCGTTCGCGAGCTGATCGAGCACCTTGGGCCGGTGGTTGGCGACGATCGTCGTCCAGCGCACGTTCTTCTCGCCGTTGTCGACGAGCACGTCGAGGAACGCGTCGAGCGGGTGGACGCCACGCTCATCGGCGATCTGGCCGAAGGTCTTGCCGATCAGGCTCGTGTCCGGGCATTCGACGATGGTGGCGTCGTGGAAGTCGCGGTGCCACAACGTCGGTCCGAGCTTACGGCGGTCGAACGACCGGCGGAACCGACGGCGGTATTCCGGGTCGGCGAGCAGCTTGTTGCGCTCGAGCTGATCACGCAGATGCAGCGCCGCGGTTCCCGCCCCGAACTCCTCGAACACCGGCAGATCGATTCCATCCGAATACAATTCGAACGGCACCGGCAGATGCTGAAAACGCACCTTGGCGTCGAGCGCCTTGTTCATCAGCCGGGTGCCCAGCCCGATCACGCGCGCGGCACCGGGTGAGGATTTCGCGTCGGCCGATACCAGCAGGCTCATCCGCACCCCGCGACGGCGCCCGAACATGCCGCTGCTCTCCAGGAAGAAGTTCAGCGCCTCCTGCGCCCGCGCGACGTTCGGGGCGCTCTGCAAGATGCGGCCACGCCGACGCAGCACCTTGATGAGCCGACGACGTTCACGCCAGGTCGCGAATGTCGAAGGCAGTGCCCGCGAACGGAACCGGTCACCGTCGAGCTTGTCGATCGCCGCATCCATGCCGGACATGCCGAGCATCCCGGCGTCGAGGGCCGCGTCCAGTTTGTCGGCCATCTCCTCAAGTTCGGCGTCGCTGGGGATCACGCCGCGCGTGGTGGCACGGTCGAGGCCGAGCACCGATGCGCGCAGATCCGAATGCCCCAGCAGCGAGGCGATATTCGGGCCGAGCGGCAGCGCGTCGATCGCCGCGACGTACTCGGCGGGATTCGACCAGGTCCTGTGCGCCTGCAGTGCGCCGAGGACGAACTGGCGGGGCACGGCCTCCACGCGGCTGAACAGGTCGGCGGCGTCCTCGGCGTCGGAGTACACGGTCGACAGCGAGCACATCCCCAACAGCACCGTGGTGACACCGTGGCGCACGGATTCACGGAGTCCGGGGTCGAGCAGGACCTCGGCGTCGTAGTGGGTGTGCACGTCGACGAAGCCAGGAACCACCCATTTGCCGCCCGCGTCGATCACCTCGGGACATCCGGCCTCGTCGAGGGGCTTGGTCGACACCGCGGCGACGACCCCGTCGCGGATACCGAGGGTGCGGACCCGGGGTGGTTTACCCGTCCCGTCGAACCACAGACCGTTGCGGACGATGACGTCGTATGACATGGCGGACCTCCATCGGTTGCCGCCACGCTAACCCAGTAAGTGAGTACTTACAATCTTTTTACTGGGATTTGTGGCGGAAGAACTCCACCGTCTTGGCGACGCCGTCGGTCAACGCCACCTGCGGCCGCCACCCCAGCACCTCACGCGCCCGCGTGATGTCGAGCTTGGATCTGCGCAGATCCCCCAGCCGCGGCGGGTGGAACTCCGGTTCGTCCGCGGCCCCGACAGCCTTGGCGATGGCCGTGTGGAGCTCACGCGTCGAGGTCTCCACGCCCGTACCCACGTTGAAGCGTTGACCGCCGCCTGCGGGCCCGGCCGCGCGGACGAACGCATCGACCACATCGTCGACGAAGACGTAGTCCCGCGTGTCGCTGCCGTCGCCGAAGATCTTGGTGGGCCGGCCGGCGAGCAGGGCCTGCGAGAAGATCGCGACCACGCCGGCCTCGCCGTGCGGATCCTGCCGCGGGCCGTAGACGTTGGCCGGCGCGATGTGCGAGCAGTCCAGGTCGTAGAGGTTGCGATACATGTTGAGGTACACCTCGCCGGCGACCTTGCCCGCCGCGTATGGCGACGCGGGGTTCACCGGCATGTCCTCGCTGGTCGGGTAGGACGGCGGGGTGCCGTACACGGATCCGCCCGACGAGGTGTGCACGACCTTGCGCACGCCGGCCAACCGGGCGGCCTCCGCGAGGCGCACCGTGCCGACCACGTTCACCGTCGCGTCGAACGGCGCATCGTCCACCGAACGCTTGACCGAGATCTGCGCGGCGAGGTGGAACACCACCTCGGGTTTGAACTCGGCGAGCAGGCCGGTCAGATCCGCGTCGACGATGTCGGCCTTGACGAACTCGAACTTGTCGCTGTTCTCGGCGGCGTGCAGGTTCTCGGGCCGCCCCGAGCTGAGATCGTCGAGGCCGACGACGCTGTGTCCATCCGCCAACAGCCGGTCCACCAGCGTCGATCCGATGAAACCCGCCGCTCCAGTCACCAAGGTTCGCACCGCCACACCATACCGACGACGCGTGCGCGCGGAGTCGGACCGTACAGTCGGCAAGAGTGAACTGGGTCGCCCGTACTGCCGCCGCGCTGATCGCGCTGCAACTGGTTGTCCGGGCCGTACTGGCGTTCGGTGGCTATTTCTACTGGGACGACCTCATTCTCGTGGGCCGTGCCGGCACCCAGAGTCTGCTGTCGCCGTCGTTCCTGTTCGACGACCACGACGGGCACGTCATGCCCGCGGCGTTTCTTGTGTCGGGTGTCATCACGCGACTCGCGCCGTTCTCGTGGGTGTGGCCCGCGCTGAGCCTGGTGGTCCTGCAGCTTCTGGTATCGCTGGCGCTGCTGCGGGCGCTGTGGGTGATCCTCGGCTGGCGCCCGGTGCTGCTGGTGCCCCTGACCTTCGCGTTGTTCACGCCGCTCGCCGTCCCCGGTTTCGCATGGTGGGCCGCCGCGCTCAACTCGCTTCCCATGCTGGCCGCGCTGGCCTGGGTGGCCGGCGAAGCCGTGCTGCTGGTGCGCACCGGACGCGTCCGGCATGCGGTGATCGGCGCGCTGGTCTACTTCGGCGGGCTGTTGTTCTTCGAGAAGGCCGCGGTGATCCCGTTCGTCGCGTTCGCGGTCGTCGCGCTGCTCGGCTATGTGACGTCGTCGTTCGGATTGGCCGAGGTGTGGCGGCGCGGTCTGCGGCTGTGGGTGTCCTGCCTGGCACTGACCGCCGCGTGGATCGGCGTGTACCTGGTCGTCGTCGACCAGAAGCGGTGGAGCTTCGACCTGGCCATGACCGGTGACCTGCTGAGCCGGTCGATCACCCACGGGATCGTGCCCGGTCTGGCCGGCGGGCCTTGGCAGTGGCAGCGGTGGGCACCGGCCTCGCCGTGGGCCACCCCGCCCGTGACCGTGATGGTGCTGGGCTGGATCGTGCTGGTGGTTGCGGTCGCAGTGGTGCTGCTGCGCAAGCAGCGGGTCTGGCCCGTGCTGGGGGTCGCCGTGGGGTACGCCGTCGCATGCCAGGTGCCGATCTACCTGATGCGCTCGTCGCGGTTCACCGCGCTGGAGCTCGCGCAGACGCTGCGTTACCTGCCCGATCTGGTCATGGTGCTCGCACTTCTGATGGCCGTCGGGTTCTGTGCTCCGAACCGGGTGTCGCCGTGGCTGTCGGCGTCGCGGGCACGGTCTGTTGTGGTGGTTGGTGTGGCTCTGCTTTTCGTCGCGAGCAGCCTGTACTCGACGTGGACATTCCTGTGGGTGTGGCGCGACAGCCCCGTCCCGGCCTACCTCGACAACGCGCGGGCGAGCCTGGCGTCGACCTCGGATGCGCCGCTGCTGGATCAAGAGGTCGACCCGCTGATCCTGCAACGCGTGGCCTATCCGGAGAACCTGGCCAGCCACATGTTCGCGCTGGCCTCACCGCGGCCGGAATTCGCGTCGGCGACAACCGATCTGCGGATGCTCGACCGCACCGGCACGCTCGTTCCCGCGCTGGTGACCTGGGTGCGCACCATTCTTCCTGGGCCACAACCCAACTGCGGTCACCTGGTGCAGACCGAGGAGCCCGTCGTCATGCCACTCGACGGCCCCATGCTGCCGGCCGACTGGACCGCCGAGATCAACTACCTGGCCAACAGCGACGGGTCTTTGACCATGGCGCTGAGCGAGGGGCCCGACGTCAAGGTTCCCGTCCGGCCCGGGCTGAACCGCGTGTTCGTCCGCCTGCCCGGGGCCGGTGACGCGATCACCGTCCGCGCCAACACCTCTGCGCTGTCGGTCTGCATCTCCCCCGGGCCGATCGGATTCGTGGCGCCGAAGTAGGTTCAGGCGGCGTCCTTGTTTGCGTCGGTGTCCGCTTGCTTGTCGTCGTCTTTGGTGTCGCGGTCCCGGATTCCCGCCGGCTCGGCCTTGGGCACCGTCACCCGGTCAGTCGTCGTCACCTTCGGCTTCTTCGGCTTGAACAGGTTGAGACGGGGACGATTCGACTTCTTCTCGGCTGGCGCGTCCGGCTTTTCGGATGCTTTGGATTTCTCGGCGGACTGGTCGGTCTTGTCCGTCTCGTCGGCCTTCACCACGTCGGCGTCCTGGGTGGCTCCAGGGTCTTCGGTCGTGTTGGAGTCGCCGGTGACCTCGGCGTCCTGGGTGACGTCGGTGTCTTTCGCGGCCTCGGCGTCTTTCGCGGCCTCGGCGTCTTCGGCGGTTCTTTCGTCGGTGACCTCTTCGGTGACCGAAGTGTCTTCGTCGGTGACCGAAGTGTCTTCTTCGGTGACCGCCACCGTGTCGGCGGCTTCCGCGATGCGTGCCGGCGCGACATTCTTGTCGGCGACACCCTGGGTGTCGGTCATTTGCGGTTCGTCGGCTTCCTCAACATCGTTGACGGCAGCGGTGACATCGGACTCCTCGACCGCCGGAGTTTCCTCGGTACTACCGGTGACCGGCACGGGGTCATTGCGTTTGTAACCCGCGTCGACGAGAGGTCGCAGCACCTTCTCCAGCGCAGCGACGAAAGACTCCGGGAATCCGAGATCGCGCAACGGCTGCAACAGCGGCAACTTTTCGGTGGGGATCAGATATGAGGTCGTCTTACCGCCCAGCGAGTTCTCGGTGACGACGATGTTCTTCTCGGGGACCGTGGACAGGTCCCACCCGCCCGGCTTGTCCTCGTAGCGGCCGTGCACGTAGATAATGCCCAGGAGCGCGTTGGCCGTGCTGAGGAGATTCCATGGCCGGTCAGGGAAATCGGCCCAGCCGTCGTACTCACCGTTGATGATCACTGTCTCGTACGGCGTGTCCGGGGGGCGCACCGGTGTCAGTCCGATGATCGGGATACGTCCGGGGACCCACCGCAGAATGCCGCCCGGGCCTGTGGGATCACCGACCGTGACGAACTTCAATTGGCCCGGGTCCGGACGTTCATCCTCGCTCAGCGCCATGAGGCGCTTCTTCTCGTACGCGATCACTATCGCGCCCTGGCTCAAGCCGGCGACGATGATGTCTTCGTCAGTGCCGACGGCACTGTCCACCCTGGCCGCCAAAGCGTCCGCGGCAATACGGATTCCGCGGTCCATGCCGATCACCGAGGCCGGGTATTTGACGTGTTCGACATCGTATCCGGCAAATTCCCCAGGAACGACCTGCTCCGGATATGCCGGATCGTGAAAAATGCGCGTGCCGCTGATCGTGAAGGCGGTCGCGCCAAGCGCAGGCACAGTGGTCACCAAGGCTGCAGTGAGCGCGGCGGCACCGGCCGCGATCACGCCATTTCGGAATGCCATGACGGGAAGTTATCCCATAATCTTGAATTGCGCGTAGCAAATCGCTATGCCAACCAAATCGGCCGTATCGCATGGTTCCGTGGAGCGAGGGCCGCCCCGCTCTCGTCGGCGCCAACTCCTGTCGTGCACGGCACTGGGCATCGGCGATACTTATTGACTGACAGGTTCGGCGAGGGGGTTTCCGTGGGAGCGCTTGACGGGTTCTACTCGACGTGGAACAAAGCCCGTGAGACCTTCGGACAGGGTGTACCCACTGATGGCTCCCAGTTCGACCACAGCTCAGAGCTTCTCAACATGAAGGCGAGCGTCGAGGCTGCCGCACCTGATGACCGTTGGCAGGGCTCCGGTGCGAACGCGTACGCGGCGGCGAACAAAGAGCACGCGCAGGTGTACGAGAAGCTCGCCGACCTCGACCGCAAGATGGCCGCCGAGGTCAAGAACGCCGCCAACGTAGTAAGCGTGGGGCGCACGAACCTCGACACTGCCAAAGGCTGGGTCGAGAGCATGGTGAACAGCCTGCCCGCCACCAGCGAGCAGGATCGCGAACGCAAGTTGATCCCCATCGCCCGCGAGGGCATCAACAAGGTCGACAACATCGTCAAGTCCGCGACCGACGAGATGCGGACCATTCAGGGTCGGGTTACCGGGTATAAGGGTGAGTTCGAAGAACTCACCAACCAGAAGTTCGCACCTGGTGGCGAGAAGGACGGCAAGAAGGACGAAGAGGACGACCGCCAAACGGCGATGGGAGAAGGCGAAGAAGGGAGCGCCGAAGACAAAGCCGAAGGCGATGTCAGGGCGATGCTCGAAGATGGCGACCAGGAAGCAGCTTCCCGAGTGGACAGTGTGCTCGGCGGCGTCAAGCCCGGTGAGCCCCTCACTGCTGAACAAAACGCATATCTGAGCGCCATGGAAGCCCAGCAAGCTGATATGTCGGTCGACGAGCTGAAAGAGGCTACCGACAGACTCGGCGACAAAGGGAAAGTCATAGGGAACTCCTGGCAACTGATGAGCAACGATGACGTTGCCTTCGGAGAGCCGGGAGAAAACGGGGAACCCCGTAAAGGATCTTTCGAACGGCTACCGGATTCCGTCCAGAAAGCGCTGTCTAACAACAACCTTATTGGATATCCCGGTGGCGAGGTCGAACGGCAGAAGATCGAGGCGATCGCCGACATCGTCAGGGAGGGCGATACCAAGTTCCAAACTGGCACCGAGATCGATCGAGCGATGATCCGCCTGTCCGATCGATTGATGGACGAAAGCCCAGTCAACCAAGAAACAGTGCGGGAGTTGTTCACGTCGGCCGGACGGGACCACCAGATTGTTACCGACCATCTCGTCGGTCACCAACCCTATCTGGATGGCCCGGAAGGCACTGTCCCTTATGACTACGACCCGGACGATTTCATGATGGATATCATGAAAACCGGGTGGTCGGACAACGGCAGAGATGCCGGATCACTATTCTCATGGACAAATAACGACAATGGGACAGGCCCCGAGGTTGCCAACGCCTCCGCTGCCGCGGAGGCGTACGCCAGATTCCTAGGCGAGCATGGGCAGCCCGACTTGATGGACATTGAAAACGCGTTCGGAATGACCGATACGCTAGGCCAAGTCAATCCGGAGCTCGTGAAAGCTATGGCCCACGGGCTAACCCCCTATATGGCGGATATCGCCAGTGTAGACGGTGGGGCGGCAGACAATTTCGATCCACTTGAGACGGCTAGCACACGCCCCCTTGCCAAGGGGATATTCACTGTCCTCGGGACCGATGTCGATGCTTATCGCGAATTCAACGTCGCGGCCAATCAACTAGCCGTCGAGAAAAGTTATGAGTGGGCCAACGACGTCAAGAGTGGCGCAGATACGTTCCAGCATGATCCACGAATGTTGGCGGCAGCCACGCTCAAGGGTTTGATCGACTACGGCACCGCCGAAGGACTGACGGCAATCGGCCAGGATAAAGCAGAACTCGATAACTTGAAGCGGTCCGTATATACCGAAGCGGTGTCCCGACTATCTGATATCGGCGGCCCATACGGTAAGGCCGTAGGCGCAGTCGGAAGCGCGCTGGCGGATAGCTTCTTCGGCGACGGTTCAGCCACAAGTGGAGAAGTGAAACCGATGTCGCCGGCCGAATCCGCGCGCTTTGCCGCAAATGCCCTCCTCGCGGTAGGTGTCGACATCCCCGGTCATGAGAAGTATCTGGTAGACAACAAGGACATGTTCGGTAATCCAGTTTTAGATGAGAACGGTAACCCGACAAAACGGTTGGGCACGCTCGAAGAAATAATGAGCGAGAAGAAGATAACCGTCACCGAGGACGTATACGGGGGATTCTTGAACGAGAGCTTGGATCGGACGGTGCGGAATGCAGAGGGAGACAGCGGAAATCCTTCTGATGCGTTTGCGAAACAGTATGAGAACGTTGCTCGTGGATAAGGGTCGCGCAGCAACCCTCGTTTCCGCGCTCACCATCGCGGCAACGGTGTCTGGTTGCAACCTTTTCACTCAGGCAGAGCCTTCGCACACCACCTCGGATCCCCTGGGAAACCAGAGCTTCCAGTGGACTGCGAGTCCTGGAATATCGCTAACCGAAGGACCTGCGGTGCCGATTCGCGCCTATCTGGAGTCGTGGTCGGTTGTGCAGAGCACCGGCTCACTGGACTCTGCTTATCCCGGCTTCAGCAGCGCGATAGACAGCCCTTCCGGCCCAGAACCACCCATATTCACGAAGCTTCTGAAACCGGATGAGCTCGGTCACGCTCCTGAGATTGCGACTGTTGGAAATCGAAAATATGTGATCGACAGCATCGATCAAAATGGTGAGCAGTTCACAGCCCTAGTGTGCGACTATCGATATGCGCTGGCCAACCAGAATCCAAACGGAAGCTTCTCAAGTGTCGCAGATAAGACAAATAAAGACACCGGTATCAACGCATACCAGATAAGACTCGCAGCGCCCAGTCGCGAGAACGCCTCCTCAGCCTTACCACCGCAAGAGGGGCCCGCTTCGAGGCCCGTTGACGATGTGTTCGCCGGATGGAAAATTACCGGTTTCCTCAATGAGTTTCTTGACTTTGATTCTCAATTCGAACAAGCGTGGCCAACGTACCAGGAGGATACGCAAAAGTGCGTTGACATGGCACCCGACCCTCCCGATCGTCGGAACTTCCTCACCACCGGGGAGCATCCCCGAACCGACTTCCCCACCGGTCCTCCTATTCCGGGGTGGCCGCAGGAATCAAGCGCGTGACGACGACACCCCGGTACTGCACCAAGAACGGCTCACGGGTGCTTGTGGCCACGGCGGACGCAGCCGACTATCAACAGAATCTATGTGGCGTCTTGTAGCGGTCCTGCTCACGGCAGCGCTGCTACCTAGCTGCACCCCGAAATCCGACTCGGATTCCACTTCTTCCTCCCGCTCGGATCAGCAATTTCCAAATTGGCCAGCACTTCTCAACGACTTTCGCTTTCACTGGACCGCCGCACCGGGCATCGATGGGACCATGGGACCTGCAGTGCCAGTTCGCGCGTAAATCGAGTCGTATGAAAGTCGCGACCATGACGTCCGATATCAACAACGTCTATCCGGGATTCCAACGGGCCACACCAGAGAATCAGCCCACCAATGAAGGCCCCTACCAAAGCGAACTCACCGACATACGCCCTCTGGGCATCTATCAACGAAGCACGCCGCCCAACGCGGTACCACACTTCGGTCACAACACAGACCACATACTTGGGTGACCGAAATTCCGCAAGGAATTCGCGCGTTAATCTGCTCCGGATCTTATGCGAACTCCATCAAAAGCAGCGTGAACCCTGATTCCTATATCAGCGTCCGCCAGAGAGACTCAAGCCGGAGTCGAGCCGCATAACGACTCTCCTTACGTCGGAATATCAGTGCGGCAGCACCCGCCCCTCAAGTCGACGTCTTCGGCAACTGGTTCATCACTGCGTCAAGTAGCGTCGGATGGGGACCGATCACTCGGCCCGTCCTCGACAACTCCCCAACTCCCGGAATTGAGAAGCGCTGCAGCGATTCCATGCCCCACAACGAGGCTCAGCGGAGAGAGATGATGACCGGATACAAAGATCAACCTCCGCCCCACGGCGACGCAGTGCCAGGCTGGCCTCTCAGGAGCGAGTGACTGGAAGCAAGCATACGAGTGGTCCCGAGCCAATAGGCATGTCATGCCAAGCTGGCAGGCATGACAGATGTGCGTGAAAAAGGCCTCCAAGTCCTGCGCGAGCTGCTCCCCGACGTACCGCTCGAGGGCTTCCAGCGCGATGGGTCATTCGGCGATGAGCTGTTGGAAATCGGGCTCGACAACGTCTTCGGGCGGTTGTGGAGCCGCGAGGGCCTGAGCCGTCGGGATCGCAGCCTGGTGACCATGGGCATCCTGATCGCCCTGCGCGCCACTGACGAGTTCGCGTCACACGTCAAGATCGCCCGCAACAACGGTCTCACCGAGCAGGAGATCGCCGAGGTCATCTACCACTCCAGCGGCTACGCCGGATTCCCGAACGCCAACACGGCGATGACAGTGGCCAAAGGGGTACTCGAGGGCTCGTGAGCCCTGTAACCCACCACCGCGTCGTCGTCGACGGGGTCGACACGTTCTACCGCACCGCCGGCCCGTCGACGCCCCGATACTGCTGCTCCCCCACGGTTATCCGGCGTCGTCGTACGTCTACCGCAACCTCATGGCCGCCCTCGGTGACCGGTGGCGCCTCATCGCCCCGGACCTGCCCGGATTCGGTTACAGCGCAACCCCTTCCGCACAGGAATTCGCCTACACATTCGCCGCGTACAGCGACTTCCTGCAGAGCTTCGTCGACACGCTCGGGCTGGACCGCTACGTGATCTGGCTGCACGACTACGGCTCGCAGTTCGGCTTCCAGCTGGCACTGGCGAAGCCCGAGCGTGTCGCCGGCTTGATCATCCAGAACGGCGACATCTACGAGGATGCCTTCGGACCCAAGTACGACTTCCTCAAGGAGTCGTGGCACAACCCCGGCCCCGACGCCCGCCGGCGGATCGCGCAGCACGTGACGCTGCACGGCTTCGAGACCGAATTCCGTGGCGAGCTGCCCGACGACGTCGCCGACCGCATCAGCCCGGACCTGTGGACGCTGCACTGGTCGTTGATGTCGACGCCGGAGCGCGTCGCCAACCTGATCCGGCTCCTGGAGGACCAGCCGACGACGCTGGGCTGGTTCGCGGCCGAGCGGGCGTATCTACGCGAGCAGCAGCCGCGGGTGCTGATCGTGTGGGGCCCGCACGACGGCTACATGCCGGAGGCGTCGGCGCGCGCGTACCTGCGGGATCTTCCGGACGCGGACATCCACCTGCTCGGCGGTGGGCACTGGCTGTTGGAGACCCACCTCGATGAGGTGGTGCCACTGGTCGACGCGTTCCTGGACGACGTCTACGCCGCGCCCGGATAGCTCCGTCTTCGCGAGATCGACGTAAATGCCGCTGCAAGGCGGGGTGAGCGACATTTGCGTCGGTTTCGGAGCCGTTGAAAACCAGATGGAGCCGCCTGGGGGAATCGAACCCCCGACCTATTCATTACGAGTGAATCGCTCTACCGACTGAGCTAAGGCGGCGTGCCCGTGCAGGCGGGACGAGTCTACGGCAGCGCCCGCCGTGCAACCAAAACGGTCCGGGAGTCAGCCCCGCAGCGCCTGTCCGATGGTGGCGACCATGGCGTCGACGGCGAACTTCGGCTTGACGTTGACGGCCAGGGCTTCGCGGCATTCGAGCACGGCCTCGATGCAGCGCAGCAGGCGATCCGGCGCGGCGTGGGCGGCCAGGGCGGCGACCTTCTCCGACATGTCCGGGTGGTTCGCGGTCACGGTGGTGGCCCCCGACGAGGCCAGCAGCGCATCGCGGAAGTAGGTCGCGAGGTCGATCAGCGCGCGATCCAGCGCGTCGCGGGACGCGCGTGTCTGGCGCGACTTCTGCCGCTTCTCGAGCTCCTTGAGCGCGCCGGCGGCACCGCGCATGGTGCCCGCGGTCCCCTTGCCGGTTCCCCCCGCGCCCAGAGCCGTCTTGAGCTCCTCGGTCTCGGTCTCGTTGCGGTCGGCGGTCAGCGCGACGGCCTCCGCCTCGGCGACGGCCACCATCTCCTCGGCGGCGGCGTACGCGCGCGACGGTGTCGCGGCGTCTCGGGCCAACCCGAGCGCGCGTTTGCGCCGCTCCCTGGCCTCAGGATCGGTCGCCAGACGCCGGGCGCGTCCGACGTGGCCTCCGCACACCGACGCCGCCCAGCGCGCGTCCTCGGGCGGCAGACCGTCGCCGGTGATCAGGACGTCGGCGATGGCGTCGACCGACGGCGTCGTCAGGGCGACGTGTCGGCATCGCGAGCGCAGCGTGATCGCGATGTCCTCGGGATCCACCGACGGCGCACACAGCAGGAACACCGTCGACGGCGGCGGCTCCTCCACCACCTTGAGCAGGGCGTTGGCGGCGCCCTCGGTGAGCCGGTCGGCGTCCTCGATCACCACGACCTGCCAGCGGCCGGTCCCAGGCCGCCGCGACGCGATCTGGACGATCTCGCGCATCTCCTTGACCGCGATCGAGAGTCCCTCGGGCACGATGCGGCGCACATCGGCGTGCGTGCCGGCCATCGTCGTCGTGCAGGCGCGGCACTCGCCGCAGCCGGGAGGACCGTCGGATGTGCACTGCAAGGCGGCCGCGAAACACAGCGCCGCGACCGATCGACCGGACCCCGGAGGGCCCGTGATCAGCCACGCGTGGGTCATCGTGCCGGTTGCGACGCCGCTGTGGGCGGAATCACCCCGCGCGGCCGCGGCGGCCGCCACCAGCTCCTGTTCCACCGTCTGCTGACCCACCAGACGCGAAAAGACACCGCTCATCGCGCACAACAGTAGTGGCCCGCTCCGACACAAGTGGCTGGCAGCAGCGCTCAACGTCCCCCCGGCCCGATACGGTAAAGACGTGACCACGGAGCCCATCCCCATCGCGCGAATCGGTGCATTCGCCCGGTGGGTGGCGCGCACCCCGTGGCCGGTGTTCACACTGGGCATGCTGCAGGCCGACATCATCGGTGCGTTGTTCGTGCTCGGCTTTCTGCGGTTCGGGCTGCCGCCCGAGGACCGCATCCAGTTGCAGGACCTGCCCGCGTTCAACCTCGCGATCTTCCTGGGCTACCTGTTCGTGTCGTTCACCGTCGGCGCCTACCTGGCCTTACGCCTGCTGATCCCGGTCATCCGCTGGCAGCGCCGCGAGACAGTGCTGTCCGACGGCGACCCGGGGATCACCGAGCTGGCGCGCGCCCGCGCGCTGAAGATGCCGTTCTACCGGACCCTGATCAGCGTCACCAACTGGTGCCTGGGTTCGATCGTGTTCATCGTCGCCAGCTGGCCCGTGGCGAGCCAATCGGCACCGGTCGTCGCCGTGGCGACCGCGCTGGGTGCGACGGCGACCGCGATCATCGGCTACCTGCAGTCCGAGCGCGTGCTGCGCCCGGTCGCGGTGGCGGCACTGCGTGGCGGGGTGCCGGAGAACTTCCGCGCACCCGGGGTGATCCTGCGCCAGGTGCTGACGTGGGTGCTCTCGACGGGCGTGCCGCTGCTCGCGATCATCCTGGCCCTGGTGGCCAGCAAGTTCTCGATCCTGACCGCGTCGGCGGACCGGCTCAACACCCCGATCCTGCTGCTGGCCGTCGCTGCGCTGGTGATCGGGCTGGCCAGCACGGTCCTGGTCGCGATGTCGATCGCCGATCCGCTGCGCCAGCTGCGTTGGGCGCTCGGTGAGGTGCAGCGCGGCAACTACAACGCGCATATGCAGATCTACGACGCCAGCGAGCTTGGCCTGCTGCAGGCCGGGTTCAACGACATGGTCCGCGACCTGGCCGAACGTCAACGTCTGCGCGACCTGTTCGGGCGCTACGTCGGCGAGGACGTCGCGCGCCGCGCGCTGGAACGCGGCACCGAGCTGGGCGGCCAGGAACGCGACGTCGCGGTGCTGTTCGTGGATCTGGTGGGGTCGACGCATCTGGCCTCGACGATTCCCGCGGCCGACGTGGTGAACCTGCTCAACGAGTTCTTCCGCGTCATCGTCGACACCGTCAACAAGCACGGCGGGTTCGTCAACAAGTTCCAGGGCGACGCGGCGCTGGCGATCTTCGGCGCGCCCATCGAGCATCCCGACGCCCCCGGCGGCGCGCTGGCGGCGTCCCGCGAGCTGCACGACGAGCTGATCAAGGTGCTGGGCACCGAGACCGAGTTCGGCATCGGGGTGTCGGCGGGACGCGCGATCGCCGGCCACATCGGCGCCAAGGCCCGTTTCGAGTACACCGTGATCGGCGACCCGGTCAACGAGGCCGCGCGTCTCACCGAGCTCGCCAAACTCGAAGAAGGCCACGTGCTGGCATCGGCGATCGCGGTGAGCGGTGCCCTGGATTCCGAGGCGCTGTGCTGGGACGTCGGCGAGATCGTCGAACTGCGCGGCCGCACCGTGCCCACGCAGCTGGCGCGCCCGATCAACCTGGCGCGTCCCGAGGATCTCAACGGCGCCGCCCAGCGGGCCTCGACGGATGAGGCCGCCCGTTCGCCCGAAACGGCATTCCAGCAGGAAAAGGTCGAGTAGCCCCTGCCGGAATACGGCTTGGGCGCAGCGCGGTGACGCGGAAACGCGCTACGCCTTCTTGGCGGCGGCCTTCTTCGCAGCAGCCTTCTTGGCGGGTGCCTTCTTGGCGGCCTTCTTCTTCACCGGCCCGCGGGCACGGCGATCGGCCAGCAGTTCGGAGGCACGCTCGTCGGTGATCGACAGCACGTCGTCACCCTTGCGCAGGCTCGCGTTGGTCTCGCCGTCGGTCACGTACGGGCCGAAGCGGCCGTCCTTGATCACCATGGGCTTGCCCGAGACCGGGTCGTTGCCGAGTTCGCGCAGCGGCGGAGCCGACGCGGCCTGGCGGCCACGGCGTTTCGGCTCGGCGTAGATCTTGAGCGCCTCGTCGAGGGTGATCGTGAAGATCTGGTCCTCGGTGGCCAGCGAACGAGAGTCGCTGCCGCGCTTGAGGTACGGCCCGTAGCGGCCGTTCTGTGCGGTGATCTCCTCGTTGGTCGACGGATCGACACCCACGACGCGCGGCAGCGACAGCAGCTTGAGCGCGTCCTCCAGCGTCACGGTCTCCAGGTCCATGGACCGGAACAGCGAACCCGTGCGCGGCTTGGGGCCCGTCGGCTTCTTGCCCTTCTTCGCCGGGGTGCCGGCAGTGCCGTCGTCCCCGCCGTCTTCGGGTTCCGGCAGCACCTCGGTGACGTAGGGGCCGAAACGTCCGTCCTTGGCCACGATCTCGTGTCCGGTCTCCGGGTCGATCCCCAGCGAGCGTCCCTCTTGCGGTGTGGCGAACAGCTTTTCCGCGAGCTCGGGGGTGAGCTCATCGGGGGTCAGGTCCTCTTTGAGGTTGGCGCGTTGCGGTTTCAGCTCACCCGGGTTGTCAGGGTCGTCGACCATGCGCTCCAGGTACGGTCCATTGCGGCCCACCCGCACGTACACCGGACGGCCCTCGGAGTCGTCGAAAACCTTGATGGAGTTGACTTCCCGCGCATCGATGCCCTCGAGGTTGCCGCCCACGAGCTGCTTGAGCCCGCCCGCGCGCGCGATCGAGCCCTCGACGCCGTGTTCGCCGCCGAAGTAGAAGTTGTTGAGCCAGTTGGTCCGTTGCTCCTGGCCGTTGGCGATCTCGTCGAGTTCGTCTTCCATCGCCGCGGTGAAGTCGTAGTCCACGAGCCGGCCGAAATGCTGCTCCAGCAGACCGACGACGGCGAACGCGACCCAGGACGGCACCAGTGCGCTGCCCTTCTTCTGGACGTAGCCGCGGTCCTGGATGGTCTTGATGATCGAGCTGTAGGTCGACGGCCTGCCGATGCCGAGCTCTTCGAGCGCCTTGATCAAGGAGGCCTCGGTGTAGCGGGCGGGCGGACTGGTCTGGTGGCCGTCCGCGCTGAGATCGGCCGCGTCGACGCGCTGCCCCTGCGTCAGGTTGGGTAGGCGGCTCTCGGCGTCGTCGGACTCGCCGCCGGCGAGTTCGTCGATGCTCTCGACGTACGCCTTGAGGAAGCCCGGGAACGTGATGGTGCGACCCGAGGCGTTGAAGACGACCTGATGAACGCCGGCGTCGCCCCCGTCCAATGTCGCCGCCTGGGCGGCTCCGGCGATACGCAGGCTCAGCGTGGTGCCACGCGCGTCGGCCATCTGCGAGGCCACGGTGCGCTGCCAGATCAGCTCGTAGAGGCGGAACTCGTCGGTGTCCAGCGCGCTGTGCAGCTGGCCGGGCGTCTGGAAGACGTCGCCGGCGGGGCGGATGGCCTCGTGGGCCTCCTGCGCGTTCTTGACCTTGCGTGTGTACTGCCGCGGCGACGGATGCACGTACTCCTCGCCGTAGAGCTGACGGGCCTGCGTCCGCGCGGCGTTGATGGCCGACTCCGACAGCGTCGTCGAGTCGGTACGCATGTAGGTGATGTAGCCGTTTTCGTACAGCCGCTGCGCGATGCTCATCGTGCGCTCGGACGAGAACCGCAGCTTGCGGGCGGCTTCCTGCTGCAGCGTCGACGTCATGAACGGTGCGTAGGGCCTGCGGGTGTAGGGCTTCTGCTCGACCGAGGTGACGGCAAGCTGCGCACCGCGCAGCCCCGAGGCCAGTGCGCCCGCGCTCGCCTCGTCGAGCACCAGCACCTCATCGGGACGCTTGAGCTGGCCGAGTGAGTCGAAGTCACGTCCGGTGGCGACGCGGCGCCCGTCGACCGTGTTGAGCTTGGCGGTGAACCTGGGAGGGGACGCGGCGGGGTCCGACACCGACGCGTCGAGCTCGGCGGTCACATCCCAGTACGACGCGCTGTGGAACGCCATGCGCTCGCGTTCGCGCTGCACGATGATGCGCGTGGCCACCGACTGCACGCGGCCCGCCGACAGTTTCGGCGCGACCTTCTTCCACAGCACGGGGCTGACCTCGTAGCCGTACAGGCGGTCGAGGATCCGGCGGGTCTCCTGCGCGTCGACCAGGGCGATGTCCAGGTCTCGCGGGTTCTCGGCGGCGTTGCGGATCGCGGGCTCGGTGATCTCGTGGAACACCATCCGCTTGACGGGGACCCGCGGCTTGAGCGTCTCCAGCAGGTGCCAGGCGATCGCCTCACCCTCGCGGTCACCGTCGGTGGCGAGATAGAGCTCGTCGACGTCCTTCAGCAGGCCTTTGAGCTCGGTGACGGTGGTCTTCTTCTCCGGGCTGACGATGTAGAGCGGCTCGAAGTTCTGGTCGACATTGACGCCCAGTCGTGCCCACGGCTCGGATTTGTACTTCGCCGGCACGTCGGCGGCGTTGCGGGGCAGGTCACGGATGTGGCCGCGGGACGATTCGACGACGTAGTCGGAGCCAAGGTAGCCAGCTATCTTGCGCGCCTTCGTCGGCGACTCGACAATCACGAGTCGCCGGACATTACCTGTTCCTCCGCTGCCGCGGTCGCCGCCAGCCAACTGTGCCTACGCTCCACTTCTTTAGTCGCCTCGCCACGCGAGGCAACTGCCAATCTCGCATTCCCCTAGAGCCTATGCAAACCGGCTCTCTGCCTGCGCACCATTAAATACGTGGCCACTGCGCCAACGCCGCGGCGTCCCCCGGCGGTTCCCCCACGTTCTCTACCAGGCGCAACAGGCGTCGGCGTCCACTGATCCGCAACGCCGGGCGAGAACCGCGGGTACCGATCAACGTCGGCGCGATCCCCACCCGCATCATTGCCGAGGCAAGCACAGAATGGGTGTCGGGCGCGTGCGGATCCAGCCCCAGCAGGTAGCGGTCGTCGGCTTCCGGGCTCCCCGCGGCCAGCGTCCACGCCCGCAACTCGCGCGAGCCCGGCAACCACTCGGGAGGCACGGTCTTGACGGCGCCGCGCGTCCACTGCCGGGCGAGCGGCACCAGCCGCACGTCCATCGTCGTGCGCACCAGCGGGGTGTTCTCGTCGGTGCGCGCGATCTCCGCGGTCAGCCCGGCCTGCTCGATCATCTCGGCGAGCGCGTGCGCCCGCCACAGCTCGTCGACCACCACCGAGATCCGGGCGGTCGGATGGCCGCCGCCGCCGACCAGCACGATCTGGCCGGGCGCAGCCAGCATCCCGGTGAGATCGGTGACCGCGGGCGGCACCGACTCGGCCGAGAAGAAGGACAGCTGGCTCACGGATCGACACTAAGCCAGCGACGCTCTCGAAAACGAGAACACCCCCGCGGTGTCCGGTGGGACGTGTCGCGGGGGTGCGCTGTCAGGTTTGTCTCGCTCAGATGGTCCGGACACCCGTGGCCTGGGGCCCCTTGGGGCTCTGGCCGACCTCGAACTCAACCTTCTGGTTTTCCTCCAGGGTGCGGAAGCCGCTGCCCTGGATTTCCGTGTAGTGGACAAACACGTCAGCGGAGCCGTCCTCGGGGGCAATGAAGCCGAAGCCCTTCTCCGCGTTGAACCACTTCACAGTTCCCTGTGGCATTTCTCGATATTTCCTTCTCTTCTTACCGGGTGCGGTCCACCGACTTCCGGCGTACCGGGCCCGTTCCGACCGCCATACCTTCGTGGAGTCGTCGGAACTTGACCCGACCTACAACCCTCGCAGGAACCGCGATCGCAACGACGATCCTGCGAGTGCAAAGACACGAACACAGAAGCTGCGACCGTGATCAGTCAATCATGTTCGGGCCGAGTGCGACAGTCTTGTCGCGCGGTTGGCTGGTGAAGAATTCATGTCATGAGGCGGCACGACCGCAACGCGAGAGACGACAGGAGGTCCGGACGTGTCGGATCGGGGGCTGAATTTCGGCCGTGAGCTGCTCGTTTCCGCAGTTGACGGCACCCCCGGCGACGAAAATCCGCTACGCCACGTTGCGGATTTGGCGCCCCGGGCGGGCAAACCCGTTCCGTGGCCGGAGTGGGCTCACCCAGATGTGGTGCGCGCGTTGCATGATCGGGGCATCACCGCACCGTGGTCGCATCAGCTGACCGCCGCACAGTTGGCACACGACGGCAGGCACGTGGTGATCTCGACCGGCACCGCCTCGGGCAAGTCCCTGGCCTACCAGCTTCCGATCCTGTCGGCGCTTGCCGACGATCCTCGGGCCCGGGTGCTGTACCTGTCACCGACCAAGGCGCTCGGGCACGATCAGCTGCGCACGGCGCACGCGCTCACCGAAAGCGTCCCCGCCCTACGCGATGTCGCGCCCGCCCCCTACGACGGGGACAGCGCGACCGAGGTACGCCGCTTCGCCAGGGAACGGTCCCGATGGATCTTCTCGAACCCCGACATGATCCATCTGTCGCTGTTGCGTAACCACTCCCGCTGGGCGGTGTTCCTGCGCAACCTGCGGTACATCGTGGTCGACGAATGCCACTACTACCGCGGCATTTTCGGTTCCAACGTGGCGATGGTGCTGCGCCGGCTGTTGCGGCTGTGCGAACGGTACTCGGCAAACGGGGCCGACACTTTGAGCCCGACGGTGATCTTCGCGAGCGCCACCACCTCCTCCCCCGCCGAGACCGCCGCCGAGCTGATCGGCCAGACCGTCGTCGAGGTGACCGAGGACGGTTCACCGCAGGGCGCGCGCACCATCGCACTGTGGGAACCCGCCCTGCTGCCCGACCTTGCCGGTGAGAACGGCGCCCCGGTACGGCGTTCGGCCGGTTCAGAGGCGGGCCGGGTGATGGCCGACCTGGTCGCCGAGGGGGCGCGCACGCTGACGTTCGTGCGGTCCCGTCGCGGTGCCGAACTCACCGCGCTGGGGGCGCGCGCCCGATTGGCCGAGAGGGCACCCGATCTCGTCGAACAGGTCGCCTCCTACCGCGCCGGGTACCTCGCCGAGGATCGTCGCGAACTCGAACATGCGCTCACCGACGGGCGGCTGCGGGGGCTGGCGACCACCAATGCACTCGAGTTGGGCATCGACATCGCGGGGCTCGACGCCGTGGTCATGGCGGGCTTCCCCGGCACGGTCGCGTCGTTCTGGCAGCAGGCCGGCCGTTCGGGCCGGCGCGGGCAGGGCGCGTTGGTGGTGCTGATCGCGCGCGACGACCCGTTGGACACCTACCTCGTGCACCATCCCGCCGCGCTGCTGGACAAGCCGATCGAACGCGTCGTCATCGACCCCACCAACCCGCACGTCCTGGGCCCGCAACTGCTGTGCGCGGCAGCCGAACTGCCGCTCACCGAGGCCGAGGTGCGCATGTGGAACGCCGAGGCGGTCGCCCAGCGGCTCGTCGACGACGGGTTGCTGCGCAAGCGTCCGACCGGATACTTCCCCGCGCCCGGTGTCGACCCGCACCCAGCCGTGGACATCCGGGGCTCGACGGGCGGGCAGATCGCCATCCTGGAGGCCGGCACCGGACGCATGCTGGGCAGCGCCGGTGCGGGCCAGGCCGCCTCGTCGGTACATCCGGGCGCGGTGTATCTACACCAGGGCGAGAGCTACCTGGTCGACTCCCTCGACTTCGAGGACGGCATCGCGTTCGTGCACGCCGAGGATCCGGGGTACACGACCTTCGCCAGGGAACTGACCGACATCTCGGTGACCGGACTCGGCGAGCGCGTCACCTACGGGCCGGTGACCGTCGGGCTGGTGCCGGTGTCGGTGACCAACACCGTCGTCGGCTATCTGCGCCGCCGGATGGACGGTGAGGTCATCGATTTCGTCGAGTTGGACATGCCCCCGCGCACCCTGGACACCATGGCCGTGATGTGCACGATCACACCGGAGGCATTGCAGGACAACGGGATCGAGGCGCTCGCGGTACCCGGGGCGCTGCACGCGGCCGAGCATGCCGCGATCGGCCTGCTCCCGCTGGTCGCCAGTTGCGACCGGGGCGACATCGGCGGGGTGTCCACCGCCGTGGGCCCGGTCGACGGACTGCCGTCGATCTTCGTCTACGACGGGTACCCGGGCGGGGCGGGTTTCGCCGATCGCGGGTACCGCCAGTTGCGGACATGGTGGGGCGCGACAGCCGCGGCGATCGAAGCCTGCGAGTGTCCGAGCGGATGCCCCTCGTGCGTGCAGTCACCCAAGTGTGGCAACGGCAACGATCCACTCGACAAGACCGGGGCGGTGCGGGTGCTTCGCTTGGTGCTCGGCGCGCTGGCGAAGTAGCGGTTCACCCCCGGGCCCGCGTTGACGACCGACCCCTCGACGGCCGACGACGCGGTCCACCAAACCTTCGGGCGCGCCGAACACACAAACGTTGCGGCGAACGGTCGGACAACTCGATCCGCTCCCTATCCCGGAGGCCGGGTGCAGGACGCAAATTACGTCAACACCGTTGCATTCGCAACCCGTACGCCCCGCACTACCGGATCGAGCGCCCCGCAGGTGCGGATTCCGTGCCCGAGATCGTCCGCAATGACCAAGATCAGGCCCGGTAGAATGGGTGGTATGACCCACGACTGGCTGCTCGTGGAGACACTCGGTAGCGAGCCCGCCGTGGTGGCGCGAGGCTCTCAAACCAAGAATTTGATTCCGATCAGTGTGTTTCTGCGCCGCAACCCGAACCTGATGGCGATCCAAAGCGCCATCGGTGAAACGGTTCACGCCGGCCAGGGCCTCAGCAGCATCACCCCGAAGACCAAGCGCGTAATCCGCACCGAAGTGGTGCGGATGACGGACGGTTGCATTCATGGCGTGCATGTTTGGGTCGGCCCAGCGCACGCCGAACCCCCGGAACGACTGATTCCGGGGGCGCTGGTCTGGGATCTCACCACCGGCGTCGCGACCGATACTCCTGAATCCATTCGCAACAGCGGCATGGATCCCGACGCAGAGTTCACCGAGGGCCGCACCTTTGCCGATGACCTGCCCACCCGCGATCTCAATCCGAGCGAGGCGAAGGTGCTCTCGCTCGCGATCAATCCGAGGCCGGGCACCACGATTTGCACCACGTGGGATGTGACGGACTTCCGCGGCGAGCCCATCACCGTGGGTTTCGTGGCCCGCACGTCCGTCGAACCGGGCACCGACGGGCGCGACCGGATGATCTGCCGCGCGATGAACTGGCGCAGCGAACGCGACACCACCGAGGTCCCGGCCGACGACCTCGCCCAGCGCATCCTCGACGGTCTGGCCCGGCCGGACGTTTATCGCGCGCTTGTCGACCTCAACCACTGGAAGCTGTTGAAGTGGCTCGACGAGCCGGCGCCGTTCATCGACTGGCGCAGCCATGACGGCAGTGCGTCCCGTATCCACCCCGACGACGCCGCCCACATGGAGCGCATGGCGGCGGAGTTCGCCACCGGCTTCACCACGGCCGTGCTGCGGATGCGCACCACCGGCGGCGGCTGGCAGCCCGTACACGTGACGATCAACCGCGTCGAACTCGAACCCGACACGTACGCGGGACTGCTCGCCCTGCGGGTACCCACCGACGCCGAAATCGCCGACGCGGGTCTGGGCTGAGTGTCGCGGCCTGCGCTGTTGGGCGATCAATCGCGCGGGTGTGTTTCACCGTCAACCGACCGCGTGGCGCCGAATTGTCGGCGGTATGCCGACGGGGTGGACAGAGTTCTGGTCCCAGCGAATGGTGGCCGAGGCCAACGGCAGCCTCTTCAAAGTCGCCAAAGGGATTGGGGCAACGCGATGGCACTCCCACGATGACCAAAACGAGACTTTTCTGCTCATCGACGGCACGCTCACAGTCCAGCTCCGCGACCGCGACGTCATACTCAACCCCGGCGACCTTTTCGTCGTTCCCCGAGGCGTCGAGCACTGCCCCGTAGCCGAAGACGAAGTCCGGTTCCTCATCATCGGTACGACCACCACCTCCAACGCAGCAGGCGGGAAGCCCGGATGGAGCTACAACGGCGGCCGCCCTGAGTGACTCAATGCGCACGTCGCCCAGACCAGTCGCCGCACCGTCACCCGGGTGACATCCCACTCGGGCTGAACCGTCGCAGAATCAACGATCCCGACGACGACAGTAACCAGGTTCCCTGCCGTATCCATTCCGCCATCGATGGCCATGGCCTTTTCCGGTACACCGAGACACTTCAGATGAGAAGGCCTCGCCGCGATCGGGTTCCCGCAGGCTCAGGAACAGCGAAAAGTGCAGCCCCACAACCGGATTCTCGCCGAGAAGTTCCTCTGCGCCCGCATCTGGGCCTCACAGGAGCGGCGCGCACAAGCCCCTGAGGTCTGGAACATCCACGACAGCTACCATCGCCTCACGGCCCCCTTGCTGGTCGGCCGCGCCCGCAACTCAGCTTGCGGCGGGTGTCACCAACGTGATGGCCTCCTACCGCGAGGTGTGCTCACCGCACCGGCCCGGCGCGCGCGGATGCCCGGGCGGGCCCGACATCCCAATGCCCCAGAGCGACCGCGATCTCCACGGTGAGTACCACGTCGAGATCCTCCACCAGACATGACGTGACGCCGCCGCCCATCCGCCGGGCGAGCTGCGCGGCGTGTTCGCATGCTGCTTCTGGACCGGCCGCCACGATGCCCGCGCCCGCCAGGGCGGCCAGATCTGCGGCCGCCTGCGCCCGGTGCCGCGCCACCACTGCCGACCCGAGATAGCCGAAACCGCCCGTGAGAACGAGTAATACGGCGATCATCGCGACGGCGATGACACTGGCCGATCCGCGATCGTCACATGCCGGGTTCCCGGGCCGACGCCGCCTCGGCCGCAAGGGTGAGCCCGGGCAACGGAGCATCGACGCTGACCCTCGCCACGTAGAACGCACCGTCTCCGCGGACCTCGACAAGCGCCCCGCGCGGCGCGATTCGCCGGGCCGCCTCCGTGGCGGACCCGTCGCCACGCGCCGCCAACCGGGCTGCCTCACGTGCGGCGTCGACGCAGCGCACCTGCATCGAGAGCGCGCTGAGCCCACCGGCGCACAACACCAGTACGGCCACGAGCGCCGCGATCGCGAACGCGGCCTCGACGGTGACCGCACCCCGATCATCGAGCCCTACACGCTGGTGTTGAGTGCCCGGCTGATGATGTTGCTCAACGCGCTCACCACCGAATCGCCCGTCACGACCGTGTACAGGATCGCACCGAACGCCGCCGCGGCAATGGTGCCGAGAGCGTATTCGACGGTCGACATGCCTGAGTCGTCGACCGCGAGCAGTGTCATCCGTGCCTGGATACGTTGAAACACATTGCCCATCTTCGATTTTCCTTTCCGTGAACCTCACAACAAACCCGCCCCGAGCACATCACCGGCAAGCCCGACGACCACCGGCACGATCCCGAGACACACGAATGCGGGCAGGTAGCACAGGCCGAGCGGCCCGGCGACGAGCACGCCCGCGCGTTCGGCGGCCGCATCGGCCGCGGCCGCCACGTCATGGCGCGACTGTGTCGCCAGCTCGGCGACCCCGTGCGCCAGGGCAGTGCCCGAGGCTGCGGACCGCCGCGCCATCCGCAGCAGTGCATCCACGTTCTTGTCATGTGTCTCAACGTCGTTGGACCAAGCGATGACCGGGTCGGCACCAAGGGCCAACAGATCCGAGGCTCGGGTGAGAACCTGCGCCAGCGGCCGCGGTGCGGTGTGCGCGGCCGCAGCGGCGGCGGTCGAGACGGCCATCCCGGCGGTGAGGCAGGCGGCGAACAGGTCGAAAGTCGAAGCGGCCGCGAGCGGATCGTCGGTCCCCGTCGCTCGTTGACGGTGCCCCGACGACCATGACCGCAAGGCGTTGGTACGAGTGCGAGCGGGTGCGATCAGGAGTGCACCCGCAAGACACAGCGCAGCCCAGCTCATCGCGTGACCTTCGCGAGGATCCGGTCCGACCAGAGCAGCCCCGCGCACGCCAGGACGACACCGACCACAAGCAACCAGGTGCCGGCACCGGGTCTCACGAGAAATGCCACAGGTGCCGCACCGATCGCCTGTCCCAGTGCGATACCGGCCAGCGGCAGCCCGGCCAACACCTGCGCCGTGGTCCGAGGACCCGCCATGGCCGCCCGTACACGCGCCGAAAACCGTTCCCGCTCCACGATGTCCTCGTGCGCGGCCCGCATCAGCGTGCCGATGGCCAGACCGTGCGTCTGCGCCAGTCGCCAGCACAGCGAGAGCCGCTCCCAGTGACCGGGCAACTCGGACGTGCGGGCGACGTCGTCGAGTCCGGCTGCGACGTCGGCACCCAGACGTGCCCGCGCGGCGACTGCGCGCATGCCCTCGGCGACCGGTCCGCCCGACTCGCCCGCCGCGGTACCGAACGCGTCCACCGGATGGGCCCCGACGCGCAACTCACCCACCAGGACATCCAAAGCACCCTGCAGAGCTGAAGATTCGTGTTGGCTCCGCTGCGCGGCGGCGCGGTCCCGACGGCGTACCGCGACGGTGGCCGCGACGACACCGGCCGCGAGCGCGACCGGCACCGGTACCAGCCACGCGACCGCGCCGACGCACACGACGAACAGCGGCCACCACGTCCTGCGGCGTCCTACCCGCCGCGCGCTGCGCAGGCGCCGTTGGCGCGACGGCCAGATCAACAACGCGGCGGCCAGGGCCAGCGCGGCCGCGCTCACGATGCGCCTCTTCGCGCCAGGGTCTGGCCGAGAAGGTCCATACCGGAACCGAATCCGCTGTCGACATGCCACGCGGTGAGAACGTCGAGGCCGCGGTCGGCGCGTCTGAGCACCGCGATCTCGCTGAGCCTGCGGTGCCCGCTGCGCGCACGGTCGACGTGCAGCAGAACCTGCACGGCTGCGGCGACCTGGGCGTTGAGGGCGTACCGGTCGAGACCGCCGAGCGCTCCGAGCGCTTCGAGCCGCGCGGGCACCTCGGCAGGGCTGTTGGCGTGAACGGTGCCTGCGCCGCCGTCGTGGCCGGTGTTGAGCGCGGCGAGCAGATCGACGACCTCGGCCCCTCTGACCTCGCCGACGACGATCCGGTCCGGCCGCATCCGCAAGGCCTGGCGGACCAGGCCACGCATCGTGATCTCACCGACGCCCTCGACATTGGCGTTGCGCGCCACCAGCCGCACGACGTGCGGGTGTGGCGGCGCGAGCTCGGCGGCGTCCTCGACGCACACGATGCGTTCCCGCTCTGGAACTGCCCCCAGCAGCGCCGACAACAGCGTGGTCTTGCCCGCGCCCGTGCCACCTGAGATCAGGTACGCGAGCCTGGCATCGATGATGCGCTGGAGGAGGTCGAGCGCGACGGACGCGATCGTGCCCGACCGCGCAAGGCCGTCGAGGTTCTGGGTGGCGGGTCGCAGAACCCGCAGCGACAGACACGTGCCGGCCGCCGCGATCGGCGGCAGCACGGCGTGCAGGCGCACCGTGAACGGGCCGAATCCGCCGAGGTGGCCGTCGACCCAGGGCTGGGCCTCGTCGAGTCGCCGCCCGGCGAGCAGCGCGAGCCGCTGGGCGAGCCGTCGCACCGCGGCCTCGTCGGGGAACCGCACGTCGGTGCGGCGCAGGCCCCGACCGGCGTCGACCCATACCGCATCGGGCGCGGTGACGAGGACGTCGGTGGTGCCCTCGGCCCTCAGCAGCGGCTCGAGAATGCCGGCTCCGGTCAGCTCGGTGTCCAGAGCACGCAGGTTGCTCAGCACCTCGGTGTCCCCGAGCAGCCCGCCGGATTCGGCGCGGATCGCCGCGGCCACCACGTCGGGGCTCAGCGGTGCGGTCTCGGCGACGAGCCGTTCGCGGACCCGGTCGATCAGGGACGGGCTCATGCCGCCTCCCGTACGGGATGCTGCGCCAGCACATCCAGCACGCGTCGCGCGGCCGTGGTCAACGGTGACCGGCGTGTGGGGCGCAACCCGCCGCGTTCGAGCGCCTCGTCGAGACCAGGCTGCGGACGCATCGACGCCAGCAGCGGAAGGTCGACGATGTCGGCGACCTCGGCGGCCCGCAGCCCGCCAGGGGCGGGACCACGGACCACGAGACCGATGTTCGGATTGCATGCGGTGATCCAGGGCTTCGCGGCCGCGGCCGCGGCACACGACCGCACGTCGGCGGCTGCCGTCACGACGACGAGATCAGCGGCCTCCAGCGCCGCCTCGGCCGCGTCGGTGCTGCGCCGGGGCACATCGCAGACCACGGTCGCACCGCCGCGAGACCCCGCGTCGATCACGGCGTGCAGAGCTGCCGCCGCGATGTCGACGCCGGTACGCCCACCCGACAGCACGCTGACCTCGCCCCGGCGCGGCAGCGCGTCGCGCAGCGCGGCATACCCGAGCCTGCCGCCCCGCAGCGCCAGATCCGCCCAGCGCAATCCCGGGGCATCCTCGGTGCCGACCACGAGATCGATTCCACCGCTCCACGGATCGGTGTCGATGAGCAGAGCGGCCGGCGCCGAGAGGGCCAGCGCCGCGGCGAACACCGACGCACCCGCCCCGCCTTTCGCGCCGACGACCGCGACCGCGGGACCGCGGCTGCCGCACGCGTCGTCGACGACCGCTTCGGACAGCACCGCGACCAGATCGGTGTCCTGCCGGGGCAACGTGACGACGTGTCGTGCGCCGACGGCCATCGCGGCCTGCCAGTCGGCCGGTTCGGGTTCGTGGCACCCGACCACGAGCACTCGGTCGCGTCGCGGCAGTCCCCGCTCGACACACCGCTGGGCGGCCGCGGCGTCGAGCAGCACCGCTGACGCGGACAACCAGGCCTTGCGGCCCGACGGCATCGGGACCTCCACGAGGTCGGCACCGGCCGCCGCGGCCACTCGGGCCACCTCCGCGCGCAACAGCGGATCACCCAGGATCGCGAGCACGGCGGCGGTTTTCGATGTGACGTTCGGTGCTGCCATGCCTCAAATCTGCGGGCGCCGATGGTGCCGGCACCACAGCCGCCCCTCAAATTGTGGATAAATCACAGGTTGGGGATAACTTCGGCCGGAAATTCTTCGGCGCCGGGCCGTCGATGACGGGCTGTGCAATCCGGGCGCGGGCAACGGCGGGCAATCTCGGCGCGGTTTGCGGGAGCCGGAGTTCCCCCGGAAAAGAAGACGACCCCCGCCAGGGGGGGAGGAGGCGGAGGTCGTCGCGTATCAGCCCCGGGGGGTCGGGCTGATACACCTCGGCATAAGCCGAGTAATGCTCACTATACACACGGAACTGCCGAAAGTCGCAAGAGATACAGCTGCGAGTTACCTGCGCGTGTCCCGAAGCGACGAACCCTGAGAATGTGTCGTGAACTGCCATTTTGTACCTTCGGTCGGTTATTGACGCGAGGGTGCCTCTATGCTGGCGCTCGTGACCGCATCCGATCGGGCCGCCCAGGAGTCGATCGCGGCGCCATCCCACGCAGCACCCCGGGGCGACGACGGTCGACCGGTGCGCACGGCCGCGTTCTTCGACCTCGACAAGACCGTGATCGCCAAGTCGAGCACGCTGGCGTTCAGCAAACCATTCTTCGACCAGGGACTGCTGAACCGGCGCACGGTACTCAAGTCGTCGTACGCGCAGTTCCTTTTTCTGATGTCGGGCGCGGATCACGATCAAATGAACCGGATGCGTGACTACATCACAAACATGTGCGCGGGCTGGGATGTCGAGCAGGTGAAATCGATCGTCGGCGAGACCTTGCACGAGATCGTCGATCCGCTCGTGTTCGCCGAGGCCGCAGAGTTGATCGCCGATCACAAGTTGTGCGGCCGCGACGTCGTGGTGGTGTCCGCATCGGGCGAGGAGATCGTCGCACCCATCGCCAGGGCCCTCGGCGCGACGCACGCGATGGCCACCCGCATGGTGGTCGAGGACGGCCGCTACACGGGGGAGATCGCGTTCTACTGCTACGGCGAGGGCAAGGCTCAGGCCATCAAGGCCCTTGCGGCGCGGGAGGGGTACGCGCTCGAACACTGCTACGCGTATTCGGATTCGATCACCGATCTGCCGATGCTCGAGAGCGTGGGCCACCCCACCGCCGTCAATCCCGACCGCGCGTTGCGCAAGGAGGCGGTGGCCCGCGACTGGCCGGTGCTGACGTTCACCAAACCGGTGTCGCTGCGCGACCGGATCCCGGCGCCGTCGGGCGCGGCCGTCGCCACCACCGCCGCGGTCGGCATCAGCGCACTGGCCGCGGGCGCCCTGACGTACTCGCTGCTGCGCCGGTTCGCGCTCTGAGACACGCACTTTCCGAAGTTCTGCGAACGTTGCTGAGCACGAGCGCGTATCGATCCGGCGACGCGGGGATTTTGACCCTTGCTGTGACCCGGGACACGTAGTACAAAGGAGGCACGGAAGCTTGGCGAGGCCAAGACCTAGCCGGAAGAGAAGGCTAGATCTCCCGACCCAAGCTCCTAGCACGGACACCGAGCACCCACGCGGAGCACATGCCGCGGAATAGGCAAAAGTGTTGCGGACCTGCGTAGTTTCGAAAAGCGGACGGCCTCGACGGCCCTTTGGGTGGGGTTGCAGCCGAAGCGCATCGCAAAGACGCCGAGGTCACCCACGCAACCCACATCGCACGCTTGGTCACTCGAGGTCCGTGCTAGCGGGCGGCGAGCCGGACAGCAGTTCGGATCGCCGCCCGATTTCTTTTGCTGGATCCAGTCAAGACGGTCACGGCGACTGCGCTTCCCGGTACCCCATCGCCGATGAGATGCGCGCGGCGGTGCGGCGCACCACCGGCACCAGACCGCGCATCCGCGCGGCGGGCATGTACGGCCGCGTCGCCGACACGCTGATCGCCCCGACGATGGCCTTCGACGCGTCCCGCACGGGAGCCGCCACGCAGCGGATGCCGGGCTCGTTATCCTCCAGGTCCATCGCGGATCCGTCTTTCGCGTAGGTCTGCATGCGGGCGCAGAACTCGGCGCACCGCTGCGCCACATCCCCGCGGCGCACCGCCGCCGGGACCGTGACCCGGTCCTCGTCGGCGATGTAGAGCGCCTCCCAACGGTCCGGTGAGTCCAGCAGCAGCGCCATCCCCACACCCGTTCGCGTCAACGGCATCCGGTGCCCGACCCGCGAACGCATCTCGGCGCCACGGTTACCGGGCAGCTTCTCCAGGTACAGCACCGAGTCGCCGTCGACCACGCCAAGGTGCACCGTGTCATGGACCTGCTCGGACAGTTCCTCCAGAAGCGGGCGCGCCACAACGGGCAGCGGATTGCCGTGCAGCGCTTTGAATCCCAGCTCGATCAACGCCGGGCCTAGGGTGTAACCGCCGTCGACATGACGCAGGAACTCCTCATGGACGAGCAGTTGGACTAGCCGGTGGGTGGTGCTGCGGCCCAGCCCGGTCCGCTCGACGAGCGTGCGCAGATCGCGCGCCCCGTCGGCGACGGCCCTGATCACCGACAGTCCACGGGCCAACGTTTGGGTACCGGACGGAACACTCATGCGCCCAGCATCCCACATATAGGGACTGTGTTGGATATTTTGGGATGCGGTTCCCATAGTGGCCCTGTGACACATCACACCCAGGTGCCCGGCGTGGCGCGGCTCATCGCCCTGGACTGGGGCTCGACCGCGCTGCGGGCCTGGCTGCTCGGCGACGACGGCCGGGTCCTCGACACCCACGCCCGAGACAGCGGGCTGCTCAACGTCACCTCCGGCAACTCCGACACCCGCGCCGGTGACTACGAAAAGGTCTTCACCGACGTGTGCGCCGACTGGCTCGACGCCCACCCGGGCGTTCCCGCCATCGCCTGCGGGATGGTGGGCAGTGCGCAGGGCTGGCACGAGGCCGGTTACCTCACCGTGCCCACCGACCTGGAGTTCGACGCGGCCACGTTGACCCGCGTGCCCCATCAGCGCGGCACGCTGCACCTCGTCCCCGGACTGCGCGTAGCGCCCGGTGCGCACACCGCGGGCGACGTGATGCGCGGTGAGGAAACCCAGCTCGTCGGTGTGCTCGACCTGCTGGACGATCCGGCCGGCGACCTCCTGGTCGTCCTGCCGGGAACCCACACCAAGTGGGTCAGAATCGTTGCCGGACAGGTTCACACGTTCACCACCGCGATGACGGGCGAGCTCTACGGCCTGCTGATGGAGCACGGCATCCTCGCCCGCACCGCGCACGCGCCCGCACGGGACAACGCGGCTTTCGTCCGCGGCCTCGACGCCGACACCTCGCGTGGCATCTCGACCGCCCTGTTCGGCGCCCGCGCCCTCGTGCTCGACGGCGCGCTCGCACCGGGCGCGCTGCCGGACTATGTGTCGGGCCTGCTGATCGCCGACGAGATCCGTCATCTCCTGCAGACCGCGCCTGGGCAACGGATCGTCTTGTGCGGCAAGCCCGACCTGTGCCGTCGTTACGCCACCGCGCTCGGGCGCCACGGTGTGCAGCCGTCGGCGTCGCTCACCGAGGAGGCCGCGGCGCGCGGCCTGTGGCACGTCGCGGCCACCAGCGGCCTCGTCGACGCCCGATCCCGAACGGAGGAGGTTTCATGAACCAGCCCACCGGATTGGTGGCCATCCTGCGCGGGGTGCGCCCCGATGAGATCCTGGCGATCGGCGGCGCGCTGATCGACGCCGGGTTCACCGCGATCGAGATCCCGCTCAACTCCCCCGACCCCTTCGACTCGATCGAACGCCTCGCGGCCGCGGCGCCGCAGCAGTGCGTGATCGGCGCCGGAACCGTGCTCAGCGTCGACGACGTCGCCCGCGCCGAATCAGCCGGTGCCCGGATCACGGTGTCCCCCAATGCCAATACCGAGGTGATCGCCGCCGCGGTGCAGCGCGGCCTACGACCCTATCCGGGGGTTGCGACCCCCACCGAGGCGTTCAGCGCCGTCGACGCCGGCGCGCGCAGCCTCAAGCTCTTCCCGTCCGACGCCGTCGGCATCTCGGGTATGAAGGCGTGGCGCGCAGTGCTTCCCGCCGACGTCGAGATGCTGCCGGTCGGCGGCGTCGACGAACACAACCTGGCCGACTGGATCGCCGCAGGCGCCGGCGGCGCCGGGCTGGGCACGAACCTGTACCGCCCAGGAGACAACGCCGCCGACGTCGGTCGGCGCGCCCGCACGCTGCAGGACATCTGGTCTCACGCACAGGCAGAGAGGAACCCACGATGAAGATCACATCGGTGCAGACGTTCACCGTTCCCCCGCGGTGGCTCTTCCTGCGCATCGAGACCGACGAACGCCTCGTCGGTTGGGGCGAACCGGTATTGGAGGGCCGTGCGGCAACCGTGGCCGCCGCGGTCGAGGAGCTGTCGGACTACCTGATCGGCCAGGACCCCGGCCAGATCGAGGACCTCTGGACCGTCATGTACCGCGGCGGGTTCTACCGCGGCGGCGGCATCCACATGAGCGCGCTCGCCGGCATCGACCAGGCCCTGTGGGACCTCAAGGGCAAGGCCCTTGGCGTGCCTGCCTACGAACTGCTGGGTGGGCGGGTCCGTGACCGGATCAAGGTCTACTCGTGGATCGGCGGCGACCGGCCGAGCGAAACCGCCAAGGCCGCACGCGAAGTCGTCGACCGTGGCTTCACCGCGGTGAAGATGAACGGCACCGAGGAGATGCAGTACCTCGACACGTGGGACAAGGTGGACCGCGCGGTGGCCAGCGTCGCGGCCGTCCGCGAGGCGGTGGGCCCCGACATCGGCATCGGGGTGGATTTCCATGGGCGCGTACACAAGCCGATGGCCAAGGTGCTGCTGCGTGAACTCGAACCGTACCGGCTGATGTTCGTCGAGGAACCCGTGCTCAGTGAACATGTCGACGGTTTCGTCGACGTGCTGCGCCAGTCGCCCATCCCGATCGCGTTGGGCGAGCGGCTGTTCTCGCGATGGGACGCCAAGACCATTCTCGCCTCTGGTGCGGTCGACATCATCCAGCCGGACCCGTCGCACTGCGGCGGCATCACCGAGGCCCGCAAGATCGCACACATGGCAGAGGCGTACGACGTCGCGCTCGCCCTGCACTGCCCGCTCGGACCGATCGCGCTCGCCTCGTGCCTGCAGATCGACGCGGGCTGCTACAACGCGACCATCCAGGAGCAGAGCCTCGGCATCCACTACAACACCACCAACGACCTGCTCGACTACCTCGTCGACCCTGGCGTCTTCACCTACGCCGACGGGCAGGTCCGGATCCCGACGGGCCCGGGCCTCGGCATCGAGATCAACGAAGAGTACGTGGCCGAACGGGCGGCCGAGGGACATCGGTGGCGCAACCCGGTCTGGCGCCACGCCGACGGATCCTTCGCGGAGTGGTGATGAACATGACCCGTACCGGAAAGACAGGCGCCGCACCGGATCTGGCCAAGCAGGCCTCCCGTGCGCGCATCCTCATCGCGGTGATGCTGTTCATCACCGTCGTGATCAACTACATGGACCGGGCCAACCTGTCGATCGCGATGCCCGCGATCGCCGACGAGATGGACCTGACCAAGGCTCAGCAGGGGCTGTTGCTCAGTGCGTTCGGCTGGACGTATGCGGCACTGCAGATTCCGGGCGGCTGGCTCGTGGATCGCGTGCGCCCGCGCGTGCTGTATCCGGTGTGTCTGGCGCTGTGGTCGCTCGCGACGCTGTTCATGGGCGTCATCGGCGGGTTCGTCGCGCTGATCGCACTGCGTCTGCTGGTCGGTGTGTTCGAGGCGCCGGCCTACCCGATCAACAACCGTGTCGCGACGACGTGGTTCCCCGAGCGCGAACGCGCATCGGTCATCGGCTTCTACACCTCAGGGCAGTTCATCGGCCTCGCGCTGCTCACACCCGTGCTGTCGTGGCTGCAGGCTGTCATGAGCTGGCACTGGGTGTTCATCGTGACCGGCGCGATCGGCATCGGCTGGGCCGCGGTCTGGTACCTGAAATACCGTGAGCCGCGACAGTCCAACGCGAACGAGGCCGAGCTCGAGCTGATCGAACGTGGCGGGGGCCTGGTCGATGTCGCCGAGGAACAGCCGCAGCGGGCCGCGGTGACGCGCGCCGACGTCGCGACGGTGCTCGGGCGGCGCAAGCTGTGGGGCATCTACCTCGGCCAGTTCTGCCTGACCTCGACGCTGTGGTTCTTCCTCACGTGGTTCCCCACGTACCTCGTCGAGTACCGCGGCATGGACTACATCAAGACCGGCTTCCTGGCGTCGCTGCCGTTCATCGCAGCGCTGGTCGGTGTGCTGTTCTCCGGTGTGCTGTCGGATTTCCTGCTGCGGCGCGGTATTTCGCTCGGCGCCGCCCGCAAGGGCCCGATCATCGTCGGGCTGCTGCTCACCACGGCGATGCTCGGCGCCAACTACACCGACTCGACTGCCTTGGTGGTGCTGTTCCTGTCGATCGCGTTCTTCGGCAACGGCCTGGCGTCGATCACGTGGTCGCTGGTGTCGGCCCTGGCACCCAAACGGCTGCTCGGCCTCACCGGCGGAATGTTCAACTTCATCGGCAACCTGTCGTCGATCGCCACGCCGATCATCATCGGCCTGCTGGTCACCGAGGAGAGCTTCGCGCCCGGCTTCGTGTACATGACCATCGTGACGCTGATCGGCATCGCGTCGTACGTGCTGCTGGTGGGCCGTGTCGAGCGGGTCCGCGAGAAGGCCGGCTAACCCGCCTGGGCGATGTGCTGCGCGATCTGGAGCGCCTCGCGGGCTCCCGCGTGCAGCGCCTCGCAGCTCAGCAGCAGCCATGCGGTCAGGCCGTCGGACGTGCCCGACGCGAACCCGCGGGCGGCCCCCTGGTACTCGCCCGACTTGCGCATCCAGTGCACCTCGGGCACACCGAGACCGTGTGGGTCCAGTCCGCTCGCGATCGTCACCAGCCGCGACACGGCCCGCGCCACCACCCCGTCGGCCGTGCCGAACGGGGCCAGCGTCAGCAACTCACCGTGCGCCACGGCCGCCAGCACCGGGGCGGGCACCTTGGACCCACCGGTCAGGATCTCGATCAGCAACTCCAGCCGCGGACCGACTTCGGGATCGGTGCGCGGCCGGCCCAGGTGCTCGTCGTCGGTCAGATCTGCCGCTGCGAGCGCATGCAGTCGCGCCAGCGCCTGCATCGGCGCGCGCTGCCACACCGTCACCAGGGAGGTCGCGCCGCCTTCCAGGGCCTCGGCGACGCGTATCGCACCCGCGGTCACCGGGTCGGGGTCGCCGTCGGCCGACAACTGCACGGCACCGCCGTCGAGCACGGCCGACGCGCGGGCGCCCCGCAGCGCGGACTCCGCGGCGGTCTGCGGCCAGCCGCGCAGGTTGACCTTGTGACGGTGTGCGCGTCCGAGCGCGCCACGCGCCTCCTCGCACGCCGCAGCCACACCGGGCAGGTCGAACAGCGGCGCGAGAGGATCTGGGCGCTCGGTCATAACCAGCCACACTAGTCGACCGCTGATCGCGTGTTCTCCGACCGTTCAGCGCAGCCAGACCGCCGCCCAACAGCCGACATGTGAGGGTCCAACGTATGTGCAACGTTCGGTGACTAGGCTCACAGCCATGTCGAACCCCTCGCACGCAGAAGTTCCGTCAGCCTATCCGCCGCCGGCCGATTTTGCGGCCGAAGCCAACGCGACGGGTGAGTTGTACGCCGAGGCCGAGAAGGATCGGCTGGCGTTCTGGGAGAAGCAGGCCAAGCGGTTGTCCTGGCACACCCCGTTCACCGACGTCCTCGACTGGTCGGACGCCCCGTTCGCCAAGTGGTTCGTGGGCGGCAAGCTCAACGTCGCCTACAACTGCGTCGACCGCCACGTCGAGGCCGGCAACGGCGACCGGGTGGCCATCCACTGGGAGGGCGAACCGGTCGGCGACTCCCGCAGCATCACCTACGCCGAACTCAAAGACGAGGTGTGCAAGGCCGCCAACGCCCTGAGCGACCTGGGGTTGAAGGCCGGTGACCGCGTCGCCATCTACATGCCGATGATCCCCGAGGCCATCGTCGCGATGCTCGCGTGCGCCCGCCTGGGTGTCATGCACAGCGTCGTGTTCGCCGGCTTCTCCGCGTCGGCGCTGCGCGCCCGCGTCGAGGACGCCGAGGCCAAGCTCGTCATCACCAGCGACGGGCAGTACCGCCGCGGCAAGGCCGCGTCGCTGAAGGACGCCGTCGACGAGGCGGTCGCCGATCAGCCGTCGGTGCAGAACGTGCTGGTGGTGCGTCGCACCGGCATCGACGTCAAGTGGACCGACGGCCGCGACCTGTGGTGGCACGAGACGGTCGACAAGGCGTCGACCGAGCACACGCCCGAGGCCTTCGACTCCGAGCACCCGCTGTTCCTGCTGTACACCTCCGGCACGACCGGTAAGCCCAAGGGAATCGTGCACACCTCGGGCGGCTATCTCACCCAGTCGTCGTACACGCACTACAACGTGTTCGACGTGAAGCCCGAGACCGACGTGTACTGGTGCACCGCCGATATCGGCTGGGTGACCGGACACACCTACATCGTGTACGGGCCGCTGTCCAACGGCGTCACGCAGGTGGTCTATGAGGGGACGCCCACGTCGCCGACCGAGCACCGGCACTTCGAGGTCATCGAGAAGTACGGCGTCAGCATCTATTACACGGCGCCGACGCTGATCCGCACGTTCATGAAGCTCGGCCGTCAGATCCCGGCCGCACATGATCTGTCGAGCCTGCGCCTGCTCGGATCGGTGGGCGAGCCCATCAACCCCGAGGCGTGGCGCTGGTACCGGGAAGCCTTCGGCGCCAACAAGACCCCGGTCGTCGACACCTGGTGGCAGACCGAGACCGGGGCCATCATGATCTCGCCGCTGCCCGGCGTGACCGCGGCCAAGCCCGGTTCGGCGATGACGCCGCTGCCGGGCATCTCGGCCAAGATCGTCGACGACGAGGGCAACGAACTGGTGCCCGGCGCCGACGAGGCCGAGCACGTCACCGGCTACCTGGTGCTCGACAAGCCGTGGCCGGCCATGCTGCGCGGCATCTGGGGTGACCCGCAGCGGTTCAAGGACACCTACTGGTCGCGGTTCGCCGAGCAGGGCTGGTACTTCGCGGGCGACGGCGCGCGGTATGACTCCGACGGCCACATCTGGGTATTGGGCCGCATCGACGACGTCATGAACGTCTCGGGCCACCGGATCTCGACCGCCGAGGTGGAATCCGCGCTCGTCGGGCATTCCGGTGTCGCCGAGGCCGCCGTGGTCGGCGCCTCCGATGACACCACGGGCCAGGCGATCTGCGCGTTCGTGATCCTGAAGGCCAGCGCCAAGGGTGGGACCGAGGACATGATCGAGGAACTGCGCGCCCAGGTGGCCACGGAGATCTCGCCGATCGCCAAGCCACGCGAGATCCACGTCGTGCCCGAGCTGCCCAAGACCCGCAGCGGCAAGATCATGCGCCGCCTGCTGCGCGACGTGGCCGAGGGCCGCGAACTCGGTGACACCTCGACGCTGGTGGATCCCAGCGTGTTCGAGGCGATCCGCGCCGGCAAGTAGTACTGCCGAGCAGACGCAAAACTGTCCTTTTTCCGCAGAAATTGAGCAGTTTTGCGTCTGCTCGCGCCTGGAGAACTACGAGATCGGGACGAAACCGGTGCCAGGCCGGTTCTTGGCGGCGATGTCGGCGAGCTGGGTGTTGATCGACATGGTCACCGCGGGAGTGTGCAGCGGCACGAACTTGACCACGCAGGTGGGCAGATCCTCGGTGAAGGCACCGTGGATCATGCCCACGAGGCGGTTGTTAACGGTCACGGGCGCTCCCGAGTCGCCGGGCTGGCCGCACACCTGGTTGACGATGGTGCCGGGGTCCTTGCCCGGGCCCCATGTCACGCCGCACGAGTAACCGGTGGTACGGCCGAGTTTGCACGCGATCTCGCCGAACTTGGGATCGGGCCCGATGCCATCGATCCGGAATCCGTTGATGTTGTTGGTCGGCGTGACCTTCTGCGGGTCGAATTCGATGACGGCGTAGTCGAGCAGGTCGTTGCCTGCCACCATCGTGCCCAGCACGCCCGCGGCCATGTCACTCTCGGCGGCCACCGTGGCACCCGGCCCGCCGCAGTGCGCCGAGGTGAAGCCGATGAGCCGGCCCGCGTTGTCGTGGCCGATCGCGGTGAGTGTGCAGAACGACTCGCCGTTGACGACGATGCCCGACCCGCCGCCGAGTACCACGGGAGGTGCGGCATGCGCGTCTCCGGCGGCCCACGGGGCAAGCAGAGCGAACAGGGCAACAACCGGTGCACCAACAAGCAACTGCCAGCGGCGTCTGCTCGCCAAGTGTCCTCCCATCGACGCGCCCGACCCGCGTAAGCCAGTGAATATTGGAAGTCTACTGGGGCCGGTTCACTGGCCGGGATCGTTTACCCCGCCCCCGCATGGCAACATGAACCGCGAAACGCATTGGATCCGGGGAGGAAGTGTCCGTGAGCATTGGCGACCGCAGGAACGGCGTACCGGCGACGGTGACCTCGATTCCGCTGGTGGATCCGCACGCCCCCAAGCCGGATCCGTCGATCGGCGATCTGGTCAAGGACGCCACCGCACAGATGTCGACGCTCGTACGGGCCGAGGTGGAGCTGGCGAAGGCCGAGATCACCCGCGACGTCAAGAAGGGCCTCACCGGCAGCGTCTTCTTCATCGCCGCGCTGGTGGTGCTGTTCTACTCGACGTTCTTTTTCTTCTTCTTCCTCGCCGAACTCCTCGACACGTGGCTGTGGCGGTGGGTGGCGTTCCTGATCGTGTTCGGCATCATGCTGCTGTTCACGGGCGCTTTGGCGCTGTTGGGGTATCTCAAGGTGCGCCGGATCCGCGGGCCGCGGCAGACCATCGAATCCGTGAAGGAAACGCGTGAGGCGCTCACGCCGGGTCACGACAAGGCCGCCGCACAGGTCGACGTCACCGCCAAACCGAACTCTGACCCGTCCGGCTGGTAATGCCGGCACCCGACCCCTCGGTCACTCGGATCGACGGGCCGTGGCGACATCTGCAGGTGCACGCCAACGGCATTCGCTTCCACGTCGTCGAAGCCGAGTCGGCAGGACACGAAGTCGCGAGCGACCGCCCGCTGGTCATCCTGCTGCACGGCTTCGGCTCCTTCTGGTGGTCGTGGCGTCATCAACTCACAGGCCTGCACGGCGCGCGCGTGGTGGCGGTCGACCTGCGCGGGTACGGCGGCAGTGACAAACCACCGCGCGGGTATGACGGATGGACCCTGGCCGGCGACACGGCCGGGCTGGTGCGCGCGCTCGGACACAAGACCGCGACGCTCGTGGGTCACGCCGACGGCGGACTGGTGTGCTGGGCGACCTCGGTGCTGCATCGGCGTGCGGTGAGCGCGATCGCGGTGGTCAGTTCACCGCATCCGGTGGCATTGCGCGCGTCGGCGCTGTCGCGCAGGGACCAGGGTCGCGCGCTGCTGCCGTGGATGCTGCGCTACCAGGTGCCCATGTGGCCCGAGCGCAAGCTCATCCGTCACGACGCCGCCGAACTCGAACGCGTGGTTCGCAGCCGTGCCGGGGCCGCGTGGCAGGAGACGTCCGATTTCGCCGAGTCGATGCGACATCTGCGCCGCGCCATCCAGATTCCCGGGGCCGCCCATTCGGCGCTCGAGTACCAGCGGTGGGCCGTGCGCAGCCAGCTGCGCGGTGAGGGCAGGCGGTTCATGGCGTCGATGAAACGTCCCGTGAATGTGCCGGTGCTGCACCTGCGCGGCGACGAGGATCCCTACGTGCTGCCCGACCCGGTGTACCGGACGCAGCGGTTCGCCCCGCACGGCCGCTACGTATCGATCAGCGGCGCGGGGCATTTCGCACACGAGGAGCAGCCCCGCGCGGTCAACGAGCAGCTGGGCCGGTTCTTGGCGCAGCTCAGGAGTTGATGCAGGTACCGGTCGCGACGCGCTGGGTGTTACCGATCTTGGCGAGCTGGCGCTCCACTTCCTTGGCGGTCAGCACGAAGCCGGTGTCGACGTCGTCGACGGCCGCGCCGAACACCACACCCAGCACCTTGCCGGCCCGGTTGATCATGGGTCCGCCCGAATTGCCCTGCCGCACAGTGCCTCTGACGGTGTACACCTCGCGTGTCACGGTGGTGGTGCGGTAGATGTCGGGCCCGTTGAGCTCGATGATCTCGCGCACGCGCGCGGGCGTGGCCAGGAAGTCACCGCCGCCCGGGTAGCCCATCACCACGGCGTCGGTGCCCTGCGGCGCCGGGTCCGCCGCGAACGCCAGCGGCGCCGACGGCAGGTTCGGCACGTCGAGGATCGAGATGTCGGCGTCGGGGTCGTAGGACACCACGCCCGCCTCGTAGGTCTCGCCGTCGACCTCCACCGTCACGCTGTCGGCGCCAGCCACCACGTGCGCGTTGGACATCACGCGGTTGGGCGCGACCACGAAACCGCTGCCCTCGAGCACCTTCTGGCAGCTCGGCGCGACACCGCGGATCTTCACCACGCTCGGCCGGGTCGCGGCGACGACGGCATCGTTGGCGAGCGCCGCATCGGGGGCGTCGACGTTGACGATCGGGGTGCGGCCGAACGGTTCGAGCACGTCGGGCAGACCCGAGGTGTCCAGCAGGCCCGACAGGCGCGTCGGCACCTGCCGCAACCAGTTCGGCGCCACCCGGTCCACCTCGCTGAGCACGCGTGAACCCTTCACGGCGGCAGCGAGGTTCGGCTGGTCCGACGAGGTCATCAGGCTGCCCAGCAACCATGCGGCCACCAGGACCGAGACCAGCATGAGGCTCACGCCGACGATCGAATCGAACGCGCGGAACAGCCCGCTGCGGATGGTCCCGCGCACCGCGCGGCCCAGCACGACACCCGCGATCTCCCCCACCACCACGAGCGCGAGGATGAGGAACAGCGTCACGAACAGTTTGGTGCGCGCGCCGTCGACATGCGGGATCACGTGCGGCGCGAGCAGCACACCGGCCACCGCACCCAGCACGACGCCGATGAACGACATCAACGAGCCCAGCGCCCCCGAGCGCCAACCGGAGACGGCGGCGACGAAGGCGATGGCGACGACGGCCAGATCAAGCCACAGCGAGGGTGTCATCAAATTCCAGTTCCACGATGGGCTTCACCGTAGCTGCTCGCACGGCCGACTAGCGCCATTGCTTCCTCCAGTCCCCGCACGTCGTCGGTGTTCCACGGCTTGGCCCAGCCCGCGACGTCGAGCATCGCCGAGATCACCTGGCCGGTGAAACCCCACACCAGCATCTCGTTGAGCAGGAACGCCGGGCCCGCGAAGCGGCTGGTGTTGCTCTCGCGGTACACCATCAACCGATTCTCCGGATTGACGAACGCGCGCACCGGCACCCGCGACACCGCGGCCGTCTCGGACTCGTCGACGACGGCCACCGGTCCCGGATCGGGCGAGTACGCCAGCACGGGCACGACGTGGAATCCCGACGGCGGGATGAACATCTTGTCGAGCGTGGCCAGGGGGTACAGCCGACCGGTGTCGACGCCGGTCTCCTCGGTGGCCTCGCGGAACGCCGTTGCCACGGGGCCGGTGTCCTCGGGATCGGTGGCGCCGCCGGGAAACGCGGCCTGCCCGGCGTGATGCCGCAGCGTCGACGCGCGCACGGTGACGAGCAGGTCGGCGTCATCGGGCAGCGCACCCGCCGGGGCGTCCGGTGGGCCCGAGAACAGCACCAACACGGCAGCGTCGCGGCGCGAACCGGTCTCGGCGGCCTGGTGGTTGGCCTCCACGATGCTCGCGAGCACCTCCGGCGGGACCCGGCGGCGATACGCGTTCGGCACATGGTCGACGTTGTCCAACAACGGTCTGAGCCAGGCCGGGGCGGCGTCGGGAACCAGCCCCTCGGGCGTCGGACTCACCCTCGGTGCTCCTATCGGCTCGATCGGATCAACTCGTCGACCGCCGCCGCGATCTCGTCGGCGTCGACGAATGAGCGGGGCAGGATCTCGGCAACGCTACCGTCCGGACGCAGGACCACGGTCGCAGGCATGACGTTGGGCACCTTGAGTGCCGCGGCGACGAGCCTGCGGCCGTCCTGCACTGTCGGCAGACGTACGCCCAGTTCGGCCAGACGCAGCAGCGCGGCCGTCTCGTTCTCGTCCTGGTGCACGGTCAACACCAGCACGTCGGGGTTGCGGCGCTGATACTCGGCCATCGCGGGCAGTTCGTCGGCGCACGGGCCGCACCAGTAGGCCCACAGATTGAGCACAACGGGTCGTCCGGCCAGCGCCGCGGCGACATCCACGGGCGTGCCGTCCCCGGCGCACTCCAGCGTGATGCCGCGCAGCGCCTCGGGTCCCTGTCCGTCACCCGGGCCGGGGCACGGCGGCAGATCGGCGCGGGCCCGCGGTCCGGCCAGCGCCTCGGGCGTGTCGGCGTCGCGGTGGTCGCGGGCCGTCGCGGTTCCGGCGTCGGGGCCCGAGGCGGGAGTGTCGTCGCGCAGCTCCAGCCAGAACGCGGTGCCCAACGCCACCAGGACCACCAGCACCGCGACGGTCCAGCGGGTCGAAACGCTCATCGTGTGCCCATTGCGCGGGCTCACAAACCGGCCAGCGCCAGCAGATGCTCGGTCTCGGGGCCTTTGACCAACGCGGCCGCGGTCGGCGGATCGGTGGGGCCGATGCCGAACGACGGGCAGTCCTTGGCCAGCACGCACACCCCACACGCCGGTTTACGGGCGTGGCACACGCGTCGGCCATGGAAGATCACGCGGTGGCTCAGCAGGGTCCACTCGCTGCGTTCGATGAGGTCGGCGACCGCGAACTCGACCTTGACCGGATCCTCCTCGGCGGTCCAGCGCCACCTGCGCACGAGCCGGCCGAAGTGTGTGTCGACCGTGATGCCTGGGATGTCGAAGGCGTTGCCAAGGATGACGTTGGCGGTCTTGCGCCCGACACCGGGCAGCGTCACGAGGTCGTCGAGAGTGTCGGGCACCTGACCGTCGAACCGTTCGACGAGTTCCTGGCCGAGCCGGATCAGCGACGTGGTCTTGTTCCGGTAGAAACCCGTGGGCCGGATCAGCTCCTCGAGCTCGGTGCGATCGGCCTGCGCGTAGTCGAGCGCGGTGCGGTACTTCTTGAACAGCGCCGGGGTGGTCAGGTTGACGCGCTTGTCGGTGCTCTGCGCCGACAGGATCGTGGCGACCGTGAGCTCGAGCGGGTTGGTGAAGTCCAGCTCGCAGTACACGTGCGGGAACGCCTTGGCGAGGGTCCGGTTCATCCGGCGGGCACGACGGACGAGGCCGAGGTGCGTCTCGGCGTCCCACTTCTTGGAACCTGCTGTTTTCGCCGATCGGGCGGCACCCGCGCTCACGCATGTCAGGGTACTGACCACCGCTGACGACGCCTGATCTGCGGTACGTGCCCCGGAGTCCGGGGGCGTGGCGGCGACACTCCCGACCGGTGGCATATGTGCCCCGGTTCGTGACCCCGCTGAGACCTGGGCCGTGTTAACTACTGCCTTGTGTCTTGGCTGCTGGTGGCGCTCATCCCCGGGTTGCTCATGCTGGCGACGTTCGGGCTCGACCGGCTGGAGGCCGGTCTGGCCCGTGACCAGGTGCCCAGCCGGGCCAAGACGACCGCTCGTGGCACCGCGGCGGCCTCGACGGCCCGACCGGTGAGCGAGCTGCACCACCGCGAACTGGTCCTCCAGACCGTGGGCTCGGCCTCGTACGACGCCCATTTGCCCACGCGCCGCTTCGATCCGCAGGCGACGAATCCGGAGTTTCCGGCGACTCGCCATGCCGATCGTGTGTAGCGTTGGCTAGTCGCGAAACCGCGTACCTCTAGACTGAGCAGGCAATATCAGTAAGAGGTCTTACCACCCATTAGCTTAAGAGGGGCAACGTGGACGAGATCCTGGCCAGGGCCGGAATCTTCCAGGGAGTCGAACCCACCGCCGTTGCGGCGCTGACCAAGCAGTTGCAGCCCGTCGACTTCCCGCGCGGGCACACCGTGTTCGCCGAAGGTGAGCCCGGCGATCGGCTGTACATCATCATCTCCGGCAAGGTGAAGATCGGCCGCCGGTCTCCGGACGGCCGCGAGAACCTGCTGACGATCATGGGTCCGTCGGACATGTTCGGTGAGCTGTCGATCTTCGACCCGGGCCCCCGGACATCGAGCGCCACCACGATCACCGAGGTCCGCGCGGTCTCGATGGACCGCGACGCGCTGCGCGCCTGGATCGCCGACCGGCCCGAGATCGCCGAGCAGCTGCTGCGCGTGCTCGCGCGTCGTCTGCGCCGCACCAACAACAACCTCGCGGATCTGATCTTCACCGACGTTCCCGGCCGTGTGGCCAAGCAGCTTCTGCAGCTGGCGCAGCGGTTCGGCACCCAGGAGGGCGGGGCGCTGCGGGTCACCCACGATCTGACGCAGGAAGAGATCGCCCAGCTCGTCGGCGCGTCCCGCGAGACCGTGAACAAGGCGCTGGCCGACTTCGCCCACCGCGGCTGGATTCGCCTCGAGGGCAAGAGCGTGCTGATCTCCGACAGTGAGCGTCTGGCCCGCCGCGCCCGCTAGCGCGTTGGGGAGCCTTACCGGCGCTCACCGCCGGTAAGGCTCACAGGTCACGCAGGTAGTCGAGTTGGGCCTGCACGCTCTTCTCCGCGGCATCCCACAGTTTCTCGTCGACGTCGGTGTAGACGTGCTCGACGACCTGGCGCGCGGTGGCATCGTCGCCGAGTTCGCGTAGCGCCCCACGCACCTGGTCGAGCCGTTCCTCACGGTGCGCCAGGTACATCTCGGTGACGGCCGCGAGATCGGCGAGTTCGGGGCCATGCCCCGGCAGCACCACACGTCCGCCCAGCCCTTTGAGCCGGTGCAGCGATTCGAGGTAGTCGCGCAAGCTGCCGTCCTCGGTGTCGATGACGGTGGTGCCGCGGCCAAGCACGGTGTCGGCGGTCAGCACGGCACCCGGCCCGTCGCCGTCGTCGAGCACGAACGACAACGAGTCCGCGGTGTGCCCGGGCGTCGCCATCACCGTGATGCGCAGCCCGGCCGCATCGATCACCTCGCCGTCGGTCAACGGACCGCCCAGTCCGCGCAGGAACCCGCTGCCCACCGAGCGCACCACCGCGCCGGTCCGCTCGACGAGCCTGTCGATGCCGCCGGTGTGGTCCTCGTGTTTGTGGCTGATCAGCACGAGCGGGATCGTCCCGAGCTCGGCGACGCGCGCGATGTGTTCGTCGTCGTCCGGGCCCGGGTCGACCACGACGATCTCGTCGCTACCCGGCGCACGCAGCACCCACGTGTTGGTGCCCTCCAGCGTCATCAGGCCCGGGTTGTCGCACAGCAGCACCGAAGCCGAATCGGTGACCGGCCGTAACAACCCGTAGGCGGGGTGCGCCAGGTCGCTCACGCGAGTCCCGGCGTGACCTCGACGATGATCTCGACCTCGACAGGGGCGTTGATCGGCAGCTCGGCCACCCCGACCGCCGAGCGCGCGTGCGCGCCGGCGTCGCCGAAGATCTCGCCGAACAGTTCCGAGGCCCCGTTGACGACGCCGGGCTGGCCACCGAAGCCGGGGGCCGACGCGACGAATCCGACGACCTTGACCACCTTGACGACGGCGTCGATCCCGACGAGCGCGTGCACCGCGGCCAACGCGTTGAGGCCGCACACCCGCGCGAGCTCCTTGGCCTCCTCGGCGCTCACCTCGGCACCGACCTTGCCGGTCTTGAGCAGTTCACCACCGACGATGGGCAGCTGCCCCGAGGTGTAGACGTGGTTGCCGGTGTGCACGGCGGGCACATAGGCCGCCACCGGCGGAACCACGCCCGGCAGTTCGATGCCGAGCTCGGCGAGCCGTCCCGACCACGACGCGCCGGTCACTTCGGCCGCTTCAGGTAGGCGACATGCTGCTCACCGGTCGGCCCGGGCAGGACCGAGACCAGTTCCCAGCCGTCACTGCCCCACTGGTCAAGGATCTGTTTGGTGGCATGGGTCAGCAACGGCACCGTGGCGTACTCCCAGCGAGTCGGTTCACTCATGGGCCGAGCTTATCTGTCGGGCAGCAAGGCTTGGTTAGCATGCACTGGTGGCAACCACAGAGAGCGGCGCCAAGCATGTCGGTTGGCCGTCGCGCCTGACGAAGGCGCGATTGCATTTCGTGTCCGGCAAGGGCGGAACCGGCAAATCCACGATCGCCGCGGCGCTCGCCCTCGCGCTGGCCGCAGGGGGGCGCAGGGTCCTGCTCGTCGAGGTCGAGGAACGCCAGGGCATCGCGCAGCTGTTCGATGTGCCGCCACTGCCCTACGAGGAAGTCAAGATCGCCACGGCCGAGGGCGGCGGGCAGGTCAACGCGCTGGCCATCGACATCGAGGCCGCGTTCCTGGAGTACCTCGACATGTTCTACAACCTCGGCATCGCCGGACGTGCGATGCGCCGCATCGGCGCCATCGAGTTCGCCACCACCATCGCGCCTGGTCTGCGTGACGTGCTGTTGACCGGCAAGATCAAAGAGATCGTGGTCCGACCGCCGGACATGCGCGACGCCAAGCACAAGCGCAGCGGTTACGACGCCGTCGTCGTGGATTCCCCTCCGACAGGCCGTATTTCACGCTTCCTCGATGTGACCAAGGCCGTCTCGGATCTGGCCAAGGGCGGACCCGTGCACTCGCAGGCCGAGGGTGTGGTGAAGCTGCTGCACTCCGAGCAGACCGCGATCCACCTGGTGACACTGCTGGAGGCGCTGCCCATCCAGGAGACCCTGGAGGCGATCGACGAACTCAAGGAACTGAACCTGCCGATCGGCAGCGTCATCGTCAACCGCAACATCCCGGCGTATCTGTCGCCGGAAGATCTGGCCAAGGCCGCCGACGGCGACCTCGACGCCGACACGATCCGCGCAGGCTTGAGCAGGGCCGCAATCACGTTGTCCGACGAGGATTTTGCGGGTCTGCTCACCGAGGCGATCCAGCATGCGACGCGCATCAGAGCCCGCAAGGAAAGCGCCGAACTGCTCGACGAGATCGACATCCCACGCCTGGAACTGCCCGCGCTGGCCGACGGTGTCGACCTGGGCAGCCTCTACGAACTCGCCGAAGAACTCGCCGCCCAGGGGGTCAGATGAGCACCACACCACCGGCCCTCGACATGGGCTCGATCCTGGCCGACACCTCCAACCGTGTCGTGGTGTGTTGCGGCGCGGGCGGTGTCGGTAAGACCACGACCGCCGCGGCGATGGCGCTGCGTGCCGCCGAGTACGGGCGCACCGTCGTGGTGCTCACCATCGACCCCGCCAAGCGACTCGCACAGGCGCTCGGCATCAAGGATCTGGGCAATACACCGCAACGGGTTCCGCTGGCCCCCGAGGTGCCCGGGGAACTGCACGCGATGATGCTCGACATGCGTCGCACGTTCGACGAGATGGTGTTGCAGTACTCGGGTCCCGGCGTCGCCGACTCGATTCTGGAGAACCAGTTCTACCAGACGGTGGCCACCTCACTTGCGGGCACGCAGGAGTACATGGCCATGGAGAAACTCGGGCAGTTGCTGTCCGAGGACAAGTGGGACCTGGTGGTCGTCGACACGCCACCGTCGCGTAACGCCCTCGACTTCCTCGACGCGCCAAAACGTTTGGGCAGCTTCATGGACAGCCGCCTGTGGCGCATGCTGTTGGCTCCTGGCCGCGGCATCGGAAAGCTCGTGACGGGTGCCGTCGGGCTCGCGATGAAGGCGCTGTCGACCGTGCTGGGTTCGCAGATGCTCTCCGACGCAGCCGGTTTCGTGCAATCACTGGATGCCACCTTCGGCGGGTTCCGCGAGAAGGCAGACCGTACCTATGATCTGCTCAAGCGGCGCGGCACCCAGTTCGTGGTGGTGTCCGCGGCCGAACCCGACGCGCTGCGCGAGGCGTCGTTCTTCGTCGACCGGCTGTCCGGCGAGCGTATGCCGCTCGCGGGTCTGATCCTCAACCGCACGCATCCCACGCTGTGCGATCTGCACGCCGAGAAGGCCGAAGAGGCCGCCGACGAACTGGCCGCCGAGGATCCCGGCTCGGTGACCGCGGCGGTGCTGCGCATCCACGCCGCCCGCGCGCAGACGGCCAAGCGGGAGGTGCGGTTGCTGTCGCGATTCACGGGTGCCAATCCGCACGTGGCGATCGTCGGGGTGCCGTCGCTGCCGTTCGACGTATCGGATCTCGAGGCGCTGCGGGCGATCGCCGATCAGATCACCGGCGTCACCGAACCGGCCTGAGCTGCCTCCAGATAACGACGGATCTCGGCGCCCAGGTATCCCATGGTGTGCAACACGGGGTCCCGGTGGTCCTCGCCCCACGCCCAGTTCGCCAGGACGGCGTAGCCGACCGTGCGTCCGGCCGCGGTGACGCATCCGATGTCGATCCGCGCGTCTGAGATGGTGCCGGTCTTGTTCCACAGTTCGAATCCTGCGTCGGGTTCGATGTGGGCCAGGGGGTCAAGGCCGAAGGCGCGCGCCACCATGGACAGATCGGTGTTGACGCCCAGCCACGTGCGCACCTGCCGAGACACCGCGACGCTGTGGATCTCACCGGCGTGCAGGCGCGCCACGAACGCGCACAGCTCCGCGGCGTTGCCCGTCGACAGGGTGAGTCGATCGTCGCGAGGCCGGTTCAGCCGCACCCGGTCGCGTAGCCCACTGCGCGTGAACCCCAGATCACCTGTGGCGCGCTGCACCTCATCGAGCCCGATCCGGCGCAGCAGGATGTTGGTGGCCATGTTGTCGCTCACGGCACCGATCAGCAGGCACAGGTCGTCGATCCGGAAGTCTTGCTGCCGCAGCAGGTACAGGATCCCGGAATCGGCGACGTGGTCCTCGGGCACGGCGGCGACGACCTCGCCCGGCCCAAGGGTCTTGTCCTCGAACCGACGTGCGACCTCGGCCAGCAGGAAGACCTTGCCGACGCTCGCGGTCTTGAGCACCCGGTCCGGGTCGTGTTCGAACAAGACCTCGCCACTGCCCAGATCGATGATCCGGATCGACCAGGTCGCTGTCGCGGCCAGCCGCGACGATGCGCGGGCGAAGAAGTCACTCATCACCGTTCGTCCGTTGTGGCCGTGTGGGCGTCTTCGGCGCCACCTCCGATCTCAGCGGCTTCAGTGGTGACGGGCACCTGTCCGTGGCGCTTGCGCAGGACGTAGGCGATCAGGACCACGGCCAGGCTCACCACGCTGGCCAGCAGCTGGACCCGCTGATCGGCGTCGAACAGCATCGCCACCAGTACCAGCACAAAGCACACGATCACCGCGACCGTGAGATACGGGAAAAACCACATCTTCAGCGTCAGCTTGGCCGGGTCCTCACGCTCGACGGCCCGACGCACCCGCAGCTCCGACACGCCGATCATCACGTACATGAAGATCGCGACCACGCCGCAGGAGTTCACCAGGAACAGGAACAGCGAGTCGGGTGCGACGTAGGCCAAAATCACCGAGACCCATCCGACGACGGTGCTGGCCAGGATTGCGCGGGTGGGGACGCCGCGAGTGTTGGTTCGCACCAGCCACTCTGGCGCGTCGCCGTGTGATGCGAGCACGCGCAGCATGCGTGAGGACGTGTAGATCGACGAGTTCAGCACCGACAACACCGCGGTGAGGATGACGAAGTTCATGATGAGTCCCGCGCCGGGGATCTGCAGTTTGTCCAAGGCAGCGACGTACGGGCTGGACAGCACGGACGCGTCGTTCCACGGCAGGAGGCACACGACCAGGAAGATGGATCCGACGTAGAACAGGATGATCCGCCAGATGACGCCGGTGGTGGCCCTGGCGACCGATTTCGCCGGTTCGGCGCTCTCCGCGGCGGCGATCGTGACGATCTCGGCACCGCCGAAGGCGAAGATCACCACCACCACGGCGCCGAAGATCGACCCGAGACCGTTGGGCGCAAAACCTCCGTGCGCCACCAGGTTCGACAGCCCTCCGGTGTCGCCGGGCCACACCCCGAGCACCCAGAGCAGACCGAGGACGATGAAGGACACGATGGCGGCGACCTTGATGCCGGAGAACCAGAACTCGAATTCGCCGAACCACCGCACCGAGATGAGGTTGGTCAGGGTCAACACCGCCATCAACAGCATGGCCATGAGCCACAGCGGCAGACCTACCCAGGCAGACAGGATGTTGGCTCCCGCAACGGCTTCCACCGCGATGATGATCACGTAGTAGTACCAGTACAGCCACCCCAGGGTGAACCCCGCCCACGGACCGATGCCCATCCGGGCGTAGTCGGCGAAGGCACCCGTCCTCGGCTTGGCCACGACCATCTCGCCGAGCATCCGCAGGGTGCACAGCACGAGCACGCCGGCCAGGACGTAGGACAGGATCGCCGCGGGGCCCGCGGTTTTGATCACCGCGCCGCTGCCGACGAAGAGCCCGGCGCCGATGGCCCCACCGATCGCGATCATGGTCATATGCCGGGTTTTCAGCGACCTGGCGAGACCCGAGCGGGCCCCGTCGGGCGAGGACGATTCGGAGTTCGATTCGAGCATGAGCGGTCGCAATCAGTCGGAGGGACGGGCGGGCGAGACGAACGGAAGCGGTTCGAGCGACGGTTCACCGGCCTCGGTGACGATCTGTTCGATCGTCTGGGCCCGGCGAGCCAGTGACCAGCGTCGGTGACCGTCGGAATCGGTCCCCACGGTGTAGACGGCGGGTCGAGGCAATGCGTTGTAGGAGAAGTGGGTCGAGAAGTAATAGCCTCCGGTGTCGGGAACGGCGACCAGATCTCCCTGGCGAACGTCAGGCAGTTCGCGTCCGACGGCCAGCATGTCACCGGTGAAGCAGGCGGGGCCCGCCACATCCTGCACTCGTGGCTTGCCTTCCCGGCGCCGCCCGCGCGGGTCGTACACCTCGACCCGCAGCGGCCACGCCTCCGGCGCGAAGATCGAGCGGGTGGCGACCTGCACACCGGCATGGGTGATCGCGATGGGACGGCCCCCGGTCACCTTCGTGTACTCGACACGGGCCACGACGGTGCCCGCCTTGGCCGTCAACGCTCGGCCGAATTCGGTCACCAGCGTGTAGGTCCCGTCGAACAATCGCGGTACCGCGGCCTCAAGTGCGGCCCGGTGATCGGCGAAAGTCGGTGTGATCCGGTCGGATTGGAAGTTCACCGGTAGCCCTCCACCGACATCGATCCGCTGGATCTGCTGGAATCCCGCCCGTGCGTTGACGTCGGCGGCCACCTCTGCCGTGAGGCGTACCCCGTGGGCCGCATGCTCGACACTCATCCCCTGGGACCCGCTGTGCACGTGCAGCTGGGTCAGCCAGGGCCGGACCGAAAATGCGTCGATGATCTCGTCGCGGTGATCGGCCAACCCGATCCCGAACTTCGATGTGGAGGTGGCCGTGCTCATCGCGTCGATCGCGCCGGCACCGGTCTGGGGATTCAACCGCACCCCGATCACCGAACGTGTCCGGCCGATACGTGCGACCGCCTGATCGACCCGCGCCAGTTCCTCGAAGTTGTCGACGTTGAACGACACCCCGAGCTCGAGCGCCCTCGTGATCTCCGGCATGGTCTTGGCCGGAGAGTCGAACACGATGCGATCTGCCGGAAACCCCGCGGCGAGCGCCAATTCGAGCTCACCGGGGCTGGCCACCTCGCATCCGATTCCCGCCTCGGCGAACCGCGCGAGAACCGGTCGCAGCGTGATCGCCTTTGCCGCGATCGTGTGCACGGCAGGCAGATCGGCGGGATAGACCGTTTTCAACGAAAGCATCAGTTCGTCGAGGGTGTCGAGGTCGAGGACCCCGCACAGCGGGTGCAGGTTGTCGATGAAACCCTGCCGAACCACGTCGGCCACAATCTGTTCGCGACGGTGCAGGAGGGTGTCCGGACCGGGCAGAGGTCGCCCGGCACGCGGTGGCGCGTCAATCACCTTTACAACCTATGAAAACCATCGTCGGTGGTGGGAGCCGTCGGGGCCGAGAAAATCCTGGCGAATCTTCGTCGGATTCGGAGAAACAGGATGGCTGGCCTGCGGGGTCTCTCCGAAGTGCACTAACCGGAACCCCGATTCTCATCGAAGTCGACAACAGGACGGCCGGATCCCAGTTCGCCCCGTCGCTCCCACACCAGCAGACCGAGCGCCGCGCGCAGTCGCGCCGCCGCCGACTGCAGGTCGAGACCGGAGACCGCACTGATCCGGTCCAGTCGATATCGCAAAGAGTTCGCGTGGATGCCGAGTTCACGGGCCGCACCACTCAAGTTGCCGGGGTGGTCCAGCACCGCCGCGACGGTGTCGACGAACGAGGTCCCGTGGCCCACATCGTGACGACGCAAGACGCACAGCGGTTCGGCGAGAGCGTCGGCCAGAGGTTCGAGCAGGTCTGCCGCGCGGATCAGGGTCAGCGGGTCCTCCACGTCGGCGGCTGTGAGGACAGGTGGCATGGCGTCACGCAGGCGCCGGCAGCCGAGGTCGAGGGCGGCGGCGTCGAGCACCTGACGCGCGACGACTGCGGAGCGCCGCAGGTCCAGGATCGAGTCGACGACCGACCCCACGGCGATCCCGCCGGAATGTCGTCGGGAAACCCGGGCCAGGTGCTCCGAAAGACGGCCTGCGACATCGGCATCGGACGCCTCGTCGTCTTGCAGGGGCAGCACGACGAGAAGGTCGGTGCCCACCCGTGCGGGCCGCGCGCCGGCCCGCAGTGCCTGCACGTGGAACATCAGGGAGCGGGTTTCAGGTGTGTCGGCTCCCAGCGCGACGACGACATGCCTGGTGTCCGGCTGCAGACCGAGCAGCGCCGCCGGGACCCCGTGGTCCACGCCGCGCGAGATCAGATCGACCAGCGCGGACTCCCGAAGTCGGCGTTCGTACTGGTCGCGGTGGACTTCCCGCAGCATCATCGCCGCAGCGGTCTGACGTACCTGCAGCAACAGGTGTCGCAGTTCCTCGCGGTCGGTGTCGTCGTCCAACGCCGCCCAGATCGTCCCCAGTGTTTCGCCCCCGGATTTCACCGACACCACCATGCGGGCCGGGTCGCCGTCTTCGGCGTCGCGGACGATCACGTCGTCGGATCGCCAGACCGCGGGCAGGAATCCGGTGGACATCAGCCGTTCGACGCGCCAGGCCGGGACGGCACCGCCCAGGATGGTCTGGTTCCGGATGGGGTCGACGTCCTGCCCGACGACGGCGTATGCGAGCACCCGGGAATCGAGATCCTCGATCGTCACCGGCGCGCCGGTCTGGGTGCTGATCCAGCGAGCCAGGGCCTGCAGGTTGTCGACCTGTGGGGCCGGGTCGACGATGCGGCCCGCGCCGAGCAGGCGGACCAGGACCCGGAACAGTTCGCTCCACCCCACCCACGGGGACCGCCGGAAGAGCCTGGCGGTCTGGGCGGGCACCAGGGATACGTCGGTCGTGGCGCCGGGCGGAAGTACAACCGCCGCGGCAGTTCCCACCTCGCCGAGCAACGATCCCAGCGCGAAGCGGTCGTCGATTCGGGTACTGACCAGCACTATCGCGGTGCGGTAATCCGCCGGTGCGCCCGGCTCGTGCAGAACAACGTCGGTCAGCAGCGGGTCGTCCGGCGATTCCCCCGGCACGGGCAGTGGTACCAGCATTCCGGCGGCGCCGGAGACGATCGCCGACAAGGGGAGCGCGCGAGCAGGCTCACTCACTGCTTCTGATCACCGGGTACCACAACCGAGCACATTACAGTCGAGCAGTCGATGACGCGTGCGGACGACGACGGGCCACGCGGCCCAACGGGCCACAGCGAACCGTCCGAACAGCTCCAGCAACGAAACGAGCCCGCCTCGTCGGCGGGCTCGTCGCGATCTCAGACGGCGCTGCGGTGCTTGCGCTGGGCGGCGAAGAAGTCGGCCCAGGAGCTCACTTCCGGATGCTGTTTGAGCAACGCCCGGCGCTGCCGTTCGGTCATGCCTCCCCACACGCCGAACTCCACTCGATTGTCGAGCGCGTCGGCGCCGCATTCGAGGATCACCGGGCAATGCCGGCAGATGACAGCGGCCTTGCGCTGCGCCGCGCCGCGGACGAACAGTTCGTCGGGGTCGGCCTGGCGGCATCGCGCCTGCGACACCCATGCAATACGTGCTTCGGCGTCGCGGTGATGCGCGGTGGCCGCGGTCGTCGAGAGAGTGCTCGCCTTACGTGCGACAGTGTGTGTAGCTGACACCAGCGATCCCTTCATTCCTGCCATCTACCCCTGATGGCGGGCATCAAGCCCCTCCGGTAGAACGCCTATGCGATCTATGCCACATTGCGCCAAGTGGTGTTACCTGGATCGCACTGTGCATCCAAGCTAGGTGGTCAGACGGTATTTACGCAACAGTTTGGAACCCCCTTTTTTGGGACGGCCGTGCAGTCTGCCCGTTCGGACGGCCCCTCGTGGGGTTTTCGCCAAGGTCGGGGTAGGTGGCTGTCGGGCCGCGGGCCACCGAGGGGTCCCAGCAAGCTCGTTACTCTGTATGCATGCCGGAGCTGCCGACAGGACCTTCCGCGCAGCCACCACGGGCGGTCATCGTCATCAAGCTCGCTTGGTGCTGCCTTCTCGCAAGTGTGCTCGCGGCCGCTTTCATGTTCCCCGTCGTGGGTGGGTTCGGCCTCATGTCGAACCGCGCCTCCGACGTCGTCGCCAACGGTTCGGCGGCCCTCGTCGAGGGCGAGGTACCACAGGTGTCGACGATGGTCGACGCCAAGGGAAACACCATCGCGTGGCTGTATTCGCAACGCCGCTTCGAGGTCCCCAGCGAACAAATCGCCAACACCATGAAACTCGCGATCGTGTCCATCGAGGACAAGCGGTTCGCCGAGCACAACGGCGTCGACTGGCAGGGCACGCTGACGGGCCTGTCCGGCTATCTGTCCGGCAACCCCGACACCCGCGGCGGTTCGACCATCGAGCAGCAGTACGTCAAGAACTACCAGCTGCTGGTGGTCGCGCAGACCGACGCCGAACGTCGCGCGGCCATCGAGACCACCCCCGCGCGCAAGCTGCGTGAGATCCGGATGGCGCTCACGCTCGACAAGACCTTCACCAAGCCCGAGATCCTCACGCGCTACCTGAACCTGGTGTCGTTCGGTAACGGCGCGTACGGCATCCAGGACGCCGCCCAGACCTACTTCGGGGTCAACGCCTCCGAGCTCAACTGGCAGCAGGCGGCGCTGCTGGCCGGCATGGTGCAGTCCACCAGCGCACTGAACCCCTACACCAATCCCGACGGCGCACTGGCCCGACGGAACCTGGTGCTGGACACGATGATCCAGAACATCCCGCAGGAGGCCGAGGCGCTGCGGGCGGCCAAGGAACAGCCGCTCGGCATCCTGCCGCAGCCCAACGAGCTTCCGCGCGGCTGCATCGCCGCGGGCGACCGGGCCTTCTTCTGCGACTATGTGCTGGAATACCTCGCCCGCGCGGGTATCAGCAAGGAGCAGGTGGCCAAGGGCGGCTACCTGATCAGGACGACGCTCGATCCCGACGTGCAATCCTCGGTCAAGTCGGCCATCGACAGCATCGCGGCCCCGGACACCCCCGGCGTCGCGAGCGTGATGAGCGTCATCAAGCCCGGCAAGGAGTCGCATCCGGTCCTGGCGATGGCGAGCAACCGCAGCTACGGCCTGAACACCGATCTCGGCGAGACGATGCAGCCGCAGCCGTTCTCCCTGGTCGGCAACGGCGCCGGTTCGGTCTTCAAGATCTTCACGGTGGCCGCGGCCATGGAGATGGGCATGGGCATCAACACCCAGCTGCCCGTTCCGGCGCGGTTCGAGGCCAAGGGCCTGGGCAGCGGCGGTGCGCGCGGCTGCCCGCCGGCCACGTGGTGTGTGCAGAACGCGGGCGGCTATCGCGGGTCGATGAGCGTCACCGACGCGTTGGCCACCTCGCCGAACACGGCCTTCGCCAAGCTCATCTCGCAGATCGGGGTGCAGCGCGCCGTCGACATGGCCGTCAAGCTGGGCCTGCGGTCCTACGCGCAGCCCGGTACCGCGCGCGACTACGACCCGGAGAGCAACGAGAGCCTGGCCGACTTCGTCAAACGCCAGAACATCGGGTCGTTCACCCTCGGCCCCATCGAGGTCAACGCCCTCGAGCTGTCCAACGTGGCGGCGACGCTCGCGTCGGGCGGCACGTGGTGCCCGCCCAATCCGATCGCCCAGGTGGTGGACCGGCACGGCAACGACGTCTCGGTCACCACCGAGACCTGCGAGCAGGTGGTTCCCGAGGGGCTGGCCAACACCCTGGCCAACGCCATGAGCAAGGACGACACCGGATCCGGCACCGCGGCGGGCGCCGCGGGCTCGGTGGGCTGGAACCTGCCGATGTCCGGCAAGACCGGGACCACCGAGGACAACCGGTCCTCGGCCTTCCTCGGCTTCACCAACCAGTACGCCGCGGCCAACTACATCTACGACGACTCCTCCACCCCCAGCGAGCTGTGCTCGTTCCCGCTGCGCCAGTGCGGCAGCGGCAACCTGTTCGGCGGTAACGAACCGGCCCGCACCTGGTTCACCGCGATGAAGCCGATCGCCGAGTCGTTCGGCCCGGTCGCGCTGCCGCCCACCGATCCGCGGTACGTCGACGGCGGTCCGGGTTCGCAGGTGCCGAGTGTGTCCGGGCTGACCGAGGACGCCGCGCGCCAGCGGCTCAAGGACGCCGGGTTCCAGGTGGCCGATCAGGCCGCCTACGTCAACAGCAGCGCACGCTCGGGAACCGTCGTCGGCACCAACCCGAGTGGGCAGACCATTCCGGGCTCGATCATCACCATTCAGCTGAGCAACGGCATACCTCCGCCACCGCCGCCTCCGGTGAACATCCCGATCCCGGGTGGCCCGCCGGAGATCGGCCAGACGGTGGTCGAGATCCCCGGCCTGCCGCCGATCACGGTGCCGGTGCTGGGGCCGCCACCACCGCCGCCACCGCCGTGATGCGGCCCGTTGACGCGGTCGTGTGGATTTGCCCACTCTGAACCCAGGCTGACCGGGCAAGTTTCGATCCGGCACAGCCTGGGGCAGTAGGCTGCGAGCATGTCCGCCGTTTCGCTCGTCAAGACCGCCGTCACGACAGCCCCGGTGATCAAGAAGGCAGCCGCCGTCACCGCTGGCTCGCTTGTCGCCGGGGTCGGTTACGCATCCCTCATCGAGCGGAACGCGTTCGTACTCCGCGAAGCGACGATGCCGGTGCTGGCGCCGGGCTCGTCACCGCTGCGGGTGCTGCACATCAGCGATCTGCACATGCGGCCCAACCAGCGGCGCAAGCAGGCGTGGTTGCGGGACCTGGCGCGTCTCGAGCCGGATCTGGTGGTCAACACCGGTGACAACCTCGCGCATCCGAAGGCCGTTCCCGCCGTCGTGCAGTCGTTGAGTGAGTTGCTCTCGGTGCCCGGCCTGTTCGTGTTCGGCAGCAACGACTACTTCGGCCCGCGGCCCAAGAACCCGCTGAACTACGTGACCAAACCACAGCACCGCGTGCAGGGTGAACCGCTGCCGTGGCAGGACCTGCGGGCGGCGTTCACCGAGCGCGGCTGGCTCGACCTGACCCATACGCGTCGCGACCTGGACGTCGCCGGGCTGCACATCTCGGTCGCCGGCGTCGACGATCCGCACCTCAAGCGGGACCGCTACGACACCGTCGCCGGGCCGGCCAACGCGGCTGCGAACCTGACGCTGGGCCTCACGCACTCCCCCGAGCCGCGTGTGCTCGACCGGTTCGCTGCCGACGGCTATCAGCTCGTGCTCGCCGGGCACACGCACGGCGGCCAGCTGTGCCTGCCGTTCTACGGTGCGCTCGTCACCAACTGCGAACTCGACCGCTCACGCGCCAAGGGTGCGTCGCGTTGGGGGGCCAACATGCAGTTGCACGTGTCGGCGGGGATCGGCACGAGCCCGTACGCCCCGGTGCGGTTCTGCTGCCGTCCCGAGGCGACACTGCTGACTCTGGTGGCCGCACCCACCGGCGGCGGGAACGCGGGGACCCGCGCCGGCACGTCGTCGCCGTCGGTGTCCGCTCGCTGATACATCCGTGACTGCCTCCTCGGTCTCGCGCAGTGGCCCGCGCGAGTGGGTGGACAACGCGGTGCGGTTGATCGAGGCCGACGCCGCCCGCAGCGCCGACACCCACCTGCTGCGCTATCCGCTGCCCACCGCGTGGTGCGACGACGTCGACGTGGCGCTGTACCTCAAGGACGAGTCCACGCACATCACCGGAAGCCTCAAGCACCGGTTGGCGCGGTCGCTGTTCCTCTATGGCCTGTGCAACGGGTGGATCAACGAGGGCACGACGCTGATCGAGGCCTCGTCGGGCTCAACGGCGGTGTCCGAGGCGTACTTCGCGGCGTTGCTGGGCCTGCCGTTCATCGCGGTGATGACGGCGTCGACGAGTCCGTCGAAGATCGCCTTGATCGAAGCCCAGGGCGGCCGTTGCCATTTCGTGGAGAAGTCGTCGCAGGTGTACGCCGAGGCGCAGCGGCTGGCCGAGGAGACCGGCGGGCACTACCTGGATCAGTTCACCAACGCCGAGCGGGCCACCGACTGGCGTGGCAACAACAACATCGCGGTGTCGATCTACGAGCAGATGAAGCTGGAGCAGCATCCGATCCCGCAGTGGATCGTGGTGGGTGCGGGCACCGGCGGCACGAGCGCGACCATCGGCCGGTTCATCCGCTACCGCAGGCACGCCAGCAGGCTGTGCGTCGTCGACCCGGAGAACTCGGCGTTCTTTCCGAGCTATGAACAGGGCCACCCCGTGGAGACCGGGGCGTCGTCGCGTATCGAGGGCATCGGCCGGCCTCGGGTGGAGCCGTCATTTCTGCCGGAGGTGGTGGACCGCATGGTCGCGGTGCCGGACGCGGCGTCGGTCGCGGCCGCGCATTACGCCAGCGAGGTGCTGGGGCGGCGCGTCGGCCCGTCCACCGGTACCAACCTGTGGGGTGCGTTCGGATTGCTCGCCGAGATGAAGCGCGAGGGACGCAGCGGGTCGGTGGTCACGTTGATCGCCGACAGCGGTGACCGCTACACCGACACCTACTTCGACGACGACTGGCTGGCCAGCCAGGGGCTCGACCCCTCGGGTCCGGCCGAGATCCTCGCGGAGTTCGAACGCTCCGGCTCCTGGTCGTGATCCGCGTCGGCCGTCAGGAACAGCCACAGCGCAGCCACAACGAAGAAGCCCAGATAGATCGTGGCGCCCAACGCGGTCATGTCGCACTCCAGTCATTCAATGGTCGTTCACTGGTCGTATGACGGTTACAACGAATCCGGTACCCCCTTTGAGTCCCGGATCCGGCATCGAAGTGGCGCAGCTGACACCGAGATTGCATCCAGGGACACGACCGTCGCGATTTTTGTCCCTGGCTTCAATCTCGGCGCGCACTCCCGATGCCCTCTGACCACCCGTTTGGCTTTCGACCGCCCCGGTGCGATACGCTGTCGTGGCTTCACGCGGGGTGTGGCGCAGCTTGGTAGCGCGCTTCGTTCGGGACGAAGAGGTCGTGGGTTCAAATCCCGCCACCCCGACTCGCGGAAGTTGAAGGCCCTGGCTGGTTCTCCAGTTCAGGGCCTTTCGCTTTCGGCCCCAAGTGAGGTACCCCACTACGCATGTGCGTAGCCCCCTGCCCATCGACACTCGTAGGCAAGATGGGGAGGACTTATGGGGAGCAAGAAGAACGCCAGGTCCGGTCCGGCGGTGATCTCGCTGGATGAGTACCGCCGGTTCCCGATGCGATGCGAGTCGCGTGACCGAGATGACGCCATCGACGCCGACGCACCGGTTGAGCCGGTGACCGACCCCGCGGACAATGACGGCGGAATCATCCTCTGCTGGTAGGCATTTGGCCCTTCACGCGTGCGGGTTGCCCTTGGGGCCCTTCGGGCCGTGCTCCTTCTTCTTCTCTTTGCCTTTCCCTTTGCCGGGTCCGGGCTCCTCGGGCTCTTCGGGAACCGCCACCGGCGCCGATGTGACGGGTGCCGGCACGACGGCCGAGGTGGTCGGCGGCGGGGGTTCGGTGGCCGGGGTGTCGGTCAAGCCGGATGAGCCGCGCGACAGCGCCAGGACCAGCACGAGGATGAGCGTGGCGACCACGCCGACGACGCCGAGCAACAGGCGCACACGCCAGTGCCGCGGCGACGGCAGGACCGGTGGCGGCGGGATGGGCGGCAGCGGTGCGGTGAGCACCTTGGTGGGCGGGCGGTCCACGCGTGCCGTGGGCGGTTCGGCACCGGTGAGCGCGGCGCGCATCGTCGCGGCGTCGTTGAACCGGAATGCGACCTCGCGCGCCATCGCCCGCTCGATCACGCTGATCAGTCCGGGAGCGACGTCGGGGCGCACCGAGGCGATGGGTTCCGGCACGTCGTCGAGGATCGCCCGCACCATGGCCGCGGGATTGTCGCGCTCGAACGGCCTGCGCCCGGTCAGCGCCTCATAACCCACGACCCCGACGGCGTAGAGGTCGTCGGCGACGCCCGCGGGCTGCCCGGTCACGCGTTGCGGACTCAGGTAGGCCATCGTGCCAAGGATCTGACCGGCCTGTGTGCGCGGCACGCCGTCGGTCTTGGCGATCCCGAAGTCGGCGAGCTTCGCCTGCCCGGTGTGCCCGATCAGGATGTTGCCGGGCTTGATGTCGCGGTGCACGATGCCGGCGGCGTGCGCGGCGGTCAGCGCCGAGAGGATCTGGTCGAGCAGCTCCACCACGCGCTCCTGGCGCAGCGGGCCAGAGGCGATCTCGTCGGCGAGCGTGGCCCCGGACAGTCGCTCCATCACGATGTACGGCGTGCCCGCCTCTTCCCCGCAGTCGTGGACCGCCACCACATGCGGATGTGTGAGCGCGGCGGCCGCGCGGGCCTCCCGCTCGAAGCGTTCCCGCAGATCCGCGTCGGCGGCCAGCGCCGGATAGAGCAGCTTGATCGCGACCGGTCGCGACAGCCGCGTGTCCCACCCCTCGCGGACCTCGGCCATACCGCCACGGCCCAGAACGCCCCGGAGTTCGTAGCGATTTCCAAGGAGTCGCTGGACTCGGTCAGCACTCCCCATGCACCGGACTATCGCACAGCGCCGAAACGGTGCACGCCCGCGCCCCGGCAGGCATGCTCGGCTCATGCCTCGGTTCGCACTGGACTCCGCGGATGACGCGTTCTTCGGTTCCGCGCCGCACGTTTTCACCTACCGCAAGCGGTTCGCCGCACCGCCGGAACAGGTGTGGGCGTCGCTGACCTCGGACGAATCCCTCGCCGCCTGGGGTGCCTCGGTGAAGAGCGTCGACTGGTTGTCACCACGCCCGTTCGGCGGGGGTACGACGCGAGAGGTCGCACTCGCACCGGGCCTCGTGCGGGTGCACGAGACGTTCTTCCGCTGGGAAGAGGGGGTGCGCTACTCGTTCTACGTCGACCATGCGAGCGTGCCGTCGCTGCGCCGGTTCGCCGAGGACTATCTGCTGGAGCCCGCAGGTGAAGGGTGCACACACTTCACGTGGACCGTCGCGATCGAGGCCAAGCCCGCGTTGGCCGTGCCGTTCAAGGCGCTCGCACCGGTGCTCAAGGCGGCGTTCGGCAGGTTGGCCGATGACGGGGAGCGATTCTTCCAGCAACGGGCGTGACGGAGGTCTCAACCAAGCGGTCGGTAGCGTCAGCCGGGTGAGCGCGCCGAGTTGGATCAAGAGCCTGCTGGCATTCGACCGCGACGGTGACGTCTTCTGCATCCGTGAGCCCGCGCCCAACACCGTCGAGCGCCTGTTCGGCGGCCTGATCGCCGCGCAGTCGTTGGGTGCCGCCGGCGCGACGGTCGACGGCGACAAGATCCCGCAGTCACTGCACCTCTACTTCGTCCGCGGCGGCAGGTACGACACCGACGTCGAGTTCCGCGTGACGCGTATCCGCGACGGCCGTGCGTTCGCGACGCGCCAGGTCAGCGCCAGCCAGGACGGCAAGGTGATCCTGGAGATGATCGCGTCGTTCCACGCACCCGAACCGGGTGCCGACTGGCAACCCGCGACGGCGCCGATGCTGGAATTCGATGCCGCGGTCCCGAAGAACCCACAGATCGACTTCGGTGACATGTTCGACGTGCGCACCCGGGCCGTGGACGATTCGGAGTTCGCGGTGCCGCCGTTCTGGATCCGCACGCGCGAACCGGTCGAGGATGACCCGTTGGTGCGGGCGTGCACGTTGACATTCATGTCCGATCTCGGTCCGGTGCCCACCGCGCTGCCGCCGACGATCCGGCTGCGGCCGGATCTGGGGTTCGCGACGAGCCTCGATCACTCGATCTGGTTCCACCGCCCGTTCCGGCCGGAGGTCTGGCACCGCTACGAATTGCGGGCGGCCAACCACAACGATTCGCGCGGCCTGACCACGGGTTCGCTGCTCGACGAATCGGGTGTTCTGATCGCGAGTGTCAGCCAGGAGGCGCTGTGGCGCATCGACAGTTCTCGACGAGTGTCAACTCTGTGAGATTTCTCGCGTTGCTACGTAAACGTGCAGGTCACAGAATGGAATCGTGACAAGGAAATCCGAGGACGAGTTGATCGCGGATGTTGAAGATCGCCTGGTGAAACGTTTCACTGCCGTCCCGCCCCGGCGCGTCTCCGATGCCGTGGAGACCGCTCGTCACCGCTTCGACGGCAGCACGATCCGCGACTTCATCCCGCTTCTGGTGGAACGTCGCGTGACCTCCGAACTCAGCGGCGAGATGGCGCACGCCTGACGGCGTTTGCGATGCCGCCACGGCGGGCAGTCCGTGGCGATGAAGCTCTCCGATGTAGCCGCCGTTCCGATCCAGATCGGTTCCGCCCTACGGCACCGGCGACTCTTCCACCCGTCGGGCGTCCTCGCCCACGGCACCCTTGATCGCACCGCCCCCATCGGCGAAGGTCTGCCGGTGCGCACGGGCGATGTCGTGGGCCGCATCTCGAAAGGAATCGGCTCGCCCGGTTCCGTACCCGACATCGCGGGTCTGGCGTGGCGCATGGGACCGGACATTCCCGGCATTCTGTGGGACGTCCTGCTCGCGTCGACGCTGACCGGTAACCGGTTGGCCCTGTGGCCCGCCACGTCGTGGACCGACGTCACCTTCTCGAGCCTCATGCCCCTGAAGTTCAACGGAAGCCTGTGGTGGTTGCGTGCACGCCTGACGACGCCGATCGACGGGCCGGGGCTCTCACTCGACCGGATCTCTGAGCAAATCCGAAGCAGCAGTGTCGATTTCGACATCGAGCAGGCACCCATGGGGTCGGGGTTCCGCCCGCTCGCACGCCTGTCTCTGCACACCCCGGCCGCCGCCGGTGAAGATGTCGCGTTCGATCCGGTGCTCAACACCACGGCTGGGGTGTCGTTGACGCCGGACTGGCTGGCCGACGTACGCCGCGTCGCCTACCGTCGGAGCCGGGTCGGCCGCGACGCCGAATGACACTCAATCCGGCGGTTCCTGCGTGTTCTCGTCGGGTGTGTCGACGTCGGGCGTGTCCTGCGGCACCCGCTTGGGCTTTCCGCTTTCCGGCGGGCGGCCCGCGTCGTCGTCGCGGTGCTCTTCGTCGTAGATTCCGTGACCTCGCGGCATGTCAGCAGAACTACCCGGTAAGCCCCGCTTCCAATCCGTTCGCGGCCTGTTTGAACACCTGATGCACGGGTATGCGCAAGCACCTCAGTCCACAAAGACCCCACGGGGACACAACAGGCAGGCAACATGGATGCATTGACTTTTCTGCGCCAGGACCACAAGAGCGTGCTGGGCATGCTTGAGGTGCTCGACGGCGCACCGACCGGGCACGGAGCCAGGGAAAGCGGCCTGGACACGATGGTGACGAACCTGATCATCGCCGAATCCCAGCATGAGGCCATCGAGGAGCAGCATTTCTGGCCGCTCGTGCGCGAGGCGCTCGACGACGGTGACGCGCTCGCCGACAAGGCCATCGAGCAGGAGCAGGCCGGCAAGCAACTGCTGCAACGACTTGAGGACGGCAATCCCGGTGAGCCGGACTATCACGAGGCCCTCGACGAATTCGTGAAGCTCAGCCGCGATCACATCGCGTTCGAGCAGGATGTGGTGTGGCCCAAGCTCGAAGCGGCCGTCGACCGCGACAAACTGGAGACGCTCGGCACCAAGCTGGAAGCCTCCAAGAAGATCGCGCCGACGCGCCCGCATCCGGACACCCCGGGTAGCTCGGCGGTGCAGAAGACGATGGGCATGGGCGCCGCCATCGTCGACCACGTCCGCGACGCGGCCTCCGGCCGCGAATCGAAGAATCCGCCCGATCCGCAACACTGACGAACACAGATCAGCGGCCGGCACCCTGGGCACCGGCCGCTGATTAGCGTCAATTACGTTGTGGCAGTGTGCTGTTCATGCGTGAACGGTTTGTGACCATGGACAGCGGGTGAACCTTCTGGGTTGTCTTCCACCCCGCGGTTCTTTCGCGTCTGGCCGCCGAGCCATTGTTGTTCGGGCTTTTCCACGTACTCCCATTCCATGCCGCCGGGCCACGGCCCCTGCCCCTCGTTCCACGGGCCGCGTACGCTGCCGGAACCGTTGGACATGTTGAACGCGACGTTCTGGAACCGGTCGTCGCCGGGAAGCTGTCCGGGCGGGAAGTTCACCGGAAGCTCGTTGAGCGCGGCGGTGAACTGCTGGAAGTGCGTGACCTCACGCGTCATCAGGAAGGTCAGCGTGTCCTGGACGCCCGGGTCGTCGGTGAACTGCTTGAGATATTCGTAGACGATCTTCGCGCGTGACTCAGCGGCCAGATTGCTCCGCAGGTCCACCGACGGATCGCCGTTGGCGTTGACGAACGCGCCGCTCCACGGCGTTCCGGCCGAGTCCTTCACATCAGGGCCACCCCCGGTGAGCGTGAAGTACAACGGCATGACCGACACGCTGTGCATGATCTGGTCCTTGCCGTCACGGCTGGCCACGGCCGGCATCCAGTCGCACCGCTCGTTGGCGACCTTGAGATCGTCGTTGAGCCCGTCGAGCAGCATCGTGATCATCGAGCCGACCATTTCCAGGTGCGAAAGCTCTTCTGTCGCAATATCCATGAACAGGTCGTACAGCTTGGGGTTCTTCTCACGCAGCACGAAGGCCTGGGTGAAATACTGCATGGCGGCTTTCAACTCGCCGTTGGCACCGCCGAACTGTTCCTGTAGCAGCGTCGCGAAGCGCGGGTCCGGCTCGTTGACCCGAACCTCGAATTGCAGATCTTTGTTGTGGATGAACACTGCGGGTACCTCCAGGGCTGTCGATTGCAGATTGCTGGCGGGTACCCAGCGCTGCACAGCCCAAACAGGCCCGTCAGAGCCGGGCCTTGACCGCCGCCGACAGCCGGGCACCGTCGGCCTTGCCCGCGGCGATCGCGGTCGCGGCCTTCATCACCTGCCCCATCTGGCGCATGCCCGGCCGCTCCCCGATCTGCTCGGCCACCTGGGCGATGGCGGTGTCGGCGACATCGGCGATCTCGGCCTCGGTCAGCGGCGTCGGCAGGTAGTCGTCGATGACGCGTGCCTCGGCATGCTCGTTGGCGGCGAGGTCACCGCGACCGTTCTGCGTGTAGATCTCGGCGGCTTCGCCGCGTTTGCGAGATTCCCTGGCCAGCACCGCGATCACGTCGGCGTCGGAGAGCTCGCGGGATTCCTTGCCCGCAACCTCCTCTTTCTGGACGGCCGCGAGCAGCATCCGCAGTGTGGCCGTGCGCAACTTGTCCTGAGATTTCATCGCTGCGGTCAGATCGGCGCGCAGCCTGTCCTTGAGTTCGGCCATACGGTCAAGTTACGCCGGGCCCCCGGCGTGAAACCGGGCATCGACCGATACCGAGATCTTGATGTCTGCGGGTGCGAGTTCCACCTCGGGCGCCCCGCCGGACGGCACAGCCCGCAACGCAGCCGGCGCCGCGTACTGTCCTTGCGCCTGCTCGAGGCCCAGCATGCCGGCGTCGGCGATCGTCACCGGCCGCACCGGGCCGAGGTTCAACGCGTCGGCGTAGCGCTGTGCACGCGTGACGGCATCGCGGACGGCGTTGGTGTGCACGTCGGCGATCAGCTCGTCGCGGTGTTTGTCGGTCAGCGCCCATTCGATGCGCGACATCGCGAACCCGCCGGTCTCGGTGATGTGCGTGCCCACCCAGCGCGACAGCGCGGTGAAGTCGCTGAACTTCACCTGGATGCCGATGCTCGCGTGGTGCACCAGCGGAAGTTGTTTGCCCTCGTTGTTCCACGGCCGGTTCGCCCATGTCCGCAGGTGCTGCGTGGACCACCAGGTGATCGGGCCCGAGTCGGGGTTGTGCAGCGGCTCGATCGACGCCTTGACGGCGTCGAGGTCGCGGACCGTCCGCTCGTAGACCGGTTCGATCGCGGGGCCCTCGTAGGACACGGTGGCGTGCACGATGCCCCGTTGCGGCGGTTCGTACACCGTGAACGATCCGCGCACGATGATCTCGGTGGGTTGTGATGGGGACCCGGCGTGCCGCGCCGCCTGGGACACGTTGTCAATTCCACCGGTCATGGACAGGATGGTAGCCATGAGCTTCCGCTCCCCAGGTGCCGACGGCGGGTTCGCCCCGTACCACCCGCCGCAGGCGTATCCGGTTCATCCGGTCTACGCGCCGGCGCCCGGTTTCCCGGGGTTCACGCCCGGCGTCATCCCGTTGCGGCCGTTGAGCCTGTCGGACATCTTCAACGGCGCGGTGGCGTATATCCGCAAGAACCCGAGGGCCACGTTGGGGCTGACCACGATCGTCGTGATCGTCGCCCAACTCGTGACGTTGCTGGCACAGATCGGTCCGCTGGCCGCGCTGGGCGGACTGGGGACCAGCGTGCAGGGCGAACCGCCGTCGACCGGGACGCTGGCGTGGTTCTCCGGGGCGACGCTGGTCGGTGTGCTCGTCACACAACTCGCGTCGGTGTTGCTGACGGGCATGCTCACGGTCATCATCGGACGGTCGATCTTCGGTGGGACGGTGACGATCGGGCAGGCCTGGGAACGGTTGCGTGGCCGATTCCTGGCGCTGGTGGGTCTGACGCTGTTGGAGGGCGTCGTGGTGGTCGCCGTGGTCGTGATGGTCGTCGGCCTGATCGCTGTGGCAGGGGCCGTTGGCGGTGGTGTCGCGGCGTTTGTCGTCGGCGCACCGCTGGTGCTGGTCGCGGCGCTCGGGGCGCTGTTCGGGTTCACGGTCCTGTTGTTCGCACCTGCCCTGATCGTGTTGGAACGCTTGAGCGTGTTCGCCGCCATCGCACGGTCTTTCGCGCTCGTGAAGACGGCCTTCTGGCGGGTGCTGGGGATCTGGCTGTTGGCGAGCCTGGTGGCCTCGGTGATCGCGGGCGCCGTGGGAGCCCCGTTCAGCATCGCCGGGCAGCTGATGTCGATGTCACCCGACGGCGTGGGCATGTCGATCACCGGCCTGGTCCTGGTCGCGATCGGTGGCACGATCGGCCAGATCGTCACAGCGCCGTTCGCCGCGGGTGTCGACGTGCTGCTCTACACCGACCAGCGCATCCGGTCGGAGGCGTTCGATCTGGTGTTGCAGACCGGCGCGTACACCTCCACGGCCCCGGCGGGCCCGTCAGCATCGACCGATCAACTGTGGCTGGTCCGGCACTTCTGAGGTGACGACGATCGAAATCGACAGAGACGCCGCGCACGACGCTGCGCAGAACGAGCTGAGCAAACCGATCTATCCCAGATCGTCGCCCACTCAGCAGTTCCTGGACTGGGTCGACGAGCTGTTGTACCGGCTGGCGTATGAGGGATCGACGGTTCCGGGTGGATGGTTCACGATCAGCGTGCTGGCGATCCTGGTGGTCGTGGCGGTCATCGTGGCAGTGCGCATCGCCCGTCGCGCCATGCGCACCGATCGCGCCGCGCAGTACGGGCTGTTCGGCCGCGTCGAGCTGAGTGCGGACGAACACCGGACGACTGCCGAACAGTTTGCCGCGCAAGGTAACTGGGCCGCGGCCATCCGGCACCGGTTGCGTGCGGTCGCCCGCCATCTCGAAGAGACCGGGATTCTGACCCCGGTCCCGGGACGGACGGCCACCGAGCTCGCGCGCGACGCCGGAGCCGCCTTGCCGGCCCTGGCGAACGAGCTGGCTTCTGCCGCGACGACTTTCAACGACGTCACCTATGGTGAACAGCCCGGCACGGAAGCCGCATACCGTCGGATCGCCGATCTCGACGGCCGGTTGCGCCGACCAGGTGCCGGTGTGGCCGGTCCGGCGGCGGCCACCGCGTCCGCCGACGCCGGATGGACGCAGGTGCGATGAAGATCCGTAACCTGCGCTGGATCGTGCCTGCCGTCGTGGTCATCGTCGCGCTCGCGGTGCTGACGGTGCACCTCACCGCGCCCCGACCGGGTGGCCGCATGGATCCTGACTCGACCTCCCCCGAGGGGGCCCGCGCGCTGGTGACACTGCTCCGCGATCACGGTGTGGAGGTGGTCACCGCGGCCGACGTCGACGAGGTGGAACGCAATGCACGCCCGGGCACACTGCTGGTGGCGGCGCAGACGCTGTTCCTCTCCGGCGACGAGCAGTTGGATCGGCTGTCCAGGCTTCCCGGCGACCTGCTGCTGGTCGAGCCGGTGACCAAGACCCGCGAGAAGCTCGCGCCCGCAGTGCGTCTCGACGAGGCCACTTCCTTCGGTGGTGGTGAACCGGACTGCGAGCTGCCCGAGGCCCGCCGCGCCGGGGAGACGCAACTGGGCCTGAGCAACACGTTCCGGGCGGCGGGCGATGTCCCGGTCGAACGGTGCTACGACGGCGCGGTGGTGCGCTACCGGGACGGCAACCGCACGATCACCGTGGTCGGCACCGCCGAGTTCCTGTCCAACGCGGGTCTGCTCAAGGCGGGCAACGCCGCACTCGCGATGAACCTCGCGGGCGATCGGGCACGTGTGATCTGGTATGCGCCACAGGAATTCGAGGGCACCTCGACCGGGGACCGGAAGCTGTCCGATCTGATTCCCGATCAGGTCCGGTGGATCGTCCTGCAACTGTGCCTGGTGGTCGCGCTGCTCGCGGTGTGGCAGGCCCGCCGGCTCGGCCCCCTGGTCGCCGAATCGCTGCCCGTCGTGGTGCGCGCGTCGGAGACCGTGGAGGGACGCGGCAAGCTGTACCGCTCGCACCGGGCGCGCGACCGCGCGGCCGACGCGTTGCGCACGGCCACGTTGCAGCGCCTGCTGCCGCGCCTCGGCCTCACCGCCGAGGCCGATCCGGCCGCCGTGGCGACCGCGGTCGCGTCCCGCAGCGGACAGGACTCCCACGCCGTGGGGTACGCGCTGTTCGGTCCGCCACCGGCCACCGACGCCGATCTTGTCCATCTCGCCCATCAACTCGACGACATCGAAAGGCAGGTCGCGCACTCGTGACTCAGCCAGCCACCACAGTTGACGCCGACACCGCCCGCAACGCGCTGTTGGCCCTTCGCAACGAGATCGCCAAGGTGGTGGTCGGACAGGACGCCGTGATCAGCGGGCTGGTGATCGCCCTGCTGTGCCGCGGGCACGTGCTGCTCGAAGGCGTGCCGGGTGTCGCGAAGACGCTGCTGGTGCGCACACTCGCGGCCGCGCTGCAGTTGGAGTTCAAGCGCGTGCAGTTCACGCCCGATCTGATGCCCGGCGATGTCACGGGGTCGCTGGTGTACGACGCGCGTACGGCCGAGTTCGAGTTCCGCTCCGGCCCGGTGTTCACCAACCTGCTGCTGGCCGACGAGATCAACCGCACACCCCCGAAAACCCAGGCCGCACTGCTGGAGGCGATGGAGGAACGCCAGGTCAGCGTCGACGGTGAACCGCGTGCCCTGCCGGATCCGTTCATCGTCGCCGCCACACAGAACCCGATCGAGTACGAGGGCACCTACCAGCTCCCCGAGGCGCAGCTCGACCGTTTCCTGCTCAAGCTCAACGTGCCGCTGCCACCGCGTGACCAGGAGATCGCGATCCTCAGCCGGCATGCGCACGGGTTCGATCCGCGCAACCTCTCGTCGGTGCAAGCGGTGGCGGGGCCGGCAGAGCTCACGGCGGGCCGCGACGCCGTGCGCCAGGTGCTGGTGGCCGACGAGGTGCTGGGCTACATCGTCGACATCGTCGGTGCCACACGGCATTCCCCCGCGCTGCAGCTCGGGGTGTCACCGCGTGGTGCGACGGCACTGCTGGCCACGTCACGGTCATGGGCCTGGTTGTGCGGACGCAACTACGTCACCCCCGATGACGTGAAGGCCATGTCCCGCTCGACGCTGCGGCACCGGATCGCACTTCGGCCAGAAGCCGAGTTGGAGGGCGCCACCCCCGACGGCGTGCTCGACGGGATCCTGGCGGCCGTGCCGGTACCGCGCTGATGGTGCTCACCGGCCGCACCGGCCTGGTCGCGTTGGTCTGCGTCCTGCCTATCGCGGTCTCCCCCTGGCCGGCAACGGCTTTCGGACTTCTCCTGGTTCTGTTGCTGGCGGCGGTCATCGCCGACGTCGCGCTCGCGGGCAACCCCCGGCGCCTGCACGTGCAGCGCGGCGGTGACCACACGGCCCGGTTGGGCCAGAGCGTCGACGCCGTGATCGAGGTGGGAAACCCGGGAAGGCGGCGGGTCCGCGGTCGGATCCGCGGTGCGTGGCCGCCCGGTGCGGGCGCTCAGCCACGGGTTCACCCGCTCGAAGTGGCTGCCGCGGAACAGGTTCGCATCACTACGCGGTTGCAGCCGGTTCGCCGGGGGGATCAGCGCTCGGACACGGTCACCGTCCGCTCGATCGGTCCGCTGGGTCTGGCCGGCAGGCAGGCCGTCCACCGGGTCGCGCATCAGGTGCGCATCCTGCCGCCGTTCCTGTCGCGCAAGCACCTACCGTCCCGGCTGGCGCGGCTGCGGGAACTCGACGGCGCCATACCGGTTCTCATTCGCGGCCAGGGCACCGAGTTCGACTCGCTGCGCGAGTACGTCGTCGGCGACGATGTCCGGTCCATCGACTGGCGGGCGACCGCCCGGCGCGCCGACGTCGTGGTGCGCACCTGGCGCCCCGAGCGCGACCGGCGCGTGGTGATCGTCCTCGACACCAGCCGCACATCGGCCGGCCGCGTCGGCGTGGACCCCACCGCGAGCGATCCAGGCGGCTGGCCGCGACTCGACTGGTCGATGGATGCCGCGCTGCTGCTGGCCGCCCTGGCGTCACGCGCCGGTGACCACGTCGATTTCCTGGCGTTCGACCGGGTGACCCGTGCCGGGGTGTTCAACGCGTCGCGCACCGAGCTTCTCTCGGCACTTGTCGGTGCGATGGCGCCGCTGCAGCCGGCACTCGTGGAATCGGATGCCGCCGCACTGGTTTCGACGCTGACGCGCCGCGTACGGGGCCGCTCACTCGTGGTGCTGCTGACCGACCTCAACGCGTCCGCGCTCGACGAGGGTCTCATGACGGTGTTGCCGCAACTGTCGGCCCGCCACCAGGTCCTGGTCGCCGCGGTGTCCGATCCACGGGTCGACGAACTCGCGGCGGGCCGCTCCGACGCGGCGGCGGTGTACGACGCCGCAGCCGCCGAGCGTTCCCGCAACGACCGCCGCGCGATCGCGGCTCGGCTGCGTCGGCACGGGATCGACGTGGTCGACGCCGGACCCGAGGATCTGGCACCTGCGCTGGCCGACCACTATCTCGCGATGAAGGCCACCGGCAGGCTCTGACGCGTCAGGCGGTCGGTGCGTGATCGGGCGCGTCCTCGATGTCGCCGCTCTCTCCCGCGCGTACGGCCTTGCGGCCGAAGTGGATCACGTATGCCAAGAACGCGATCTCGACGGCCAGCCCGATCCCGATGCGCAGGAACGTCGGCAGCGGCGACGGTGTCACGAGGGCCTCGACCAGACCCGAGATCAGCAGCACCACCACCAGACCGATGGCCACCGACACCACGGCACGGCCCTGTTCGGCGAGCGCCTGTGTGCGCGGCCGGTCACCCGGGGCGATCACGGTCCAGCCCAGGCGCATCCCCACGGCGCCGGCCAGGAACACCGCGGTGAGCTCGAGCAGACCGTGCGGGGTGATCAGGCCCATGAACACATCCCCGGCTCCGGCGTGGAACATCACGCCCGCGATCAGTCCGAGGTTGGCGGCGTTCTGGAAGAGGATGTAGGGAATCGGCAGTCCGAGCAGGATCGCGAACCCGATGCACTGCGCGGCGACCCAAGCGTTGTTGACCCACACCCGCAGCGCGAACGATCCGGCCGGGTTCTCGCTGTAGTACGACGCGAAATCGTGGTTCACCAATTCCTCGATCTCACTGGGCGTCCCGATGGCCGAGTGCACCTCGGGGTTGCCGGCCACCCACAGGGCGAGAGCGACGGTGACGATGAAGAACCCGATCGCCGTCGCGGCCCACCAGCGCCACGAGCGGTACGCCACCACCGGGAACGACACCGTCCAGAACCGGACGAACTCCCGCCACAGCGGCGCGTGGGCACCGGTGACCGCGGCGCGCGCCCGGGCCACCAGACCGGACAACCTGCCGACGAGCACCGCGTCACCGGACGCCGAGCGCACCATCGACAGGTGCGTCGAGACCCGCTGATACAGGTCGACGAGCTCGTCCACCTCGGCACCGGTGAGCCGACGCCGACGTTTCACCAGCTGTTCCAGGCGGTCCCAGGTGGCGCGATGGGCCAGTACGAACGCATCGACATCCACTCGGCCGAGCTTAATCGCCTACCGTGGGTCGTTATGGTCTCCCAGCCTGAGCCGGTGGTGACCGGGGACGCCGTGGTCCTCGACGTGTCGATCGCGCAGCTACCCGTTCGCGTACTGGCGGTGCTCATCGACATCTTCGTGATCTTCGGCGTCTACGTCGTCGGGGTGCTGCTGTGGTCGATCACGCTGACCCAGTTGGACGAGGCGTTGTCCGCGGCGATCCTGATCATCTTCACGGTGCTGTCCATCGTGGGGTATCCGGTGATCATGGAGACCGCGACGCGGGGGCGCTCGCTGGGCAAGATGGCGCTCGGTTTACGCGTGGTCTCCGATGACGGCAGCCCGGAGCGCTTCCGGCAGGCGCTGTTTCGCGGCATCGCGGGTTTCATCGAGATCTGGATGCTGACCGGGGGTCCCGCGGTGATCTGCAGCCTGCTGTCCTCGAAGGGCAAACGCATCGGCGACATCTTCGCCGGGACCGTGGTGATCAGCGAGCGCGGACCGAGGATGCAGCCGCCGCCGGCCATGCCGCCCGCGCTGGCGTGGTGGGCGTCGTCGTTGCAGTTGTCTGGGCTGGGTTCCGAGCAGGTGGAGTTGGCCAGGCAGTACCTGATGCGCGTCCGTCAACTCGATCCCCGCGTCCGCGACATGATGGGGCAGCGCATCCTCGCCGAGGTCACCATGCGGATCGCCCCGCCGCCCCCGCCGGGCGCTCCACCGCAGCACGTGCTGGCGGCCGTGCTCGCCGAGCGGCACCGTCGCGAGTTGGCCCGGCTCATGCCCGCCGTCCCGCCGTCACCGGTACGTGCGCCGTGGGGTCAACCGGGGTACCCGGCACCGCCCGCGTACCCGCCACCCCCTGCTCTCGCACCGAACGGGACACCGTCCTCCGCGCCGCCGCCGACGTATCCGCCGCCCCAGCAACCGGCCCCGAGAGGTTTCGCCCCGCCCGAGTGAGTGGGACATCACTGTCCCACTTTGGGTCGACGGTGCTATATTTTGATGCATGACCAGCCCAAGCATCGAGACTGCCGCGCGTGAACGGACGCGTCGCGCGATCCTCGATGCCGCGATGCTGGTCCTGGCCGATCAGCCCAGCGCGGCGCTGGGCGACATCGCCGCGGCCGCCGGGGTCGGACGCAGCACCGTGCACCGCTACTACCCGGAGCGCTCCGATCTGCTGCGCGCGCTGGCCCGCCACGTCCACGACCTGAGCAACGCCGCGATCGAACGTGCCGACCCGACGCACGGTCCCGTCGACGCGGCGCTGCGCCGGGTCGTCGAGAGCCAGCTCGACCTGGGCCCGATCGTGCTGTTCGTCTACAACGAGCCCACGATCCTGGCCGATCCGGAACTGGCGGCCTACTTCGAACTCGGGGACGAGGCCATCGTCGAGGTGCTCAACCGGGCGTCGACCGAGAGGCCCGAATATCCCCCCGGGTGGGCACGACGGGTGTTCTGGGCGCTGCTGCAAGCCGGCTACGAGGCCGCCAAGCAGGACGGCACGCCACGACACCAGATCGTCGACGCCATCATGACCAGCCTCACCGCGGGCACCATCGCCCTGCCCAAGGCCTGACACAGGCACCCTGGATTTCCTTCCGAATTCCGGTCGCCCCCAACCTCTCTTCTCACTCTTTCGCACAGGAGCTCTTCCGATGTCCACCTACACCGACGCCACGGCGCCGACGACGAGGACCCCGAAGCGGGCCTGGGTGGCCCTGGCCGTCCTCGCACTGCCGGTGCTGTTGATCGCCATCGACAACACCGTGCTGGCCTTCGCGCTGCCGCTGATCGCCGAGGACTTCCGACCGTCGGCGACCACGCAGTTGTGGATAGTCGACGTCTACTCGCTGGTGCTGGCCGCGCTGCTGGTCGCCATGGGCAGCCTCGGTGACCGGCTCGGTCGACGCAGGCTGCTGCTGATCGGCGGCGCCGGGTTCGCGATCGTGTCGGCGGTGGCGGCGTTCGCCCCCAGCGCCGGATATCTGGTGGCCGCACGCACACTTCTCGGCGTGTTCGGCGCGATGCTGATGCCCTCCACGCTGTCGCTGATCCGAAACATCTTCACCGACGCGTCTGCGCGCCGGTTGGCCATCGCGATCTGGGCGTCCTGCTTCACGGCGGGTTCGGCGCTGGGCCCGATCGTCGGCGGCGCACTGCTGGAGAAGTTCCACTGGGGCGCGGTCTTCTGGGTGGCGGTGCCGATCCTGTTGCCGCTGCTCGTGCTCGGCCCGCGTCTGGTGCCCGAGTCGCGGGATCCGAATCCGGGCCCGTTCGATCCGACGAGCATCGTGTTGTCGTTCACGACGATGCTGCCGATCGTGTGGGCGGTGAAGACCGCGGCACATGATGGCCTCTCACCGGCGGCCGCGGCCGCATTCGCCGTCGGCATCGCCTCGGGCGCGCTGTTCGTGCGTCGCCAGAACCGCAGTGCCACACCGATGCTCGACATCGGCCTGTTCAAGGTCATGCCGTTCACATCGTCGATCCTGGCGAACTTCCTGTCGATCATCGGGCTGATCGGGTTCATCTTCTTCATCTCCCAGCACCTGCAGTTGGTGTTGGGCCTGTCCCCGCTGACCGCGGGCTTGGTGACCCTGCCCGGCGCGGTCGTGTCGATGATCGCAGGCTTGGCCGTGGTGAAGGCCGCCAAGCGCTTCGCCCCGGACACCCTGCTGGTCACGGGCCTGGTGTTCGTGGCGGTCGGCTTCGTGATGATCCTGCTGTTCCGCCACAACCTCACGGTCGCCGCGGTCATCGCGTCGTTCGTGGTGCTCGAGCTCGGCGTCGGCGTATCGCAGACGGTGTCCAACGACACCATCGTGGCGTCAGTGCCTGCCGCGAAATCCGGTGCGGCTTCCGCCGTTTCGGAGACCGCCTACGAGCTGGGCGCGGTGGTCGGCACCGCGACTCTCGGCACGATCTTCACGGCGTTCTACCGCGCCAACGTCGACGTGCCCGCGGGACTGACGCCCGAGCAGACCGGCGCCGCGGCCGAGAGCATCGGCGGCGCGACCGCGGTGGCAGCGGATCTGCCCGCCGCCACCGCTGCGCAACTGCTCGATTCGGCCCGTACCGCGTTCGATTCAGGTGTCGCCCCGACCGCGCTGATCGCGGCGACGTTGGTGCTGGCCGCTGCCGCAGTCGTCGGGGTCGCGTTCAGGCGCTGATCCAGTTGCCGTGGAATCCGTACGGAACCCGTTGCGGCAGCTTGATCCTGGCGACCGGCTTGCCGGCGAAGTCCGACGCGTCGAGGATCACCAGATCACTGCCGTTGCGCTCGGGATCGTAGACGTAGCCCAGGTACCAGCCGTTGGATTCGTCGGCAGGTCCGGCGCCGGGGACGAACACGGCCTCACCCGGTCCACCGGTTCCGAGGTCGTGCCGTTGCGCGGCACCGGTGCTCAGGTCGTATCGCACCCAGCCGTTGTCCCCGACGGCGACCGAGTAGCGTGCGTTCAGGCCGGCCAACCGGTCGTCGATGCGGGGAAACTCCACACCGAGGTCGTCGAGTTGACGTTCGGTGACGGTGCCGGTCCGCAGGTCGAGCGTCCAACTCCACAGCACGGCAGGGAAATCGAAACTTCCGTTGTCGCGCCACAATTCGGGGTACCTGACCGCCTGCAGCACAACGGTGTCGCCCTGCTCGAAGGCGTTCACGACGTGGAAGATGTAGCACGGGTCGATGTCGAACCAGCGGATCTCGCCGAACGGATCGTCGCGGCGCAGCAGCCCGAAGCGGGCACCGTAGTCGTCGCTCCACCGGTAGGGCATGTGGCCTTCGCCCTTCATCGCGATGTCGAGGTCGAACACCACGGGCAGATCCATGAAGATCACGTGTCCGGAGGTCATCGCGAAATCGTGCATCATGGTGTGCGCCTTGACGTCCACAGGGCGGTTGACGGTCAGGTCGCCGTTGGCGTCGGCGCGGTGATAGGTGACGTAAGGCTCGAAAATGCTGCCGTAGCCGAAGAAGTGCAGTTCGCCGGTGGTGGGGCAGATCTTGGGGTGCGCGGTCATGGAGTCGGCGAGCCTGCCACCGAAGTCGTAGGCGCCCACCGTCTCCAGTTCGTTGGTGATCTCGTAGGGCAGGGAGGATTCCACGAGTGCCAGGGTCCTGCCCGCGTGGTTGACGACGTGCGTATTGGCCACGGCGGCACGGAGATTGCGGGTTCCGTCGGAATTGTAGAGCGGGAAGTCCTCGATGAAACTGTCGGTGCGCACCCAACGGTTGCGATACCACTTGGCGGCGCCGTTCTCGATCCGTACCCCGTGGATCATGCCGTCGCCGGTGAACCAGTGCTCGGTCGCCTGCCGCGGGTTGGGGCCGTTGCGCAGGTACCAGCCGTCGAGTTCTGGTGGGATCGCGCCTTCGATGGGCAGGTCGTATTCGGTCAGTTCGTCGGACACGGGCGCGTAGTTGCCGCGCCGGAAGAAGTCGCCGGTGCCCGGCATGTTGGTGAGATCGGTGTCGGTCATGAGAGGTCTCCTGGAGGCGGGCGGTGACGGACAAACACACCCTGACATTCCACAAGTGACATGTCAATAGTGGAAGCTAAGATGTGCGCATGAGCTTGCGCATGGCCGCACTCGGCCTCTTGGTCCAGCACCCCGGAAGCGGATACGACCTGCTCAGACGATTCGAGAAGTCGATGGCGAACGTCTGGCCCGCCACCCAGAGTCAGCTCTACGGTGAGCTCAACAAGCTCGCGACCGCCGGCCTCATCGAGGTTTCCGCGATCGGCCCGCGCGGACGCAAGGAGTACCGGGCCACCGCCGCCGGACGTGACGAGCTTCTGCGTTGGATCGCAAATCCGCAGGATGACCCCCCTGAACGCAGTGCCGAACTGCTGCGGGTGTTCCTGCTCGGCGAACTGCCGCCCGAGCAGGCGCGCGAGCACCTGCAGGCACTCGCGGCCCACTCGGATGCCGAGGTCGAACGGCTCGAACAACTCGAGTCGTCGATCGACTGGACCGACGAGCCGGGAGCCGACGTCTTCAGCCACGCCGCGTTGGACTACGGGTTGCGCGTGCATGCGATGCAGGCCCAGTGGGCGCGCGACGTGATCAGGCGAATGGACGGCCACCGATAGCTCATCGTTGCATCGCCGATAGTTTTCGATATATCGTTGACGTATCGGAAACGCATCCGGCGTTTCGAGGAAAGGAGCTTCCATGAGCACCCCGTTCGCATTCCCCACGGGCGACTTCGGTTTCGGCCTCGCCGGCCGTCGCGCGATGCACCACCACCGGCGGGCCGCCCGCCGCGAGTTCCGCGACCACCTGCGGGCTCACCTCCACGAGGCCCGCGAGCAGGCCCTCGACCCGCGCTGCGAGATGGGGCCCGGCGGTCCCGGCGGTCCCATGGGCGGTCCCGCAGGCATGGGCGGTCCCGGCCGTGGCTTCGGTTTCGGGTTCGGCTTCGATCCGGGCTTCGGCTTCGGCCCCGGCCCGCGCGGCGGACGCCGCGGTCACGGCCGCGGCAGGCGTGGCCGACGCGGTGACGTGCGCGCCGCGATCCTCAAACTGCTCGCCGAACGACCCATGCACGGCTACGAGATGATCCAGGAGATCGCCGAACGTACCGACAACCTGTGGCGGCCGAGCCCCGGATCGGTGTATCCCACGCTGCAGCTGCTGGTCGACGAAGGCCTGATCAGCGGCACCGAGACCGAGGGCAGCAAGAAACTGTTCGAGCTGACCGAGGCCGGCCGCGCGGCTGCCGATCAGGTCGAGACGCCGCCGTGGGAGCAGATCGCCGAGGATGCCGATCCGGCGGCGGTCAACCTGCGCGGCGCCATCGCCCAGCTGATGGGTGCGGTCGCACAGTCGGCGTACACCGCCAACGAGGACCAACAGCAACGCATTCTCGATGTGGTGAACAACGCCCGCCGCGAGATCTACCAGATCCTCGGCGAGGAGTGAGCAACCCGTAGGCTGCCCACGTGGACAGCCTCGTGACCGTGATCGTGCCGGCGTTCGTCGGCGTCCTGACCGCCGTCGCTGCCGTCATCGGCCTTGAGTACCGGGATGTGGACGCCTACGAGCGCCGGCGCGCGATCTGGCAGTGGTTGCTGGTGCTGCTCGCGACCGTCGCGACCGCAGGCGCCACCAACTCGGCCTCCGGCGTCGGACATCTCGTCACCGCGGCCGCGCTCGGAATCTTCGCCGCGGCCGCGGTGATCCTGGCGCACATCATGTGGCGCAGGCGGGTTCCCGACGCCGAACCGCGCATCGTGGGGCTCGCGACGTCGGCCGCGGTGCTCGCGGTCCTCGTCGTCGCCAGCTCGGTGACGCTCACCTACATCCAGGGCAAGGGCTGCCGCCAAGCCGATCCGCTCATCCAATCCAGCCTGGCCAGTTCGGGTTTCATCCTGCCGGTGTTCGACGCGAACCAGGGTCCCACGAACGGCGACTTCGGCGACTGGTCGACGTTGATCCGCGAGCAGGCCCGGGCGGTCACCGCAGGTGGTGAGGTGGCCCAGCGCGCCAACCGGATCGGCGAGTTGGCCGGTCAGATCACCGACGCGGTGCGGTCGGATGACCGTGGCACGCACGCCATGTTGGGCACGCAGTACTACGACGAGCTCAAGGTGCTGCTCACCAAGTGTCACCCGCAGGGGTGATCAGTCGATGTCGACCCAGTCGAGCGTGCGCTGAACGGCCTTCCGCCAGCCCGCATATCCCCTCTCCCGCTGCTCGTCGGTCCACTGGGGTGACCAGCGTTTGTCCTCCTGCCAGTTGGCCCGCAGATCGTCGGCGTTCTCCCAGAACCCGACCGCGAGACCGGCCGCATATGCCGCGCCGAGGGCCGTGGTCTCGGCCACGACGGGCTTGACCACGTCGACACCGAGCGCGTCGGCCTGAATCTGCATGCACAGCGCGTTGGCGGTGATACCGCCGTCGACCTTCAGAACCTCAAGGTGCACACCGGAATCGGCTTCCATCGCGTCGACCACATCGCGGCTCTGGTAGCAGATCGCCTCGAGCGTGGCGCGCGCCAGGTGCGCGTTGGTGTTGAACCGCGACAGCCCCACGATCGCGCCGCGGGCGTCGGAGCGCCAGTACGGTGCGAACAGCCCCGAGAACGCGGGTACGAAGTACACGCCGCCGTTGTCGCTGACCTGTCGCGCGAGCGCCTCGCTCTGCGCCGCGCCGCTGATGATACCGAGTTGATCGCGTAACCACTGCACGGCCGAACCGGTCACCGCGATCGAACCCTCAAGGGCGTAAACCGGTTTCGCGTCCCCGAACTGGTAGCACACCGTGGTCAGCAGGCCGTTGTCCGAACGCACGATCTTCTCGCCGGTGTTGAGCAGCAGGAAATTGCCGGTGCCATAGGTGTTCTTGGCCTCTCCGGCCTCCAGGCACACCTGGCCGACCATCGCGGCCTGCTGGTCGCCGAGGATGCCGGTCACCGGGACCTGGCCGGCCAGCGGGCCGTCGTCGCGCGTGATCCCATACGACGTCGGATACGACGACGGCTTGATCTCGGGCAGCATCTGGCGCGGAATCCCGAAGAACGACAACAGTTCGTCGTCCCAGTCGAGGGTCTCCAGATTCATCAGCATGGTGCGGCTGGCGTTGGTGACGTCGGTGACGTGCACGCCGCCGCGCGTACCGCCCGTGAGGTTCCACGTGACCCAGCTGTCGGCGGTCCCGAAGATCGCGTCGCCATTCTCGGCGTCGTCGCGGACGCCAGGAACGTTCTCCAGAATCCACTGGATCTTGCCGCCCGAGAAGTACGTCGCAGGCGGCAGACCGGCCTTGCGGCGGATGACGTCGCCGCGGCCGTCCCGGTCGAGTGCCGCGGCGATGCGGTCGGTGCGGGTGTCCTGCCACACGATGGCGTTGTAGTACGGCCTGCCGGTACGCCGGTTCCACACCAACGCGGTTTCGCGCTGGTTGGTGATGCCGAGCGCGGCCAGGTCGACCGACCGCAGATTGGTGCGGTTGAGCGCCGTCATCACCACCGAGGCGGTGCGCTCCCAGATCTCGACCGGATTGTGCTCGACCCAACCGGCCTTGGGCAGGATCTGCTCGTGTTCGAGCTGGTGGCGGCCCACTTCGGCGCCGTCGTGGTCGAAGATCATGCACCGCGTGCTCGTGGTGCCCTGGTCGATCGCTGCGACGAACTCGGCCACTGTGCCCCTCTCGGGTCGCTCGCTGGTGTCTGGAACGTCCATCATGGCGTACATGGCCCCGGATACCGCACACACCGCCGATATCACCCGTATGCCGCGCGGTGGGCCGCGGGCGTCGTGTCTGGACCGGTTGTTGCAGACCGACCGGCTGGAGTACCTGGACCGTGAGGACGTCGACGACCGCGTCAAACGCAGCGTCGTGCGGGCTCTGGAGTGGACCGGGGATGTGTTCGGCAATCACGAGAAGTTCGCGGCCATCGCCCTGGACCTGGTGGCCGATGTGGCCGATCCGCGGATCCTCGAACTCGGCGCGGGCCACGGCAGCGTGTCACGCCGGCTGCTGGCCAACCACCCGACCGCGCACCTGACCGTCACCGACGTCGACCCGGTCTCGGTGGCCGCGATGGCCGACGGTGAGCTCGGCAGTCACCCGCGTGCGGTGGTGCGCGCGATGGACGCCACCGACATCGAGGCCGGCGCCGGCACATTCGACCTGGCGGTCTTCGCGCTGTCGTTTCACCACTTGTCACCCGACCAGGCCGCCAAGGTGCTCGCCGAGGGCACACGCGTCGCGGACACGCTGCTGGTCATCGACCTGCCGCGCCCGCCGGCCCCGCTTCATGTGCTGCGGCTGGCGACGATGCTGCCGCTGGCCCCGCTGATCCCGTTCGTCCACGATGGCGTGATCAGCTCACTGCGCTGTTACAGCCCGTCGGCGCTGCGGGCGCTCGCCGAACACGCGGGCGTCAGCGTCGAACTGCGCAGCGGTCTGCGTACGCCGCAGATCGTCATCGCGCGCCGGTAGGTCAGCGGCGCGGCCGGGTCAGGCGGTGCAGCAGCCAGGCCACCGGGATCGTCGCGGCGAGCGTGGCCGCCCACAGTCCGGCCGCCGATCCGGTGTAGACGTGCCAGCCCAGCACGAATTCCATGACGAGGTCCATCACCACGACGTGCAGCAGGAAGATCTCATAGGAGATCTCGCCCAGCCACACCATGGGTCGGCTCGCCATCAGCCGCGCGTAGACACCGGTCGAGCCCAACGCGAGCGGCGCCACCACGAGCGTGGCGATCACCGCGTAGAACATCGTCTTGGTGATGTCCTCGCCGAGCGTGAGCGCGGGCGCCGTCGTGGTGCCCGCGATCGGCGTCGACACCACCAGATAGCCCGCCACCGCGACCGGTAGGGCCGCCGCGGCGTAGCAGTGCACACCCATGGTGGCGAGCACGGCGAGCATCATGCCGCCGACGAACCACACCAGGTAGTGCGGCAGCCAGGCACCGGCGCTCACCGGCAGCCGGCCCGCGTGTGACGCGACGAGCCACAGCGGGCTGATCGCGCCGAGCACGGCCAGTCCGGCCAGCAGCCGCACCGGACGAAACTGCTTGCGACACAAAGCCACCAGCAGCAGGTATGCCAGCAGCGGCAGCACCGCGTAGAACGTCACCTCGACCGCGAGGCTCCACATCTGCGTCAGCCCCTGATGCAGATAGTTCGTGTAGTAGTCGCTGCGGTAGATCTGGGTCAGCGTCAGGTGGCGCCACAGGCCCGTCCACGTGTGCCCCGGATTCGGTTCCACGTGCCGCAGTTCGTAGATGCCGAACACCAGCAGCACCGTGACCACGTACGCCGGCATGATGCGGCGGACCCGGCTTCGCGCGTACCGTCGCACGCTCGGTGCGGGCGCCCCGCGGGCCGCGTTCTGCACCCACGGCCGGAACAGCAAAAGCCCCGACAGCACGAAGAAGATCGCGACGCCGATCTCCAGGCGCGCGCCGAGCAGCCCGACGTATCCGTGCGTCAGCAGGCCGGTGCCGTAGGCCGCATGCGTGCCCATCACCGTGAGCGCGGCGACGGCCCGCACGCCGGTCAGCGAGGCGATGCGGTCGGCGCGCGAAACCTGTTCGAGTCCTCCCTGGTCGGCCCCGTCGGTGGAGTCGGCGTCCGGCGTCGCTGCCATCGCGTCAGTATGCGGCCCCCGGGGCGGGCGTCACTTCCCGGCCATCACCACGCGTTCGTTCGGTACACAGTGGGTCATCTTCAGCCCTTCGACATCGCGGGGACCGTTCTGACCGAGGTTCTGCCGACGCTTTTCCTCGTCTTCTGAAAGGGTCTGTGATTTCAGGGGTGCGAGGTCGCGCACGTCGTCGACCGTGATGCCCAGGCCCTCCCCGACGCGGATGCCGAGTTCGTCGTCGCACATCAGGAAGTGCCAGACCATGCGCTCCTGCACCTCGCGGGTGGCCTCGGAGATGTTGGTGACGAAGTTCTTGACCAGGTCGTCTTTCTCCCATTGCTCCATCAGCTGGTACCGCTGACCGGCCTGCTCGTAGTCGTTGGTGCGCGGAATCCGTTTGCGGGTGATGCGTCCGCTGAACTCCGGTCCGTACTCGTCGGCGGTCGGCGCCTCGGCCTCGCGCAGCCCCCCGGTGATCGACGGCTCGTAGTTGACGTGCGAATTGGCGCCTGCGTTGTCGACGCCGTATTGCATCTGCCCACCCTGTTGATTGGTCGACACCTTGGCGTTCTTCGGCCGGTTGACGGGCAACTGCAGGTAGTTCGGGCCGACTCGATAGCGCTGGGTGTCCGAGTAGGAGAACGTGCGCCCGATAAGCATCTTGTCCTCGGAGAAATCCAGCCCGTCGACCAGCACGCCGGTGCCCAACGCCAGCTGCTCGTTGTCGTTGAAGAAGTTGTCGACGTTGCGGTTCAACACCATTCGGCCTACCGGCTTGGGCGGGAAGTCGTACTCGGGCCACACCTTGGTGTCGTCGAGCGGATCCCAGTTCAGTTCGGGGTGCTCGTCGTCGCTCATGATCTGCACGAGCAGTTCCCATTCCGGGTGGTCGCCGCGCTCGATGGATTCGTAGAGATCCTTGGTGGCGCTGCCCAGTTCGGTGGCCTGGATCGCGGCGGCGTCTTCCTCGGTCAGGCTCTTGACGCCGGCTTTGGGCATCCAGTGGTACTTGACCAGATGGGTCTGGCCCTCGGCGTTGACCCAGCGGTAGGTGTTCACCCCGAAACCCTGCATGGTCCGGTAATTGGCCGGGATGCCGCGCGGCGAGAACAGGTTGACGATCATGTGCATGCACTCCGGCGTCTGCGACATGAAGTCGAAGATCCGGGCCGGCTCCTGGTGGTGGGTGACCGGGTCCGGCTTGAGGGCGTGGATGACGTCGGGGAACTTGATCGCGTCGCGGATGAAGAACACCGCGAGGTTGTTGCCGACCAGATCCCAGTTGCCGTCCTCGGTGTAGAACTTGACCGCAAACCCCCGCGGGTCGCGTGCCACCTCCGACGAATCACGCCCGCCGATCACCGTCGAGAGCCGGATCGCCAGGTCCGTGCGCTTGCCGGGGGTGTTGAACAGCTTGGCCCGGGTGTAGCGCTCGATCGGTTCGTCGCCCCATTTACCGGTGGCCTCGAAGTAGCCGAAGGCCACCGCGCCGCGGGCATGCACCACCCGTTCCGGGATCCGTTCCCGGTCGAAGTGGCTCATCTTCTCCAGGAAGTGGTAGTTCTCCATCGTCGCCGGGCCGCGGGCGCCGACGGACCGCTGGTTCTGGTTGTCGAAAATCGGGTGGCCCTGCCGGTCGGTCAGCACGTCACGGGTGTCGTCGCGGTCGGGTGGTTGGGAGGCAACGTCGGTCATCTCAAACTCCTCTGATTGGCGGACGCGCGGACTGCGCACGCCCCGATCCGACGCGTTCCCCGGCAGTCCGATGATCAAACGGTGACCGAGTCTCCCCTGCCCAGTTCGACGACGCGGTCGGCCAGTCCCCTTCTGGCCATCTCGTCGAGGAAATCGCTCAGCGGCGAGGCGAACACCCCGTAGTCGTCGAAGTGGACAGGGATCACCTTCGCCGGTTTCAGCAGTTCGGCGAGGTCGGCGCCCTGCCTGCCGTCCATCGTGACCGTCAGCCCGAACGGCAGGTGCCTGCCGAACGGCAGCCGGGTGCCGCCGAGGTGCATGATGCCCGCGTCGATCGCGGTGAACCGCGCCGGGATCTCGCGGAGGTCCTCGACGAACAGCGTGTCGCCGGAGATGTACAGCCGTCGAGTCATGCCCTCCGAATCGTCGGTGACCTCGATCATCGACCCCATGACGGGTGGCAGCACGCGGTGCACCGGGGCCGGCGCGTGCCGTCCGGGTAGTGACGTCACCGTGACCGTGGTCGAGCCCTTCGCGATCGCGTGTGTCTGCCACGTCGTCATCCCGATCGTTGCCTCAAACCCCCGGTGGGACAGGCGCTTCGCGGCGTGCGGCGTGGTCAGGATGGGCAGCGCGTGATCCAGGCCGGTCTGGGCGACTCGATCCCAGTGGTCGCCGTGCATGTGGGAGAGCACCACCGCGTCCAGCGGCGGCAACTCGTCGATGGACAGCGCGGGCTCACGCAGCCGCTTGGACATCAACCCGTAGCCCAGGTAGGCGTGCTGGCCCCGGTGCAGGAAGTTCGGGTCGGTGAGCAGGGTGAGACCACCGGCCGAGATGAGGGTGGTGGCGTTGCCCACGAACGTGACGGTGATGTCCATGAGCCCGGTCTACCCACCACCTTCGGGATTATTCGTGAATATGTTGCGCAAACGTCAGCGACGATGTTGCATCGCGTTGTGGGCGAAGAGGTCAAACGCACGGAGTACACGCGGGCGCACCGCCAGGAGTACCGCCGCAAGGTGCAGCTGTGCCTCGACGTGTTCGAGACGATGCTCAACCAGTCGAGCTTCGAGTTCGAGCGTCCGCTGACCGGCATGGAGATCGAGTGCAACCTCGTCGACGATCAGTATCAGCCCGCGCTGCGGAACCACGAGGTGCTCAAGTCGATCGCCGATCCGGCCTACCAGACCGAATTGGGTGCCTACAACATCGAATTCAATGTGCCGCCGCGCCCGCTGCCCGGGCGGTCGGCGCTCGAGCTGGAAGACGAGGTCCGGGCGAGCCTCAACGCCGCCGAGGCAAAAGCGGCCGCGGACGGCACCCACATCGTGATGATCGGGATCCTGCCGACGCTTATGCCCGAACACCTTTCGGGTAGCTGGATGAGCGAGTCGACGCGGTACCAGGCGCTCAACGACTCGATCTTCACCGCCCGCGGCGAGGACCTCGTGATCGACATCTCCGGCCCCGAGCGCCTGAGCATCCAGGCGGCGTCCATCGCGCCCGAGTCGGCGTGCACCAGCATGCAACTGCATCAGCAGGTCTCCCCCGCCGAGTTCGCGCAGTACTGGAACGCCGCGCAGGTGCTGGCGGGTCCTCAGCTCGCGGTGGGCGCCAACTCGCCGTTCTTCTTCGGCCACCAGCTGTGGGCCGAGACCCGCATCGAGCTGTTCACCCAGGCCACCGACACCCGGCCCGACGAACTCAAGACGCAGGGGGTACGGCCGCGTGTGTGGTTCGGTGAACGCTGGATCACCTCGATCTTCGACCTGTTCGAGGAGAACGTCCGCTACTTCCCGTCGCTGCTGCCCGAGCTCTCCGACGAGGACCCTGCCGCAGAACTCGCCGCCGGGCGCACCCCGAGGCTCTCGGAATTGCGCCTGCACAACGGCACCATCTACCGATGGAACCGCCCCATCTACGACGTGGTGAACGGCATGCCGCATCTGCGGGTGGAGAACCGGGTGCTGCCGGCGGGGCCCACCGTGATCGACATGATGGCCAACGCGGCCTTCTACTACGGGCTGCTGCGCACGCTGGCCGAAGAGGACCGGCCGATCTGGACGAAGATGAGTTTCGCTGCCGCACAACACAACTTCACCGCCGCCGCGCAGCACGGCATGGAGGCGCGGTTGTACTGGCCCGAGCTCGGCGAGGTGACACCCGACGAGCTGATCCTGCGGCAGCTGCTGCCGCTCGCGCACGAGGGCCTCCGGCGCCGGGGCGTCGCGGGCGAGGTCTGCGACCGCTATCTCGGCGTCATCGAGGGCCGCGCCAAGAATTGGCAGACCGGTGCGGCGTGGCAGGTGTCGACGGTCCACAGAATCCAGGAGAACGGCAGTTCACGGCCCGAGGCGCTGGCCGAGATGCTGCGCGAGTACGTCCAGCGCATGCACAGCAACGAGCCCGTCCACAGTTGGGACTGAAACGCGTACGTTGGGTGGCATGAGCTCAAATGACGTCTTGGACTGGGATGGGGCCTATCGAGGAGCGGGAGGGTTCGAGGGTCCGCCGCCCTGGAACATCGGCGAGCCTCAGCCCGAGCTCGCGGCGCTGCACCAGGCAGGGAAGTTCCGCAGCGACGTGTTGGACGCGGGCTGCGGGCATGCCGAGTTGTCACTGGCGCTGGCTGCCGACGGCTACACCGTCGTCGGCATGGATCTGAGCCCGACGGCGATCGCCGCAGCAAACCGGGCCGCCCAGGAGCGGAACCTGCGGACCGCGAGCTTCGTGCAGGGCGACATCACCGCGTTCACCGGCTACGACGGCCGGTTCAACACCGTCGTCGACTCCACCCTGTTCCACTCACTGCCCATCGAAGGCCGCGAGGGGTACCTCAAGTCCATCCATCGCGCGTCCGCACCCGGCGCGAGCTACTTCGTGCTCGTGTTCGCCAAGGGCGCGTTCCCGGCGAACCTGGAGACCAAGCCCAACGAGGTCACCGAGGAAGAACTCCGGACCACGGTCAGCAAGTACTGGGCCGTCGACGACATCCGGCCCGCGTTCATCCACGCCAACGCCGTCGTCTTCCCGGACGCTTCGGTCGACCTGCCGCCCCACGGTTTCGACGACAAGGGCCGCATCATGTTCCCGGCGTTCCTGCTCGAGGCGCACAAGGACTGACTTTTTGCTCCCGGCTTTCTGCTCGACTGTGCGCTGAGGGCGGGTTTCCGGCCGAAAACCCGCCCTCACTGCACGCTCGGTGCGTCATCCCTACCCGAACGGGCAGTCGCAACACCACCCGGCCGGCACACGATTGCGTCCGATCGGGGCGCGCGGAGGGGTGACTTTCGCGAATAGCGTTCTGCAGCATGGACGTTGCCGTTCGCGGACCCGCACTCCTGGACCCGTTGGCCCCGGCACCACACGGCACCTGGAGTGGTGACGGCGTACGGGTGCGACGGCGACGTGGGCCGCACCGGGACCACCACGCAACGGTGTGCACGCCGCGGTTCTGCGCGCACCGGCACGGCGACGCGTTGACTATCGAACACGATCTCACTCCCGACGAACTGTCCGACGAGCTCGCGGTGCTGCTCACCGAGGAGTTGGGCGGCACCGGAGTGCTGCGGGGACAACCGGATTTCGAGTCGGTGTTCACCGGGATCGTGCGGTCCACGGTCACCGGCGGCATGTCCGCGTGGCTGCGGTTCTACCGGAATTCGCTGAGCGCACTGGAATCCGGCCGGGCGGCGTTCGCCCCGGTCCATCTGCGCGCCGCCGAACTGGTTGCCGGTCGATGTGTGCTCGACCTCGGTTCGTGCTTCGGGTTCTTCCCGCTGCGCCTGAGTCACAACGGGTTCGACGTCACGGCAACCGATCTGAGCGCACCCACCATGGACCTGCTGGCCCGCGTCAGCCCCGGACTGCACCGGCCCGTCCGCACCATCACATGCGACGCCGCAGCAGTACCGCTGCCCGACGCGGCCGCCGACACCGTGACCGCACTGCACCTGCTGGAGCACCTCGACGCCGACGCCGGGGACGCCGTACTCGACGAGGCGCTGCGCCTCGCACGGCGCCGGGTGGTCGTCGCAGTGCCGTTCGAGGACGAACCACAGGCCTGCTACGGGCACATCCGCACGTTCGACGTCACCGCGCTACAGCGCATCGGCGAAACACTCAGCCGCACGCACGCCGTGACCGCGACAGTCGACGAGCACCACGGCGGATGGCTTGTGCTGGACCGCTACTAGATCAGCCCGCGCTTGCTCGCCGCATAGACGGCCTCGGCGCGGCGGCTCACGTCGAGCTTGCGCATGATGTTGCTGACGTGGAACTTCGCGGTCGTCGCCGAGATGAACAGCTTTTCGCCGATCTTGTTGTTGGACAAGCCTGCCGCCAGCAGCCGCAGCACCTCGATCTCGCGGTCGGTGAGCTGCTCGCGCGGTTCGGTGCGTCCGCTCAACGAACGCACCACCGCCGCGGCGCTGCGCGAATCGAAGGCGCTGTCGCCCGACGAGATCGCGCGGATCGCCCGCACCAGCTCGGTGGTGTCGACGTCCTTGACCACGTAGCCGCGGGCGCCGGCGTGCACGGCGCGCACCACGAGGTCCTCGTCGAGGAATGTGGTGAGGACCAGCAGCCCGAGGTTCGGGTGCGCTGCGGACAGCTTGGTGCACAACGACAATCCCTCGAAGTCCGATCCGGCCGAGAGCTTCAGGTCGAGCAGCACCACATCCGGCTTGACCGCGGCCACCATCGCCTCGGCCTCGGCCTCGCTCGACGCCTCCCCGACCACCACGAGATCGTCTTCACGCTCCAGCAGCGACCGCAGGCCCTGCCGCAGGATGGCGTGGTCGTCGACCAGCGCCAGCCGGATCTCGCGCGTCGTGACGGTCATCGTCGACTCCCTTCCGTCCTGGGTATGGTCGCGACCACGCGGACACCGCCGATGCGGGACCGCTGGACCGCGAAGGTGCCGCCGTGCTCGCGGCACCGGGCCAGCATGTTGGCGAGCCCGCGGTGATGCCCGTCGACATCGGTGGCGTCGGCCATCCGCAGCGCCAACCGCAGCTTGGCCGGATCCCCGGTCCCGTCGTCGGAGATGGACAGCGACACGGCAGCCGGGCGGTACCGCAGGCGCACGATCGCGCGCGTGGCGTTGCCGTGCATGGCGGTGTTGAACAGCGCCTCGCCGGCGACCCGAAGCAGCGCATGCTCGATCTCGCTGGGCAGTTCGGCCACCGCACCTTCGACTTTCAGGCCCACCCGCAGGTCCTCGGGCATGTGCACGGTCGCGAGCTGCTCGAGAAGTTCGGGCAGCGTGGAGCGTCCGGCGTCCTCGGGATGGTTGAGCGCGTAGATCGCCGATCGCAGCTGCTCGCTGGCCGACCGGGTGAGCGTCTTGGCCGTGTCGAGACGGTCGACGAGATCGCCCGCACCGATCAGCGCCATCGCCTCACTACGGCACACCTCGATCTGCATCCCGGCAGAAAGCACCGTCTGGCTCACGCTGTCGTGGAGTTCACGCGCGATGCGGTGCCGCTCGTTGTCGAGCACCTGATGTCGTTGCGCGGCACCGAGTTCCCGCTGTGTGGCCAGCAGTTCGGCATTCCGGGCCTCGGACTGCGCCAGCAGGGCCTGCGACCGCTGGAACAGCGCGCAGTTCTGCAGTGCGACCGCGGTCTGGCTCGACAGGATCCGCATGACGGTCTCGTCGGTGTCGTCGAGCGTGCGATGCATCGGCGTCCAAGCCGCGAAGGCCCCGATCACCCCGCCGTTGAGTTCGATCGGCACGTGCGCATGGTGGGGTTCGATCACCGGATACCGGAACTGTGCGAGGTGCCCGCGCAGGATGTCGTTAAGCCGGTTGAGCACCGCGTCCGGCAGGTGATCGGGCGTGTCGGTGCCCGACACGCCGTCGAAGGAGTACGCGTGCCCGTGCGCATCGAGAATGAGGTGACGCGGCATGGCCTCCTGCAGGGCGCCGTCGGCCAGCGCCAGCAGCACCCACTCGGCGTCGAGGTGCGTACGTGCCGCCTCGGCCACCGCCCTCACGAGTTTCGGTGGTCCGTTCACGGTCTGCACGAGCGCACGCGAGATCGCCTCGAGTGCGGCCAGGACCCGTTCGGTGCGCTGCGCGGCGACGCGGAACTCGGGATAGAACGTGCTCTTTCCGGACCGGACTCCGGTGAGCCGTTCCAGATCCGGTGCCGCGGCACGAGGCCGGTATCCAGGTGCGGCGGTCATAGCGCGGACCGGAACAACGCGCACAGGCCGGCCTCGTCGACCGGTCGGGGATTGGTGGTGATGCAGGCGTCGGCCATCGCGTTGCGCGCGAGCACCGGAATGTCGTCGGCACGCACGCCCAGATCGGAGAGCCCGCGCGGAACCCCGACCTGCCTGGCCAGCTCCTGCAGCCGATCCGCAAGGGCCAGGGCGGATTCCAGTTCGGGAGCGCGCTTGTCGGCGATGCCGAGGTAGGACGCGATCGTGGCGAACGGCGCCGGATCGGCCTCGGCGTTGAACCGCACGACATGCGGAAGCAGGACGCCGTTGATGACACCGTGCGGCAGGTCGAGCAACCCACCGACCTGATGGCTCATCGCGTGGGCCGCGCCGAGGATGGCGTTGGTGAACGCCAAACCCGCCTCCAGCGCGGCCTGCGCCATGAGCACGCGGGCCGGCATCTCCTTGGGGCGTTCGATGGTGGTGACGAGGTTCTCGGTCACCATGACCACCGAGCGCAGCGCGTGGTGGTCGGTCAACTGATTGTGTCCGAGCGATACGAACGCCTCGATGCCGTGCGTCAGCGCGTCCAAACCGGTTGCGGCATTGAGCCATTCGGGCATGGTGGTGAGCAGTCGCGGATCGATGACAGTGAGATCGGGCACCAGCGCGCGGCCCAGGATGGTGATCTTGGTGTTGCGGGTGGTGTCGGTGACGATGCAGAACTGCGAGACGTCGGCGCCCGTACCGGAGGTCGACGGCAGCACCACGAGCGGTGGGATCGGCATGGTGGCCTTGTCGACGCCGGCGTAGTCGAGGATGTCGCCGCCGTTGGCGGACAGGATCGCGATGCCTTTGGCGGCGTCGATCACCGATCCGCCGCCCAGCGCGATCAGCACGTCGCAGCCGTGGGAGCGGTAGAACTCGTGGCCCGCGGTGATCTCGTGATCCTTGGGGTTGGGGGTCAGGTCGCTCCACACATGCGCGGTGACGCACTGCTCCCGCAGGTGCTGCAGCAGCTCGTCGACCCAACCGGCCTCGATGAGTCCGGGGTCGGTGACCAGAAGCGGGCGCAGTCCGCCGAGGCGTACCGCGGCATGGGCGGCCTCGGCCATCGAATCGATTCCGAAGACGATCTCCGGGGCGTGAAACTTCAGCAGCCGGGTCGGCATCGGATCCGGCATGGCCTTCGGCACCGCGATCGGCGCGGATTCCACCTGCGTAATCACCTCACCACCCCGTCGTGTGACCCACCTAACAAGGGCAACGATACGTGGCGTGAGACAGGCTCCCAATCTGCAGGTGGGCAGTCGGGTACCTACCCGATCGGGTAGGTACCCGATCACGGCCGGATCAGGACAGGGCGTGCGCGAGTTCCCCGGCGCGGGCGATGAGCTGGTCGGCATCGCGGGCCACGACAACCTTGTCGCACACCTCGGCGTAGTCGGGCATCGCGCAGGTGGCCTGCCGCCAGTATCGGGTGGGTTCCGGGGTGATCCAGGCCAGCCGGTGGACACGACGCCGCAGCGCGCGCAGGCTTTCGGTCCGCGGTGGCAGGCCGGGGCTGCGGCCGTCGCCGACGATCAGCACTGCCGTGCGGGAATCCAGCGCGTCGGCCTGAGCCGACAGCATCTCGTCGAACACCTGCCCGTAGTCGCTGCTGGCCTCCAGGTCGATCTGGGCCTCGGCGAGCACCGCGGCCAGTGCATCGTCGCCGCCGGTCTGCAGCAGGATCTCGGTGACGTCGACGGGACGGTCGACGAACGCCATCACGCGGCAGCGGTGCGCGCGCCGGTGCATGGCCTGCGCGAGCCGCAGCGTGAACGCGGTGACCGGGCGTACCGACAGCGAGACGTCGGCGATCACGAGCAGCCGGACCCGGTCGGGCCGCGGTGTGCGGGTGATCAGCCGGAACGGCACGCCGTCGGTGCGCAGCGAATGCCGCGTGGTGCGGCGCATGTCGAGCCGGCCGCGCATCTCGGCGGGCCGGGGCCGCGGCGCCCCACGCATGCGGCGCAACACCTCGTGGCAGGCGAGGTCGACATCGGTGGCCACCACGGCGTCGGCGGGGCCGGCCGGCCGGTCCGGTTCGGCACTCAAGCCGCACCGGTCGGCCAGGGCCGCGACGAAGGTCTCCACGGCCCGGGTCAGCTGGCTGAGCTGTTCGGCGGTCAGCGGCTGGTCGCCGGCGTCGTCCCCGTAGGTGCGGGCCGGGTCGTAGGCGTCGAGCCAGGCCAGGATGGATTCCGGATCGTCCCAGTGCAGCGTCCCGGACACGACCGGCGCCACCGAGTCGGCGAGATCACCGGCCATGCTCGACGCGGCGCGGTCCACCTCGACGGTGTAGCGCACGCCGCGGCGTCCGGCATCGGTCTCGGCCGAGACCGACAGCTGGTTGTCGGCACCGGACACGCTGAAATCGTCGTCGTCCTTGTGCGGATTGAAGCCCTTGTCGGCGTCCGGGGTGTCGAAGTGGTCGCCCACCTCGGCGGCCCGTTCGTTGTACTCCGCATAGCGCCCGATCTCCCGATCCTCGTCGATCTCGAGGTGGTCGGGCAGACCCGAGCCGGTGTGGGCACGGCTCGGGTCTGCCACGTCGTTTCGGGCGACGGTCGGCGCGGCGCCGAACATCGCGTCGAACGCGCGGTCGAAACCGCGTTGTTCGCGAACGTATTTCGCGCAGGTCGCACGCAGTGCGGCCCGAAGAACCTCACGGTCGCGGGCGCCGAGCAAACCCAGCACTCGTCGCACCTCGATCACCTCGGCGGGCGAGGCCGCGACGCCGGCGCGGCGCAACAACTCGCCGAACGCCGCCGCGACGAGGTCGAGGATCTGCGACGGTGTCACCGTCGGCCACCACCGCGCCCACGGAACACCGCGGTGGTCGTGTTGGCCGGGCGTGACGCCACCGTGGCGGGCGCTTCAGGTGTGGTGGGCTCGGTCCGCGGGGCGGCAGCGCCGTTCAGGTGACGCAGCGCGATGTCACGATCGCTCGTGAACTTCACCAGCGTCGAAAGCAGCAGCGGTGCAGGCACATCCGTACCGAGCAGTGCCGCAGCACGCGCGGCGTCCACCACCTCCGAGATCGACGGGCTCTTACGGAGCGGCAGTTCGCGCAGGGTCCGGGCGAGTTCGACGACGTCGGCGACGACGGCCGGCTCGACATGCGGTGCCCGCACCCCGACGATCTCGCGTTCGCGTTGCGGCGTCGGGAAACCCAGGTGGTAGTGCAGGCATCGACGCTTGAGCGCCGACGACAGCTCACGAGTGTCGTTGGAGGTCAACACCACCCACGGAACCGTACGAGCCACGAAGGTGCCGATCTCGGGGATCGTGACCTGCCGCTCGGCGAGAACCTCCAGGAGCAGTGCCTCCATGGCTTCCTCGGTGCGGTCCACCTCGTCGATCAACAGCACAACCGGCTGCTCGGACAGCACCGCGTCCAGCAGCGGCCGCACCGAGAGGAACGCCTCGGAGTACAGTCCGAAGTCCCGTCCCGCCAGATACCGGGACGCCTCGTCGATGTCCTCGATACCGTTGGTGGCAGCCGTGATCCGGTCACGCAGCATCTGCACGTGCAGCAGCTGCTTGGCGTAGTCCCATTCGTAGAGCACCCGGTTGTCGTCGAGGCCCTCGTAGCACTGCAGCCGGATCAACCGACGCCCACCGGCCGCGGCGAGCGCCTTGGCCAATTCGGTCTTGCCGACGCCGGCCGGCCCCTCCAGCAGCAGGGGCCGGTCCAGCGCGGTGGCCAGGTGCACCACGGTGGCAAGGTCGGTGTCGGCGATGTAGTCCTGCTCGCGCAGCGCGGCGGAGAGTTCCGCCGCGCTGCCGAACGTGATGGGCTCATCGCGAACAGGGATGGTCGCGGTGGTCACAGGGCCTCCCGGTTGCGAATCAGATGATGACTCAGTAGGACTCGTTGATCGCGTGGTTCACCACGGGAATCATCGATTCCACGGTCACCTCGCGCGGGTTGCCCGGCGTGCACCAGTCGTCCTGGATGTGCTCGGAGATCGCCCGGACGGTCTTGTCGTCACCCTTGATCACGTCGCCCTTGCCGGCGTACTTGCCGCTGTTCATCTGGTTCTTGGCGTACGAGTCGACGCGGACCTGCGAGAAGTTGTCCGGGATCCCGACATCCTGCGCCAGCCGGATCGCGGCCTCGACGGCCGCGTCGGCGGCCTGCACGGTGGTCATGTTGCGGGTGTCCACGCCCATCGCCGTCGCGAGCTGCGCGTAGCGTTCGTAGCGGGCGGGCAGGTTGTACTCCCACACACGCGGCAGCGCGATGGCGTTGTTGAGGCCGTGGTGGCTGTCGAAGAACGCGCTCACGGCGTGGCTGATGGAGTGCACGATGCCCAGGCCGCCCGAGTTGAACGCCTGACCGGCGATGTACTGCGCGTTCATCATGCCTTCGCGGGCCTTGAGGTTGCGCGGCTCGAACACCGCCTCGCGCAGGTGCTTGGCGACGAGTTCCACGGAGTACAAGGCATTTCCGAGTGACGGCGCGAAGTCCAGGCGGGACACGAACGGCTCGCTGCCGTGTGCGAGCACGTCGAAGCCACAGTACGCGGTGAAGTGCTGGGGGCAGCTGTAGTACAGCAGCGGATCGTCGATGGCGAGGGTGACGATCGTCGCCTCGTCGAAGCCGACCCACTTGTGCGGGTGCTCCATATCGGAGGTGTCGGTGATGACGTACGCCCACGACGTTTCCGAACCCGTTCCGGCCGTTGTGGATACCGCGATGTGCGGCGGGTTCTGTTTGTTGGTGGACTTGGCGAAGCCCTCGAACTCGTTGATGTTGCGGCCGTCGTGCGCGATCACCACGCGGGCTCCCTTGGCGGCGTCGTGGCTGGAGCCGCCACCGATGGAGATGATGCTGTCGCACTTCTCCTGCTGGTAGAGCGCTGCGGCCTCCATGACGTTGTAGTCCTTGGGGTTCGACTCCACCTTGTCGTAGAGGACGACCTCGACACCCTGGTACTCGATCTTGCCGGTGAGTTCCTCGATGATGCCCGAACCGCGCAGACCCGTGGTCATCAGCAGCGTCCGCTTGAACCCGAGGTTCTTGGCTTCGACGCCGATGATGTCGTGAGCCCCGACTCCCATCAGCGCGCGGGGGAACGGGTGGAATTCCTTGATCGGGAAGTCCCAGATCTGGTTCAGCTCAATGGCCATTGGTTCACTCCTCGCTGTGTCGCGCCCGTGTCCGGGCAGCTGACACCACGGTGGCGTCCCAGTGGCCGGCGTCACAATGGTTTGCGGCCACTACCCACCGACCGGCACGGCAGAACTGTCCGGTCGGGCAGGGTGGTCACCCACCGGCGGCTCGCCGGTGGGCGAGGCCGCTCACAGGTCCAGATCGCTCAGGCCCGGGTGGTCGTCGGGCCTGCGGCCCAGCGGCCAGTGGAACTTGCGCTCACCCTCGGCGATCGGAGCGGTGTTGATCGACGCGTGCCGCGTGTGCATCAGGCCGTCGTCGTCGAATTCCCAGTTCTCGTTGCCGTACGAGCGGAACCAGTTACCCGAGTCGTCGTGGTACTCGTAGGCGAAGCGCACGGCGATCCGGTTGCCGTCGTGGGCCCACAGTTCCTTGATCAGCCGGTAATCGAGTTCGGTGTTCCACTTTCGGGTCAGGAACGCGATGATCTCCTCGCGGCCCCTGGGGAACTCGGTGCGGTTGCGCCAGCGCGAGTCGACGGTGTAGGCCAGGGCGACCCGCTGCGGATCCCGGGTGTTCCAGGCGTCCTCGGCCAGCCTGACCTTCTCGGTCGCGGTCTCGGTGGTGAACGGCGGCAGCGGCGGGCGGGCTGCATCAGTCATCGAAGCGTTCCTTCCTGGAGAACGATCGTTCTCTCGGGTGCTAGAGTAGAGAACGATGGTTCTCCACGCAAGGGAGGTCAGCATGCTGGACCAGGACACGGCACGCGAGCGCGTGCTCGCCGCCGCAGAAGAACTCTTCTACGGCCGCGGCATCCAGGCCGTCGGCATGGATGCGGTACGCGCAGCGTCCGGGGTCTCGCTCAAACGCCTCTACCAGATGTTCCCCTCGAAAGAGGAACTTGTCGTTTCGTTTCTGCAACAACGCGATTCGCGATGGCTGCGCAACCTCGCCGCCACGGTCGAGACACACGCCGACCCGGCCGACCGGATCCCCGCGGTGTTCGACTGGTTGCACACCTGGTTTTCCGAACCGGGCTATCGCGGTTGCGCCTTCATCAATTCGTTCGGCGAACTCGGTGGCATCTCCCCCGCGGTCGCCGAGCAGGCCCGCCACCACAAGCGAGAGTTCCACGCCTACCTCGCCGGCCTCGTCGACACCGCGGGCCATCCCGCCGAGTTGGCCGAGCACCTTGCACTTCTCGCCGAGGGCGCGATCGTCAACTCGGCGATCTTCGGAACGCCCGAACCGGCCACACGTGCGCGGCGGGCAGCGCTCGCCCTGATGCGGAACTAGGGCGCCTCACGCAACGCCGCCGCGAACTGCTCCAGGTCCTCGACGGTGGCGTCGACGTGTGGGGAGATCCGAAGCACCGGCTTGTGCATCTCGAACGGCGCCCGCGCGAGCTCACACGCCGTCGTGACGATACCCCGCTCCTCGATCAGCCAGGACCTGACAGCGGCCGGGTCGGCGCCGTCAAGCGGCTCAAGGGTGGTGATCGCCGTGGGTTCGCCGACAGCCTCGACCACGCGCCAGCCGTCGACATCGGCGAGCACCTGCCGCGAGACGCGACCCACCTCGGCGAGCCGCTCCCGCACCGCGGCCGGTCCGGCCGCGAGATGCTCACCGACGGCGACCGAGAACCCCACACGTGCCGCCGCGTTGTGCTCACCGTGCTCGAGCTTCTCCAGCGGGCTCATCGGAATTCCCCAGTCTGCCGGAGGAATCCGTGGTTGCAGGCGTTCGGCGAGTTCGGGCCGGACCGCGAGCATGCCGACACCGCGCGGGCCGGCCAACCACTTGCGTGACGACGAGTACACCACGTCGGCGCCGACGTTGCAGTCCAGATGTCCCAGCGCCTGCGCGGCGTCGATCACCACCGGCACACCGACACGGTGACACGCCGCGACGAGTTCGGCGGCCGGTTGCGCGATTCCGCGGTGGCTCGCCAACGCCGTGAGGTGCACGAGCGCAACGGGATCGGCCTCCAACTGGCGCAGCGCGTCGTCGACGAGGACACGTCCGTCCTCGTCAACCGGCAGGGCAGACACCTGAAAATCATTGGCCGCCATGGCAGCGAGGTTGGGGCCGTACTCGCCAGGCAGGCAGGCGAGCGTGCGCTCGCCCGGCCAGCTCGACAACAGCAGATCGATGGAGTGGTTGGATCCACTGGTGTACACCACATCCGCGGGTTCGAACCCGACGAGCGACGCGACCGCAGCCCGTCCGGCTTCGAGCACCGGTGCGGCGGCGTCGGCGGCCACGTAGCCGCCCACCTCGGCCTCGTGACGGGCGTGCGCGGTGGTCGCGTCGATCACCGCGAAGCTCTGCCGTGAGCATGCCCCACTGTCCAGGTGCAACCCGGCCACCTTGGGTCGGGCGTCGCGCCACTGCTGCGCGAGCATCACCGCACCGCCAGCGACAAGCCGAAATCACCGGCCGGATCGGTCCACCAATGCGTCTGCCGCAAACCGGCTTCCGCGAGTTCGGCAGCCACGTTGTCGGGCCGGAACTTGCAGGACACCTCGGTCAGCATCTCCTCGCCCGCGGCGAAGTCGACCTCGAGGTCCAGCGCCGGGATGCGGACGTGCTGCGCGGTGCTAGCACGCAACCACATCTCGATGCGTTCCTCGTCGTCGTTCCACCTGGCGATGTGCTCGAATGCGTCGAGGGCGAAGTCGGCGGACAACTCGCGGTTCACCACGGCCAGCACATTGCGATTGAAAGCCGCGGTGACCCCGGCCGCGTCATCGTATGCGCGCACGAGCCGCTCGGTGTCCTTCACCAGGTCGGTGCCCAACAGCAGGCTGTCGCCCGGCTGCAGGGTATCGGCGAGGGTCGCCAGGAACTCGGCGCGCGGTTCCGGGGTGAGGTTGCCGACGGTTGAGCCAAGGAACACCACCAGCCGGCGTCCGACGCGGGGAATCTTGCCGAGATGTTCCTCGAAATCACCGCAGACAGCCTCGATTTCGATGCCAGGGTATTCGGCGCCGATCGCCTCACCCGCCGAGCGCAGGATGCCCGCGTCGACGTCGAAGGGGATGAAGCGGCGCAGCAGGCCGGCGTCGCGCATCGCGTCGAGCAGCATGCGGGTCTTCTCCGAGGTCCCGCTACCCAGTTCCACCAGGGTGTCGGCACCCGCGGCCGCGACGATCTCCGCGGAGCGGTGCCGCAGGATCTGTGCCTCGGTGCGGGTGGGGTAGTACTCCGGCAACCGGGTGATCTGATCGAACAGGTCGCTTCCGGCCGCATCGTAGAACCACTTGGGCGGCAGACTCTTCGGAGTCGCGGTGAGGCCCGCGTGGACGTCGCGGCGCAGCGCTTCGGCGGCCGAGTCGGCGGCCAGGTGGTTGGCCAGTGAGAGCGTCATTGGCGTCCTTTCACAGGGGTGTCACCTCGACGTGGGATTCGCGGACGTCGACGAGGTGGCGGTCCGGGATGTCGGACCAGTCGGGATCGTCGTCGTAGGGTTCGCTGGCGAGCACGACACCTTCCGGGCCGCGCAACATCGACAGGGTGTCGCCCCAGGTCGTGGCCAACAGTCGGGAACCGTTGGCGGCCAGTATGTTCAACCGCGCATTCGGATCTCGTTCGCCGACCTCGGTGACGGTGTCGCCGAGCGCGTCGAGGCCACGGGCGAAGATCAGCGCCGCGAGCACCGCGCTGTCGACCGTCGACTCAGCGTGGCCGTCGAGTGGGAGCACCGCGCGGTCGACCAGACCGTTGTGGGACAACAGCCATCGCCCGTCGCTGAACGGCGCCGACGCCGACGGTTCGATCGGCATGCCGATGGTCGCCGAGCGCACCGCGGCCAGCACACAGCGACTGCGCAGCGCGGGCGCGACCGACGCGAACGACGCGTCGCCCCACAACGGTTTGTCGCTGCGCCAGCGGCGGGGCACCCCGTCGTCGTCGAAAAAGCCCGCACCCCAACCATCGGCGTTCATCAGGCCGTGCTTCTGGCGTCGCGGTGCGTAGGACTGCACCAGCAGGCCCTGTGGCGGGTCGAGCACCAACTCGGCCACCGACCGCGGCACACCCAGCCACGCCACATGCCGGCACATCAGACGTCCCAGGCCAGGCGGACACCCGCGAAGATCTGCCGCCGGATCGGGTGGTCCCAGTTGCGGAAGCTGGGCCGCAGGATGCCGGGCGCCACGGCCCACGACCCACCGCGCAGCACGCGGTACTCGCCCGCCCCGCTGCCTTCGAAGAACGGTGTGCTGTAACGCTCGTAGACCATCGGGGTGAAACCGGGCCACGGCCGCAGCGGTGAGGTGGTCCACTCCCACACGTCGCCCAGCATCTGCTCGGCGCCGTACGCCGACGCGCCCGCCGGGTAGGCGCCGACGGGGGCCGGGCGACGCGCATCACCCCCGAGGTTGGCGAGTGCATCGCTGGGTTGTGCCGAGCCCCAAGGGAATCGACGGCGGACGCCGGCGGCGGGATCCCACGCGCAGGCCTTCTCCCACTCGATCTCGGTGGGCAACCGCGCACCGGCCCACGCCGCATACGCCTCGGCCTCGAAAAACGTCACGTGCTGCACGGGTTCGTCGTCAGGGATCTCCTCGATGTGCCCGAACCGGGTACGGGTGCCGTCGGGGTTCCAGAACTGCGGGGCCGTCAGGCCCGCCTCCTGCCGGTGGGCCCAACCGCGCGGTGACCACCACCGCGGCTGGTCGTAGCCGCCGTCGGCGACGAACTCGCGCCACTCGGCGTTGGTCACCGGCACACGCCCGATCCGGAACGACGGCACATCGACGACGTGTGCGGGCCGCTCGTTGTCCAGTGAGTGCGGTTCGCTCACCGCGTCGACGCCGAGCACGAACGGGCCGCCCGGCACCAGCACCGACGTCCCCGCCACTCCCGGCCTACCCGCAGGCAGCGGGGTGCCGGCGTCGAGCAGAGGCGGGCCCTGCCGCAGGTTCAGCGCCTGCAGCATGGTCTCGTCGTGCTGGTTCTCGTGGCTGATCACCAGGGCGAACCGGAAGCCGGGGTCGTCGTCGCGCAACGTGTCGAGGGTGTCCAGCGCCTTGGCACGCACCGTCGCACAGTACGCACGCGCATCGGATGGCGGCAGCAACGGCAAATTGACCCGGCTCGCGCGGGAATGCTCGAAAGCGTCGTAGAGCCGGTCCACCTCGGGTGAGAGCAGGCCAGGGCGGTGCGGGTTGCCGTCACGCAGCAGCCACAGCTCTTCCTGCTGCCCGATATGCGCCAGATCCCACACCAGCGGGCTCATCAGCGGGTTGTACTGGCGGTGCAGTTCTGCGTCGTCGAACTCCACCAGCCGCAGCGTCCGTTCGCGGGCCAGGGCCAGCTCGTCGGCCAGCGTCTCGCGTGTGATCAAAGCTCACCTTTCGCCAGTTCTCGGACGGCGGCGGCGATTCCGCGTGCCACCACCCGGTCGGAGAAGTCGTCGGCCGGACTACGTCTCTGTTCGACCGAACGCACCAGTTGCCTCATCGATTCCTCGAGCTCGGCGGGTGCCCGCTCGGCCGCGAGGCGCACACACGCGAGCGCAGCGGTGTGCAGGTGCCGATCCGTGAGCCCCATCCGGGCGGCGCGGTCCCAGGCGGTCGCCACCGGACGCGTTGCGTCAGCGGCTTTTTCGGCGGCCACCGGGTCGTCGAGCAGCGTGGTCAGCGTGAACACCGCGGCCGGCCACAGCGCGTCGGGCACGCTGTCGAGATAGCGGATCTCCAGCCACCGGCGCGGCCGCACCGGCGGGAACAGCGTCGTCAGATGGTAGTCGAGATCGGACTCGGTCGGCCTTCGCCCGCCGAGCACCGCCCGCCCATCGGCCCAGTCAACAAACGGCACCCAATTGGTAACGGGGACCGCCTCCGGAGAGTTCACGAGCATCACGGGCGCCCGCAGTGCGTAGCGGGCCCACTCACCGGCCGGATCGTCGCCGTCGAGACCCAGCACCGGCCCGCACCGCGCCGAGTCGAGCTGACCCCACACGCGTTGCCGCGTCGAACTCCATCCCGTGAACTGACCGCGCAGCATCGGCGAGTTGGCGGTGATCGCGATCATGGTGGGGCCCAGCGCATGTGCCAGCCGCACCCGCTCGGCCCAGCCGTCCCGCGGCCCGGCATCGAGATTGACCTGCACCGACGCGGTGGCCGTCATCATCGCCGCGCCGGCCTCGCCGGTACCGCTGGCGGTGAAGAACTGCTCCATGGCCGAATATCGGGGCCCTGGATTGACCCTGCGGGTGGGCCGCAGCGGATCGGTGCCCAGCAGCACCAGACCAAGATTCCGGCGCGCGAACGCCGCACGAAGGACCGTACGATCGGCCTGCAGCGCGGCGATCGCGGCGACCGCGCCGTCGTACGGTGGCCCGGACAACTCGACGGCGCCGCCGGGTTCCACCGTGATCCGGCTTCCGCCGGGTAGTGGCGGCACGTCCGCGATCGCGGCGGACAGCTCATCCCAGTCCGGCCGCCGCGTCGGCTGGGTCAGGTCGAAACAGTGCGCCTCGATCTCCAACCCCACACGCCCCAGCGGACCGTCCTGCAGGCTGTGCGCACCGATGTGGGCCGCGGCCTGCTCGGCGCTGGTGAACTCGACCGGAACCGTGCAGCCAGAATGGGTTCTGGCGGGTAAGGCCATGCCAACCGTCCCTCCCGGTCCGGTGCCGGACCGTCTGGTTCTCCTCCATCTTCCAGATAGGACCGACAAAGTTCGCGTCTTTATTCGTGACGCATCCATGACGGTTGACGGCCGGTTATTGCCCCAAGGTGTTCTGCATGGCACCGGCCAGCACGTTGACCGCAGGCCCGCCGTTGCCGGACTGGCACACCTTGGCCTGCAGCAGAACGTTCTCTCGCTTACGGGTGGTGGTGAAGCACCGCCGGTCGGTGCCGGCCTCCTGCTTGACCCAGTCGGCGTCGGCGGGTCCCGCCGGTCCGCCGGTGAACGTCCACACCTCGGTCGCGAAGTTGTCCAGATGCATCGCGGTGGTCTGCCCCGAGCAGCCGACCGTGCGGTCGACGACGCGGTGATAGGCGCGCTCGGCCGCGTCGACCGTCGCAAACACGCCCACGGCCTGCTTCACCAGGTGCGTGTCGTCGCCCGCTGCGGTCTGGGCGGTGGCACCGCCGAACGATGCCAGATCCGGGTCGTTGTACACCTCGGGCAGCCCGATGTCGGCCCAGTTGTTGCACACCGGGTTGTCGACGGAGAACGCCTGGAACGGCGCGGTGAACTCGGATTCCCACCGGATGGGGGCACCGACGATGTTGCTCACCGAACCTTTCGGCATGACCGCGTAGGACACCACACCGGGATCCGACGGCCGGGCCGCCGCGGGTGCCACTGACGCCAAGACGAGTCCGGCCACCCCGAGACCCACAGTCACGGCACGCATGGGCTCGATCATGCCATTCAGTACACGGTCCGGGTGCAGTAGGTGCGTGCCGGTGACGGGTAGGGCCAGGCGAACTGACCGGCCTCGGTGGCGCATGCGGACCGGTCACGGACGTCGAGTCGCCGCGTCACCTGGACCAGCAGACCCGGCCTCGCGGGTTCGGCGCAGTCGGCCAGTTCCACCATGCCCGCGGGCATCCCGAGTTCGTAGCAGTGGTTGGCGACGAGGTTCGGCACCAGGCACAACCGGGCCGTCGACGGATCGGCGAATTCGGTGGACAGCTGCTGGTACTCGCGACTGGGGCATGTGCCGTTCTCGTCGGCGATGGCACCGACCGTGTAGCTGGGGTCGGCATCGCAATCCACCTCGGTCGCGCGCACCACCTCGGGGCTCGACGGGGTCGCGGCCGGGACGCGCACGCAGTCGCCGACCGAGAAGACCATCACCGCACCACGTTCGGTGCCGTGCTGCCCACACGCGACCATCGCGGCGAGCAGCACCGGCACCGCGAACAGCGCAAGCACGAGCCGACGGCGCATCATGGTTAGGCAGAATCTCACGATCCGCCGGGCACCGCCCAGGCCTTCAATCGAATCGAGACGAAGAGCCCCGGCCACCGAGGGGTCGTGGCCGGGGCGTTCTTCGGGCTGCAGATGTGGTCTATGTGGTGCTGTGCTGCGCCTTGGCGGTTTCGCGGGCGGTGTCCTGCTGGCAGTCTGCGCAAACTCCCCAGTACACCACCTCGGCCTCGTCGATCTCGAAGCCCGCGAGATCCGACGGCTCCAGGCAGGGCGCCTCGCCGACCGCGCAGTCGACATCGGCCACCCGGCCACACACCCGGCACACCAGGTGATGGTGGTTGTCACCGGTCCTGGTCTCGTACCGGGCGGACGACCCTGCGGGTTCGATGCGCCGCACCAGGCCCGCGTTGACGCAGGCGCGCAGGACGTCGTACACCGCCTGGGTGGACACCGAACCGAGATTCTGGCGAACTGCCATGGCCACATCGTCTGCCGTCGAATGTGGCTGTTCGGCGAGCACTTCGAGCACCGCGACCCTTGGCGCGGTGACGCGCAACCCGACGGCCCGCAGAAGAGCCTTGGGATCGTGGTCATGCACCGTGGTCACAAAACCCAGTATGCGCCGATTTTCTGGAATGAGTCAAAAAGAGTGGGTGTGATTATGGTCGCGCCGGTGCCGTCGGGGTCTCCGGGCGTTCCGGGGCCGACGGACCGCGGAAATCACCCCGGTCGCCGGGGCCGAACTGGCCACCTGGACCGCCGGGGCCGAACTGCCCCGGCATCATCGGCGGCGGACCACCACGGTGGAACATCATGATCTCCGGGCGGTCGTGCCCGCGGTGATGATGACCCGGTCCGGAATTCTTGCCCAGCACGAAACCGGTGCCGAAGACCACGGCAACGATGAACACGACGCCGGCGACGATTCCGACCCACGCGGCGGCCTGCACGACGCGGCTGTGCTGACGGGGTGCCACGGCGACCGGGGCCGGGGTCGGGCTCACTGCTGTCTCCCCCGGCGTTTCTCTGGGTGTCTCGACCGGGGTGGTCGGCTGATCAGACGGTGTTTCACTCATGCCATGAGCATGCAGACGCTGTTCAGGTGGTGATCAAGAATCCGCTATGAATTCGCTATGAACGGCTGCCACGCCGCTCGCGCGTAACGCCATGGCGGCCCTGGGCGCGATATTCCGCCGTGGCGTTACACACGGCGCTACTCCCACGGCTTGAGCGGGTTCACCGCGTACTGGATCACGCGGTAGGGCGTACCGCCGCGGGGCCGGGTGTTCCATTGGCTGATGAACACGCGGACCTCGTCGAGGGTCGACGCCGGTGAGATGTAGCCGCCATACGGTTGCGCGAGCCGGTTCACCTCGGGCGGCGGCAGGGTCTCGGCCGGATCCGGCCAGTCGCTGGCGTAGACCACCGTCGTCACCGGCGCGGAGCCCAACTGCGTCGGGTCGTCGGCGACGCGCATCTCCATGTTGCCGGTCGTGGCGTTGAAATAGGACAGCACCGCCTTGCCGTCGATCAGGCGAATGCTCATCTCCCCCAAGCGATCCGACCACAGGGGCGTGGCCGGCTCACCCCAGCGGCCCGCTGCGGAGGACCAGCCCTGCCACGCCGAGCGGTCGGTGAAGTCCTGCGGCGTCACTCGGTACAGGAACACCGGTCCGCTGCGGTCGAAGTTGTTGGCCACGATGTACACCCATCCGCGCGGCGATTCGGGCGTGGGGATTGGATCGTAGTAGCCGCTGACCTGCGATTGAGTTCCGCCCAGGTACGACGCCTCACGTTGCGATCCGGGTATGGTCGTCCAACCCGCTTGCGCGGCATCGGCTTTCACCAGGCGAGAGGTCTGCGGCGTCAGATCGCGCGTGACGGTGACCATCATGTAGTTCTCACGGTTGATCGAGACCACACCGGCGGGAAGCTGGGAACTGCCCGGCGGGGTCGGATCGGCCAGCAGCGGCTTGTCGACGCCGCTGACCCCGTCGTAACGGATACCGGCCGGGTCATCGATCGAGTCCGGTTCGACGTGCAGGGCGATCGGCGAATACCAGCCGCCGAAGCCGACGGCCTGGCCCGCGAAGCTGTCACCGCACACCTGCAGCACACGGCTCGGGAACTCCATGAACTCGCAGAGATCGGTGGCACCGATGCCGTAGTCACCCGTCGGCGTCCCGGTCCCGGCGCTGGGCCCGATGCGCAGCACCTGCCCCGGTGCGAGGCCCGAGTCGGCCTGCGCAACGCCAGCCCCCGCCGAAAGCGCATTCCAGCAGAGAAAGATCGACAAGACGCCTGCTGGAAAGCGGTTCCGGCGCAAGGGTGGTCAGAGGGTGGCGGCCAACAGTTCTGCGATCTGGATGGTGTTGAGCGCCGCGCCCTTACGGAGGTTGTCCCCGGAGACGAACAACGCAAGACCGCGGCCGTCGGGCACGCCCGGATCCTGGCGGATGCGGCCGACGAGGCAGTCGTCGATGCCCGCCGCGGCCAGCGGGGTGGGAACGTCGACGAGCTTCACGCCCGGCGCCGAACCCAGCAGTTCCTTGGCCCGTTCCACCGAGAGCGGTTGTGAGAACTCGGCGTTGATCGACAGCGAGTGTCCGGTGAACACCGGCACCCGCACGCACGTGCCGGACACCAGCAGTTCGGGGATGCCGAGGATCTTGCGGCTCTCGTTGCGCAGCTTCTGATCTTCGTCGGTCTCGCCGGAGCCGTCGTCGACGTAGGAACCCGCCAGCGGAACGATGTTGAACGCGATCGGCGCCACGTACTTGTTGGGCGCGGGGTACTCCAGCGCCGACCCGTCGTGCACCAGCTGCTCGGCACCGTCGATGACGGCGCGGGCCTGACCGGCCAACTCTTCGACACCGGCGATTCCGCTACCGGAAACGGCCTGGTAGCTCGACACGACAAGACGCTGCAGGCCTGCCTCGTCGTGCAGCACCTTGAGCGCGGGCATCGCGGCCATGGTCGTGCAGTTGGGGTTGGCGATGATGCCCTTCTTGAGCTTCGCGTCACGCACGTCCCGGTCGAAGTTGACCTCGCTGACCACCAGCGGCACGTCGGGATCCTTGCGCCACGCCGACGAGTTGTCGATGACAACCGCGCCGGCCTCGGCGAACCGCGGAGCCTGCACGCGCGACATCGTGGCGCCTGCCGAGAACAGGGCGATGTCCAGGCCGGACGGGTCGGCGGTCTCGCTGTTCTCGACCTCGATCTCCTGGCCGCGGAATGGCAGCTTCTTGCCCTCGGAGCGCGCCGAGGCGAAGAACCGCACCGAGGTGGCCGGGAAGTTGCGCTCTTCGAGCAGTTTGCGCATGACCTGGCCGACCTGACCGGTCGCGCCAACCACACCGATGTTCACCATTGTCAGCGCCCCGTTCCCGCGTACACGACGGCCTCGTCCTCACCGCCGAGGCCGAATGCCTCGTGCAGGGCGGTGACGGCCTTGTCCAGTTCGGTGTCCTTGATCAGCACCGAGATACGGATCTCCGAGGTGGAGATCAGGTCGATGTTGATGCCTGCCTCCGCGAGTGCCTCACAGAACGTGGCGGTCACCCCGGGATGCGACCGCATGCCGGCGCCGATCAGCGACACCTTGCCGATGTGGTCGTCGTACAGCACCTGGCTGAAGCCGATCTCGTTCTTGAGCGCCGTGAGCTTCTCGACCGCGGTGGGACCGTTGTCCCGCGCGCAGGTGAACGTGATGTCGGTCTTGCCGTCCTCGATCTTCGAGATGTTCTGCAGCACCATGTCGATGTTCACGTCGGCCTCGGCGACCGCGCGGAACACCTTGGCGGCGTACCCGGGAACGTCGGGCAGGCCGACCACCGTGACCTTGGCCTCGCTGCGGTCGTGGGCTACTCCGGTCAGGATGGCGTCTTCCATGGGGATGTCCTCGATCGATCCTTTGACGATGGTGCCTGGCTTGTCCGAGTACGACGACCGGACGTGGATGGGCACGTTGTAGCGGCGGGCGTACTCGACGCAGCGCAGCATCAGGACTTTCGCACCGCAGGCCGCCATCTCCAGCATCTCCTCGAAGGAGACGGTGTCGAGATGGCGGGCGTTGGAGACGATGCGCGGGTCCGCGGTGAAGATGCCGTCGACGTCGGTGTAGATCTCGCAGACATCGGCGTTCAGCGCCGCCGCCACCGCGACGGCCGTGGTGTCGGAGCCGCCACGCCCGAGCGTGGTGACGTCCTTGCTGTCCTGGCTGACGCCCTGGAACCCGGCCACGAGAACGATCTGGCCCTCGTCGAGCGCGTCGCGCAGCCGCCCGGGCGTGACGTCGATGATCTTGGCGTTGCCGTGGGTGCCCGTGGTGATGACGCCGGCCTGCGATCCGGTGAACGAGCGGGCCTGCGCGCCGAGCGACTCGATGGCCATCGCGACGAGCGCGTTGGAGATGCGCTCACCGGCCGTCAGCAGCATGTCCATCTCGCGCGGCGGCGGTGCCGGGGACACCTGACGGGCCAGGTCCAGGAGGTCATCGGTGGTGTCACCCATCGCGGAGACGACGACGACGACATCGTTGCCCGCCTTCTTGGTCTCCACGATCCGCTCGGCGACCCGTCGGATGCGCTCGGCGTCTGCCACCGAGGATCCGCCGTATTTCTGTACGACGAGCGCCACCTGATCAACCTTTCGCATGCATCATCGAGCCGGGAATGAGTCCCAACAAGGATAAGGGAGGCGCGCAGCTTATTTTTCCGGCCGGTAACTTGATCACGTGCCCGACGCGCCGAGTGATCGGCTGGCCAACACCAGCGTCCCGATCCATCCCCCACTCGCCGCCCGCTGGAGCCCGCGCGCCTTCGACGCCGCTGCCGTCATCACATCCGAGCAGCTCACGGCGGTCCTGGAGGCCGCCCGCTGGGCCGCGACGTGGGGGCAGCGCCAGCCCGTGCGGTTCGTCGTGGGCCGCCGCGACGGGCAAACCGGCGCGCAAACGGCCGACGAGACGTTCGCCACACTGGCCGGGCTGCTCAAACGGGGCAACAGTTATGCGCACGCCGCCTCGGCGCTGATCCTGGTGTGCGCCGACGAGGGAGAGGACGAGCGCACCGCGCGCTACGCCGCGGTCGACGCCGGTGCCGCGATCGCACAGTTGACCGTCGAGGCGGTGTCGCGCGGGCTCATCGCGCACCCGATGGCCGGTTTCGACGTCGACGGTGCCCGCGCCGCATTCGCCATCCCCGACGGCGTGCGCCCGTTCGCGGTGGTCGCGGTGGGCCGGCTGGGCGATTATGCGACGGTCGACGAGGCGGTCGCCGAACGCGACAGCCGCCCGCGTGAACGTCTGCCGCTTTCTGAGATCGCCTTCGGCGGGCCGTGGGGTACGCCCCTCGAATTGCCGTGAGATGGCATCCGCGGTCGTGATTTCTCGGCGACCACAGCCCTGTGAGCAATCTCGACGCCGATCCGGCGCCCGCGTCAGGATTCACTTTTAACGCCTTCGCAACACTGCACGACCATCCACGTAACAGAAACATCGGTTACTGCCGGTGAACGGCTTGTTCCGAGCCGCCACCGTGGAGGAGATGTTTGATGGATACCGGAACGACGGCTTTCATGCTGTGTTGCATCATCGGGCTCACGCTGATGATCCCTGGCCTGGCGCTGTTCTACGGCGGCATGGTCTCGGTCAAGAGCTCGACGAACATGATGATGATGACCTTCGGTGCGGTCGCGGTCGTCGGTCTGCTGTGGGTGCTCTTCGGATTCTCGATGGTCTTCGGGACGTCGTACGGCGGATTCGTCGGCAGCTTCACCGAGTTCGCGGGCCTGAAGGATCTGCTCGACCCCATGACCACGGTCGACGGTTTGCCGATCAGCCTGTTCGCGGTGTTCCAGGCGTTGTTCGCCGCGATCACCGTGGCCCTGATCTCCGGTGCGGTCGCCGACCGCATGAAGTTCGGCGCCTGGATGGTGTTCGCGGCGTTCTGGGCAGTGCTGGTGTATTTCCCGGTCGCGCACTGGGTGTTCGCCTTCGACGGCACGGTCACCGAGAACTCGGTGGGCGGGTGGATCGCCAACCGGCTCGGCGCCGTCGACTTCGCGGGCGGCACCGCGGTGCACATCAACGCCGGCGCGGCCGCGCTCGCGCTGGCGATCGTGCTGGGCAAGTCCGCGATGTTCGGGCGGCGCAAGCCGCACAACGTGCCGCTCACGCTGCTCGGCGCGGGCATGTTGTGGGCCGGTTGGTATGCGTTCAACGGCGGTTCGGCGCTCTCGGCCGGTAACTCGGCCGCGATCGTCATGGTGACCACGTTCGTCGCGACGTGCGCGGCGGTCCTGGCGTGGCTTGCCGTCGAGAAGATCAGGACCGGTCACGTCACGGGCGTCGGCGCGGCATCGGGCGCCATCACCGGTCTGGTCGCCATCACGCCCGCGTGCGGTGCGGTGACGCCGATCGGCGCGATTTTCGTCGGCGGCATCGCGGGTGCGGTGTGCGTGTATGCCGTTGGCCTGAAAGACAAGTTCGGGTACGACGACTCGCTCGACGTCGTCGGCGTGCACCTCGTCGGTGGCCTCATCGGCACGCTGCTGATCGGCTTCTTCGCCAGCGAGGGCATGCCCAACGGCATCAACGGCCTCTTCTACGGCGGCGGCCTCGAGCAGTTGTGGAAGCAGGCGGTCGCGGCAGGCGCGGTGACGGTGTATTCGTTCGTGGTCGCGTATGCCATCGCGTTCGTGATCAAGAAGACTGCCGGTATCCGCATCTCGCCCGACGAGGAAGAGAAGGGTATCGACGCCAAGTTCCATCGCGACGCGGCGTACGAGCTCGAATTCGCCTGACATAGTTGACGATCCCCCGGGCCGGTCACCGCGGAGCGCGCTCCGCGGTTTCCGGTCGCCGGGGTTTCGTCGGCTTGCTGAAGTTTCATCCTGTGATACATTGATTCCCGACAAGAGACGAAGGATTTTCCGATGACCTCTGATCTCGCCACCCTCGCCGAGCGGAACGGCACCAAATTCATCCTCGCGCTGTTCGTCGACCTGCGCGGAAAGCCTTGCGCCAAACTGGTTCCCGTCGAGGCCATCGAGATGCTCGCCACCGAGGGCGTCGGCTTCGCCGGCTACGCCGTCGGCGCCATGGGCCAGGAACCCAAGGATCCCGACCTCATCGCCATCCCGGACCCGGCGTCGTTCACGCCCATCCCCTTCATCAAGGAGGGCCTGGCGCTGGTGCACTGCGATCCGCACGTCGAGGGCAAGCCCTGGGCGTTCGCACCCCGCGTGATCCTCAAGACCCTGATCCAGCAGGCCGCCGACGCCGGATTCGAGCCGTGGGTGGGTGCCGAGGTCGAGTATTTCCTGTTGCGCCGCAACGCCGATGGCGCGCTGGTCACCGCCGACGTCGCGGACACCGCCGCACAGCCCTGTTACGACGCGCGCGGTCTCACCCGGATGTACGACCACCTCACCGCGATCTCGGTGGCCATGAACTCCCTCGGCTGGTCCAACTACGCCAACGACCACGAAGACGGCAACGGCCAGTTCGAGCAGAACTTCGAGTTCGCCGACGCGCTCACCACGGCCGACCGCGTGATCACCCTGCGGTACCTGCTGTCGATGATCGCGGCCGAACGCGGCATGGTGGCCACGTTCATGCCCAAGCCGTTCGCCGACCGCACCGGCAGCGGACTGCACTTCCACCTGTCACTGACCAGTGCCGGCAACCCCGTGTTCCCGTGCGACAACGACGAGCGCGGCCTCGGGCTGTCCGGCACCGCATACGCCTTCCTTGCCGGCATCCTCGACCACGCGTGCGCCCTGCAGTCCGTCGTCGCACCGACGGTCAACTCCTACAAGCGGACCGGCGCCACCAGCACGGCGTCCGGCGCGTCCTGGGCGCCACGGCTACCCAGCTACGGCGGCAACGACCGCACGCACTACATCCGGGTTCCGGACAACCAGCGCATCGAGATGCGTGGCGGTGACGGCTCGGCCAACCCGTACCTGGCGATCGCCGCGGCGCTGGGCGCAGGACTCGACGGCATCAAACGCAGCATCGACCCGGGCCCGGTCGGCAGCGGAGGAACCACGCCCCTGCCGCCCACCCTGCTGCACGCGGTCGACGCGCTGCAAGCCGACCCCGTGGTCACCGGCGTGCTCGACGCCGCGGGCGAAGGTGTGGCCACCTACTTCGCCGACCTCAAACGCGAGGAGTTCTTCACCTACCACGGCACGGTCACGCCGTGGGAGGTCGACACCTACCTCACCGCTTTCTAGTCCTGAAATCCCCGAGAGGAGAACAACATCATGTGCGGGATCGTGGGGTTACACCTGCGCACAGCCGAGCTCTATCCCCGGTTGGGTGAACTGCTCACCGAGATGCTGTGCGAAATGTCGGACCGGGGCGCCGATTCGGCCGGCGTCGCGGTCTACGGCGATCCGGTGTGGTCACCGCCCGGACGCGGCTGCGTCTCGGTGACAGACATCGCCGAGAAACCCGACCTCGGTCCCGATGTCGAGGTGGTGCAGGTCGATTCGACGTATCTGCTGTCCGCCGACACCTCGTCGGAGGATCTGCTCGACCGCGCCAGGTCGGCCCACCCGACGGCGCTGATCGCCGGGTTCGGCTCCGATCTGGCCGTGCTCAAGGGCGTGGGCCATCCGCGTGCCCTCACCGACGCGTGGGGCCTGGCGAAGGCTCAGGGCTGGCAGGGCGTCGGCCACACCCGCATGGCGACGGAGTCCGCGGTGACACCGTCGGGCTGCCACCCCTACACGGTCGGGCCCGGGCAGTGCCTGGTGCACAACGGGTCGTTCGCCAACCACGCCACGATCCGGCGTGAACTGCGCCGCGCCGGTGTGCGGTTCGACAGCGAGAACGACACCGAGGTGGGTGCGCGGTTCGTCGCCGCCCAACTCGCTGCCGGACGTGACGTGGAGACCGCGCTGAAGGAACTGTGCCGAACGTTCGACGGCTTCTACACGCTGCTCGTATCCAACCGCGACTCGTTCGCCGTGGTGCGCGACGCGATCGCGTGCAAGCCCGCGGTGATCGCCGAGACCGACGAGTGGGTCGCGATGGCCAGCGAGTACCGCGCGCTGTCCGGGTTGCCGGGCGTCGAGAAGGCACGAATCTGGGAACCCGAACCGGAGGTTGTTTACGCATGGACCAGGTAACCATCGGCCTCACCGAGTTCGACCTGCGCACAACATCTCTGCGCGAGGTCAATGCGGCGCTGCACCGGCCCGGCATCGACGGTGAGTTCGTCATCGAGCATCCCGCCGGTGCGCACAACGTGGCGGTCGGCCTCGACGCACCGGTACGGGTCCGCGTCGAGGGCCACGTCGGCTACTACGCCGCGGGGATGAACCAGCAGGCAGACATCGTCATCAACGGCAACGCGGGCACCGGCGTGGCCGAGAACATGATGAGCGGTACCGTGCGGGTCAGCGGCAACGCGTCGCAGTCCGCCGGCGCCACGGCCCACGGTGGCCTGTTGGTGATCGAAGGCGACGCGGCCGCGCGGTGCGGCATCTCGATGAAGGGCATCGACATCGTCGTCGGCGGCAGCATCGGCCACATGAGCGCGTTCATGGCGCAGGCCGGGCGCCTCGTCGTCCGGGGCAATGCCGGTGAGGCCCTGGGCGATTCGATCTACGAGGCCCGCATCTACGTGCGTGGTGCGGTGGCGTCGCTCGGTGCGGACTGCGTGGCCAAGCCGATGCGGACCGAGCACCACGCCGAGCTGGCCGAACTGCTGGCGGCAGCGGGCTACGACGACGACACGTCGGAATACACGCGTTACGGCTCGGCCCGAAACCTCTACCACTTCCACGTCGACAATGCGAGCGCCTACTGATGAGCCACACCACCGATGACCGCGCACGGCTCGGCCTGCGCGAATCCGCGACCTTCGACCGGACCACGATCGCCGCGATCCAGCGGGCCGCCGAGACCGGCATCTACGACATCCGCGGCTGGGGCGCCAAACGCGCGCTGCCCCATTTCGACGACCTGCTGTTCCTGGGTGCGTCGATGTCGAGGTATCCGCTGGAGGGGTACCGGGAACGGTGTGGCACCGACGTCGTCCTCGGTGACCGCCACGCCAAACATCCGCTGCACCTCGACATCCCGGTCACGATCGCGGGTATGAGCTTCGGCGCGTTGTCGGGCCGGGCCAAGGAGGCGCTGGGCCGCGGCGCGAGCGAGGTCGGCACGTCGACCACCACCGGTGACGGCGGGATGACGCCCGAGGAGCGCGGACAGAGCAAACACCTGGTGTACCAGTACCTGCCGTCGCGCTACGGCATGAACCCCGACGATCTGCGCAAGGCCGACGCCATCGAGGTGGTGCTGGGCCAGGGCGCCAAGCCGGGCGGCGGCGGGATGCTGCTGGGCCAGAAGATCTCCGAGCGCGTCGCGGGCATGCGCACCCTGCCGCAAGGCATCGACCAGCGCTCGGCGTGCCGGCATCCGGACTGGACCGGCCCCGACGATCTCACCATCAAGATCAACGAACTACGCGAGATCACCGACTGGGAGAAGCCGATCTACGTCAAGGTCGGCGCCACGCGCACCTATTACGACGTCAAGCTCGCGGTGCACGCCGGCGCCGACGTGGTGGTGGTCGACGGCATGCAGGGCGGCACGGCCGCCACGCAGGAGGTGTTCATCGAGCACGTCGGCATCCCGACGCTCGCCGCGATCCCGCAGGCGGTGCAGGCGCTGCAGGAACTCGGCGTACACAGAAAAGTGCAGTTGATCGTGTCCGGCGGCATCCGCAACGGCGCCGATGTGGCCAAGGCGCTGGCGCTCGGCGCCGACGCCGTGGCGATCGGCACGGCCGCCCTGATAGCGCTGGGCGACAACCATCCCCGGTATGCCGCCGAGTACGAGAAGATCGGCAGCGCAGCCGGTTTCTACGACGACTTCCAGGATGGCCGTGACCCGGCGGGCATCTCGACGCAGGATCCCGAACTGGCGGCACGCTTCGACCCGATCGAGGGTGGCCGGCGGTTGGCCAACTACCTGCGCGTGCTGACCATGGAGGCCCAGACCATCGCGCGCGCGTGCGGCAAGGCCCACGTGTGCCATCTGGAACCCGAGGACCTCGTGGCCGTCACCATCGAGGCCGCCGCGATGGCACGGGTGCCGCTCGCGGGCACCGACTGGATCCCGGGGCGGGGGTCGAACGCGCTATGAGCGTCACCGCGGACGTCGTGATCATCGGTGGCGGGCTGGAAGGGACCGCCGCCGCCTGGGCCCTGAGCCAACGCGGGGTGACCGATGTCGTTGTCGCCGAACGCAACACCGTCGGCTCCGGGATGACGGGAAAGTCAAGCGGAATCGTGCGCTGCCACTACGGCGTGAGCTCGCTGGCGGCCATGGCCGCGGTGGGACTCGAGGTGTTCGAGAAAGCCGAGGAGATCTTCGGCACCGACATCGGGTTCCGCCAGACCGGCTACGTCGTCGGCGTCGGCGAACCGAACGTCGACTCGCTGCGCAAGAGCCTGGCCGCGCAGCGGCAGGTGGGTGTGCAGACCGAGGAGATCGACAAGTCCGAGGTCGCCGAGCTATGGCCGTGGGCCGACCTCGAACCGTTCGCGGCCTTCGGCTGGGAGGCCCGCGGCGGTTACGGCGACGCCTATCAGACCGCACAGGCGTTCGCGGTTGCCGCACGTGGCGCCGGAGTGCGAATCCGCCAGGGGGCCGACGTCACCGAACTGCTGATCCACGGCGACCGGGTCACCGGGGTGCGGTTGGCCGACGGCACCTCGGTGTCCGCGGGCACCGTCGTCGTCGCGACCGGCGCATGGACGCACCCGTTCCTGGAGCCCTACGGCATCGACGTCCCCATCCGGGTGATCCGCGAACAGATCGTCACCATCTCCCCCGGTGTCGAGGTCGGCGCCATCCCGGTGTTCTCCGACCTGGTGTCGCTGCAGTACGTCCGGCCCGAGCTGGGTGGCGAGATCCTGTTCGGGAACAGCGATCTGGGCCACGGCGAACCCGCCGACCCGGACAGCTACCTCAACCGCGCCACCGAGGAGTTCATCGACGTCACCGTCGAGAAGGTCGGCACCCGGTTCCCCGGCTTCACCGACGCGGCCATCACCGGTAGCTATGCCGGCTGCTACGACGTCACGCCGGACTGGAACCCGGTGATCTCGAAGACCGACATCGACGGCCTCATCGTCGCGGCAGGTTTCAGCGGGCACGGCTTCAAGATCGCGCCCGCGGTCGGGCGACTGGTGGCCGATCTGGTGGTCGACGGACGCAGTTCAGACCCGCGGATCCCCGAGACCGATTTCCGGTTGAGCCGGTTCGCCGAGGACAATCTGCTCACGAGCCCGTACCCGTATGTGGGGGCGGGAGAGATGCGCTGAGTCGACGTCGAACAGGAGGGATCACGTGAGCGACGACGTTCCGCTGCTCCGCAACAAGTCCGGAACGGCCCGCGAGCGTGATCCCCAGGCACCGGTCGAGGAACTGGAGTTCGAGGCAGCGATCGGACGCAACGTGCGCCAACTCCGCCAGCAGCACGGTCTCACCGTCGCCGAGATGGCGGCCAGGGTGGGCATCTCCAAGGCGATGATGTCCAAGATCGAGAACGCGCAGACCTCCTGCAGCCTGTCCACGTTGGCCCTGCTGGCCAAGGGGCTCGACGTGCCGGTCACGAGCCTGTTCCGCGGCGCCGACGTGGAACGGCCCGCCGCTTTCGTAAAAGCGGGCACCGGCCCGGAAATCGTCCGCAACGGCACCAGGCAAGGCCACGAATACCAATTGCTCAGCTCCCTGCGCGGCGAGCACAAGCGGCTCGAATGCCTGCACGTCACGCTCACCGAGAAAAGCCAGACCTATCCGCTTTTCCAGCATCCCGGCACCGAATTCATCTACATGCTCGAAGGGGTCATGGACTACAGCCACAGCCGTTCGGTGTACCGGCTGCAGCCAGGCGACTCCCTGCAGATCGACGGTGAAGGCGCGCACGGACCGGTGGATCTGGTCGAACTGCCCATTCGTTTCCTGTCGGTCATCGCTTTCCCCGATTCACAGGTCTGAGTTCCCGTCACATAACTGTGCGAAGCCTGGGAATTTCTGCAGGCGTAAAACGCTCGATTACGCTGCGCGGAAACCCCCGGGTGGCTACAGTTCGCGTGACGTTTCATTGCGGCACTTTCGAGGGGGCCCCGCATGAGTTCAGCCGCCGAACGCGCAGCGAAATTGGATTTGGTCGGTCGCCTCAAAGCGCACTTTCCCGAAGTTCCCGACGCCCCGACACCCGACCTGCTCGACCATGACCGGTTTCTCGCCTACATGAAGACCGTGCACGACGTCGGCGGTGAACCGGATGCGCCGATGAAGTACGAGAACAAGGAGTACGAATACTGGGAGCACATGACCTACGTCATCTGCGAGGTGCTCGCGTGGCGCGGGATCTGGCTCTCCGAGGAGCGCCGCCGCATCGGCAACGTCGACGTGGGACGTGCCATCTACCAGGGCCTGCCCTACTACGGCCGATGGCTGTGGGCCGTGGCGCGCGTGCTGATCGAAAAACACCACATCAGCCACGGTGAGCTCACCGACCGCATGGTCGAGGTCCAGGAGCGCTACCGGGACGGGTTGGCCGGACGCATGCTCGAGGCGAAGCCGAAGTCCGAGGGCGACGGCGCCGACGTCAGGCGCAACGAGCACCACATCCGCGCGGTCGGCATCGGCGACCCGCAGATCTACGCCGGGAAAGCAGGCACGCCCAAGTTCTCGGTCGGCGAGGCCGTGGTGGTCCGCGACCTGCCCGCCCTGCTCTACACGCGTACACCCGAGTACGTGCGCGGCGCCAAAGGGGTGATCGCCGAGGTCACCTACGAGAGCCCGGCGCCCGAGGACGAGACCTGGGACCGCACGGACGCCACACCGGAGTGGTTCTACATCGTGCGCTTCAACCTCTCCGAGTTGTTTTACGGCTACACCGGAACCACAACGGACACACTGCAAACCGAGATCCCCGAACGCTGGTTGGAGAAGAGCCTATGAGCGGTAACCACGATCACGACCACGATCACGACCGGACCGTGAAGCCCATGGTCGACGAGGTCACCGACTTCGAGGTCCTCGAGATCGCGTTGCGCGAACTGTGCATCGAGAAGGGCATCTTCACCGCCGAGGAGCACCGCCGGTTCACCGAGTTCGCGGAGCAGATCGGCCCGACGCCCGCCGCGCGCCTGGTGGCCAGGGCCTGGCTGGACCCCGACTTCAGACAGCTCGCCCTCACCGATGCACTGGCGGCCAGCAAGGAGGTGGGCGTCGACTGGCTCGAGCCCACCGGTTTCGGAACACCCAGTGATTTCACGGCTTTCAAGATCCTCGAGGACACGCCCACGCTGCATCACGTCATCGTCTGCGCGTTGTGCTCGTGCTACCCGCGGCCGATCCTTGGCAACTCACCCGAGTGGTACCGCACCCCGAACTACCGGAGGCGGCTCGTACGCTGGCCGCGGCAGGTGCTCGCCGAGTTCGGGTTGTACCTGCCCGATGACGTCGAGGTCCGCGTCGAGGATTCCAACCAGAAGCACCGCTTCATGGTGATGCCGATGCGGCCCGAGGGCACCGAGGGCTGGACCGAGGATCAACTCGCCGAGATCATCACGCGCGACTGCCTGATCGGCGTCGCGCTGCCCAAGCCCGGGGTCACCACCAACGTGATCGTCGAAACGCGTCCCGCGATCCACCCGGCGGGGTGAGCGATGATCGAAGAACCCGACCGACTGCCCACGCTGAGCCGCATCGTCGAGCGCAACCAGACCTGGCCGGTCATGGCTGCCAAGTACGGCGTGGAAAACCCTGTGCCGCCGTGGAAGTCGAGCCTCGACGGCATGTGCGACGCGCTCGACCGGTCGGCGTGCGGACCGGAGGTGCTGAACTTCAAGGACCGCCGTGACGAGGAGGATGCCCTGTCGGCGACGGTGTACGCCGATGTGCCCTACCCGGAGAATCAGCTACTGGCCCTTGCGCATTCACTGCTCGCACGTGGCGTGATCGCCGAAGACGAACTGCAGCGGCGCATCGAGACCGTGCGCACCCGGCTGGAGGCCTGACGGCAAACCCCTGCCGTACACCTGAAGGACAGCTGTTCGTCACTTATCCTCGTGGCGCTCATGTGCTTTAGTGTTTGCTGCGCCGGAACGCGCGGAGGAGGCACATGAGCACCACCAGGGACGCCACGATCGATCTGCGCCAAACGGTCGCGTTGAACACCCCCAAGGCGGTCGAGTTGTGGCTCGAGGTCGTCACGGACTCCGATGAGCGGGAGCGGCAGCTCGCGGGGCTCTCGCATCCGGAGCGCCGACGGCTCGGTGACCTGCTCGATGCGGCCACGGGCGCCGAACTGCTGTGCAGCGTCGAACTCGACCTCGCGGCGCGGCTGCTCAAATCCATGTCGGACACATCGGCCGCACGTGTGCTCGCGGTGCTCAATGCGCCCGACGCCGCCGATATCGTGCGTGAGCTCGACGAGGCGAAGCGCGAATCCGTGTTGGGTGCGATGCCCATCGAACGGGCGCGCGAGCTGCTCGACGTGTTGTCCTGGCCGCAGGATTCGGTCGCCGCCCGAATGCACACCGACACCCTTTGCGTCGCCCCGTCGGCGACCATCGCGCAGGCCGTCGACCAGATCCGCGACTACGCCGCGGCGCATCCCGACAGCGCGGTCGGGGCATCGGTGTACGTCGTCGACGACGACAACGCGCTGCGCGGTGCGGTGCGGCTGCGCGAACTGGTGCTGGCGCAGCCGCAGGTCCCGATCGGCACGTTGATGCGCGACGTGCCGGTGACGGTGACACCGCTGACCGACATCGAAGAGGCCGCCAAGACGCTGATCGAGCACAAGCTCGACGAGCTGCCGGTCGTCGACGCCGAGGGCAGGCTGCTGGGGGTCCTCGTAGAGGATGATGCCATCGAGGCCGTCGAGCGTGAGGCCACCGAGGACGCCGAACGGCAGGGCGGCTCAGAACCGCTCGACGTGCCCTATCTGCGCGCCTCCCCCTGGCTGTTGTGGCGCAAGCGCATCGTGTGGCTGCTGGTGTTGTTCGCCGCGGAGGCCTACACCGGCACGGTGCTGCGCGCGTTCGAGGACGAGATGGAAGCCGTCGTCGCGCTCGCGTTCTTCATTCCGCTGCTGATCGGCACCGGAGGCAACACCGGTACGCAGATCACCACGACGCTGGTCCGTGCGATGGGAACCGGCCAGATCCGGTTCCGCGACCTGCCTGCGATTCTGTCGAAGGAGATGTCGACGGGCTTCCTGATCGCGGTCGCGATGGCGGTCGCGGCGATGATCCGGGCCTGGACGCTCGGCGTCGGGCCCGAGGTGACGCTCACGGTGTGCCTGACGGTCGCGGCCATCGTGATGTGGGCCTCACTGGTGTCGTCGGTGTTGCCGCTGGTACTGAAGAAACTGCGGGTCGATCCGGCCGTGGTGTCGGCGCCGATGATCGCGACCGTGGTCGACGGCACGGGTCTGATGATCTACTTCTGGATCGCGCACCTCACGCTGCCGCAGCTGGCAGGCCTGTGACGCGACCGCGGTTTGGGGACTGCCAGCCGGGCGCGCTATGGTGGTGGGCGTGCAGCGGGTGCTCCTTCTCGGACGCCGCGGCGGGGTCTGATCAGACCGGCTTCCCGTCGCGGGTGTTTCGCGATGCGCCGGTCGAGTCCCGTTCAACTCCCGGAGCCAAGAACCTATGAACACCCCTGATATCTCTTCTGACGCCTTTTCCTCGGTTCGTGCCATCACGACCCCGTCGGGCGCCCCGAACCCCGGCCAACCCGTCTGGAACACACAGCGGGGATCGTCGATGCCGGTCAATCGGTACCGCAGCTTCGCCGAAGAGGTGGAGAACATCACGCTGCCGGACCGCACGTGGCCGGACAAGGTCATCGACCGCGCGCCCATGTGGTGTGCGGTGGACCTGCGCGACGGCAACCAGGCGCTGATCGACCCCATGAGCCCGCAGCGCAAGCGCCGCATGTTCGACCTGCTGGTGCGGATGGGCTACAAGGAGATCGAGGTCGGTTTCCCGTCGGCCAGCCAGACCGACTACGACTTCGTCCGCGAGATCATCGAGGACAACGCGATTCCCGATGACGTGACGATCCAGGTGCTGACGCAGTGCCGACCGGAGCTGATCGAGAAGACGTTCCAGGCGTGCGAAGGCGCACCCAACGTCATCGTCCACTTCTACAACTCGACGTCGATCCTGCAACGCCGGGTGGTGTTCCGCGCCGACCGCGAGGCCGTCAAGAAGATCGCCACGGACGGCGCACAGCTGTGTGTCGAGCAGGCGAAGAAGTATCCCGGCACCCGGTGGCGCTTCGAGTACTCGCCCGAGTCCTACACCGGCACCGAGCTGGAATACGCCGTCGACGTGTGCAACGCGGTCGCCGAGATCGTCAAGCCCACGCCCGAGTGGCCGCTGATCGTCAACCTGCCCGCCACCGTCGAGATGGCGACGCCGAACGTCTACGCCGATTCCATCGAGTGGATGAACCGCCATCTGGCGCCGCGGGATTCGATCATCCTGAGCCTGCATCCGCACAACGACCGCGGAACCGCCGTCGCCGCAGCGGAACTGGGCTACCAGGCCGGCGCCGACCGCATCGAGGGCTGCCTGTTCGGCAACGGTGAGCGCACCGGAAACGTATGCCTGGTGACACTGGGCCTCAACATGTTCAGCCGCGGTGTCGATCCGCAGATCGACTTCTCCAACATCGACGAGATCCGTCGCACCGTGGAGTACTGCAACCAGCTGCCGGTGCACGAGCGGCATCCGTACGGCGGCGACCTGGTGTACACCGCGTTCTCCGGCAGCCATCAGGACGCCATCAACAAGGGCCTGGACCAGATGAAGGTCGATGCCGACGCCGCGAACGCCGACGTCGACGACATCCTCTGGCAGGTGCCCTATCTGCCGATCGACCCCAAGGACGTCGGCCGCACCTACGAGGCCGTGATCCGCGTGAACTCGCAGTCCGGCAAGGGCGGCGTCGCCTACATCATGAAGGCCGACCACGGCCTGGTGCTGCCGCGGCGGCTGCAGATCGAGTTCAGCCAGGTGATCCAGAAGATCACCGACGGTGAGGGCGGCGAGGTGTCCCCGAAGGAGATGTGGGACGCATTCTCCGAGGAGTACCTGGCTCCGGTCACACCGCTGGAGCGCATGCGGCAGAAGGTCGACGCGGCCGAGGTCGACGGCGGCACCGACAGGATCACCGCGGTGGTCAAGGTCAACGGCGAGGAACGCGAGATCGTCGGTGCGGGCAACGGCCCGCTCGCCGCGTTCTGCGATGCGCTGGGGACCCTGGGCATTCGGGTCAACGTGCTGGACTACTCCGAGCACGCCATGTCGGCAGGCGAGGAAGCCCAGGCCGCGGCCTATGTCGAGGCCGAGGTCGACGGGACGACCGTGTGGGGCGTCGGCATCGCGACATCGATCACGACCGCGTCGCTGCGCGCCGTCGTATCTGCCGTCAACCGGGCTGCCCGCACCTGATTCCTCAACACTTCAGCGCCGTTGCATCGCAACGGCGCTGAAGTCGTCTTTGGCCATGTACAGAGTGTCCAATTCTGACCTTGATTGGTGACGAAGTGTCAGGGGTGCTGCGTGTGTTTCCACCGCACACTCATATCTGTCACGCATCACCAACCTGATCAGGGAGGAATCTGTGTCCACCGCGTTCTTCAACGGCGAAGAACTTGACGCACTGGCCGGTGACGAGATCACCGTCCGCCTGCACCATCCCGTCCACCCCCACGAGCCTCTGCGATTCGTCCTGGCCGCTGCGCAACCCGTTCCGCTACGCCGGATGCTGCCCGCGCTGGAGAGCATGGATCTCGAGGTCATCAACGAATACACCACGTCACCAACACGGGACGACGGATCGGTGTGCCACGTCTACGAGCTGGTCCTCGACCCCGGCACCGCCGGCGCGCAGGGCTTCGCGCGGGACTGGAGCAGGGCACAGAACCAGATCTGTGACACCTTCCGCGCCATCTGGTCCGGCCGCATCGAGGCCGACCGGCTGAACGCGCTGATCCCCACCGCGGGGCTGGACTGGCGCCAGGTCGCGGTGTTGCGCAGCTACAGCCGCTACCTGCGCCAGCTGCCGCTGCCGTACGGGCAGGGCCGCATCCAGCAGGTGCTGCTGGACAACCCCGAGGCGACCACGGCGGTCGTCGCGCTGTTCGAGGCCCGGTTCGCCCGGCAGTCCGTCTCCAGCGGCGACGTGCGAGCACGCGACATGGCCGCAGCCGACCAGCGGCTGGAAACCGAGATCGACCGTGTGGTGCACATCGATGCCGACCGCATCCTGCGCACCTACCGCAGCCTGGTCAACGCGACCGTGCGCACCAATGCCTTCACGCCGGAGGCGCTCACGCCGTCGGCGCCCTACCTGGTGCACAAGTTCGACGCCGCCGTGATCGATGAGCTGCCGCAGCCGCGTCCACTGTCCGAGATCTTCGTCTACGCACCGCATTTCGAGGGTCTGCACCTGCGGTTCGGACTGGTCGCCCGCGGCGGACTGCGTTGGTCGGACCGCCACGACGACTACCGCACCGAGGTCCTCGGGCTCGTCAAGGCGCAAGCGGTGAAGAATGCCATGATCGTCCCCGCGGGCGCCAAGGGTGTCTTCGTCGTCAAGGCGCCGTCGCCGTCGCGCACCGACGGGATGCGGTGCTACAAGCAGTTCGTCTCCGCCCTCCTCGACGTCGTCGACAACGCCGCGTCCGGCGAGCACCCCCAACCCGAGGGTGTCGTGTGCCACGACGGCCCCGACCCGTACCTCGTGGTGGCGGCCGACAAGGGCACCGCGACGTTCTCCGACATCGCCAACGCGGTCGCGCTCGACCGCCGCTACTGGCTCGGCGACGCCTTCGCCTCCGGCGGCTCCGCGGGCTACGACCACAAGGCCATGGGCATCACCGCGCGCGGGGCATGGGTCAGCGGCGACAGCCACCTGCGGGAGCTCGGGATCGATTCGGCGACCGACGAATTCCGGGTCGTCGGGATCGGCGACATGAGCGGTGATGTGTTCGGCAACGGGATGCTGCTGCGCCGCGGCATCCGGCTCGTCGCCGCATTCGACCACCGCCACATCTTCGTCGACCCCGACCCGTCGACGCAGGCGGCCTACCGCGAGCGGCAGCGGCTCTTCGCGCTGTCACGCTCGTCGTGGGACGACTACGACCGCAGCCTCATCAGCGCGGGCGGCGGGGTGTGGCCGCGTACCGCGAAGCGAATCGGGGTCTCGGCGCAGATGCGCGCGGCCCTTGGCATCGACGACGACGCGGCGTTCGTGACACCGACGGAGCTGATCCGCCGCATCCTGTGCGCGCCGGTCGATCTGCTGTTCAACGGCGGCATCGGCACCTACATCAAGGCCTCCGACGAGCAGCACGGCGACGTCGGTGACAAGGTCAACGACAACGTGCGGGTGGATGCGGCGCAGGTGCGGGCCACGATCATCGTCGAGGGCGGCAACCTCGGCGTGTCACCGCGCGGACGTATCGAATTCGCGCGCAACGGCGGCTACATCAACACCGACGCGATCGACAACGCGGCCGGCGTGGACTGCTCGGATCACGAAGTGAACCTCAAGATCCTGTTGGCGGGCCGGATCCCCGGCACCGAGCGCAACCAGCTGCTGGCCGACATGACCGACGAGGTGGCCGCACACGTGCTCGCCAACAACCGGGCCCACAACCGGCTGCTGCGCGACGCCCGGTCCAACGCCGCACAGATGGTGTCGGTACACGCCCGTATGACGACCGCACTCGAACGCAGCGGTCTGGTCCGCGAGCGCGAACATCTGCCCAGCGCCGAGGAGTTCGCGGTGATGGCGTCGGCGGGCGAAGGGCTCACCCGACCGCAGCTCGCGACGCTGATGGCGCACACCAAGCTCGGCCTCAAGGCCGATCTGCTGGCCGCCGACGATTTCGACGATCCGTATTTCACCGCGGCCCTGCACCGGTATTTCCCGGCGACGCTGCGTCGCCGACTCGGTGACCGGCTCACCGAGCATCCGCTGCGGCGCGAGATCATCGCGACGTCGGTGGTCAACCATGTGCTCGCCACGTCGGGCCTGACCTACGCGTTCCGGCTGGTCGAGGAAACCGATTCCAGCACAAGCGAGATCGTGCGGGCGCACGCCGTCGTCTCGGAGGTTTTCGAACTCGACGCGATGTGGCACGACATTCACGCCGCAGGGTTGCCGCCGCAGCTCACCGACAGCCTGATCATCGAGGGCAGGCGTCTGCTGGACCGGGCGTCGCGATGGTTCCTGCTGAATCGCCCGCAGCCATTGTCGATCGACACCGAGGTCAGTCGGTTCCAGGCGGTCACGACACTGCGCGGCAAGCTGTCGGAGATGCTGCGTGGCCAGGAACTGCTGACGGTCAACCGTATTCACGACGAGTACATCGACCAGGGCGTGCCCGCCGCCGTCGCACGACGACTCAGCGAGGCGCTCTACGCCTACAGCCTGCTCGACATCATCGACATCGCGCACGCATACGAAGAGGACGCCACGAGGCTCGCGCACATCTACTTCGAGCTTTCGGCGCATCTCGGTGTCGACGGCCTGTTGTACGCCGTGTCGTCGCTGCCTCGCAACGGTCGGTGGAACGCGTTGGCGCGGTTGGCTCTGCGTGAGGATCTCTACCGATCCCTGCGCGATCTGGCGCGCGACGTCTACCGCCTCGTCGGGCCCCACACCGACAACGTCGACGTCATTGCCGAGTTCGAGGCCTACAACCGGCCCCGGATCGAACGGGCCCGGCGCACGCTGCGGGAGGTTCTCTCCTTCGAGAACCCCGACCTCGCGATGCTGTCGGTGGCGACCGCGCAGGTGCGTCGCCTCACCACCGCGGGTGGTTGAACCGCCGAGCATCCCCCGCTCGGCCCGACTTCCAGCCCAACATGATCGCTCCCATGGTCATCGGCAAGCTGGGAGACTGCGACACACTGCGGCCGGCTCGCCATGCGCGAGCCGGCCGCAGTGCATTTCGGGACCAATTCGTCGCGTAAGCGCCCAGCAAAGTCGCCACGCGCGTGCTTAACTGACGAACGCGTAGAAACCGCGAAAAGGAGCAGCACATGGACTGGGGCTCGACTTGGGACTTCCTCTGGCACTTCTTGATCATCTTCGCGTGGATCGCCTATCTGCTGGTGCTCTTCCAGATCCTGGGCGACCTGTTCTGGCGTGACCACACCACTTCCGGCTTCGCCAAGGCGATCTGGGTCATCTTCCTGATCCTGTTCCCGTGGCTCACCGCCGTGGTGTACCTGATCGCCCGCGGAAAGGGCATGGCCGAACGCGCCCACGCCGCGGCGCTCGCCGCCAAGAAGGAGACCGACAACTACATCCGCGAAGCCGCGGGTCGCTCTCCGGCCCAGGAGATCGCCGACGCGAAGACGCTGCTGGACGCGGGCACCATCACCGCACAGGAGTTCGAGGCGCTCAAAGCCAAGGCGCTGAGCTGATTTCGCTCAGAACAGCGCGTACTGATCGCCGTCCGCGGTGGTGTCGGTGAACTCCTCGATATCGGCACCACCGACCACATGGTCGAGCAGACGCATGAACTCGTCGTCTCGGAGCAACGGCACGCCGAGTTCGTTGGCCTGATAGCCCTTGCCCTGCTCGGGTGCCGCCTCGTTGCAGATCACCAGCGACGTCTGCAGATCCACCGTGTCGCTGTAGGCGAGCCCGGCGTGCAGGATTCGTTCGATGAGTTCCTCGTGCGTGCGCACCACCTCGGCCGACAACGCCACCCGCATGCCCTGCACGAGCGGCCTGCCCGCGACGAACACGCCCGGATTGGCGTACCGGCACGGCAATCGCGACGCCTGCACCTTGAGCGGACGCAACTCCTCATGCGTCACATGACCGTTGGGCCAACGCTTACGGCCGACCTGACGCAGCGGCAACCACACCTTGCGGTCGCGGGCCCGCGCCAGCGTCGGCTTGAGGATCTGTGCGAGCACCAGCGCGTCGTCGAGCGCGTCGTGCGGCCTCATCTGCGTGACGCCCCAGTGCGCGGCCAGCGTCTCCAGGCGCAGGTTCTCGGTACCGAGATCGAGCCTGCGGGCCAATTCGACCGTGCACATCGCGGTGTCGATGGGAAGTTCCGCGCCGACCAGTTCGGCCTCCGCGGCGAGAAAGCTGTAATCGAACCCCGCGTTGTGGGCGACCAGGGTGCGCCCGCGCAGCACCTCGATCAGCTCGCCGACGACGTCGGCGAAGCACGGCTGACCCTCGAGCATCTCGGCGGTGAGCCCGTGCACATGCGTCGGCCCGGGATCCACGCCCGGGTTGAGCAGGCTGGACATGCTGTGTTCGACATTGCCGTCGTCACCCACCGCCAGCGCGGCAACGCTCACGATCCGTGCCTGTCCCGGCCGGAAACCCGTGGTCTCGACATCGACGACCGCCCAGCCAGGGCCCGGCTGATCCGCCGGCCGCCCCCACAACTGCGGGGTGTTCGACAGCGGTGCTCGGCTCACAACGTCAGGATGGCACGCGGCTCCGACAAGCCGGGTCGGCGAGGCAGCGTGTCGTGCACATAAAATCCCGGGAATGCTGACCGTCCGTGGGCGCGCCGCACTGGCCGCCGGAGCCGCCGCCCGCTGGGCGTCCCGGGTCACCGGGCGCGGCGCCGGTGCGATGATCGGCGGCCTGGTCGCGATGACCCTGGACCGCTCGGTGCTGCGGCAGCTCGGCCAGGGACGTCGTACGGCCATCGTGACCGGCACAAACGGCAAATCGACCACCACCAGGATGATCGCCGCCGCCCTGGCGCCGCTGGGACCGGTCGCGAGCAATACCGAGGGCGCCAACATGGACGCCGGCCTCGTTTCTGCGCTCGCCGCCAACCGCGATGCCGAACTCGCCGCGCTCGAAGTCGACGAGATGCACGTGCCCCACGTGTCCGATGCGGTGTCGCCTTCGGTCATCGTTCTGCTCAATCTGTCGCGTGATCAGCTCGACCGGGTGGGTGAGATCAACCACATCGAGCGGACGCTTCGCGCCGGCCTGGCGCGTCACCCCGACGCGATCATCGTCGCCAACTGCGACGACGTGCTCATGACGTCGGCGGCCTACGACAACCCCAACGTCGTGTGGGTCGCCGCGGGCGGCGGCTGGGCGAGCGACTCGGTGAGCTGCCCGCGCAGCGGCGAGGTCATCGTCCGCGACGGCGAAAAAGGCTCGGACTGGTACTCGACCGGCACCGACTTCAAACGTCCCACCCCGCAGTGGTGGTTCGACGACACCCACATCCACGGCCCCGGCGGACTGTCGCTGCCGATGCGGCTCGCCCTGCCGGGCACGGTCAACCGCGGCAACGCCACGCAGGCCGTCGCGGCCGCCGTCGCCCTCGGCGCCGATCCCGCGGCCGCCGTCGCCGCGGTCTCGACGGTCGACGAGGTCGCGGGCCGGTACCGCACGGTGCGGGTCGGCCCCCACCACACCGCGCGTGTCCTGCTCGCCAAGAACCCGGCCGGTTGGCAGGAGGCGCTGTCGATGGTCGACCGCACCGGCGCCGGTGTGGTGATCTCGGTCAACGGGCAGGTGCCCGACGGCGAGGACCTCTCGTGGCTGTGGGACGTGCGATTCGAGGACTTCGCGGGCGTGCCGGTGGTCGCGGCCGGTGAGCGCGGCACCGATCTCGCGGTGCGGCTCGGCTACGCCGACGTCGAACACACGCTCGTGCACGACACGATCAGCGCCATCAAATCCTGCCCACCCGGACACGTCGAGGTGATCGCGAACTACACGGCGTTCCTGCAACTGAACCGGCGGCTGTCATGACTCACCCCAGCACCGTGCGCATCGGGCTGGTGCTCCCCGACGTCATGGGCACCTACGGCGACAGCGGCAATGCCGTCGTGCTGCGGCAGCGACTGCGGTTGCGTGGGATCGACGCCGAGATCGTCGAGATCACCCTGGCCGATCCGGTGCCCGAATCGCTGGACCTCTACACGCTCGGCGGTGCCGAGGACTACGCACAGCGCCTGGCCACCAAGCACCTGATCCGTCATCCCGGCCTGCAACGCGCGGCCGAGCGCGGTGCGCCGATCCTCGCCATCTGTGCCGCGATCCAGGTGCTGGGCCACTGGTACGAGACCTCGGCGGGTGAGCGCGTCGACGGCGTCGGCCTGCTCGATGCCACGACCTCACCGCAAGAGGCGCGCACCATCGGCGAGGTGGCGTCCCGGCCGCTGCTCGACGGGCTCGACCAGCCGCTCACCGGATTCGAAAACCACCGCGGTGGAACACTTCTCGGATCCGATGCCCGCCCGCTGGGCGCGGTCACCAAAGGTGCGGGCAACCGTGCCGGTGACGGTTTCGACGGTGCCGTGCAGGGCAGTGTGGTGGCGACGTACATGCACGGGCCGTGCCTTGCGCGCAACCCGCAGTTGGCCGACCATCTGCTCTCCCGCGTCGTCGGCGATCTGCCGCCGCTGGAGCTTCCCGAGGTCGAGCGCCTTCGCGACGAGCGCCTCGCCGCCCCGCGCCGGGCCTGACCGGTCGGCATTGGCGGGCGCGCACGGCATCTAGACGGTGTCACCCAGACCGGCGAGCAACGCCTGCCTGCTGGCCCGCACATGCTCACGCATCACCCGTTCGGCGCTGTCACCGTCCTTGGCGATGATCAGATCGAGCACCACGTGGTGCTCGCGATCGGATTGCAGAGGCCGGCCCGGCTGGCCCAGCGAGGTGTGCACCAACCGTGCGTAGGCCAACTGGTTCATCAACATGCGGTAGTGCGCCTCGAGCTTGTGATTGTCGGCTCCCACGATGAGCAAATCGTGAAACTCCTCCACCAACTCGGCGTAACGGCCGCGGTCGTCGCGCGCGACGGCGTCGTCGGCCTGCCGCAGGTTCTCCTCGAGCTTGTCGATCTCGGGTACCCGCCCGCGCTGCGCCAGCAGCCGTGCGGCCGCCCCTTCGAGGAGTTCCTTCATCTGGAAGAGCTCGGTGATCTCACGGCGCGACGGCGTGGTGACGAAGGTCCCCACCCTGGGCCGGATCTCGATGAGGCCCTCGGTCTGCAGCTGCTTGAAGGTCTCACGCACGGGTGTGCGCGACACACCGAACTCTTCTGCGATGGCCAGCTCGGAGATGTTGACGCCGGGCGAGATCTCGCCGGCGATGATGCGCCGCCGGATCTCCTCGATCAACCGACCCTGGATCGAGCCGTTATTGCTGGTCACCGCAACCCCCTACTCACCAATCCAGAGCGGCCAGTTTGCCACCGTCGAAGAACTTACCGGCGCTGTAGACCATCGGATCGCGACCTGTCGCCTCGGCGTGGACCACACGGCACATGAACACCGTATGGGTGCTGGCCTGCAACCTCTCTCGGATCTCGACCTCCATGGTCGCTGCGCTCCGGTCGATCAACGGGCTGCCGAAAGGGCCCGGTGACCAATCCAGCCCACCGAACTTGTCGTCCGATTTCGCCGCGAATCGGTCCACCACGTCCAGTTGGTCGGTGGACAGGATGTTGATCGCCAGATGGTCGACGCGGAACAGGCATTCGTGGGTGGAAGACGTGTGCTGGACTGCCACCATGACGGTCGGCGGGTCCAACGAGACGCTGGCGAACGCGTTGACCGCGAGGCCGCGTGGTTTGTCGCCATCGACGGCGGTGACCACGGTGACGCCGGTGACGAACAGCCGGTTGACCCGCTTCATGAGATCGGCGTCGGGAATCTGGGCTGTGGTCATCGGTCCTGCCCCACGGCGATGATGCCGAGCGCGGTCAGCAGCGCCCGGGGATCCCAGGTCACGTGCTCCTCGACGATCCGGTCGTTCTCGAACCTCGCGAACGTCGCACCGCTGACGGCGACTTGGCGTTTGGTGGCAGGCACCCCGAGGAACGAGTGCTCATGACTGCCGGTGCTGTGCCACCGGATCGCGGCGTGGTCACCCTCGACCACCACCTCGTCGATGACGGTCACGAGATCCGGGAACGCCGATCGTGTGGCGGTGATCGACGCCTTGAACTCGTTGCGGCCCTGACTGTTCCCGGCCCCACCGATTCGCCGGTAGGACTCGGTCAAGAGCTCGTCGAACGCGTCCATTTCACCCCTGTCCCATGCCGCGGCCCATACGGACTTGATGCGGCTGCGACGAGAATCATTGTCATTCATGGCTTTCCTCTCGGTCAGTCGTCGATGAGGCCGACGATCGGGGTCTGCGGCGCCGCGCGCCTGCGGTCGGCGATCAGGTCCTTCCAGAACGACACCGCCAGACAGCCGATGATGATCAGGAACGGCAACGACGCGACGATCACGGTGTTCTGCAGGGCGTTGAGTCCACCGGCGAGCATGAGCACGACGGCCGTGACGCCGGTCAGCGCACCCCACAGGATGAGCACGCCGCGTCCCGGCGTAGGCGTGCCGTCGCTGGTCATCATCCCGAGCACGAAGGTGTTGGCATCCGCGCCGGAGATGAAGAACATCAGCACGAGCAGGATGGCCACCGCCGAGGTCACGGACGCGAGCGGGAAGTGTTCCAGCGTGGCGAAGAAAGCGCTGTTGATGTCGGCCGAGGTTCGTTCGGCGATGTCGCCGCCCTCGAACATGTCGACGTGGATCGCGGTGCCGCCGAACACGGTGAACCAGGTGAAGAAGACGATGCTGGGCACGACCAGGACACCCACCACGAAGCCGCGGACCGTGCGCCCCTTCGAGATCCTGGCCAGGAAGACTCCGACGAAGGCGCCCCACGACACCCACCACGCCAGCATGAAGTAGGTCCACCACTGCATCCATTCGAGGTCACCGAAGGCCGTTCCCTGCAGGCTCATCCGGAAGAAGTCGCTGGCCCACGTTCCCAGGGATTCGATGTAGAGGTTGGCGATGAAGACGGTCGGCCCCACGACGAGCATGAACACGAACAGCGCCGCGGCCATCACCGTGCTGCCCTGGCTGAGGAACTTGATGCCCTTGCTCACCCCGGTCACCGCCGACATCGTGAAGACCGTGGTCACGGCGGCGATGATGACGACCTGGCTGATGGTGCTGACAGGGATGCCGAACAGGGTGAACAGACCGTTGTTCACCTGGAGAGCACCCAGACCCAGCGAGGTCGTGGTCCCGAACAACGTGGCAAAGACCGCGAGCACATCGATCAGCTTGCCGATCGGCCCGTTGGCCCGCTCGCCGAGCAGCGGCACGAAGAGCTGGCTGACCAGGATGCGCCGGTCCATGCGATAGGTCGAGTACGCGATGGCCAGTCCGAACACCGCGAACACGGCCCAGGCGTGCAACCCCCAATCGAAGTACGAGTACTGCATGGCGCGCACAGCAGCCTGCGGCGTGCCCGGCTCCGCGAGCCCGTGCGGCGGTGTCATCAGGTGCGAGATCGGTTCGGCCACACCATAAGACACCAGACCGATACCCATCACCGCGCTGAGGATCATCGCCAGCCAGGTGATCGTTCGGAACTCGGGGCGGTCGGTGTCCTTCCCGAGCCTGGTGTCGCCGTACGGGCTGAACGCGAGGAACACGAGGAACACCAGGATGGCCAGGGTGACCACGAGGTAGAGCCATCCGAAGCTGCCGGTCACCCAGTTCAACGACGCGGACGTGACCGCGTTGAGGTTCTCGGTGAAGAGCACCGCCCACGCCACGAAAACAGCCGAGATCGCCACCGATGTCCAGAAGACGGATCCGAGGCGTCCGGACGGGCGGCGCGGTGGTTTCCCGACGGCCGTTTGTGCGACGGGCGGTGCACTGAGGTCATTGGTCATGGGTTGCTCCGAGGGAAGTCGCCGAGCGATCACTGGCATACAACAAAATGTATGCCCAGCCACATCCGGGTGTCAACGGTTAGGTGGCCGACACCGGGGTGCGCCACCGTGTCGCAGCCGATCGAGTGCCCTTTACCTGCGAATATTCGGAAGTTCTGTCCGCTGTGGACCGAGGCCTACGCCGGTTCTCAGCCGCGCCTTGACCGTCAGCCCCCGTGCGCTCTATCGTCTGTGGCATGCAACAGAGCGAAAGTTACGAGAACATCGGACTTCGCAAGGTGGTCGTCTACCGCGAAACCGTCATCACCGAGAGCGGGGAACGCCCGGCCCGCCCCACCGTGCAAGCCAGCGCCGCGGCGGTGCTGCGCAACCCGTGGGCAGGAACCGGGCCCGACCACGAGCTGTCAGATGAGGCCACCCGGATCGCTCCGGCGCTGGCCCGCCTGCTCACCGATCGACTCAAGCGCGCGCTCGGCGGCAGCGACGCGGTCGAGGCGTTCGGCAAGGCCGCGATCATCGGCTGCGCCGGCGAGATCGAACACGGGGCAGCGCTGATTCACACCCCGTATTTCGGCAACCTGGTGCGGGAGTACCTCGACGGCGAGTCGATCATCTGCTTCTCCGACACCCGAGCCGAAGCCGGTGCGCCACTGGTGGTTCCGTTGTGGCACAAGACGCACGCGGCGACCCGCAGCCACTACCAGACGATCAGCACCCGGGTGTCCGACGGTCCCCGCCCGGACGAGATCGTCATCGTCGCCGCAGGAGCAACCGGCCCTCGCCCTCATCCCCGTATCGGGGACCGCACCACCGACCCCGTAGTCACCATCAAGAGTCTGGAGAGTGTCCTGTCATGAAGTTGCGCAAGATCGTCACGCTCATCGAGGAGACGCGCACCGAGGGCGGCCGTGAGGTCAACCCGCCCGCTCGCGTGGCCATCGTCGCCGCTGTGATCGAAAACCCCTGGGCCGGTCAAGGTTTCGTGGAAGACCTGGCGCCCGGAATCGATGCCACCGCGTCGGATCTCGGCGCCCTTTTGGCGCCGCTCGTCCTGGAGGCGCTCGAGGAACCGGCCGAGGCCTACGGCAAAGCCGCGATCGTCGGCCTCAACGGCGAGATCGAGCACGGGTCGGGACTGATCCACACGCTGAAGTTCGGCGACCATTTCCGCAAGTCCGCGAACGCCACCACGCTGCTACCCGCGGTCGAGAAGCGCGGTCCGGCCGGCGTCACCTTCGACATCCCCCTCAAACACATCACCGATGCCACGATCCGCTCGCACCATCAGACAGTGGAGGTGCGCATCGCCGATGCCCCACATGCCGATGAGATCGTCGTGGCATTGGCCGCCGCATCGCGTGGTCGCCCTCAGCAGCGCCTGGCCCCGCTGAGCAGCGAGCGGTAACCCGTATGCCCGGGCCAACGGTCGTCCTGCTGCACGGGGTAGGCCTCGACCACACCGTATGGGAACCGGTGACAGCGCTTCTGGCCGACCGGTTCGTCGTCACCACCCCTGACCTGCCCGGGCACGGCGCACGTCCGCCTGCCCCGGCGGACGTGACGCTGGCCGACCTCGCGGACGGTGTGGCCACCGCGATCCCGCCCGGGTCGCATCTCGTCGGGTTCTCGCTGGGTGCGCTGGTCGCACAGCATCTGGCGGTGCACCGCCCGGATCTGGTGGCGTCGTTGACGTCGGTGGCCTCGGTGTGCCGGCGTACCCCCGAAGAACGGGCCAAGGTGCTGCACCGACTCGACACGGCGGCCACCGACATCGCGGCGAGTTCGGCTGCTTCCCTTGAGCGTTGGTACGGAGGCACCGACGTGGGAGCCGACCAGATCGCCCGCACCGCGGCCACCCTGCAGGCGAACGACCCCGACAGCTTCCTCAACTGTTACCGGGTCTTCGCCACGGCCGACGAAGAGATCTGGCCACAGCTCGGGCGGATCGAGGTCCCCGCGTTGGCGGTGACCGGATCCGACGACCCCGGCTCCACACCGGCGATGACGCGGCGCCTCGCCGCGGCAATCCCCGACTGCCGCGCGGTCGTCATCCCCGGCGCGCGCCACATGCTTCCGGTCCAATGTCCGCATGAACTCGCCGACGTCATCACCGCATTCCTCGACACCGTTACCGGAGGTCACGTCCATGTCTGAACTGCGCACCCTTCAGCACTTCATCGGTGGTGAACCAACCGCGCCGTCGTCGGGTGAGCACTTCGACAGCATCAACCCGGCCACCCGCGAGGTGCTGTACCGGGCCGCCCGTGGCAACGCCGCCGACATCGACGCCGCCGTGCACTCCGCCACCGAGGCCTTCGGTGATCCCCGGTGGCGCGATCTCAGCCAGACCAGGCGCGGGCGCCTGCTGCGCCGACTCGGTGACCTCATCGGCGAGCACGCCGAGGAACTCGCACGCTCGGAATCCCTCGACAACGGCAAGCTGCTGCGGGAGATGCGGGGGCAACTCGCCACGCTGCCCGAGTATTACTACTACTACGCGGGTTTGGCCGACAAGATCCACGGCGAGGTCATCCCGGCTTCGAGCCGCCAGATCCTCAACTACACCGTGCGCGAGCCGCTGGGAGTGGTCGGGGCGATCACCCCGTGGAACTCGCCGCTGACCCTGACCACCAGCAAGCTGGCCCCCGCGTTGTGCGCGGGAAACACCGTGGTGGTCAAACCCTCGGAATACACCTCGGCGACCGTGCTCAGGCTCGCCGAACTGGTCATCGAGGCGGGTTTTCCGCCCGGTGTGGTCAATGTGGTCACCGGTCTCGGTCCCGAGGCAGGCCAGCCGCTGGTGGATCATCCTGGGCTGGCGAAGATCTCGTTCACGGGCAGCACCGCGACCGGTGCGCGGATCGCGTCGGCGGCAGCCGCTCGGTTCATCGGGTCCACGCTGGAACTGGGCGGCAAGTCGCCCAACATCGTGTTCGACGACGCCGATGTGTCCAACGCCGCCACCGGTGTCGTCGCAGGCATATTCGCCGCGGCGGGCCAGACGTGCATCGCGGGCAGCCGGGTGTTCGCCCACCGCGCGATCTATGACGAACTGCTCGAACGCGTGGCCGAGCGCGCTCGCAGTATCCGGGTGGGTGACCCGCTGCTCGACGACACCGAACTCGGCCCGCTCGCCTTCGAGGATCAGCGCAACAAGGTGGCGTCGTATGTCGATCTCGGCCGCTCGGAAGGTGCCCGGGTGCTCACCGGGGGCAACGCCACCGATGCCGGTCTGGGTGGGTTCTTCTACGAGCCAACCGTTCTGGTCGATGTGAACAACCAGATGCGAGTTGTCCGCGAGGAGATATTCGGTCCGGTCGCAGCGATCATGCCGTTCGACACCGAGGACGAGGTCGTCGCGCTGGCCAACGACACCGAATACGGGTTGGCAGCAGGGGTGTGGACGTCGAACCTGGCCCGCGCACACCGGATGGCCGGGCGCCTCGACGCCGGAACCATCTGGGTCAACACCTATCGGGCGATGTCACCGATGTCGCCGCGGGAGGGCTTCAAGAACAGCGGGATCGGTGTCGAGCATGGCACCGAGACCATGAGGGAATACACGCGGCTCAAGAGCGTGTGGATCAACACCGACGAGGGTCCCGTTCCCGATCCGTTCGTGATGCGGAGCTGACATGCCACTCATCGAGGTCACCATTGCCGAGGGCCGCTCGTCGGAGCAGATTCGCGCCATGATCCATGAGGTCCACGCGGCGGTACTGCGGACCGTGGACACCCGCCCCGAACACATCCGTGTCATCGTCCGCGAGGTCCCGCAGAGTCATTGGGCCACAGGAGATGTCACCATCGCCGAGATGAAGGAGCTGCAGTCATGAGATTTTCGTTGTTCGTGCACATGGAGCGCTGGGACTCCTCGGTCACCCACCGGCAGCTGTTCGAGAATCTCACCGAGCTGGCGCTGATGGCCGAGGCGGGCGGCTTCTCAACGGTGTGGATCGGTGAGCACCACGCCATGGAGTACACGATCTCGCCGAGCCCGATGCCGCTGCTGGCCTACCTGGCCGGGCAGACCACGACGATCCGACTCGGCGCGGGAACCATCATCGCGCCGTTCTGGAATCCGATCCGCGCTGCCGGTGAGTGCGCTCTGCTCGACGTGATCAGCAACGGCCGCATGGAGGTCGGGATGGCACGCGGCGCCTACCAGATCGAGTTCGACCGGATGGTCCCCGGCCTGTCGGCCGCCGACGGCGGCAAGTACCTGCGGGAGCTGGTACCCGCGGTGCGCAGACTGTGGCAGGGAGACTACGCGCACGACGGCGAGATCTGGCAGTTCCCCACGTCGACGAGTGTGCCCAAGCCGGTGCAGAAACCCACACCGCCGATGTGGATCGCCGCGCGTGATCCCGATTCGCACGACTTCGCCGTCGCCCAGGGCTGCAACGTCATGGTGACGCCGTTGATGAAGGGCGACGACGAGGTCGTCGACCTCAAGCGCAAGTTCGACGCCGCGGTCGACAACCACCCCGAGGTGCCGCGACCGGAGCTGATGGTGTTGCGCCACACCCACGTTCACGCGCCGGAAGATCCGGACGGCTGGCGCCCGGCCGCCGCGGCGATCTCGAAGTTCTACCGGACCTTCGATGCCTGGTTCGGGAACAAGTCCACCCCGGTCGACGGCTTCTTGGAGCCCAGCCCGGAGTCCAAGTTCGCCGGCCGCCCCGAGTTCGAGCTCGAGTCACTGCGCCAGACCGCGATGATCGGCACACCTGCGCAGATCATCGAACGGCTGCGGTTCTACGGCGATCTGGGCGTGGACGAGTTCAGTTTCTGGTGTGACAACAGCCTGCCGCACGAGGAGAAGCGCAAGTCACTCGAACTATTCATCAAGGAAGTCGTCCCCGCGTTCCAGTAAGGAGTCATCATGGTGACCGCACTTGACGATGGCGTCCGCGTTCATGCGGTCGATCTGCAGGACGCCCAGCGCCGCGCCGCCAAGTTACGGGCAGACGCGCCCGAGCAACCCGTGCTGCTCGACATCGAGGTCCTCATCGACCGCGACATCCGGTCGGCATTCGCCGCGCTCGACGATGTGCCGTCCGGGCATGCGCTGCGCTACGTCGGCACCCCCCGCGGGCTGGCCGGGCTGATCGCGGACGTGCAGCGCCTGGGCATCGCCGACGGTGTGGTGCTCAAGCCGCTCGGCGACAGCCCGGTCAGCGAGCTCATGCTCGAGGAACTGGCGCCCGGTCTGGCCTGAGTCGGTATGAACAGGGGTCCGCACCTCAACCGCCGAAGGGGTCCGTCGCCGCCGCGATCCTGGATGCGGCGGCGGTCAGCACTGGTTCACCGTGTCCGAAGCCCGCGACCTGGGCACCGGTCGCCGCGATCCGTGCGAGCGAACCGGCCGCGGCCGTCCGGTCCACATTGAACACCCCGAGGATCACCTGCCCGTCGAACTCGGCGACCGCATCGCCGGTGAGCACCGCGTCGGCCGCGGGCAGATACAGCGCGATGCTGCCCGCGGTGTGGCCGGGTGCCGCGACAACCCTTGCGCCGCCTGCGAAGTCGAGGACGTCGCCGTCGCGTACCAGGGTGTCGACCCGGCACGGCGGCCCGACGGGAGGCTCGGTGACATCTGGCCGAAGTACCCGCTCGGCATCGGTCAGTACGGGCAGCGGGCCCGGCTGATCACCGCGGATGAACGGCGCGTCCTCGGCCCCGGCAACCACTTCCACGTCGGCCCAGTCGGCGATCTCGGCGGCCGAACCGCAGTGGTCCTCGTGAAAGTGCGTGAGCACCACGCGTTTGACGTGTAGCCGACGCAATCCGAGCATGGCGAGCGCCTCGGCGATCAGCCCCGCCTCCCCCGGCCACCCGGTGTCGACGAGCGTGACACCATCGGGCTCCTGCCACAGGTAGCAGTTGAGCAGATGTGCCCGATCGCCGGGGATGCGCAACCGGTACAGCGAATCCGCGATCTTCAGCAGGTCAGGCATGCCTCCGACGGTATCGGCGAAACGGGATTCCGGCAGGCCGCCCGTCGTGGTTTCGCTGCTGGAGTAACGCGGGCTCAGGCCATGGCGCGGCGGCCGGCCAGCGCGCGGCCGAGAGTGAGCTCGTCGGCGAACTCGAGGTCCCCGCCCATCGGCAGGCCCGACGCGATGCGGGTGACCGTGAGGCCGGGGATGTCGCGGAGCATGCGCACGAGGTAGGTCGCGGTGGCCTCGCCCTCGGTGTTGGGGTCGGTCGCGATGATCACCTCGGCCACGTCGACGCCCTCGACGCGTTCGCCGATGCGGTTGAGCAGTTCGCGGATGCGCAACTGCTCGGGCCCGATGCCGGACAGCGGATCGAGCGCACCGCCGAGCACGTGGTAGCGGCCGCGGAACTCGCGGGTGCGTTCGACGGCCTGCACGTCCTTGGGTTCCTCGACGACGCACACCAGCGACGCGTCGCGCCGTGGATCGCTGCAGATCCGGCAGCGTTCCGCGTCGGAGACGTTGCCGCACACCGAGCAGAACGTGACCCCGTCACGGATCCGCCCGAGCACCGCGGTCAGCCGGTCGATGTCAGGTGGTTCGACCGAGAGCAGATGGAACGCGATCCGCTGTGCGCTCTTGGGGCCGATCCCGGGAAGCTTGCCCAGCTCGTCGATCAGATCCTGGACAGGGCCCTCAAACATGGCCGGACACTCACATCCCCGGAAGGCCGAAACCGCCGAGCCCGCCGGCCAGCGGCCCCAGGCGGCTCTGCGCCATGATCGTCACCTGCTTGGACGCGTCGGCCAGCGCACCGACGATCAGATCCTGCAGGGTCTCGACGTCGTCGGGGTCGACCACCTTGGGATCGATCGCCACCGACACCACCTCACCGCTGCCCTTGACGGTGACCTGCACCAGACCCCCGCCTGCCTGCCCGTGCACCTCGGCGTTGGCCAGTGCCTCCTGGGCTTCCATCAACTGCTGTTGCACCTGCTGGGCCTGCGCCAGCAGGGCCGACATATCGGGCGTGCCTCCGGGTTGCATGACTGATCCCCTTGCCGTGTTCGTCTCTCGTTGCGTCTTCTTGATCGCGTGTTGGTCTCGACTTGGTTGCTCTCGCCCGTCGCCGGCGGTTTGGCCTTTCAGCCTAGTCCGCGACCGGGCTACCGTGGCGGCCGTGCGAGTCCCAGCCTGTCTGCGTGTCGGCGCCGCGGTCGTGACCAGCGTGCTCATCGCGGCGACGGCGCCCGCCGTCACCAACGCCCCCGCGGCCAACGCCGCCCCCGCGAACATCGCCGGCATGATCGTGTTCCTCGACCCCGGCCACAACGGGGCCAACGACGCGTCGATCAGCAGGCAGGTGCCCACGGGCCGCGGTGGCACCAAGAACTGCCAGGAGAGCGGCACCGCGACCGAGGACGGCTACCCCGAGCACAGCTTCACGTGGGACACCACCCTGCGGGTGCGGGCGGCGCTGACCGCACTGGGTGTGCGGACCGCGATGTCGCGCGGCAACGACAACGCGCTGGGCCCCTGCGTCGACGAACGCGCCGCCATGGCCAACTCGCTGCGTCCGCACGCGATCGTGTCGATCCACGCCGACGGCGGCCCGCCCAACGGCCGCGGCTTCCACGTGCTGTACTCGTCGCCGCCGCTCAACGCCGCGCAGGCGGGCCCGTCCGTGCAGTTTGCGAAGGTCATGCGCGACCAGCTGGCCGCGTCGGGCATTCCGCCGGCCACCTACATCGGCTCGGGCGGGTTGAATCCCCGCTCCGACATCGCGGGCCTCAACCTGGCGCAGTTCCCGTCAGTTCTCGTCGAGTGCGGGAACATGAAGAACCCGGTCGACTCGGCGCTGATGAAGTCGCCGGAGGGACGCCAGAAGTACGCCGACGCCATCGTCCGTGGCATCGCCGGGTTCCTGGGTTCGCAGGCGCCCACCGCGGCCGCGGTCAGCCCGGCGCGTTAGCCGCCGGTCAGCCCGCCCGTCAGTTCTCGAGGTGCTTCTTGAGGTTCTCGAGCACCTCGTCCTGGATGCGGCGCAGCCCGAGAGGGGCAAAAATCTTCTCGAAGAAGCCCTTGACGCCGCCGGCTCCGGTCCAGCTGGTCTTGAGGTTCACCGATGAGCCGGTGCCCGCGGGTGCGACGGTCCAGTTGCTCACCAGGGTCGAATTGGCGTCTTTCTCGATGACCGTGTGCCCGGCCACGTCGACGGTGGCCTTGATGTCACGCACGCGCGACTTGGTGGCCTGGAGCTTCCACGTCGCGACGGTGCCCGCGCCCTGTCCACCCTCGAGCACCTGGTAGCCGCTGTAGTGCGAGGAGAGGATCTTCGGACGCACGGTCTGGTAGTCGGAGATCGCAGCGAGCACGGCAGCGGGCTCGGCGTTGATCAATACGGTGCTGACCGCGCTGACCTGTCCCATGGGTGAAAACTCCTTGTGCGAGGTGAAGATGCGGTATCAACCGCCCATCTGCGGTCGCATCGCCTGCAACCGTTGACTAGCGTATATGTGTGCCTGTAGTTCCCACTGACGCACAGGCTGCCCACGCCGCCGGCGTCGCTCGCCTGCTCGCCAGCTACCGCGCGATCCCGCCCAGCGCGACAGTGCGCCTTGCGAAACCGACATCCAACCTGTTCCGGGCCCGTGCCCGCACCAATGTGAAGGGTCTGGACGTCTCGGGTCTGACCGGTGTCATCGGTGTCGATCCCGAAGCGCGCACCGCGGACGTGGCCGGCATGTGCACCTACGAGGACCTGGTGGCGGCGACGCTGCCGTACGGCCTTGCCCCGCTGGTGGTACCGCAGCTCAAAACCATCACACTCGGTGGTGCGGTCACCGGTCTCGGCATCGAGTCGACGTCGTTCCGCAACGGCCTGCCGCACGAAAGTGTCCTGGAGATGGACATCTTGACCGGCGCAGGCGACATCGTCACCGCGAGTCGAGACCTTCACTCCGATCTGTTCCATGCGTTCCCCAACTCATATGGAACCCTGGGCTACTCCACTCGTCTGCGCATCGAGCTGGAGCCGGTGCAGCCGTTTGTCGCGTTGCGCCACCTGCGTTTTCACTCGATCACCGATCTCGTCGCGACGATGGACCGGATCATCGAGACCGGCGGACTCGACGGCGAACCCGTCGACTACCTCGACGGCGTGGTGTTCAGCGCGGCTGAGAGTTACCTGTGCGTCGGCTTCAAGACGAAAACGCCTGGGCCGGTCAGCGATTACACAGGTCAGCAGATCTACTACCGCTCGATCCAGCACGACGGCGAAACCGGCTCCGAGAAGCACGACCGGTTGACCATCCACGATTACCTGTGGCGTTGGGACACCGACTGGTTCTGGTGCTCGCGGGCGTTCGGCGCGCAGCATCCGGTGATCCGCAGATTCTGGCCGCGGCGCCTGCGCCGCAGCAGCTTCTACTGGAAACTCGTGGCCTACGACCAGCGGTACGACATCGCCGACCGCATCGAGAAACGCAACGGGCGCCCACCGCGGGAACGCGTGGTCCAGGACGTCGAGGTGCCGATCGAACGGTGCGCGGACTTCGTCGAATGGTTCCTGCAGAACGTGCCGATCGAACCGATCTGGCTGTGCCCGCTGCGGTTGCGTGACCAGGGCGACGGCGGCGCGGCATGGCCGCTGTATCCGCTGCACGCGCAGCACACCTACGTCAACATCGGATTCTGGTCGTCGGTGCCGGTGGGGCCCGAGGAAGGACACACCAACCGCCTCATCGAACGGAAGGTCGCCGAGCTGGACGGGCACAAATCGTTGTATTCAGATGCTTATTACTCACGTGACGAGTTCGATGAGCTGTACGGCGGTGAGGTCTACAACACCGTCAAGAAGACGTATGACCCGGATTCACGTCTGCTAGACCTGTATTCGAAGGCGGTGCAAAGACAATGACGACATTCAAGGAACACCCGACGTCCCCGTCGGACCGCAAGCTCACCCTGGCCGAAATCCTCGAGATCTTCGCGGCGGGCAAGGAGCCCCTGAAGTTCACTGCGTACGACGGCAGTTCCGCCGGGCCTGAGGACGCCACGATGGGTCTGGACCTCAAGACGCCACGCGGAACCACGTATCTGGCCACCGCACCCGGCGATCTCGGCCTGGCCCGCGCCTACGTGTCCGGTGACCTCGAACCGCACGGCGTGCATCCCGGTGACCCGTATCCCCTGCTGCGAGCGCTTGCGGACCGGATGGAGTTCAAGCGTCCACCGGCCCGTGTGCTGGCGAACATCGTGCGTTCCATCGGCATCGAGCACCTCAAGCCGATCGCACCGCCACCCCAGGAGGCGCTGCCCCGATGGCGCCGCGTCGTCGAGGGCCTGCGACACAGCAAGTCCCGCGACGCCGAGGCGATCCATCACCACTACGACGTGTCGAACCGGTTCTACGAGTGGGTGCTCGGCCCGTCGATGACCTACACGTGCGCGTGCTATCCCACTGTGGACGCCACGCTCGAAGAGGCGCAGGACAACAAGTACCGCCTGGTGTTCGAGAAGCTGCGGTTGCAGCCCGGCGACCGGTTGCTCGACGTGGGCTGCGGCTGGGGCGGCATGGTGCGCTACGCGGCCCGCAACGGCGTCAAGGCCATCGGCGTGACACTGAGCCGTGAACAGGCCGTCTGGGCCCAGAAGGCGATCGCCGACGAAGGGCTCACCGACCTGGCCGAGGTCCGTCACGGCGACTACCGCGACGTCATCGAGACCGGGTTCGACGCGGTGTCGTCGATCGGATTGACCGAGCACATCGGCGTCCACAACTATCCGGCGTACTTCTCGTTCCTCAAATCGAAGCTGCGCACGGGCGGCCTGCTGCTCAACCACTGCATCACCCGCCCGGACAACCGCTCGCCTGCGGCCGCCGGGGGATTCATCGATCGGTACGTGTTCCCCGACGGCGAGCTCACCGGATCGGGCCGCATCATCACCGAGGCGCAGGATGTCGGGTTCGAGGTGCTCCACGAGGAGAACCTGCGTCACCACTACGCGATGACGTTGCGGGACTGGTGCGCCAACCTCGTCGAGCACTGGGACGAGGCGGTCGAGGAGGTGGGGCTGCCCACGGCGAAGGTATGGGGCCTGTACATGGCGGGTTCACGGCTGGGCTTCGAGACGAACGTGGTCCAGCTGCATCAGGTTCTGGCGGTCAAGCTCGACCAGAAGGGCAGGGACGGCGGGCTGCCGTTGCGACCCTGGTGGTCCCCCTAGATCAATCGCACCGCATCCCAGAGGGCGCGTAGTGCCCCGACGAGTTCGTCGAGCGGCGGGCTGGCCAGCGCGAGGCGCAATGCGTTGGCGGCGTGTGGTCTGACCGTGAACGCGTCCGCGGTCGACACCAGGACACCGTCGGCGGCGAGGCGGCGCGCGACGATGTCGGCGCGGAGGTCCTGCGGCAGCGTGAGCCATCCCCAGTAGGCGGCCGGATTCGCCTGGTAGCCGAGGTCTTTCAGCTCGGACATCGCGATGTCCTGGCGGCGGCGTGCGTCGTCGCGACGACGTTTCTGCAGTCGCTCGACCGTGCCGTCAGCCAGCATGCGGGTGGCCATCGCGGCGACGACGGCCGACGTGCCCCAGCTCGACGCGCGCAACACCCGGACCAGGGCGTCCCGGTGGGCAGGCGGTGCGACGAGGTAGCCGTAGCGCAGTCCGGTGGCGAGGTTCTTCGACAGGCTGCCGATGTGGCAGGTGCGCTCGGGTGCGAGGGTGTGCAGGGCGGGCGGTGAATCAGGTTGCAGGAACGCATATGTCGCGTCCTCGATCAGTACGCAGTCGTACTGCCGGGCGAGCTGCGCGATGCGCATGCGCGCGGATTCGCCGAGCACGAAGCCCAGCGGATTGTGCAGCGTCGGCATGAGGTAGATCGCCGCGACGGGCCGTGTCCGGCACACCGTCTCGAGCGCGTCGAGATCCGTGCCGGCGGATGAGACCGGGACGCCGACCAGTTCGACACGGCGGGTCTCGGCGACAAGCTTGAGCCCCGGATAGGTGACGGCGTCGGCCACGAGAACCTGTCCGGGTCCCACGACCGCCGAGACGACGGTGTCCAGCGCATGCTGGGCGCCCGCCGTCACCAGCACGTCGGCAGACGACACGTTCAGGCCGTTGCCCAGCAGGTGCTCGGTGAGCGCCGCGCGGTCCGCACTGCGGCCACCGGCGGGATGCTGCGCCAGCAGCGCGGCCGGGTCACCGTCGGCGGCCAACTCACGCAGCACGTGCCTGAGTTGTTCGCCCTGTTCGGCGGCGAGCGGCTGGTTGAACGACAGATCGGCGGTGCGGGTCCACGTCGGCAGGCGGCGGCCGTCGAGACCGCCGAATCCGCTCAGGTCTCGGACATAGGTGCCGCGGCCGCGTTCCCCGACGACCACGCCGATCCGTGTCAGCTCGGCGTAGACCTTGGTCGCGGTGGCGAGCGCGACCCCGTATCGCCGCGCGAGCTCACGGTGCGTCGGCATCCGGGTGCCTGCCGGCAGCGCGCCGGAACGGATGTCGTCGGCAATCTCCTCGGCGATCGCACGGTAGCGCTGGGGGCGCACGCCACCTCCTGGATCCGGAACTGTATCTAGGACAATTCTTTGATTGCACCAAGATGAGGTGCCTACAGTCCACCCGTGACCACACTTGACCACGCCGAGCTGCCGGTCCTCGACTTCCTGCGCCGCATGGCCGCGGGCCAACTCCGTCCCGACGAGACCACCCACATGCGGTATCCGACGGCGATATCGCAGCTGCTCGGGTTCGAGATCGTGGCCGTCGACGCCGGCACCGCGAGTATTCGCGTGCAGACCGATCCCGCCCGGCACGGCAATCAGCAGGGCACCGTGCACGGCGGGTTCCTCGTCGAGTTGGCCGACGCGGCGATCGGCACCGCCCACTCCACACTCATGCAGCCAGGGGAATCGTTCACCAGCATCGACATCCGCGCGGCGTTCCTGCGCCCGGTCTGGTCGGACGTCCTGGTCGCGACCGCCGTACCGGTGCACAGCGGTCGCACCATCACCCACTACACGTGTGAGGTGCTGCGCGGCGACGGCAAGCCCGCCGCGATGCTCACCAGCACCGTGATGACACTGCGCGGTGCGCAGGCCCGCGGGCGCTGATCACCCGTCGATGCGGCGCGCCCCGAGCTCGTTCTGGAGCAGCTCCAGCGCAACCTCTTCGGGGTCACGACGCGGCATCGACTCCGACGGCTCGGCGGCCGCCTCGGCGAGCATGTCGTCCTCCTCGGCCCGCGCGATCTCGACCGGATCCGGCGGTGGCGCCTGCGGTGCCGCACCCGTGGCCGCGGGCGGGGCCGACGGCTCGGGCGCGCCAGTGATGCAGCGGACCTTCCAGTTGACGCCGAGGGCGTCCTTGAGCGCCTCGCGGATGACCTCGGAGTTGCGTGGCTCCGTGAGACGTTTGGCCAGCGGCGCCGATTCATGGCTGAGTACGAGCGTGTCACCTTCGACCGCACGCACGATCGCGCCCGACAGCATGACCTCGGTGGTACGGCTGCGCTGACGGACCTTCTCCCGCACGGTCGACCACATGCTGCGCACCGCGGCGGCGTTGGGTTGCCCTGGCGCAGAACCGGTTTCCGCCGCAGGCGCCGGCCGTTCCTGCGCCGCGGCCGGTGCGGGCGCCGCCGGCGGTGCAGCGGGCGGGGCCGCAGGCTCGGGCTGTGGCACCTGTGGCACCGGGCGCGGCGGAGGTTCGGGCGCCGGACGCGCGACAGCAGGCTCGGGACGAGGTGCCGGTGGTGCGGCAGGCTCCGCGGGTGGGGTTGCGGGTTCAGGCGGCGCGGACGCCGGGGCCGGCGTCGCCGGAGCAGCGGCTTGGGCCTGGCTGCGCCGCACGAACTGTTTGGCCGGTTCGGCCGGCGGCGCGCCGGTGGACGCCTCACCGGCCGGGATGGACATGTCTAGCCGGGTCTCGATGCGTTCGATGCGCTGCAGCAGAGCCGATTCGGTGTCGCTGGCCGACGGAAGCAGCAGCCGCGCACACATCACCTCGAGCAGCAATCGCGGTGCGGTGGCGCCCCGCATCTCACCGAGGCCTGCGTGCACCACCTCGGCGTAGCGGGTCAGCGTCGCCGTCCCCAGCCGCTCGGCCTGGTCGCGCATGCGCTCGAGCACGTCGGTGGGTGCGTCGACCACGCCGCGGTTGGCGGCGTCTGGCACGGCCTGCAGCACGATCAGATCGCGGAACCGCTCCAGCAGATCGGTGGCGAAGCGGCGCGGGTCATGACCCGCATCGATGACCGCTTCGACGGCGCCGAACAGCGCCGCGGCGTCGTTGGCCGCCAGGGCCTCGACGGCGTCGTCGATCAACGCCATGTCGGTGGCGCCGAGCAGCGCCAGTGCGCGCTGGTAGGTGATGTGGTTGCCGGTGGCGCCCTGCTCAGAACCCGCCAGCAGTTGGTCGAGCACCGAGAGCGTGTCACGCGGCGAGCCTCCACCGGCGCGGATGACCAGGGGGTACACCGCGTCGTCGACCTCGACGTTCTCCTCGGCGCAGATGCGCTCGAGCAGCGGCCGCATGGTGCGGGGCGCCAGCAGGCGGAACGGGTAGTGGTGGGTGCGCGAGCGGATGGTCGGCAGCACCTTCTCCGGTTCGGTGGTCGCGAACACGAAGATCAGGTGCTCCGGTGGCTCCTCGACGATCTTGAGCAGCGCGTTGAAGCCGGCCGTGGTGACCATGTGCGCCTCGTCGACGATAAAGATGCGGTACCGCGACTGGGCGGGCGCGTAGAACGCGCGGTCCCGCAGTTCGCGGGTGTCGTCCACACCGCCGTGGGAGGCCGCGTCGAGTTCGACGACGTCGACGTTGCCTGGCCCGTTGGGTGCCAGCGCGACGCACGAGTCGCACACCCCGCACGGGGTCGGGGTCGGCCCCTGCTCGCAGTTGAGCGAGCGGGCCAGGATGCGCGCCGACGACGTCTTACCGCAGCCGCGCGGACCCGAGAACAGGTACGCGTGGTTGATCCGGCCCGCGGTGAGCGCAGTGCACAGCGGCTCGGTGACATGCTCCTGCCCAACTACTTCGGCGAAGGTTGCCGGGCGGTACTTGCGGTAGAGAGCCACGGGAGAAGGCTACCGATAGGGCCCGACTAGTCGGACCCCAGCAGGGTCTCGGTCGCCGCGAGCAGCGCGCATGTCGCCAGACCGTCGACCGCCTCCCGCACCTCCGGTAGCGACGGGAACGTCGGCGCGATGCGGATGTTCTTGTCGTCCGGGTCTTTCCGGTACGGGAACGCCGAGCCGGCCTCGGTCACGGCGATGCCCGCGTCCTTGGCCAGGGCCACGGTGCGCTTGGCGGTGCCGGGCCAGACGTCCAGGCTCACGAAGTAGCCGCCCTTGGGGTCGGTCCACGACCCGATCTTCGGCTCACCGAGGCGGTCTTCGAGGATCTCGGCGACGAGCGCGAACTTGGGCGCGATGAGCTCACGGTGGCGCTGCATCTGCCTGCGCACACCGTCGGCGTCACCGAAGAACCGCAGGTGGCGCAACTGGTTGACCTTGTCGGGGCCGATCGACTTCTTGCTCGCGTGCTTGAGATACCACGCGATGGTGTCCGATGAGCCGCCCAGGAAGCTCACGCCCGCGCCCGCGAACGTGATCTTGGACGTCGATGCGAACACCAGCGGGCGGTTCGGGTTGCCGGCCGCTGCGGCCAGACCGAGCACGTCGACCGGCTCGACGAACTCGTCGGTCAGCGTGTGGACCGCGTACGCGTTGTCCCACATCAGACGGAAATCTTTTGCTGCCGTTGGCATCTGGAGGAGGCGGCGGACGACGTCGGTGGAGTAGGTGGTGCCCGTCGGGTTCGAGTACACCGGGACGCACCACATGCCCTTGATGGCCGGGTCGGCGGCGACGAGTTCTTCGATCAGGTCGGCGTCGGGGCCGTCCTCGCGCATCGGCACGGGCACGTTCTCGATCCCGAACGACTCGGTGATCGCGAAGTGGCGGTCGTAGCCGGGTGAAGGGCAGAGGAACTTGACCGTCGGCTCGGCCGACCACGGCCGCGGCGCGTCCGGCCCGCCGTGCAACAGCGAGAAGACGACCACGTCGTGCATCATCTCGAGGCTCGCATTGTTGCCCGCGATGAGGTTCTCGACGGGGAGGCCGAGTAGCTCGGCGAAGATCGCGCGCAGCTCGGGAAGGCCGTGCAGACCGCCGTAGTTGCGGGTGTCGGTGCCGTGTCCGTCCCGGTAGGCGTTATCGCCGTCACCGGGCAGACTCAGCAGCCCGTTCGAGAGATCGAGCTGCTCGGGGGACGGCTTACCCCTGGTCAAATCCAGGTTCAGCTGCTTGGCCTTCAGCTCGGCGTAATTGCGCTGCTGGAGTTCATGCTGCGCGAGCAGATCGTCGCGCCCGAGGGACTGGAACGACACGGCGCGCCTTTCACCCGAATCTCGATTGGTGTGGACCCCCGCTTCGGGCGGGGCGATCAAGGGGACCCCGCGCACCCGCCAGAGCCCGTTGACCCTTGCTGCCTTCCGGCCCTGGGGGAGTTCACAGGATGGACGCCGCGCGGGGTCCAAGGTGAGTGTAGTACGCGCCCCCGACCCCGAGTTTTCGGGACCGGTCGGGGCTTCGGTTACCATTGCCGACGGAGGATTCGCCTAGTGGCCTATGGCGCTCGCCTGGAACGCGGGTTGGGTTAATAGCCCTCGCGGGTTCAAATCCCGCATCCTCCGCACGAGGTCCCGGGGTGCGACCAGGAGCTTCACAGCTCTCGGTCGCACCCCGGGCCATAGCTGGACCAAGGAGGAGTATGGGCCGCACCGTCGCGGTGACCTGGCATGTGGTGTCCACCCTCATTGCCGCCGGCCTGTTCTTCTTCTTCGTCATCCCCCGCTGGCCCGAACTCATGGGCGAGACGTCTCCCACGCTCGGGACCGTTCTGCGGATCGTCACCGGAGTGCTGATCGGGCTCACCGCCCTGCCGGTGGTGTTCACACTGCAGCGCACCCGTCGGCCGGAGTTCGGTACCCCCGAGTTGGCCTTGCGGCTGCGGACGAGCTCGATCCTGTTCCACGTCATCGCGGGCGTGCTCATCGCGGGCGCCGCGGTCTCGGAGATCTGGTTGTCACTCGACAGCGCGGGTGCGTGGCTGTTCGGCATCTACGGCGCCGCGGCCGCGCTGGCCCTGCTGGGCGTCTTCGGCTTCTACCTCGCGTTCGTCGCCGAGTTGCCGCCCCCGCCGCCGAAACCGCTCAAGCCGAAGGTCAACGCGCGGCGCAAGACCCGCGGGTCCACGAAGACGTCGGCAGACCAGGGCGAAGGAACCGAGGACACCGCAGAGGCCGACGAAGAGACGGCCACCGAGACGGCCCAGGACGAGGCCGCAGAGGTCGATGCCGTAGAGGTCCCGGAAGGCGCGTCGGACGAGACCACCGACGAAGACGAGCCGAAAGCCGAAGAACCGGAGTCGACGGCCGTCGAGCCCGAGTCCACGGCGGTCGAGGACGAAAGCGCGGACTCCGCGGACGAGAACGAGTCCGACGGCAAACTGCGCAACAAGCGGCCGCAGAACAAGGGCGGAAGCTCGCGGTTCCGGCGGCGCTCCCGCGGCGGCGTCGCAGTCGAGGAGTGAGGGCGCGCGTCGACAGCGACGTCACTCCCCGCCAAGATGGGTTCATGGGCAAACCACGCTCGCGACAATTCGGATCGGCGATCCTCGCGGCCCTCGTCGCTCTCGCGACCCTGCTGCTTCCCGCGGCACCGGCCGCCGCCGCACCCGCCGACCCCCTCGCCGCTGCGGCATCGGTGGAACCGGCCGTGGTCCGCATCGACACCGTCGTGGACTACCAGCAGGCGTTCGGGGTCGGCACCGGCTTCGTCCTGTCGCCCAACGGCGAGGTTCTCACCAACTACCACGTCGTGCAGGGTGCGAACTCGATCAACGCCACGGTCAACGGCATGTCGTTCGTGGCCGATCTCGTGGGGTACAACCGCCGCGCCGACATCGCCGTGCTGCAACTGCGCGGTGCGGGTGGATTGCCGACCGCGGCCATCGGTGATTCGGGGACCCTTGTCGAGGGTGAACCCGTCGTCGCGCTCGGCAACGCGTACGGCACCAATGCCCCGCTCACCCGGGAGGTGGGCACCATCACGGCGTTCAGCCAGACCGTCAACGCCGAGGACTCGCTGACCGGCACCAAGGACGAACTGGCCGGCCTCATCGAGTTCGCCGCGCCGGTGCGCGCCGGCGACTCGGGCGGTCCCGTCGTCAACGGCGCAGGACAGGTGATCGGCGTGACGACGGCCGCGTCGGTGAACTTCCGGATGGGTCCGGGAGGCAAGGGCTTCGCGATCCCGATCAACGACGCGATGGCGGTCGCGAACCAGATCCGGTCCCGCACCCCGTCGCCGCAGGTCCACATCGGCCCGCCCACGCTGCTGGGAGTGGGGGTGCGGACCGCGCAGCGTCAGGGTGGCGGCGTGATCATCCAGGACGTGCTGCGTGGCGGCCCCGCCGAGACGGCCGGACTGGTGCCCGGCGACATCCTGATGTCCATCGACGGCACCCAGCTGGATTCGGCGCGCACGCTCACGCTCGTACTCGACCAGCACTACCCGGGTGATGTGGTCGATCTCACATGGCGTGATCGCGGCGGGTTCGACCGCACCGGGAAGGCCACGCTCGCCGCCGGTCCGTAGGCGCCTGGATAGGCTCAGCCCGTGGTCACACTGGACCGGCTGATCAACGTGCTCGGTGGATACGGCATCCACCTGAAGCTGTGCTCCACGCCTCGATCCACCGAGTTGCGCAGCGTCGTGATGCACGAACCGGGACCGGTGGTCGGAGATGTGCTGCTCGCGGTGGGTGCATCCTCACCGGCCGAGGCGTTGGAGTGGGCCGAGGCCGCGCACGCCGTGGTGGTGTTGATTCGCGCGACCGACGAACCGCTGGGCACTCCGCCGGACGGCGTGGCGGTCATGCTGGTCGAGCCGGAGGTCTCGTGGAGCGAACTCGCCGCGGTGGTCTACGGCCTGGTACTGGAGGGCCGCGAGACCGAATCCGGACGCGGTCCCACCGATCTGTTCGCGCTGGCCGACAGCCTTGCTGAGACGGTCGGGGGCTCGGTGACCATCGAGGACCGTCGCTCCGCGGTGCTGGCCTACTCGCGGCTGCAGCACGACGCCGATCCGGCGCGGGCCGAGACGATCCTGAGCAGGCAGGCGCCCGAGCGGCTGCGCGCGCTGTTCTCCGAACGGGGCGTGTTCCGTCATCTGGCCGAATCCGACGAACCGCTGTTCGTCGAAGGTGCCCCTGAGCAGGGCCTGACCGGGCGGATGGTGGTGGCGGCCCGCGCGGGCCGCGAGCTCCTCGGCTCGGTGTGGGTGACGTGCGCGAAGCCGCTGCCCGAGGCAAACCGGGCTGCGCTGGCCGACGGCGCGCGGATGGTGGCGGTGCACCTGCTGCGCTCGCGTGCGAGCGCCGACCTGGAGCGCCAGGTGGAGTCCGACCTGGTGATCCGTCTGTTGGAAGGCGCGACCGACGCCGCGACGGTCGCCAGCCGGCTCGCGCTGCCGCAGACCCCGTTGCGGGTGATCGCGCTGCGGGCCCATACCGCCGACGAGGGACATTCGGCGCTGCTGCTGGCATTCGAACGCGCGACGGCAGGATTCGGCTGGTCACGCCCGGGCCGCAGCGCCCTCGCCGACAACACCGTCTACACCGTCCTTCCGAGTGCCGATCCGGAGACCGCGACCACATGGGTGGCGGGGCTGCGTGCGTCGCTGCCGAACCCCGTGTCGGTGGTCGCAGGTGTCAGCGGCCCGGCGGTCGCCGCCGAACTCGTCCTGGCCCGCCGCGAGGCCGACGAATGTCTTGCGCTGCACGAGGTACGCCACGGTGGCGCGGTCCCGGTCTACGACGAGGCCTGGGATGACATCCTGCTGCAACGGCTGCGGGTGGCCGCCCAGTCCGGCCGCACCCCACAGCGCGGGCCGGTCGCCGAACTGCGCCGTCACGACCTCGCACACGGCACGCATTACGCGCCGACCCTGCAGGCCTGGCTACAGGCACAGGGAGATCTCACCGACGCGGGGCGAATGCTCGGGGTGCACGAGAACACGGTGCGCTACCGGCTGCGCAAGATGGCCGAGGTCACCAATCTCGACCTCACCGACGCCCGCAAGAGGTTGGCGATGATGATCCAGCTGGCCGCCAGCGAGCACCACGGCTGATCGCTGTAGCAACTCGACAAAACGCCGACCCGCGTTTGTCGTCCCGGCGCAAACCGTCGGGTGCCGAGTGACCGCACCATGGACTCATCGGTGCCAACACAGTCATGGAGGTGGAGTCGTGGTCGACGGTGAACGGATTGACGGCGGTCCGCGCAGCGCGGTCGTCGTGGGTGCGGGCATCGTGGGCCTGTCCACCGCCTGGTTCCTGCAGGAGCGCGGGGTCGACGTCACAGTGGTGGACCGCACCGGCGTGGCCGCGGGCGCATCGTGGGGGAACGCGGGTTGGGTGTCGCCAACGCTGACCATCCCGCTGAACGACCCGGCGGTCCTACGCTACGGTTTGCGGTCCCTGGCGAGTCCTACTGCGCCGCTTCACATCCCGCTCACCGCGGGAGTGGGTCTGTGGGCGTTTCTGACCAAGTTCGCGCTCAACTGCCGCCTGTCGTCGTGGACCCGCGCCGCGAAGGCCAACCTGCCGCTCAACGAAGAGTGCATCGAGGCCTACAACGTCCTGATCGCCAACGGCGTGGACGCGGTCACCACGGATGCGCCGATCACCGCGTTGTTCGAAACCGACCGGCAGGCCCAGCATCTGCTGACCGAGTTGCGGAGGATGGCCGATCTGGGCCAGACAGTCGAGTTCATCAGGCTCACGGGTGACGAACTGCGCCAACAGGTTCCGCTTGCATCGCCGCGGATCACCACCGCCGTCAGCGTCGAGGGGCAGCGCTTCGTCGATCCCGGGCGGTTCGTCCACGCCCTGGCCGACGCCGTGGTGGCGAGGGGCGCGAGAATCCACACCGGCGACGTCATCGACGTGCAGCCGTCGGCGCCCGGTGTCCGTATCGTGCTCGCCGACGGCGAGCTCAAGGCCGACGCCGCGGTGATCGCGACCGGCGCATGGCTCTCCCGGCTGGTCAAGGCCTGGGTGCCGACGCCTGTGCGCGCGGGCCGCGGCTACTCGTTCACCGTGCCGGTCGACCGGCCGGTACCGACGCCCGTCTATCTGCCGGATGCGCGCGTGGCGTGCACGCCGTACCAGGGTGGGCTGCGCGTCGCGGGCACGATGGAGTTCCGCTCCCCCGACGATCCCGTACAGCCGGCCCGCGTCGATGCGATCATCGCGTCGGCCGCACCGCTGCTCGACGGCGTGCGCTGGGACGAGCGCACCGATGTCTGGGTGGGCCCGCGGCCGGTGACACCGGACGGACGGCCGCTCGTGGGCGAAGTGGCACCCGGCGTGTACGTCGCAGGCGGACATGGGATGTGGGGCCTGGCGCACGGTCCGATCACCGGACGCCTGCTCGCCGAATACCTCACCACCGGCAAGGAACCCGACGCGTTACGCGAATTCAACCCGCTGCGTTAGGGCTTCGCCCAACTCAAGTCGTCGACGGCCCCTTCGGGGCCACTCGCGTCGTCAGGGGCGGAGCGGAAGGTCCCGCCCCTGACGGCATCTCACAGCTACCCCAGGAGGAGAAATGAGTGCACCCCAACGCATCTGGATGTCACCGCAGGCACACGAACGGCTGCAGCAGGAGCTGTCGACGCTGCGGGAACTGATCGCCACCGAGGCCGCCGAGGATTCCGACGAGAACCAGGTCGCCATCCAGCGCGCACGGCAGGCCCGGATCCAGCAGATCCACGATCTGCTGCTGCACGCCGAGGTCGGTGAGGCCCCGCCCAACGACGGCGTGGCCGAACCCGGCATGGTGCTGACCGTGCGGTGGGACGGTTCCGACGACACCGAGACGTTCCTGCTCGGCGTCCGCGGCGCCGAGTACGGCGACCTCGAGGTGTACTCCGTGCAGTCCCCGCTGGGCAGTGCGATCGTCGGAGCCCGCCCGGGTGAGCACCGCGAATACGAGACGCCGACCGGCGCCCGCATCGGTGTGACCTTGATCGAAGCCGTCCCGTACGGGCTGCACGCGGGAACCGCACCGGCAACCGCGTGATCGCCGCGCGCTCACGTGCCGCCGCGCCTTAATCTGTCCGGGTGGCACGTGAGCCTCGGAAAGCGCCGGGCACCCTGACCGCCGACGACTGGTTGCAGGCCGGCTACGAGCTGCTGGCCACAGACGGTATGCGGGCGCTGAAGATCGAGCGGCTGTGCGAGCAGGTCGGCGCCACCCGGGGCAGCTTCTACTGGCATTTCACCGACATGAAGGGCTATCGCGCCGCATTGGTGGCGTCGTGGAACACGTTCCTGGAGAACGACCGCCGGTCGCTGGCCGAACTTGAGCACCTCCCGCCACGCGAACGGCTGTCGAAGATGATCGAGGTGCTGATGAGCCCGCAGCACTGGATGCTGGAGCGCGCCATGCGCGAATGGGCGCGTACCGACGACATCGCCGCGGCCAACGTGCGCGCCGCCGATCACCGCGTACGGGTGGCCGTCACCAGGGCGTTCGAGGACCACGGGTTCGACCCGGAGGAGGCCCGACTGCGCGGCGAGGCCACGTTCGCTGCCGGTATCGGCATGCTGCACCTCATCGATTCGACCGAGGCGCTCGCGACATCGGGCCGCCACGAGCGGTTCCTCGACATCATGCTGGCCCCTTTCCCCGTGGACCGGCCGCAGGTCTCCCGCACCTGATCCGACCTGATCAGCCCCCATTCATCTCGCGGCCTGCAAGAGCCGTGACCGGCGCCGGCGCGTGGGGTTCCACCCCTTGAATTCCGACCACAATGGCGGTCGACTTGTGCTCGGCGTCACCTTCGTTCTAATTTAATTAAATGTTTGATACAACTTCCGCCCAGCCGCCGCCGCTTCAGGGAGTCCGGGTCGTCGACGCCGCCACCATCTATGCGGGCCCGATGATCGCGACCCTTCTCGGCGACTTCGGTGCCGACGTCATCAAGGTCGAGCACCCGCACGGTGACGGTCTGCGGCAATGGGAGTGGCGCAAGGACGGGGAATCGCTCTGGTGGGCGCTCGTCGGACGAAACAAACGCGACATCAGCGTGTCGCTCTCGGATCCCCGCGGCGCCGAAGTGATGCGTCGACTGCTGGCCGAGGCCGATGTGTTCATCGAGAACTTCCGTCCAGGAACCCTGGAGAAGTGGGGACTCGATCCTCAGGACCTGATCGCCGCCAACCCGAAATTGGTGGTGGTCCGGGTCTCGGGATTCGGACAGACCGGCCCCTACCGCTCCCGTCCCGGTTTCGGCACGATCGCCGAGGCGATGTCGGGGTTCGCCGACACCAACGGCGCCGCCGACGGGCCCCCGGTACTTCCACAGTGGCCACTGGCCGACGGTGTTGCCGCACTGGCCGGCGCGTTCGCCACCATGATCGCGCTCCGTCACGCGGAGTCGACGGGCCACGGACAGGTCGTCGACCTGTCCATCTACGAACCCTTGTTCTGGATTCTCGGCGCCCAGACATCGGCCTACGATCAGCTCGGCACTCTGCCGACACGGCAGGGAAGCCGGACGGGCTTCAACGTTCCCCGTGAGTGCTACCGCACCCGCGACGGACGCTGGATCGCGCTGTCCGGTGCCACCACGGCTACCGCACAACGCATCATGCGCGCCGTCGGCCGACCGGATCTCGCTGACGCCGAATGGTTCTCGGACATCTCCGGACGAATCGCGCACCGCGAGGTGATCGACGAGGCGATCGCGACCTGGGTCGGACAACGCGACAACGCCGACGTGCTGGCGATGTTCGAGTCGGTGGGCGCGACGGCAGGCCCGGTGTACACCGCAGCCGACATCGTCGCCGACCCCCACTTCACCGAGCGGGGCAGCATCGTGACCGTCGACCATCCCACCCTCGGTTCGATGCGCATGCAGGGGCTCATCGCCCAGTTGTCCCGGACACCAGGCCGGATCCGCCACCCGGGTCCCGCACTCGGAGAACACAACGACGAGGTCCTCCGTGCCGAATTGGCTTATCCCGACGATGTTCTGGATGAACTGACCGAAGCCGGCGTGATAGGCCGCACCCTCCAACCCCTCTCGACGAAGCGAGTGAATTCATGACCAATCCCGCTGCGCCTCCAGCGCCGAACGAGCGACTCGTCCGGCGGGTCGCGCTCGCCAGTGGCATCGGTTCGATGCTGGAGTTCTACGACTTCTACCTCTATGGCGCACTGTCCGCGACGATCTTCGGAACGCTGTATTTCCACAGCGACGACCCGGCGGTCGGTACGTTGCTCGCACTCGCCACCTTCGGCGTGGGTTTCGTGGCACGTCCGGTCGGCGGCATCATCGCCGGCCACTTCGGGGACAAGTTCGGACGCAAGAGTGTTCTGATCGCCACGCTCGCGTTGATGGGCGTGTCCACGGTCGGCATCGGAGTGCTTCCGACGTACGAGACTATCGGCACACTGGCCCCCGTTCTGTTGGTCACCCTGCGGATCCTGCAGGGGCTCGCACACGGAGGCGAATGGGGCGGCGCGTCCATCATGACCATCGAGCACGCTCCTGAGAGCCGCCGCGGTTTCTACGGCAGCTGCCCGCAGATGGGTATCTACGCGGGGCTGGTGCTCGCCAGTCTGGTGCTCGGCGGTTTCATGCTGCTGCCCGAAGAACAGTTCCTGAGCTGGGGCTGGCGCATACCCTTCATCCTCGGCGCGGTGTTGATGCTCGTCGGCCTGTGGCTACGCCGGGCGATCACCGAATCCCCGGAGTTCGCGGCCGCCATGGCCACTCGGTCGATCGAACCCGAGCAGGAGAAGAAGCGCATCCCGCTGGTGGAAGCGTTCCGCACCGGCCGGCGAGGCATCTTCGTCACGTTCGCCGCGAAGGCGGCGGAAACCTGCACGTTCTACCTCATCACGGTGTTCGCCCTGACCCTCGCGAAGAACGGTGCCGGCGAATCGACTGCGCGTAACGGCATTCTGATCGCATCGGTGGTCGCGATCATCACGATCGGAGCCTTCGGCGTGCTGGCCGACCGGGTCGGCACACGGACCGTCTACATGGGCGGAGCCGGTTTCATGGTGCTGTTCGCATTCCCGTTCTTCTGGCTCGCGGGTTCGAATTCCGGATGGACGCTGTTGATCGCGCTGATCGTCGGCCTCGCCGTCGGGCATTCGTTGATGTACGCCGCGCAGGCCAGCTATTTCTCGGCCCTGTTCGACACCGAGGTCCGGTTCACCGGCGCATCGCTGGGATACCAACTGGGCGCGGCCATCGTCGGTGGCTTCACCCCGCTCATCGCCGCGGCGCTGCTGCTCCGTAGCGGCGGCGCAACCTGGCCCATCGCCACCTACATCGCGGGTGTGTGCCTGGTGAGTTACCTCGTCATGGCGCTCTGGGGCAAGATCCGTGCCGACGCATCGGCGACCGCCGATCCCGCCTCCGCACCCGACGTCGCGGAGGTCCAGCGATGAAGGCGACGACACTGCCGAAGTCCACGCAGGCAGCGGTGGTACGCGGTTTCGGCGAACCCCTCAGGCTCGAGGAGGTCGCCGTCCCGCAGACCGTGGCACCAGGCGGGTTGCTCGTCGAGATCGTGGCCTGCTCGCTGTGCGGCACCGACGTGCACTGCTGGGAGGGCTCCCTGGCCATCCCGGTCGGACTGCCGCTGATCCTCGGCCACGAGATGGTCGGCCGGATCATCGCGATCGGTGACGGCGCCGACGTCGACTCGGCCGGGCAGCCCCTGCAGATCGGCGACCGCATCCTGTGGACGCACGCCGTCTGCGGCCGCTGCGTCATGTGCGCCAAGAAGCGGCCCACGTTGTGCCGCAACAAAATTCCGTACGGCCAGGCCACCATGGACCAGTGGCCGAATCTGCTGGGCGGGTTGGCGCAACACTCATACGTGCTGCCCGGGTCCGGCCGGCTCCGGGTCCCCGACGGCGTGCCCGACGACCTGGCCAGCATGGCGAGCTGTGCGCTGCGGTCCGTGGTCAACGCGGTCGAGCAGGCCGGCCGTGTCGGGCCCGAGCACACCGTCGTCGTCCAGGGCGCAGGCCCGCTCGGAATCCTGGCGACAGGTTTGTTTGCGCAGGCAGGCGCAGGCCGGGTGATCACCGTCGGGGCGCCGGACGCCCGGCTGGACATCGCCTCGGAGTTCGGCGCACACGACGTGATCTCCCTTGCCGCCCATCCTGATCCGGACGACCGACTGACGATGATCAAAGAAGCCACCGACGGTCTCGGCGCCGATCTGGTCGCGGAGTTCTCGGGTCACCCCGCGGCGTTCGCCGAGGGCGTGGAGATGGCCGCCCCAGACGGCCGTTATCTGGTGGTCGGCCAACTCGGCGCAGGCGTCACCACCATCGCGCCCGGCACCATCACCAAGAAGAACCTCAACGTCATCGGGTCCTTCTCGGGTGACCTCTCGCATTACCGCACTGCACTCACCATCCTGGAACGCTATGCCGATCGTCTGCCCTTCGACCGGCTCATCAGCGGTCACTATCCGCTCCGCGACATCGATTCGGTGATGGGGCGGATGCAGAGTTTCCAGGAAATCAAGCCCGTACTACTGCCGCAGGAGATCCAGTCATGACCGTCACCACCCACCGCCCGTCCGACGTTGTGGCGCTGGCCGACCCCGATGCCGCTTCCGACGTCGCCGACCTCTCGATGTTCGTCGCCGGAGCTGCGGTTCCTGCTGCCGACGGCGCGACGTTCGATTCCTACGAACCGCGTTCCGGGCGAGTGTGGGCGCGGTTGCCACGCGCCAACTCGACCGACGTCGATCGGGCCGTGCGCGCGGCACGCGCGGCCTTCGAAGGACCGTGGGGCGCTGTCTCCCCCGCCGACCGCGGCCGATTCCTGATGAAGATCGCCGCGGTCGTCGACCGGCACCGGGATGAGCTCACGGTGATCGAGTCCCGCGACAACGGCAAGCCGGTCCGCGAGGTGCGCGCCGAAATCGAGGCGGTCGTACGCTATTTCGAGTACTTCGCCGGTGTATGCCAGACCACGGTCGGCGAAACCCACCCACAGGCCGCCACGGCCTTCAGCTATACCCGCCGCGAACCGGTGGGTGTCGTCGGCGCGATCGTGCCATGGAATTCGCCGCTGCTCATGCTCGCGTGGAAGCTGTCGCCGGCGCTGGCGGGTGGTAACACCATCGTCCTCAAACCCGCAGAGCAGACCTCGGTTTCGGCCGTCGTGTTCGCTCAGCTCATCGCCGAGGTGGGGCTACCCGACGGAGTCTTCAACGTGGTGACGGGAATCGGCGAGGAAGCCGGCGCCGCGCTGGTCGCCCACCCCGATGTCGACAAGATCGCCTTCACCGGTTCAACCGAGGTGGGCAAGCAGATCGCCGCCACCGCGGCAAGCGATCTCAAACTCGTCACCTTCGAGCTGGGCGGCAAGTCTCCCACCGTGATCTTCGACGACGCCGACCTCGATGCCGCGGTTCACCGCACCGCTTACGGCATCTTCTCCGCCGCGGGTCAGACATGTCAGGCCGCGTCTCGGATCTTCGTGCAAGACACCATCCATGACGAGTTCCTGGATCGGTTCGCCGCACTGGCAAGGCGTATCCGCGTCGGTGATCCGCTGTCCGAGCGCACCCAGATGGGCGCCCAGATCTCCGCGCAGCATCGGGAACGGATCGCCGGGTACGTCGCCAGCGGCATACAGGAGGGAGCCAATCTGGTCTGCGGCGGCACGCAGCCCACGGATCCGCCGCTGGCGGACGGCTACTACTACTCGCCGACGATCCTCGACGGCGTCAACCGCGACATGTTGATGATCCGCGAGGAGATCTTCGGTCCGGTGACCGGGGTGATGACGTTCACCGACGAAGCCGACGCCGTGGCCAAGGCCAACGACACGCAGTACGGTCTGGCCGGGTCTGTCTGGACGCGAGACGTGTCCAGGGCGCACCGGGTCGCGGCGAGCATCGCGGCCGGACTGATCTGGGTCAACACCACCCGCACGATCAACCACCTCGTTCCGTTCGGCGGCTACAAACAGTCCGGTTACGGGCGCGAGGGTGGGCAGGCCGTGATGGAGCACTACACCCGGATCAAGTCGGTGTGGGTGGACATGCAAGACGATCTCCCGAACTGGTACGCCGACTGATGGGCCGGCAATCCACCCGCGCCCTTCCGTCACTTCGCACGTTGCTGTTCGTGCCGGGTGACCGACCCGATCGCATCGCCAAGGCGGCCGCCAGTGCGGCCGTCGGCGTGGCGGTCGATCTCGAAGATGCGGTGGCGGTATCGCGGAAGGACTCAGCTCGCCGCGCGGCCGTGACCGCGCTGTCGGAGCTACCCACCTCGGGTGTCCCGGTGATCTGTGTGCGAATCAACGCCGTGGACAGTGGTTTCGCCGAGGACGACCTGACCGCGTTGGAGCCGGTGCTTCATCGGGTCGATCTGGTCATCGTCCCGATGAGTGCCGAACCCGACGGCATCCGACGCGTCAGCGAGCTTCTGACCCGGGCCGAACGATCGGCCGCAACCGACAGTGGTCGGATCGGCATCGTCCCTCTGGTCGAGACTGCGGCGGGCATCCTCAACGCCCGCTCACTCGCGTCCGCAGACGCACGGGTGCACACGTTGTCGTTCGGCCCTGCCGACCTGTCGCGTGAACTGGGGATCACGCCGACCAGCGATGGTGACGAATTCCTTTTCGCCCGGTCACAGCTGGTCCTTGCCGCGGCGGCGGCGAACTGCCCTCCGCCGGTGGACGGCCCGTACCTCGATCTCGGTGACGACGACGGCCTCATCCGGTCGGCGGGTCAGGCCCGTCGGCTCGGCTTCGGCGGTAAACAGGTCATCCACCCGTCGCAGATCGCCGTGGTGGCCGGTGCCTTCGCCGCAAGCGCCGCCGAGATCGATTGGGCCCGTGCGGTGGATGCCGCCTTCACCGCGGCCGAGGCCGAAGGTGTCTCGTCGATCCGGCTGTCGGACGGGACGTTCGTCGACTATCCGGTCGCTCAGCGGGCGAGAGCGATACTGGCGGGTGCCCAGTGAAAGTCGTGGTCACTCGGGCGTTGCCGCCCGAAACGCTGGCACCCCTGACCGATGTCGGCGAGATATGGGTCTCCCCGCACGACCGTCCCCTCACCGGCGAAGAACTGCGTCACGCGGTGCGCGGCGCGCACGGCATCGTCAGCATGCTCAACGACCGGATCGATGAACGGGTACTCGCCGCGGCGGGCAGCCAGCTTCGCGTGGTCGCCAACACCGCCGTCGGCTACGACAACCTCGATGTCGCGGCGATCTCGCGCCACGGCGCCACGGCGACCAACACCCCGGGTGTGCTGGTCGATGCCACCGCCGACCTGACCATGGCGCTACTACTGGACATCACGCGACGGGTGACCGAGGGTGACCGCCTGATCCGTTCGGGCCAATCCTGGTCATGGGACATCGGTTTCATGCTCGGCAGCGGTCTGCAGGGCAAGCAACTGGGTATCGTCGGCATGGGCCACATCGGTCGTGCCGTCGCCAGACGCGCGACGGCATTCGGGGTACACGTCGCCTACCATGCCCGGCGGGCACAGGACGACGTCATCGGCCGTCGGATCCCACTCGACGAGTTGCTCGCCACCTCCGACATCGTCTCGCTGCACTGCCCGTTGACGATCGAAACGCGCCACCTGATCGACGCCAGAGCGCTACGTGCCATGAAACCCGGCTCGTATCTGATCAACACCTCGCGAGGCCCGATCGTCGACGAGAGCGCATTGGTCGATGCGCTCGCCCGTGGATCCATCGCGGGTGCCGCCCTCGACGTCTACGAGCATGAACCCGAGGTGCATCCGGGCCTGCGTGAGCTTCCCAACGTGGTGCTCGCGCCGCACCTGGGTTCGGCGACAGTCGAGACCCGCACCCTGATGGCAGAGCTCGCGGTGAAGAATGTGGTGCAGACACTCACCGACAGCGGGCCGGTGACCCCGATCGCGGTACCGTCTGGGTGACAGAATCGGCGCCAGGTCGAGAGGACGTGATGGCAACCCCACCCGAGCCGCTCCCGACAACCAAAGCAGAAGAGGCGTTCATCGAGATCCGCCGCTTGATCGAGAGCGGCCGGCTACCGGGTGGGGCCAAGCTGACATTGTCCAGTCTGTCCGACGAACTGCAGATGAGTCTCACCCCGATCCGCGAGGCGCTGCGAATGTTGCAGGCCAACGGGCTCGTCGAATACAAGCGTCATCATGGGCATGTCGTGACGCGGTACTCGATCCGACGTGCCGAGGAGACGTATCTGCTGCGACAGACGCTCGAACCCCTGGCCACCAGGCTCGCCGCGGTGAATGCGACCGAAGAGGAGTTGCGGCGTATCCGGGAACTCCAGGAGGAGTTCCGGCTCGTCGTGGACGGCGAACCACCTCGCTTTGCCGATGTCGTGGATCTCAACGCGCGGTGGCACCGGATGGTGTACGCCGCCGCGCACTCGTCACTGTTGGACGAATTCATCGATCGGCTGTGGACGGGTGTGCCCTATCAAGCAATATGGTTCGTCCAGCGTCGCCACCGGTCCGTGGCCGATCACGACGCCGTCACGGCCGCCCTCGAGTCGAGGCAGGCCCAGGCCGCCGAGCAGGCCATGTTGGAGCACATCGGGCGCGGCCGAGCCGCGACAGTCGAGCACCTGCAGGCCATCGGGGCACCCGAGGATTAACGCTCGGTCAGCCGCCGTTGGCGCTCACTTGCGGTTGCCCTGCTCGTCCCAATGCTCAGCGACCTTCTTGCTGGGCTGCACGCGCGGCGGTTCGCCGGGCATCTTGGGGTAGTTCGGCGGGTAGGGCAGGTCGCCGAGGCCCCGCTCCTCGTCGGCGGCGACGAGATCCAGCAGTGGCTTCAGGGACTGCTTGGCCGAATCGATGTCGGCCCACGGATCCTCGCGCCCGGCAAGGAAATCCGGCACGGTGTTCATGGTGTAGTCGTCCGGGTCGGCGGTGCGCAGTTCGTCCCAGCTCAGCGGCATCGACACGGTCGCGATCGGGGTCTTGCGCACTGAGTAGGCCGACGCGAACGTGCGGTCGCGTGCGTTCTGGTTGTAGTCGATGAACAACCGCTCGCCGCGCTCTTCTTTCCACCACGACGTCGTCACCGCGTCCGGGGCGCGACGCTCGACCTCCCGGGCGAGCGCGATGCCGGTCCGGCGCACGTCGATGAAGTCCCACTGCCGCCTGATCCGCAGGAACACGTGCACACCACGGCCACCCGAGGTCTTCGGGTAGCCCACCAGGCCGAGTTCGTCGAGCAGCGGTTTGAGCACGTCACACGCCACGGTGCGGGCTTCCTCGAAACCCGTGCCGGGTTGTGGATCGAGGTCGACGCGCAACTCGTCGGGATGTTCGGTGTCAGGACAGCGCACCTGCCACGGATGCAGTGTCACGGTGCCCATCTGGGCGGCCCAGATGATCGACGACGGATGCGTCACTTTCAACGCGTCGGCGGTGCGCCCCGACGGGAAGGTGACCTCACACGTCTCCAGGTAGTCGGGGTGCTTCTGCGGCACCCGCTTCTGGTAGATCTCCTCGCCTTCGATGCCGTCGGGGAACCGCTGCAGGTGCACCGGGCGGTCACGCAGCAGCGCCAGCATGGGACCCGACGCCACGGACAGGTAGTACTCGACGAGCTTGCCCTTGGTGCCGTTCTTGCCCAGCTTGGGGAAGTACACCTTGTCCGGGTTGGTGAACCGGACCTTGACCCCGTCGACGTCGAGTTCGGTTGCCGCACTGGCCATCACTGTGCCTCCAGCACGTCGTAGAGGTCGTAGTTCAACGGCGTGTCCAACTGGTCGAACGTGCAACTCGACGGCTCCCGGTCGGGCCGCCAGCGCAGGAACTTCACGGCGTGGCGAAAACGCCTGCCCTCGACGGAGTTTCCCTCCATCTGGTCGTAGGCCACCTCGCACACCTTCTCGGGGCGCAGCGGGATCCACCGCTTGTCGGCTGCCGAGTTCCACCGGCTGGGGTCACCTTCGCGCATCTCGTCGCCTTCGCGCAGCGGCTCGAGTTCCTTCAGGAGCTTGAGCCGGTCTTTCGCCGTGAACGACGCTGCGCCCCCGACCATCTGCAGCTCGCCGTCGTCGCGGTACAGGCCCAGCAGGATCGACCCGATGCCCTCGCCGCTCTTGTGGATGCGGTACCCCATTGCGACACAGTCGGCGTCGCGGTGGTGTTTGACCTTGACCATCTCCCGCTTGCCGGGCAGGTACGGCCCGTCGAGCCGCTTGGCGATCACCCCGTCGAGCCCGGCGCCCTCGAACGTCTTCAGCCACTCGGTGCCCAGCGCGGGATCCTCGGTGGTGCGGGTGACGTGGCACCACCGTTTTTTGTTGACGGCCTGCCCCAGCGCCTCTCGGCGCACCCGGAACGGTTCCTTGAGCAGTGACCGATCACCGGTGGCCAGCGCGTCGAATCCGATGAAGTGCGCCGGGGTCTGCTCGGCGAGCATCGTGATACGGCTCTGCGCGGGATGGATGCGCTGGCTCAGCGATTCCCAGTCCAGCCGCACCCGGCCGGCAATGTCCCGCGGCACCACGATCTCACCGTCGAGCACGCAACGGTCAGCGAGTTCGTCGCGCAGCGCGTCGAGCAGTTCCGGAAAGTACCGTCCCAGTTCCTTGCCGTTGCGCGACTGCAGCACCACGTCGTCGCCGTCGCGGAACACCAGGGCCCGGAAACCGTCCCACTTCGGCTCGTAGGACCACATCCCGGCATCGTCGGGCACCTTCACCTGTGCCTTGGCGAGCATGGGTTCGATCGGGGGCTGCACCGGCAAGTCCATCCTTCCCATTCTTACCTCCTCGGCACGGTAGACCGGCCGAACGTGGGAACCTCATCGCCATGGATCTACCCGTGCTGCCTCCGGTGTCACCGATGCTGTCGAAGTCCGTCAGCACGATCCCGCCCGGGATGTCGTATGAACCCAAGTGGGACGGGTTCCGGTCGATCCTGTTCCGCGACGGCGCCGAGGTCGAGCTCGGCAGCCGCAAGGAACGGCCCATGACGCGCTACTTCCCCGAACTGGTGGCCGCGGCGCTGACCGAGCTGCCGCCGCGATGCGTGATCGACGGCGAGATCGTCCTGCCGACCGAGAACCGCCTCGATTTCGAGGCGCTGCAGCTGCGGCTGCATCCCGCCGCGAGCCGCGTGGCGATGCTCGCCGAACAGACACCAGCGGCGTTCGTCGCGTTCGATCTGCTGGCGCTCGGCGACGACGACTACACCGGCCGACCGTTCATCGAGCGTCGCGCCGCGCTCGAGACCGCCCTCGCCGGCGCCGGCCCGACGTTTCACCTCACGCCCGCCACCACCGACCTGCCGACCGCGCAACGCTGGTTCCACGAGTTCGAAGGGGCCGGCCTCGACGGGGTCATCGCCAAACCCCTCGATCTGACCTACCAGCCGGACAAACGCGTGATGTTCAAGGTGAAACACCAGCGCACCGCGGACTGCGTGGTCGCGGGCTACCGGCTGCACAAGTCCGGCGCCGACGCGGTGGGTTCCCTGCTGCTCGGGCTGTACGACGACGGGAGTCTCGCGTCGGTCGGCGTCATCGGCGCGTTCCCGATGGCGACGCGCCGGACGCTGTTCACCGAACTGCAGCCACTGGTCACCGATTTCGACACCCATCCGTGGAACTGGGCCGCGCAGGCCGCCGCCGACCCGGACCTGGCACGGCGCTACGGCGGCGGGTCACGCTGGAACGCGGGCAAGGACCTGTCGTTCGTCCCGCTGCGCCCGGAACGGGTTGTCGAGGTGCGCTACGACCACATGGAGGGCCGCCGGTTCCGCCACACCGCCCAGTTCAACCGCTGGCGCCCGGACCGCGACGCGCGCTCGTGCACGTTCGCGCAACTCGACTCCCCCACGGTCTTCGACCTCGGCGACATCGTGCCCGGCTTAGCCGAACCGCAGTGACCGCGCGGGCAGCGCATCGATACCGTGATGCGCGAACCCCGCCCAGCAGGTTCGGATCTCGACGGCCAACGCGTCGTCGATACGACGGTTGGGGCCCAGCATCGCCGCATCGGCCCACGCCTGCGCCGAACCGAACAGGAACGGCAACTCCAGGCAGTGGCAGGCACCGAGCGGGGCGTCGTCGGGTGCCCAGTCGAACCGGTAAGTGGCGGCTTGGCCGCCGAGATCGTTCCACTGCCCAGCCAGTTCGTCTGCCGGGGCGCCGAATACGAGCTCGGTCAGATCGGGCGTCTCGGCGAACTCCGGGTGCATCGCCACGAATGGCGCGGCGTCGTCGCGCGTGTGGCCCACCAACAGTTCGATACGCGACGCCGCGTCGGCGAAATGCCCAGGGAGGTCGGCAGATGACGGCAACGGGTCGTGGCCGAGCAGCGGCGCGAAAGGCATCAACGTCCCGAGCATTCCGACCGGCTGGGCCCAGGATGCCGCGGCGGCCTGCGCGTCGAGGAGTTGTTGTGTGGTGGCCCGCAGCGGATCGACCCCGGCCAGGGCGTCCGCGAGCGCCGAGCGCATGGCCACCGCCAGGTCCGCGCGCTCGTCACCCAGACCGAGCGGGGCGCTCTGCGCGATCGCCCGGTGAAACAGGCCGCAGGCCTCCTCGGTGAGCATCAGCTTGACCACCGAATCGCCTCCGGCCGACTGCCCGAACACGGTCACGTTGGCCGGGTCTCCCCCGAACGCGCTGATGTTGTCCCTGACCCACTTCAGCGCCAGGATCTGGTCGGTGAGGCCCAGGTTGACCCCGTCCGGGGCGCCGGGCGGGGCGAGATAACCGAAGGTGCCGAGCCGGTAACTGACGTTGACCACCACCACGTCGCCGTCGCGTGCCAGCGGCGCCGGGTCGTACTTGGGTGACTCCCCGCTGCCGGACACGTACGCGCCGCCGTGCAACCAGACCATCACCGGCAGACCACGCGCATCCGCCGGGGCGGTGACGCTCAGGACCAGGCAGTCCTCGTCCATCGTCAGGCCGTCCAGCAACGGTCCGGTCATCCAGTTCATGCGCGACGGGCGCTGCGGGCACGCCGCGCCTGCGCGGGTCGCGTCCAGCACTCCATCCCATGGCGCCGTCGGTTGCGCGCGGGTGAACCGTGCCGCCGTGCCGTACCGAAGGCCGCGTGCGCGCATCAGGCCACCGTCTTCCTCGACCCGCACGGTGCCGCCGGGTAGCTGCCGCTTCGTCACCCCATCGAAGGTAACCCCGGTTTACGCATGCCACCGGCGGGGCACGCGACAAACATGTCTGTGACCGCTTTCCAGGACCTTCCGCTCGCCGACCGTGACCGCGAATGGGACGGCAGTGCCGCCGAGAAACGGGTGCGGAAGTGGGCCGATGCCACCGACGAGCCCAACGAGAAGTACCGCGACGCGCACGTCTGGTACGACAAGGACAAGAAGGACAACTTCACGGCCTACAAGCTGCTCATCGCCGATGTGGTGGGCGACACGCTCAAGGTGGTGCCGCGCGGCGTGATGGCCGCCGGCGCCATCATGGACGGTGCGCGGGGTGGCATCGACCTGCCCGATGACGACATCGACCGCGTCAAGAGCCACCTGGCCAAGTACTACGAGAAGATGGGCGAGACGGCGCCGTGGGACCGAGATTAGCTAGATTGCGGGCGTGAGCAACGCCGCAGGACGCTTCGCGCCGAGTCCCTCCGCCGATCTGCACATCGGGAACCTGCGCACCGCCGTGCTGGCCTGGCTGTTCGCACGGTCCACCGGTCGGCGCTTTCTCGTGCGGGTCGAGGATCTCGACGACCGCACATTCCCGGAGATCGGGGAACGCCAGGTTGCCGACCTCGCCGCGATCGGCGTGACCTGGGATGGCCCCGTCGAATGGCAGACCGCGCACGAGGACCGTTACGACGCGGTGATCGAGCATCTCGAAGCCGAGGGCTTGCTGTACGAATGCTATTGCAGCCGAAAGGATATCGCGCAGGCGCCACGCGCACCGCATGCGCCGCAGGGCGCCTATCCTGGCACGTGCCGTGAGTTGACCGAGGCCGAGCGTGCCGAGCGGCGCCGCGAGACCGGCCGCCCACCCGCACTGCGGTTGCGCACCGACACGTTCGTGAACACCGTCACCGACCTGCTGCACGGCCCCTACACCGGCATCGTCGACGACTTCGTGGTCCGCCGCGGCGACGGGGTGCCCGCCTACAACCTCGCGGTGGTCGTCGACGACGCGGCGACCGGTGTCGATCAGGTGGTGCGCGGCGACGATCTGCTGCCGTCGTCGCCGCGGCAGGCCTATCTGGCCCGGTTGCTGGGCTACCCGCAACCGACGTATGCCCATGTCCCGCTGGTGCTCAACGAGGACGGCGCGCGCCTGGCCAAGCGTGACGGCGCGGTGACACTGGCCGAGATCGGTGTCGGGCGCGCGTTCGCACAGATCACCGAATCCCTCGGCTGGCCGGCCACCACGATGGACGAACTGCTGGCACAGTTCGACCCCGATCACCTGCCTCGTCATCCGTGGATATATCGGCCGGTCTGAGCAGAACACTTCAGAACATCCGGTCGGCCTGCTAGCTTCCGGCGGTGCGCTCCCTACGAATTTTTCTGCTGGGGCTCCTGCTTCTCGCCGCCATGCTGCTCGCGGGCTGTGGGGCTGCGGCGAACGACAGCGATGAGCCGATAAAGGCAGCCGGTGTGCTGCGCGTGGGCACCGAAGGTGTGTACGCCCCGTTCAGTTATCACGATCCGGTGACCGGCCAGCTCACCGGTTACGACGTCGATGTGGCCCGCGCGGTCGCCGACCGGATCGGCGTGCACATCGAGTTCGTCGAGACCCCGTGGGATTCGATATTCGCTGCGCTGGAAGCCAACCGGTTCGACATCGTGGCCAACGAGGTCACCATCACCGACGAACGCAAGGCGAAATACGACCTCTCCGAGCCGTATTCCGTCGGCGAGGGTGTCATCGTCACGCGCGCCGACGACAACTCGATCACCTCCCTGGACGACCTCAAGGGCAAGGTCGCCGCGGAGAACGCCACCAGCAACTGGTCGGAGATCGCGCGGCAGGCGGGCGCGCGGGTCGAGGCGGTCGAGGGGTTCACCCAGGCGATCACCCTGCTCAACCAGGGCCGCGTCGACGTCGTGGTCAACGACAGCATCGCGGTGTATGCCTACCTGGCCGAGACCGGCGACACGTCGGTCAAGATCGCGGGCACGGTCGGTGAGAAGAGCGAGCAGGGTTTCGCGGCCCGCAAGAACAGCGGCTACCTACCCGAATTGAACCGTGCGCTGGACGAACTCAGGGCTGACGGCACCCTGACCCAGATCTCGCAGAAGTACCTGAAGGCCGATGCGACCGGTGCCGCGGCCGGTGATGCAGGCGCGGCGCCGCCCGCGCCGAGATCGACGTGGGAGTTGATCGCCGACAACCTGTGGCCACTGGCCAAGGCCGCGATCACCATGACGATTCCCCTGACGATCATCAGCTTCGCGATCGGTCTGGTGATCGCGCTGGGCGTCGCGCTTGCGCGGCTGTCGTCGAACATCGCGCTCAGCAACGTCGCCCGGTTGTACATCTCGATCATCCGGGGCACCCCGCTGCTGGTCCAGTTGTTCATCGTGTTCTTCGCGCTACCCGAGTTCGGGGTGCGCATCGACCCGTTCCCCGCGGCCGTGATCGCGTTCAGCCTCAACGTCGGCGGCTACGCGGCCGAGATCATCCGCTCGGCGATCCTGAGCATCCCCAAGGGACAGTGGGAGGCGGCCGAGACCATCGGCCTCAGCTATGTGAAGTCCCTGCAGCGGATCATTCTTCCGCAGGCCGCCCGCGTGGCCGTGCCGCCGCTGTCGAACACACTCATCTCGCTGGTCAAGGACACATCGCTGGCGTCGACCATCCTGGTCACCGAACTGTTGCGGCAGGCACAGATCGTCGCGGCACCGACGTTCGAGTTCTTCGCCCTCTACGGCACCGCCGCCGTGTACTACTGGGTGATCTGCTTGGTGCTGTCGTTCGGCCAGAGCCGCATTGAACGCCGACTGGAAAGGTACGTGGCGCGATGACCACAGAACCCGAATACCGGATCGTCGCCGAGAACGTCGAGAAAGCCTTCGGCGACAACAAGGTTCTCAAAGGTGTGTCGTTCAGGGTTGCGCGCGGCAGTGCGACCACCATCCTCGGGCCGTCGGGTTCGGGGAAGACCACGTTGCTGCGGGCTCTCAACGCGCTCGACGTCCCGGACTCCGGGATCATCCAGGTGGGCGGGGAGGACGGTGTCCGGCTGGACTTCTCCCAACGGTTGAGCCGTGACGAGTTGCGCCGCTACCGCGCCCAAAGCGGTTTCGTCTTCCAGTCCCACAACCTGTTTCCGCACAAGACCGTGCTGCAGAACATCACCGAGGGGCCGGTCGTCGCGCAGGGACGCCCGCGCGGGGAGGCCGAGGCCGACGCCGTCGAGCTTCTCGAGCAGGTGGGTCTTGCCGACAAACGCGACCAATACCCGTACCAACTCTCGGGCGGCCAGCAGCAGCGCGTCGGGATCGCGCGCGCATTGGCCATGCGGCCCAAGGTCGTGTTGTTCGACGAGCCCACCTCGGCGCTGGATCCCGAACTGGTCGGCGAGGTGCTCGCGGTGATCAAAGATCTCGCCGACAAGGGCTGGACGATGGTGATCGTGACGCACCAGATCCAGTTCGCCAAGCAGGTTTCCGATCAGGTGTTGTTCACCGACGGCGGCGTGATCCTGGAGCAGGGGCCGCCCGCGGCGGTGATCGACGATCCGCAGCACGACCGCACCAAGCAGTTCCTGCAGCGGATTCTCAACACCCTCTAGAGCGGACTCGCTCGACACCGGCGACCGGCCGCGTCGCGTTCCGGCCAGGTCCGTGGGTGCGGCGACACGCCTTCACCCCAGCGCGGAGCGACCGTTGACCGTGTGTTCGGCGGCCTCCAACAGGTCGTCTCGGAACAGCGGGTGGGCGATGGCGGCCAGCGCCCGGCCCCGCTCGCGCACCGTCAGCCCCTCGAGCTCGGCGGCGCCGTACTCGGTGACGATGACATCGGTGTGGTGGCGTGGCGTGGTGATCACCGCGCCGGGGCCGAACCACGGCACGATCCTCGAGTGCAGGTGGCCGTCTTTGGTGAACGTCGAAGGCAGGCAGATCAGCGAGCGGTCCGACAGTTCCAGGCCGGCGCCTGCCACGAAATCCTCGGCACCGCCGATCCCGCTGAACTGACTGCCGTCGATGGTGTCGGCGACCACCTGGCCCTGGATGTCGACCGCCAGGGCGCCGTTGATGGTGACCATCTGCTCGTTGGCTGCGATCACCTCGGGCGAGTTGACGATTTCCACGGGAAGGAACGCGATCTCGCGGTTGTCGTCGAGCCACTCGTAGAGTTCGGTCGATCCGAACGCGAACGTCGTGACGCTGACGCCGTCGTACTGTCCCTTGCGGGTGTTGGTGACCTTGCCCGCGCGGTGCAGTCTCATGCAACCATCGGTGAACATCTCGCTGTGCAGGCCGTATTCACCGCCGTCGCCCTCGGCGAGCAGGGTCGCGATCTGATTGGGGATGGAGCCGATCCCGGTCTGCAGCGTCGTCCCCGACGGCATGTAGGCGACCGCGTTGGCCGCGATGGCCCGGTCGACATCGGTGGGCGGCGCGTCTCCTCCCGGCAGGGCCAGGGGTTGCGCATCGGAGCGAATCAGGATGTCGATCTCGTCGACGTGTAGTCCGTGACCGAGTTCAATCCCCGGCCGCTGCGCTCCCGGCCCGCGATGCCGCTCCCCCAGACCGTACGTCCGTGGGAAGGCCTCGGAGACCTCGACCACCAGCAGCCGCTCGGGATCGGCTCCGGCGCGGCGTAATTCGCCCACGGTGCCGCCGGCGTGCAGGGACAGCGAGCACCAGCCGTCGGCGTCCGGCGGGGAAGCCGCGGTTGCCATCACCCGCGGTGACTGCTGTCGCAGCAGGGGGCCGAAGCGACGGAAATCCGCAGGCGCGAAGTCGACGTCGGCCCCGGCGTCACGCAGCGCACGTTCCAGTGGCCCGTAGAAGCCCGATACATAGTGCACACCGGGACGGTTGAACAGTTCGGTGAGCACCGCGAGCAACGCGCCGTACACCCGCAGATCGGTCCAGTCCGCCCTGGCACCGAGAGCCTGCAGGAACGCGGGCGGTTGACCGGGACCCAACGGAAGCCCCAGTGTGTCGGCGGTCCGCAGCCGGGTGGCGGCCTGCTCGGCGGTGAGCTCGGTCGGCATGGCGCCCGATCCTACCCAGGCCTCACAACTCCTTGACGCCCCATGGCGAGCCGTAATCCTTCAGCAGGTCCAAAAACGGCACGGCGTCGAAGGCCTCCGGCCCCAGCACACCGGTGCCGCTCCACGTTCCCGACGCCAGAAGCTCAAGCGCCACAACGGGGTTGATCGCGGTCTGCCACACCACGCACTGATGGCCGTACTCGGCCATGGACCATTGGTTGTCCACCACGTGGTACAGGTACGTCGATCTCGGCGCGCCGTCCTTGCCCTTGCCGGTCACCCACAGGCCCGCGCAGGTCTTGCCGTGCATCTGCGGTCCGAGCGTCGCCGGGTCGGGCAGACACGCGGCGACCACGTCGCGCGGGCTCACCTCGACCGGGCCGTTCGTGCTCGGCACGCGGACCTTCTGGGTGCGGTCAAGACCGAGCTTGTGCAGTGTCTTGAGCACGTCGATGAACTCGCTGCCCAGGCCGTACTTGAACGTCGCCCGCTTGCACTCGACCCAGCGTGGCATCAACAGCACCTCTTCGTGCTCGACGTTGACACACTCGACCGGGCCGATGCCCTCCGGAAAGTCGAAAATCTCTGGCTCACTGAAGGGTTCGGTCACGAACCAGCCGTGCTCGGCCTCCCAGATCACCGGCGGATTGAGGCATTCCTCGATCGTGGTCCAGATGGAGAACGATGGCGCGAAGTCGTATCCCTCGACCACGAGGTTCGACCCGTCGCGGGTGCCGAGTTCGTCGATCTCGGAGAACAAGTGGTCGGCGGCGTAGCGCGCGAACACATCCGAGAGACCGGGCTCCACGCCGATGCCGACGAGCGCGAGGCGCCCCGCGGTCTCCCAGTCCTCGGCGGCTTCGAACTGCTCGTCGCCGAGCTTGACTCCGGTGAGCTCGTACGGCTTGTCCGGGTGGCGCTGCGACAGGCTCATCGCCATGTCGAGGTAGTCGGCGCCGCCGGCCAGCGCGCCGTTGAAGATCGGCATCACGAATCGCGGATCCACGGCGTTCATGACATGGGTGATCTCGTGCCTGCGCACGAGTTCGGCCACCGCGTCGGCCGATGTCGCGTCCACCCGGGCCGCGATGAACCGGGGGTCACCGACCGCCTCGGCGGCCTGCCGCGCACGGCTCACGTCGTAATCGCACACCACCATCTGGTCGAAGAAGTCACGGCGTGCGGCGATCGAACAGAAGGCCGAGCCGACGCCGCCGGCACCCACCAACAGGATTCGCATGGCGAAGACCGTACCCGAACACCGAGCGCCAAACTACGGTTTCATCACTCAAACGACGACTTGACAATGGATTCCGTCGGCAGATCGCTATATCGCGACGGATAACGTGGACATGCCGCGCAGCGTCAGATTCGTCTTGTACTCCGGTTCGCCCGCCAGACGGGCCTGCGGGAACCGCGCCGCCACCGCCGGCAACGCCACGGTGGCCTCCAGCCTGGCCAGGGGCGCGCCCAGGCAGAAATGCGGGCCCTTGCCGAAGCCGAGGTGACGGATGTGCTCGCGGTCCGGGTCGAACCGGTCCGGCTCCCGCACCACCACCGGATCGCGATGCGCCGCGGCCAGCAGCAGCAACATGGTGTCGCCCTTGGGCACGGTGTGCGTCCCGATGGCCATGTCGTCGCCGGCCACGCGGGAGACCAACTGCACGGGCGGGTCGTACCGCATGGTCTCCTCGATCACGGCGGACACGCGGGACGCATCGGCGGCCAGCGCGGCCCACTGTCCGGGGCTGCGCAGCATGGCCAGTGCCGCGTTGGCGATCAGGTTCACCGTCGTCTCGTGCCCCGCGATCAGCAGCAGGTTGCAGGTGGCGATGATCTCGTCCTCGGTGAGCTGATCACCCGACTCCTCGACCGCGATCAGTCCCGACATCAGGTCATCTCCCGGCGTGCGGCGCCGCTCGTCGATGAGTGCTTTCAGGTAGTCGCGCAACCACATCCCGGCCTTCATCTGCTCGTCGAACAGGTCCGACGCCTCACCGGTGAGCGTCAGGAACGGGTCGAGGGCCGCCGCCAGCAGCGCCGAGGCGCGGCTGAACTTCGGCTCGTCCTCGATCGGCACGCCGAGCAGCCGGCAGATCACCGCGACGGGAAGCGGATACGCGAGAGTGTCGATGAGGTCGAACCCGGATTCGCCGGCCCCATCGATCTCGTCGAGCAGTCCGTCGACCAGCGCGGTGATCTCCGGTTTCAGTCGCTGGATGACGCGCGGCGCGAACGCCTTGCTGACCAGGCCGCGCAGCCGCGTGTGGTCAGGCGGGTCGAGGAACAGGAAGCTGGCTGTGCCCTGCGGGCGCGGCTGCGTCTCGGCGGCCAGCTGCCGCTGCAGGATGTTCGATTTCGTGCGGTCGCTGCACGACAGCGGGTGCCGCAGCACGTCATCGCAGTCCGAGAAGCCGGAGAACACCGCGAGATTCGCCTCGGGCAACAGCAGCGGTCCGCCGCGGCGGATGCGGTCGTAGATCGGATACGGGTCGGCGCGGGTGGCAGGGTCGAGCAGCTGGAGCAACAGGGCCTGCGCCTCTTCGGCTGTCGCGGCGGTCGGCATTCACCCATTGTGCATGCGAGTTGCGGACCCCCCGCTCAGCGCACTTTCAGCGCACCGCGGTGCCGTAATAGCGGCCCAGGACCTCGGCGCGCAGTTCGTCGAACTCCCCGGCGAGCATCGCCGCGCGGATCCGGTCGACCAGCCGGATCACGAACCGCTCGTTGTGGATCGTGCACAGCGTCGCCGAAAGCATCTCCTTGGCCTTGAACAGGTGCCGGATGTATGCGCGCGAGTAGTTGGCGCATGTGTAGCAGTCACACTCGGGGTCCAGCGGGGTGAAATCGCGTTTGTAGCGCGCGCCGGTGATGTTGTACCGCCCGGTCGCCGTGTAGATCGCGGCGTTGCGCGCCACGCGCGACGGCGACACGCAGTCGAAGGTGTCCGCGCCCGCGGCCACCGCCGCGAACAGGTCGTCGGGCTCGCTGATCCCCAACATGTGCCGGGGTTTGTCCCTGGGCAGTTCGCTGCTCACCCAGCCGACGATGGTCGCCAGGTTCTGCTTCTCCAGCGCACCGCCGATGCCGAAGCCGTCGAAGCTCAGCCCCGCGGCGGGGCCCTCCTGTTCACCGATGCCGGCCAGCCCGCGGGCGGCCTGGCGGCGCAGGTCCTCGTACTGGGCACCCTGGACCACACCGAACAGCGCCTGGCGGGGCCGCTCCGGGGACTGCTCCTGCAACCGGTGGTGCTCGGCGAGGCAGCGCACGGCCCACTCGTGGGTGCGCTGAACCGAGCGCTCCTGGTAGGCACGGGTGTTGACGAGCGTGGTGAGCTCGTCGAACGCGAAGATGATGTCGGCGCCCAGTTGGTACTGGATACCGATGGACACCTCGGGCGTGAAGCGGTGCAGCGACCCGTTGAGGTGCGAGCGGAACGTCACACCGTCGTCGTCGACGTGGGCCAGGCGTTCCTTGCCCTCGGCGATGATGTCGTCGGCCTGCACCCGGTTGGTGTCCATCGCCAGGACCTTCTTGAACCCGACGCCCAGGGACAGCACCTGGAAGCCCCCGCTGTCGGTGAAGGTTGGGCCACGCCAGTTCATGAACGCGCCCAGCCCGCCGGCCTCGGCCACGATGTCCGGGCCGGGCTGCAGGTAGAGGTGATAGGCGTTGGCCAGAACGGCTTGGGCGCCAAGCTGTTCCATGGTCTCCGGCAGCACCGATTTGACGGTGGCGGCGGTGCCGACGGGGATGAACGCCGGGGTGTTGATGTCGCCGTGCGGCGTGTGGATGGTTCCGACCCGGCCGAGTCGGCCGTCGTCCAACTCGGCCGTCACGGTGAAGTACGGCTGATCCACATCGGGTATTCAACCGGATGCCCGTCCGATTTCCGTAAACGGGGCGGGCCCGACCATACTGCTTGCTCGTGGAACTGGTCGTGAACGGACTCGCCGCCGCCGCCGCGTGCGCGGTGGTGCTGGCCGGAGTCGCCGCGTGTTCGTCGCACGATTCCTCTGATTCGGGTCAGCGGTCGGCGACGGAGTCCGAGGGTCCCGTGGCCACGCCGGTCGAGGCGGGTCAGGGCAAGGTGGCCCTCGGCGGGAGCGAGTTGGGCCCGGTCACCGCGATCGGATGCGAGACCGAGCACGGTCTGACCACCATCGGCATCGAGTCCGACGTGCGCACCACGGTGACGCTGACCGAGGGTGAGGCGCCGAACGTGGAGTCGGTGAACATCGGCGACGTATGGTCCGAGGGCCCGTCGGTGGTCTACATGGCCGGCCTGTCCGGTGCCCCGGTCGTCGCGTCCCGCGACGGCGACAGCTACACCGTCACCGGCATCGGCATGGGTGCCGATGCTGCCGACCCGTCGGTTCCGGCGGACACTCCGTTCGACATCGCGGTCACCTGTCCCTGAGGAATTGGACGATCTCGGCGGCGAGATCTTCGCCGGCGTCCTCCTGCAGGAAGTGGCCTGCCCCAGAGATCACGGGGTGTTCGATGCCATGCGCGCCGCGCATCTCCTTCTTGAAGATGGGTGCCATGCCGCCGGTGATCGGGTCCCCGTCGCTGAACGCCACCAGCATGGGGATGGTGCTGGCGCGCAACGTCTTCCAGGCCGAGCGGTTGGCCTCGGCGGCCGGATCGTCGGGTGCGGTGGGCACCAGGCCCGGCATGGCGCGCGGGCCGGCGCAGTAAGAGTCGTCGGGAAACGGTGCGTCGTAGGCCGCCCGCACGTCGTCGCTCAGCGGACGACGACACCCGGACGCGACGAACCGTCCGACGTCGACCTTGGGCGCCTTGTGCATCGCATCGCGGAACTGCCACCAGATCTCGGGCATCGGGATGTCCCCGGTCGGCAGGCCCGTGTTGGCGACCACGATGTTGGCGAAGCGGTCCTGATGCTCGGCGGCCAACCTCAGGCCGATCAACCCGCCCCAGTCCTGGCCCACGAGGGTCACCTTCCGCAGTTCCAGTGCGTCGAACAGCAGTGCGCGCATCCATTCGACGTGCCGCGCGTAGGTGTGGTCCTCGACGCGCGTCGGCTTGTCCGAGCGGCCGAACCCGACGAGGTCGGGACAGATGACGCGGTGGCCCGCGGCGACGAGGATCGGGATCATCCGGCGGTACAAGAACGACCAAGATGGTTCCCCATGCAACAAAAGGACGGGTTCGGCGTGCGCGGGCCCGTCCTCGACCCACGCCACGCGCAATTGACCGCCCTCCCCGTCGTCAATATCGCAATACCTTGGGCTGTAAGCGAATTCGGGAAGGTGGGCAAATCTCTCATCCGGCGTACGCAAGGTCTGCACGACCTTGAATCTACGGCGACGCGTCCACCGGTTCGGGCAATTCGCGTAATCACATAACGCAAACGCCAGCTAACTCCATACTTTGCAGGACGGCTGGTTGATCTTGACCGGCCGCACGACCGTGAGGAGAAGATTGGTGAAGCGAGGGTTCCTGGTAGCTGTCGGAAGTGCCGCACTTGTCATCGCGGGCCTGTCCGGCTGTTCGTCCGACGACAAGAGCGCGGACGCAAGCGAGGCATCACCCACCGCAAACGCAACCGTGGACTCGACGGCCGCACCCGGCACCTCGGTGGCGGCGGGAGACGCCACGGCCACCACCGGAACGGGTACCGCCCGAGTGGTCGTGGACGGTGCCGAGCACCCCGTCGAGGGCACCGTCGTGTGCGCCAATGTGGCCGGCAACGTGTCGGTGACCGTGGGCCAGGGCACCACCGCCGTCACTGCGACCCTGTCCGAAGGGGATCAGCCCACCGTCAGCGCGGTCGCACTCGGCAACATCGACGGCGTGAGCCTCGGCTACACGCCCGGTGTGCCCGGAGGCAGCGCCGAGGCCACCAAAGACGGCAACAAGTACACCATCAAGGGCAACGCCACCGGCGCCGATATCGCCAACCCCATGGCCGGTGCGGTGACCAAGCCGTTCGAACTCGAGATCACCTGCCCCTAGCCGCGGTCTTCGGTGCGTGTGGGCCCGTGGCGTGCGGGCCCACACGCGTGTCGAACGTTCCGCTTCCGGGCGACGCGTCCACCGAGAAACCTTCCGAGAGCGACGGCATGTGATGTGCTTGGCCCATGGCCAAGCGAATTCTGTGTTTCGGTGATTCCCTGACCTGGGGCTGGGTCCCTGTCGAGGACGGCGCGCCAACCGAGCGGTTCGCCGCTGACGTGCGCTGGACCGGGGTGCTGGCCGAGCAGCTCGGCGCCGACTACGAGGTGATCGAAGAAGGACTGAGCGCCCGCACCACCAACATCGACGATCCCACCGACCCTCGGCTCAACGGCGCGAGCTACCTGCCGTCGTGCCTGGCCACCCACCTTCCGCTGGACCTCGTGATCATCATGCTGGGCACCAACGACACCAAGGCCTACTTCCGGCGCGAGCCGCTGGACATCGCGCTGGGCATGTCGGTACTGGTGACGCAGGTGCTGACCAGCGCGGGCGGTGTCGGCACCACGTACCCGGCTCCGCAGGTGCTGGTGGTATCGCCGCCGCCACTGGCACCCATGCCGCACCCCTGGTTCCAGCTCATCTTCTCCGGTGGAGAGGAGAAGACCCGTGAACTCGCCGGGGCGTACAGCGCGCTCGCGTCGTTCATGAAGGTACCGTTCTTCGATGCCGGATCGGTGATCGGCACCGACGGCGTCGACGGCATCCACTTCACCGAGGCCAACAATCGCGATCTCGGAGTGGCGCTCGCGGAGAAGGTGCGCGAACTGCTGTAAGGCTGGAGTCATGCATTTACGTCCCGCTCTGACGTGGCTCCTGGTGTTCGGCCTGTTCGTCTCCATCGTGGGATGCTCGTCGTCCCCGGATCCGGCCGACCGGTTCTCCGCGTTCGCCGAGGCACTCGGCCGCAAGGACGCGGCTTCCGCGGCCGCCCAGACCAACGATCCGGCGGCCGCCGAGGCCGCGATCACCGCGATGCTGGCCGGGATGGGGGACGCATCGAACGTCACGGTGACCGCCGAACCCGAGGACGGTGACGACGCGGGCGCGACGCTGAAGTACACGTGGTCGTGGGGTGAAGGGCGCGACTTCAGCTACGACACCACGGCCGCGGCGGCCAAATCCGGTGATGACTGGTTGATCACGTGGTCGCCTGCAGTGCTGCACCGCGACCTCACACCGGACCTGCGATTCCAGTACAGCGAGGACAGCGAGCTGCAGACCCCGGTTCTCGACCGCACCGGGCAGCCGTTGATGACGTGGCAGACCGTCGGCGTCATCACGGCCGAACGCGCACACCCGGAGTCGGCCGCGCCGCTCGCTGCGCTGCTGGCGCCCTTCGACCCCACCACGACCACCGAATCGATCACCGCACAGCTCAATTCGACGACCGACGACCGCGTGACGGTGATGAAGCTGCGCCAGGACGACCTGGGGCGGGTGCGTGACCAGCTCGCCCAGATCCCGGGCGTGGCGGTCCGCGAGCAGGGTGAGCTGCTCACCGCCGACCGGCAGCTGTCGTCACCGGCGATCGGCGGGCTCGGCGAACTGTGGCACGACCGCATCACCAAGAACGCGGGATGGTCGGTGTACCTGGTGGACTCGGAAGGCGCAGCTGCCCAACGGCTCACGTCCACACCGCCGAAGCACACCGAACCGGTGCGCACGACCCTGGATCTGCGGATGCAACTGCTCGCACAGCAGGCCGTCGCCAAGGAGACGCGGCCGGCCGTGGTGGTCGCGATCTCGGGGTCGACCGGTGGCATCCTCGCGGCCGCGCAGAACGCCGCCGCGGATCCGCAAGGGGCGATCGCCTTTTCGGGGCTGTACCCGCCGGGTTCGACGTTCAAGACGATCACGACCGCGGCCGCGCTCGACGCGGGCCTGGCCGCCCCGGACACCCCGGTGGCGTGCCCGGGCCAGCTCACCATCGAGAACCGCACCATCCCCAACGACGACAACTTCGACCTGGGCACCGTGCCGCTGTCGTCGGCGTTCTCGCACTCGTGCAACACCAGCATGGCCGCCCTCGCCGACAAGCTGCCCCCGAACGCATTGACCGACATGGCGAAGGACTTCGGCATCGGTGTCGACTATGTGGTTCCCGGCCTCACCACCGTGACGGGCCGGGTGCCGGGCGCCGACACCGCCGCGCAGCGCGTCGAGAACGGCATCGGTCAGGGCACGGTGACGGTCAGCCCGTTCGGTCTCGCGGTGGCCGAGGCGAGCCTGGCGCACGGGTCGACGATCCTGCCGACCCTGGTCGAAGGCGAGAAGAGCACGGCCGACACCCCGTCGGTGCCGTTGCCGCCCAACATCACCGATGCGCTGCGCGCGATGATGCGCGGAACCGTCACCGAGGGCACCGCAACCGCGTTGAGCGACATTCCCGATCTGGGCGGCAAGACCGGCACCGCGGAGTTCGGCGACAACACGCACTCGCACGGCTGGTTCGCCGGGATCGCCGGTGACATCGCGTTCGCGACGCTCGTGGTGGGCGGGGACTCGTCGGCCCCGGCCGTCGCGATCTCAGGAGACTTCCTGCGCCCCGCGCTCGCCGGCTGACTCGGCATACAGGTGCACCAGGCCTGAGGCCACCGCGAAACGTGGGCCGTGCACACCGTCGATGTTGGCGCGGCCCACCACGACCCCGACGGTGCGCAGGGATTCGCCGACGGTGCGCAGCAGTTCGTCGTCGAGTGCACCACCACCGGCCAGCACCAGCGCGGTCGGCGGTTTCTCGAACGCCTTCATGCACCGGGCGATGTTGGCGGCCACGGTCTCCTGCTTGATGGCCAACCGCAGGCTGCGCCACTCCTCGGCCGCCAACCGGCTGGAGAAGGGCACCAGGGCCGCGGCGCCCCTGGTGCACAGCCGCCCGATCGCCTCGGCCGGCGCGGGGGCGTCGAGGAACAGCCGTCGCCCGTCCTCCTCGTGTGCGACGTGCGGGCCCTCGACCCGGATGGCGGGTGTGCGCTTGACCCGCTCCGCCAGCGCCCGTGGGATGCCGAGCATCTTCGCCACCGCCACCGTGATGGTCTCGCCCGCACCCGCCGCGGTGACGGTCCGGTCGGCACCGACCAGATCGATTGTGCCACCGCCGATGTCGCACACCACCGAATCCGGCGGCAGACCGGGCGTGGTGCGCGCCCCGCGTGCGGCGGCCTCGGGTTCGGAGGCCAGGGTGCGCGCCGGGCGCCCGGTGAGTTCGGCCAGCGTCACCGCGGCGTCCTCGACGTGATCGGCCGCCAGCAGCGCCACCACCGTGCCGCTCGCGTCGGCCACGCCGCGGCGCAGCCACGCGCCGTTGTCCAGAGCCGACAGGTCGGTGAAAAACGCGTCGTCGACCGCCGTCTCGTGATCGGCGGTGGACACCGAACCCAGCCGGATCCGTACGACACCGCCCGGCGGTTCGCGCCGCAGGATCGCGTGGGCCTGCGCGGGCGGGTACCGCACGTGCTCGCCGTCGCGCGCGAACTCGACGTAGTCGTCGTCGGGTGCGGGCGGTTCGGGTGGCCCGGTGCGGGGTGTGAGCGCGATCGCCGGGGAATCGGCCAGTTCCCTGGTGAATTCGGCCACGTCGCGGAGGTTCTCGTGGCCGAGTTCGAGTGCGGCGCACACCGCGATCGGATCGGCCAAGGCGCGGTAGGCGCGTCCCTCGGCAACCACCTCGACCGCCACCAGCACGTCGGGCGCCAACCCGTCGAGGTCTACCTCGTCGACCACCGGGACGTCGATCGGGATGCGGTTGCGAATCAGCACGGCGTCGTCCTGCGCGGCCAGCACGCCGACCACGTTGGCGCCGTTGCCCACCGCGTCGGTGATCGCGGCCGCGGCGTCCTCGAAGTCGGTGGTGGCGTCGACCGAGACGATGATCGCGTCGTGGCGATCGTCATGTGCGAGCGCCGCGAGCGGCACGTGCCGCCCCACCGCGTAGCCGCTGCCGGCGGGGGTGCTGGCGTCAGGCCGGCGCAGGCTGCGCACGGGTGCGTGCGGCGCGGTCGCCGGTGCGAGCGGTGCGGTCGCGGTGTCGACCGGCCGGATTGCCGAGAGCACGAGCAGCTCGGCGCGCACCCGCAGGTCGACCTCGAGACGGTGCAGCAACGCCGCCGCACCCTCGAGGGATTGGCGGGATCCCTTGCGTCCCCGTGTCGGTGCCTGCCCGTGACCGACGGGGTGCACCCGGCCGTCCTGCACGCGGGCCAGGACGATCTCGGTGGTGTGGTTGCCGACGTCGACACCGGCGACGAGGCCGGCGGCGCTCACCGCAGCAGGCCCCGCCGTGCGTAGGTCTCGGCGGCCTGACGCACGAGTTCGGCGCAGCGCGACGCCCCACGCGATTCCAGCGACGCCTGCAGCGCGTCGAGGTCCTCCGCGCTCGACCGGTAGGGGCGCAGCGCCTCGTACAACCGCATCACGTCCTCGTCGTCGATGGTCGCGAGTTCGGCTGCGCGCAGGAGGTTCTCGGCGAGCTGCGGGTTGCCGTTCTCCTCGGCGACAACGGCCTGATGCGCCAGCACCGCGGGATCCATGCGCAGATCCGACAGGTCGAGCTTGCCGTCGATCGCGGCCGCGACGGTGTACTTGGCGGTGTATTTGTCCGAGCCGCTCATTTCTTGCGCACCTCCACCGTGACCGGCGCCTGCCCGGGTTCGCTCGCCTCGCGTTCGAGCGCCACGAGCGCGACCGCGCGGGCGTGGTAGCGCGCCGAGATCGATTCGTCGGTGCCGCCGGTGAGAATCGGGACCGGCGCCATGCCTTTGGCGTGGCGGGCGGCGTTGCGGCCCAGTTCGCGGTAGTTGCGGGCCGTGAGCAGCGGTGCGACGCTGAACAGCTCGAGGTTGGCCAGCGGCGCGAGATCGCGACGGTGGATCAGCGCGGTTCCCTTGCCCTGCAACCCGATCCCGATGCCGGAGCCGGAGAGCTTGGCCGCGGTCAACCCGATGAGGCCGACGTCGATGGTGGACCGCACCCGCACGAAGCGCGGCACACAACCCTCCTCCTCCAGACCGGCCGAGATCTGACGGATCACCTCGCCGACCGGCAGGCCGCACAGCGTCAGCCACACGCTGCGCCCAAGTGCGGGCGACAGGCCGATGCACACCTCGCGCGGATCGCTGCCCTGCCGTGCCGGTTCGATCTCGGTGACGCTGATGTGCCCGGCGTGCTCGGCCTGATCGGCGGTGAGTTCGGACGCGCTGCGCTGCTGGCGGATGTTGTCGATCTCGGCGCGGCGCTGCTCGCTGAGTGTGTAGCCGGTGCCCGGACCGGAGTAGTCGTTGGGGTCGGTGATCTTCGACAGCACCCGGAACTGCTCATCGAAGATCGCCGAGGTCTGCAGCTGGTCGCCGCGCATCCGCTCGGCCGTCAACCGCATGATCGCCTCGGCCTCGTCGTCGTAACCGGTGCGTTTGAGGGACGCGACCACGTCGAACACCGTGAGCTGCTTGGCCTCGATCGCGTTGGCCGCCTCGAGTACGGCCTTGGGGTCGCCCGGCGGCAGGTCGCGGGAACCGTTGGCCGCCACCACATTCTCGACGTGCGCGTCGTCGTAGTCGGCGAGCCCGAGGTCGCGGTAGACGGCCTGCACCGCGCGCGCGGCACGGCGGCGCACCGCGGCGAGCTGCTCGGCGGGCACCGTACGCAGTCCGCCGTCGGCGCCCCAGTCCCGCTGCAGCACCAGGAAATCGTCCATGTCGTCGGAGTTGAAGTTGGACAGCGCGAAAGCGTTGTCGTAACGCGGGATCGAGCCGAACCCCGAGAAGATGAAATCGGCGCCGGCCAGCAGCACCGGCAGCGTGTGGGCGCTGCGCCGGATGTCGGACTCCGAGATCAGGTTGTCGTTGCCCGCGCACGATTCGAGATCGCGCATCATCACCATGAGGTTCTCGGCCAGCAGTTCCTTCATGCCGTCGGGTACCGAGGCGACCACGCCGACACCGTCGATGCCGCCGTTCTGCACGCCCTGCGAACCCAAGGCGCGTGCCAGTGAGACACACCGGGATTCGAGGTAGAGGATCGAGCACTTCTCGGCCGCGCCCATGAGCACCTCGGCGCCCCCGCCGCTGGTGACGCGCATCTTGAGGCCGCGCGACGCGTATGCCGAGGTGAGGATGGCCTTGGAGAACGGGGTGTCGTCACCGTCGACGAACACCTGCTCGGTGCCGTAGATCGAGATGGTCTCGGCGTAACTGGTCAGCCCGCGCAGGCCCAGGCGCAGTTCGAGGGCCTCCTCGATCGAGCACTGCGCCATTGCCCCTGGCACGCCCACCTGTGAACCGATCAGCAGCGCAACGGCATTCGACGGCGCGTCGGCCAGCACCGGCACCGTCGTCTCGACCTCACGGAAACCGTAGGCCACCGCGCTGGCGGCGTCGGCGGCGATCAGCAGCGGGTCGTCGAGTTGGTTGGTGACGTGCGCCTGGTTGCTCGGGGTGCGCCGGGCCCGCATCTTGGCCATCGCGGCCTGCATCTCGACGGGTGTGAGCACCGCGATCACCCTGGCCAGCTTGGCGGGTGTGGTGCCCCCGATCAGGCGCACCACCTCCGCGCGCGGCACGTTGATGTCGACGGCCATGCGCGCGAGTTCGACATCGCTCATCGCCATGGCCTTTGGCGCCACGTCGAGGTCGAGTCCGTAGCGCGCGATGAACTCGTCGATGACGTCGAAGTCCTCGGCGGCCCTGCCGTCCATCTCGACCACCCGCCCGTCACGGATCACGAGTGAAGGCTTGGGATCGTGGGGACTGCTCATCGCCGCGAGACCGAGGGCGGGGTCCGGGACGCTGAAGCCGTCGAGATTCACCGGTTTCGCGTCCAGGATCCGCATCCGGCCGAGTTCCGGCGTCTGGTCCGGATCACCGCTTTGCGTCACGGCGACCATTTTGCGTGACCTTTCCTATTTGGTCTACCCAAAACGGGATGTCAGGCGCCCGTCGCCGTCTCAAGGTCCTTCAGCGAGGTCTCCAGGTGGCCCAGCAACCGCTGCAGGTGCGGCACGCTGCGGCGGCAGCCGACCAACCCGAAGTCCAGGTTGTGGGCGTTGCTCACCACGGTCATGTTGAGGGCCTGCCCGTCCAGCGCGATCGACAGCGGATAGTTGCCCGCCAGGCGGGCCCCGCGCCAGTACAGCGGCTTCTTCGGTCCCGGCACGTTCGAGATCACGAGGTTGAACGGCGGCGCCGTGGCGTCGACGAAACCCGGGAACGCCGCGGTGAGCCCGAGCGGCGCGATCAACAGCGCCGACAACGCGAGCGCCTGCAGGCGCGGCAGTTCGGAGAACACCTTCTTGTTGTCGGCCATCGACCGGCGGATCACCGTGAGCCGCTCGGCGGGGTCCTCGACGTCGGTGCCCAGGCTGCACAGGATCGTACCGACCATGTTGCCGCCCGCGTCGGCCTCGTGTTCGCGGCGCAGGCTCACCGGCACCATCGCGATCAGCGGCCGGTCCGGTAGTGCGGCCTGCTCCAGCAGATACGCCCGCAACGCGCCCGCGCACATGGCGAGCACGATGTCGTTGATGGTGGCGCCCGTGACGGCCTTGATGCGGTGCAACCGCTCCAGCGGCCACGACTGCGCCGCGACGCGACGGGCCCCGCCGATCTTGATGTTGAACATCGTCCTGGGCGCACCGAACGGCAACGTGAGTTGCTGTTCGAGCAGGGCCGCGCGGGCGAGCTTGAGTGTCGACGGCGCGAGCGCCGCCAGTGACGTCGCGGCGCCGGTCGCGGTGCGCACCAACGACGACGAACCTGCTCTGCGCGACGATTCGCGCCGAGGCAGATTCCACGGAACCCGCACCGTGGTGTCGTTCGGGTCCTCGGACAGCGTGCGCTCGATGAGCTTCATCGCCGACACCCCGTCGATCAGCGAGTGGTGCAGCTTGGTGTAGACCGCGAAGCGGCCGTCGGCCAGGCCCTCGATGAGATACGCCTCCCACAGCGGCCGGTGCCGGTCCAGCAGCGTGCCGTGGACGCGTGAGGTCAGCTCGAGAAGCTCACGGACGCGGCCCGGCGACGGCAGCGCCGAGCGACGCAGGTGGTAGTCGAGGTCGACCTCGTCGTCGACCGTCCAGCCCACGTTGGCGATGCCGCCGAGCACGGTGGCCGGATGCTTACGGAACACCGGCTGGAAATCCGTGTGCGCCGTCATCTCCTCGTACAGCTCGCGCACGAACGTCGGCCCCGCGTCCTTCGGCGGGTCGTACAACGCAAGGCCGCCCACATGCATCGGGTGCTCACGCGACTCGGCGATCAGGAACATGGAATCGGTCGGCGACATGAGCTGCATCCGGTTCATTCAACGCTGATATCCACTGCGGCGTGGCGGAAAACGAGTAGCCGACTACTCGTTTGTCCCGCACGAGAAACCGCCACGCTCGAGCCACCACTGATCGACCACGGGAGGTGTCGAGGTGTTGGAGGCAACGGTCGCGCGCAAGACGCTCGCGGCGATCAGGCTCCTCAACGGCATCGCCGGACTGCTGGCGCCGGAAAAACTGCTCGGCCGCCTCGGCGTCGACACGTCGGTCGACCGCTCCGGCACCTACCCGTTCCGCATGTTCGGCATCCGGACGGTGCTCATCGGGCTGGATCTGTTGCTGCTTCGCGGTGCCGAACTTCGGCGGGCCGAGCGACTGGCCGTGCTGATTCACGCGTCCGACACCGTCTCGGCGGCCATCACCACGGCGCGGGGCGACCTGGGACGCAAACCGGGCGCGACGAGCATCGCCATTTCGGCGTTCAACACGGTATTGGCCATCACCGCCTGGAAAGGAGGCCGCGATGCGCGCACTGCTGATGCGGTCATTCATCAAAGCCACTGAGATCGTCGACCGACGGATCGGGTGGGACAAGCTGCCGCCGTGGATCGGAATCGGTGTCCTGATCGGCATCCGCGACGCGTTGCGCGAACACAACCTCTACGACACGTACGCGGGTGATCCACCGCCGGCGCCGGCACATGCCCCGGCCGAGTACCTCACCAACCGCACCGCCGACGGCTCGTACAACGACCTGGCCGAACCCTCGATGGGCATGGCGGGCACCCGGTTCGGCCGCAACGTGCCGCTTCCCCTTGCCCGCGCCGAGCAGCCACCGCGACTGATCGACCCCAACCCGCGCGTGATCAGCAACGAATTGATGCGACGTGACACCTTCAAGCCGGCAACGACACTCAACATCCTCGCCGCGGCGTGGCTGCAATTCGAGACGCGCGACTGGTTCAGCCACGACACCGACCCGTCGAAGATGATCGAGATCCCGGTACCCGAGGGGGACGACTGGGAGGTGAACGGCGACCGCGCGAGTATCCGGATCCCGTCCACGCTCGCGGACCCGACTGCGCTGCCGGGACAGCAGCCGACGACCTTCATCAACAAAGAGACCCACTGGTGGGATGCCTCACAGATCTACGGCAGCAACCAGGCGTTCCAGGACGCGATCCGCACCGACAAGAAAGACAACGACGGCAAGGTGCGCGTCAGCGCCGACGGCCTCATCGACATCGACCCGAGCCTGATCGGGGCCTCCGGCGGAGAAGACGGCTGGTGGTTGGGGCTGGAGTTGATGGGCACGATCTTCATGCGCGAGCACAACGCGATCTGCGACCGGCTCCGGGCCGCCTACCCGACGTGGTCGGGCGACCAGATCTTCAACAAGGCGCGAATGATCAACGCCGCGCTGATCGCCAAGATCCACACGATCGAATGGACCCCGGCGATCCTCGGCCACCCCACGTTGCAGATCGGCATGCGGGCCAATTGGTTCGGCCTGGCCGGCGAGAAGGTGGGGCAGCTGGTCGGACGGATCGGCTCGGGCGATCTGATCAGCGGCATCCTGGGGTCGGAGACCGAGCACCACAGCGCGCCGTACTCCATCACCGAGGACTTCGTCACGGTGTACCGCATGCATCCGTTGATCCCCGACGACTACGATTTCGTCAGCATCACGGGGAAGTCCGGCCCACAACGTCTGTCGTTCGACGACATCCACGGTGGCGCGAACTCGCGCGGCGTGCTCAAACGGATGGGCCCGGCCGACTGCCTGTACTCACTCGGCATCGCGCACCCCGGCGCGGTCACGCTACACAACAGCCCCAATTTCATGCGCCGCTTCGACCGCACCGACGGCAACACCATCGACCTGATCGCCACCGACATCATCCGCTCCCGCGAGCGCGGGGTACCGCGTTACAACGAGTTCCGCCGCCAACTGCGTCTCAAGGAAACCACGTCGTTCGACGAGATCAGCAACGGTGACCCGGCGACCGCCGTCAAGCTGCGCGAGATCTACGGTGGCGACATCGACAAGGTCGACGCCATGGTCGGCATGTTCGGCGAAAAGCTGCCCGACGGGTTCGGGTTCAGCGACACCGCATTCCGGATCTTCGTGCTGATGGCGACCCGCCGCCTCAAGAGCGACCGGTTCTTCACCGTGGACTTCACGCCACGCGTATACACACCCGAGGGCATCGCCTGGATCGCCGACAACGACATGGGCTCGGTCCTGCTGCGCCACTATCCGGAACTCGCGCCCGTGCTGTGTCAACAGAAGAACGCCTTCGCGCCATGGCCCCACGTGGGGAAGGCCCGACGATGACAAGCCCAGAACCACAACTGGCACGGCCGGATCCGCTCGACGAGGCGTGGTTGCTCGCCTGCGACAACACCACGCTCGACACGGTGTTCCGTCAGTCGCCCGCAGGCCCCGTCCCCGACGGGGACACCACGGGAACGTTGTTGGCCTGGCCGGGTACGCGGGTGACCAAACCGCTGGCGCGGCTCGTGCGCGCACTCGTGTGGCAGGGCAAGGTGCTCGACCGCCGCGCGGGCATCCTGCGCAACAAGGTGACACCGCTGGGTCTGCGACTCGTCAAGGCCAGGCTGTCCGTCGCGGACAGCTGGGTGGACGGGCGCGATTGTGTTCTCATCGACTACTCGGCGACCTCGGTCCTGGCACGCATGGTGCGCGATGAGATCCGGTTGGTGGGTCCGGGCCTCTACCTCGGCGTCGTGTGGCTTCGGCGAAAACGCGTCGGGTGGTTCGTCATTCGTTCGAGCGGCTGACGACGATGACGCATCAGGAGGCTTTCACGGTTCTCGCCGAGGTCGACGCGGGTCGAGTGGACTCGCTGCGCACGCTGCTCGGCCGGATCCCCGAGCATGTCGAGCGCTGGCCCGAGATGCCCTTCGAAGCACTCGGCGGTGTGCATTTCGCAAGGATCGTGTTGTTCGACCCGACCACGGACCTGGACGGTCGTCCGGTGCCCGCGCAGGTCGCGTTGCTGACCGATGTCGACGCCCCACTGCGAAGGCACATCGACGAACTCTGCACGGTGTGCGGCCACGGCCTCGACGCGGTGTTCTCGCACTGTGTGGGCTACCCGCGTGCACCGTCGGCAACCGACCGGCGGGCATTCCTGCGCAGCCATCAGGTCAAAGCCGCTGCGGCACACATCAACCGGCGCGGCCGCACGGTCACACAGATCGAGCAGGAGGACCACCTGCAGCGCGAGATCAACGACTTCCTGGACTCGAGCGACTTCGACTCGATCGACCCGGCTAAGATCAAGGGCGCGATCGTCGACTTCGTGCGCGGCCGCGAGGACCTCACGTGGGCGTTGCGGCCCGCGGAGGCGCCCGAATGGACATGGCGTGCCAAAGAGGCGGTGCACCGGTATTTCTGGGTCGTCGCGCTGATCCTGATGACCGTGGCGTTCCTGCCCGCCGTCATCCCGGGCCTTGCCCTGTTTCTGGTACTGCTGCGCCGTCACGAGAAGCACGATCAGCCCGATACCCGATCAGCGGATGCCGAAGTGGTCCGCGCGTTCCGCGACGATGAGGACTTCTGGGTGCACAACCAGATCGTCGCCGTCGGGTTCCTCAAACCCGGCTGGTTCCGTCGTGTGACCACCACCGCGATCCTGTTCCTCACCGACTACGCCACCCGGCACATCTACAACCGCGGAACACTGTCCGGGCTGAACACCATCCACTTCGCCCGGTGGGTGCGGATGAACGACAACCGCGGACTGTTCTTCGCCAGCAACTACGACGGCAGCCTGGAGAGCTACATGAACGACTTCATCGACAAGGCGTTCTGGGGTCTCAACGCGATCTTCAGCAACGGCGACGGCTTCCCGCGCACGCGGTTCCTGTTCTTCGGCGGCATCACCGACGAAAAGGCCTACAAGCGGCTGCTTCCCACGCGGCAGGCGCCCAGCAACGTCTGGTACAGCGCCTACCCTCACCTGACCACCAAGAACATCGCGAACAACGAAGCCATCCGGCAGGGACTTTCGACGCCGATGGACGATGATCAGACGCGGCGGTGGCTGCGCCGATTCGGTTGCGGAAACGACCTTCCCGCGTCGAACTGGGTCGCGAGGCGACTGGACAGCATCCCCTGGGACCGACCATGCCGCTCGAACTAGACGACATCCAGGGCATCGTGCTGCACGGGTACGGTGCCCTCGACAACGCGGCGTTCCTGCTGCTGCGGATCGACGACGTCGGAGCCACGAGACGATGGCTGACACGACTGCCGTTGCGCGACAGCACCGGCACGCCCGCCGTCACCGACACGTGCACCAACATCGCCTTCACACCTTCGGGTCTGCTGAAGCTCGGGTTGCCGGACGAGCAATTCGCGATGCTCGCAGGTGAATTCCGCGAGGGGATGTCCGGCAGCCGGCATCGCCGACGGATCCTCGGCGATCACGGCACGAGTTGCCCGTCTGCGTGGCGTTGGGACGCCGGGAAAGTCGACGTGCTGTTGATGCTCTATGCGCGCGACGCGACCGAGGTGGCCGAACTGGAATCGAGCCATCGCCTGCCCGAGGCGGGTGTACACACAGTCGGCCGACTCGACTCACTGACGCTGCCGGGACGCAAGGAGCACTTCGGTTTCCGCGACGGTATCTCGCAACCCGCGGTGGCGGGTTACGACGACGGTGCACCCGGCAACACCGTGGCCGCAGGCGAATTCCTGCTGGGATACCCGAACGCCTACGGTCAGTACACGGACCGACCGGTGGTCGATCCCACCGCCGACCCGCACGATCTGCTTCCCTTGGCCGCCGACCAACCGGGGCGCCGAGACCTCGGCAAGAACGGCAGCTATCTGGTGTTCCGCCAACTCAGGCAGGACGTGGCGGGCTTCTGGAACAGCGTGTCCGAGCGGTCGGGCGACGTGCTCGGCACCGAACGGGTGGCCGCGTGTGTGGGCCTGGCCGCCAAGATGGTCGGCCGCTGGCCCAGCGGCGCGCCGCTCGTGAAGACCCCGACGGCCGACAACCCCGCGCTCGCCGACGACAACGATTTCATGTACTTCCGCTCCGGCGACGGCGCCGGGTTCAACTGCCCGATCGGTGCGCATCTGCGGCGGTCGAACCCCCGTGACGCCCTCGATCCGTCACCCGGGTCCGACCGGTCGATCGACGTCGGCAAGCGTCACCGCATCATCCGCCGCGGCCGCGCGTACGGGCCGCCGCTGTCGCCGACGCTCGACCCCGCCGACATGATCGGTGTGCCCGACGACGGCGTCGACCGCGGCCTGCACTTCATCTGTTTCAACACCCAGATCGGCAGGCAGTTCGAATTCATCCAGCACACCTGGGCCAACAGCACCAAATTCGACGGCGGGTACGCCGAGGACGATCCCATCACCGGCGCCCGCGGCAACGGTGTTCCCGGCGGCACCTTCACCGTGCAGCGCGAACCGGTCCGCAGGCGCGTGACGGGCCTGCCCCGGTTCGTCCACACCGTCGGCGGTGCGTACTTCTTCATGCCGGGAATCCGGTGCCTCCGATATCTCGCCGCACAGCCATGACCGCGTCGAGAACTGCTTGGCCGGAGTTGGCGCCGGTGCCGCTGCGCGTTCTCCTGGGCGGCGGTCTGATCCTGCACGGCGGTATCAAGCTGTTCGGTGGCCACGCGAACATCGCGCACCTCGTCGGGCAATTGGGCGTCCCGTTTCCCGGCGCCGCCGGGTGGCTGGTGGGCGTGGTCGAGTTCGCCGGTGGGATCGGCATCCTGCTGGGGCTGTTCTTCCGTGCCGCGACCGTGGTGAACGCCCTGAACGTCGCCGGCCTGCTGGTCCTGGGGTTTGCCGCAGGCGGCATCCCCGAACCTCTGCCGGGCGGTGATCCGCTGCCCGGTTTCCGCGAGGCGTGGCTGATCCTCGCGGTGCTGGTGAGCCTGCTGATCAGCGGGCCGGGACGGTTCACGGCCGACAAAAAACTCCCCACCAAACCGGTGGGGAGTCATGGCGGTGGCGGAGGGATTTGAACCCTCGGTGGGGGGTTACCCCACACACGCTTTCGAGGCGTGCTCCTTAGGCCGCTCGGACACGCCACCGCGCAGTAGCTTACCGGGCGCGCGCCGGAGGCCATAATCGCGCTGCGTATCGCGGTGATCACCCGAGTGTGCGGCCATGGCGGAAAACCGGCCCGGATCCCGCCAAGAACGCACATTCGATCGCGCATCTCGCCAAGGATGCACGGTCGATCGCCGGAGAGATTCATGCGCTCATCTCTGGCGGGCGAAGAACTCCTCCAGCAGCGCAGCGCACTCGTCGGCGAGGACTCCTCCGAGCACCTCGGGGCGGTGGTTGAGCCTGCGGTCGCGCACGACATCCCACAGCGAGCCGACCGCGCCGGTCTTGGGTTCCCACGCCCCGAACACCAACCGCGATACGCGGGCCAGCACCAGCGCGCCGGCACACATCGTGCACGGCTCGACGGTCACCGCGAGCGTGGTGCCCTCCAGACGCCACCCGTCACCGAGCACCTGGGCCGCGGCACGCATGGCCACGATCTCGGCGTGGCCGGCCGGGTCGCCGTCGGCCTCGCGGACGTTGACCGCACGCGCAAGTTCGGTGCCGTCGGCCCCGTACACCACGGCCCCGATCGGCACATCCCGCGGTCCGGCGGTGCGGGCGGCCTCCAGCGCGGCGCGGATCTGGGTTTCTGGGCTCACCGATTGAGGCGGTCCAGTACTGCCGACAGTTCCTCGGCGAACCCCATCTCGCGGGCGATCCGGCCGATCTGCTCGTCGGCGTACAGGTCCGTCTCGTCGAGGATCACGCTGAGCACCGCATCGGGCAGCCCGAGATCCGACAGCAGGCCGAGGTCGCCTTCCTCGAAGGGCTCGGCGTCATCGAGATCGTCGGCCTCGATGTCGGCGTCGAGCTTCTCCAGCGCCTCGGCCGCGATGTCGTAGTCCAGCGCCGCGGTGGCGTCCGACAACAGCAGCCTGGTGCCTGCCGGTGCCGGGCGCACGATGACGAAGAACTCGTCGTCGATGTCGAGCAGGCCGAACACCGCGCCGGCACTGCGGATCTCACGCAGTTCGGTCTCGGCGGCGGACAGGCTGTTGAGCGCGCTCTTGCGCATGGGCGCGCATCGCCACTTGCCGTCCTCGCGGACAACGGCCACGCCGAAACCGTCGGGCAGGTCTGCCGGCGCTCGCTGTGCTCCCATGAGCGCCTACGGTAGTCGCCGACCAGCGATTTTGACCAGGGATCTCCCAGGGGCCCGATTCGGGCGGTGTGCCAACCTTGTGGGGTGACAACTACTCCCGTGTGCGTGCTGGGTCTCGGCTTGATCGGTGGCTCGGTGATGCGGGCCGCCGCTGCGGCGGGTCGGGAGGTCTTCGGTTACAACCGGTCGGTGGAGGCGGTGCAAGCCGCCACGTTCGACGGGTTCGACGCCACCGAGAACCTCGATGAGGCGCTGGCCAGGGCCGCCGCGAGCGACGCGCTGATCGTGTTGGCAGTGCCGATGCCCGCGCTGGGGATCATGCTCGACCACATCCGGGGCGCCGCGCAGAACTGCCCGCTGACCGACGTGATCAGCGTCAAGGGCGCGGTGCTGCGCGAGGTCCACAAGTACGGCCTGCTCGAGAAGTTCGTCGGCGGCCACCCGATGGCGGGCACCGCGCATTCCGGGTGGACGGCAGGCCGCGTCGACCTGTTCGTCGGCGCGCCGTGGGTGGTGTCGGTCGACGACCACGTCGACCCGCAGGTGTGGGCTCAGGTGATGCACCTCGCGCTGGACTGCCACGCCGTCGTGGTGCCTGCCCGATCCGACGAGCACGACGCAGCCGCCGCGGCGATCTCACACCTGCCCCATCTGTTCGCCGAGACGATCGCCGAGATCGCCGGCGAGGTCCCGCTGGCGTACGCCCTGGCCGCCGGCTCGTTCCGGGACGGCACGCGCGTCGCGGCGTCGGCCCCCGATCTGGTGCGCGCGATGTGCGAGGCCAACGCCGATCAGCTGCTGCCGACGCTGGAGCGCAGCATCGAGCTGCTGACCAGGGCCAGAGATGCGCTCGCCGGTACCGGCACGGTCGCCGAGCTCGTGGAATCAGGCCACGCCGCGCGCATGCGCTACGACAGTTTCTCGCGGCCGGACATCATCGCGACGGTGATCGGCGACGAGAACTGGCGCGACGAGCTGGCGGCCGCCGGACGGGCCGGCGGGGTGATCAGATCCGCTCTGCCAGTCCTGGGTAGTCGAGGATGAAGCCGTCGGCGTCGACGGTGATCGTGGTCTCGGCCACCGGTGAGACCAGCTTGATGCCGTCGGGTCCGCTGCTGTAGCTGATGTTGACCGCCTCGACCGTCAGATCGGGAAGCCGCACGTAGGCGACCGGAAGCGACACCGAATCGCTGCGTGTGTGCAGGCCGACGCGGCGGATCGGCAGGGCGTTGAAGAACGGGCTGAAGATCACATCGACGTCGAGCGCGCCGCCGAAGTCCGACTTCTTGGTCTGGGAGTGGTCCTGCACCAGCCACTGGCTCTCCTCGTCGCGGGCGATGGAGAGCTGGCGCTCCCGCTCGGCGAGGGTGACGGTGAGCGAGAGACGTTTGGTGGCCCCGGATTCGTCGGTGACCAGGTCATAGGAGGCCGAGAATGCCGGGTGCGAGTCGGTGGCGGCCGCCACGATCCGGCCGTAGGCCTTGATCCGGTTGCCCTGAAGCTGTACGCGAACCGATTCCATTCTGGGCTCGCCGTGGGCCCGCCAGGTCAACACCGCCGGCCAGGCGGAGTCGACGGTTTGCTCGCTGGGACGCGACTTGTCACTCACCCTTCTACCGTATGCGACGGCACTTGGCGTTCGTAGCCGACTCCGGAACTCCTTGCAGATGCATGTGGTGACCGCGATTCGAGAGCGACCTCGTCACCGAGGAGCGGCTGCGGCATCCGTCCCCTACCTGGCAGGCCTCCCCGCAGGCGGCCCGTCCCCGGAACCGACAGCCACACCGCGAACGCCAGCGCGGCGTCGAGGATCAATGCCAGCGCCGTCACCATGAGCGCGCCGACGAGCGCGATGTGGAACTCGCGGATCTTGATGCCGTCGATCAGGTAGCGGCCCAGCCCGCCGAGACTCGCGTACGCCGCGACCGTGGCGGTCGCGACGATCTGCAGGGTCGACGTGCGTAGACCGCCGAGGATGAGCGGCAGGGCGTTGGGCACCTCGACACGCAGCAGGATGCGGGTCTCGGTCATGCCCATCGACCGCGCGGCGTCCACCACGGTGCGTTCCACGTTGGCGATGCCGGCATAGGTCCCGGCGAGCAGCGGCGGGATGCCCAGCAGCATCAGCGCGACGGTGGGCGGCACCAGGCCCAGTCCCCACAACAGCACGCCGAGCAGCAGCACCCCGAGGGTGGGCAGGGCCCGCAGCGCGTTGACGCCGGTGACCACCAGGAAGGTGCCGCGGCCGGTGTGCCCGATGATCATCCCGATCGGCACCGCGATTAGCGCCGAGAAGAACACCGCGATGACGGTGTACTGCAGGTGTTCGACGATGCGCGCGGCCAGTCCCGCCGGTCCGGCCCAGTTCTCGGCGGTGAAGATGAACGCCAGCGCCTGCTGCAGGAAGTTCATGCGGTCGCCTCCGTCCGGTTCCAGGGTGCGATGAGCTTGCCGGCCAACATGATCAGCGTGTCGACGACGATCGCGAGCACGAAGATCGCGATGATGCCCGCGACGATCTGACTGCTCTTGTTCGACTGGTAGCCCTCGGTGAACCACGTGCCGAGCCCGCCGATGCCGATGACGGATCCGACCGAGACCATCGAGATGTTGGTGACCGCGACGACGCGCAGACTCGCGACGAGCACCGGGATGGACAGTGGCAGTTCGACTTTGAGCATGCGGGTCAGGGGCCGGTAGCCGACGGCGGTCGCGGCGTCACGCACGTGCTCGGGCACCGCGTCGAGCGCTTCTGGCACCGCGCGCACCAGCAACGCGGTGGTGTAGAGCGTGAGCGCGACGATCACGTTTGCTTCGTCGAGGATCCGGGTCGGGATGATCAGGGGCAGCACCACGAACAGCGCCAGCGACGGGATCGTGAAGATGATGCTCGCGGTGACGGTCGTGAGCCGTCGCGGCGTCGTGGTGCGCTGCACCACCGCCCCCAGCGGAACGGCGATCACCAGGCCCAGCACGATCGGCACCAGCGACAATCGCAGGTGGATGATCGTCAACTCCCACAGGTCGTCGAGGTGGGTGAGCAGATACTGCATCAGAGTTCGGGTATCTGTCGCTGCTCGGCGAGTGCGGCAAGGACGTCGTCGGCGCGCACGCCGCCGATCACCCGGTCGTCGGCGTCGACCGCGACACCCAGACCGGACGGCGAGGACAGCGCGGCATCGAGCGCATGCCGCAGCGTCCCGTCCGGACGGAACAGCGATCCCCCAGCAATAGTACTGTCGTACAAGGACTTTCCGCTGCGGTGCACGTCGACACCCTCGGCGTTGATCCACGCGTACGGCGAGCCGTCGGGTTTGGTGACCAGCACCCACTCACCGGGCGCGAGGTCGAGTGAGTCGATGAGCGGTTCGGCGACGTGCCGGATCTCGTGCAGCGGCAGTCCGGTCGCGTGGAAGAACTGCAGCCCGCGGTAGCCGCGGTCGGCGCCGACGAACCCGGCGACGAAATCGTTGGCCGGATTGGACAACAACCGCGCGGGTTGGTCGTACTGCTGCAGCACGCCACCGCGGCCGAACACCGCCACCTTGTCGCCGAGCTTGATCGCCTCATCGATGTCGTGGGTGACGAAGATGACGGTCTTGCGCAATTCGCCTTGCAGACGCACGATCTCGGCCTGCAGGTCCTCGCGCACCACGGGGTCGACGGCAGAGAACGGCTCGTCCATCAGCAGGATCGGCGGGTCGGCGGCCAGTGCGCGGGCCACCCCGACGCGCTGCTGCTGACCGCCGGACAACTGCGCCGGATAGCGGTCGGCGAGTTTGGGGTCCAGGCCGACGCGCTCCATGACCCCGATCGCGGCCTTGCGTGCGCTGCGCCGAGATTCACCGCGCAGCACCGGTACGGTCGCGACGTTGTCGACCACCCGGAGGTGCGGCATGAGGCCTGCGCTCTGGATGACGTAACCGATACCGAGCCGCAGTTTCACCGGGTCGACCGTGCTGACGTCCTCGCCGTTGACGGTCAGCGTGCCCGACGTGGGGTCGATCATCCGGTTGACCATCCGCATCGAGGTGGTCTTGCCGCATCCGGACGGGCCCACGAACGCCGCCAGCGTGCCCTGTGGCACTTCGAGGTTGAGGTTGTCGACCGCGACCGTTCCGTCGGGGTACTGCTTGGTGACGTCGGTGAAGGTGATCATCTGCCCCTGCTCATCCGGTGATCGGTTTGTCGAACCCGTTGTCGGCCACCCATTTGGCCGCCGCCTCGTCGGGATCCACGCCGGCGTTCCCCTCGACCGCGGTGTTGAGTTCGATCAATGCCTCGGTGGTCAGCTTCGCGCTCACCGCGTCGAGCACGGTCTTGAGTTCGTTCGACATCTTCTGCGACGCCACCAGCGGAACCACGTTGGCGGCGAGGAACACGTTCTTGGGGTCCTCGAGCACCACGAGGCGGTGCTCTTCGATCGCCGGCGAGGTGCTGAATATGTTGGCGGCCGTGATCGCGCCGCTGTTGAGCGCCTGCACCGTGGCGGGTCCGCCGCCGTCGCTGATCGCGACGAAGTTGGCCGGCGCGATGTCGAGACCGTATCTGGATTTGAGGCCGACGAGACCGGTCTGGCGGGTCTGGAACTCCGAGGGCCCGCCGACCTTCACCTCGGCCGAGTGCTTCGCGAGATCTTCGATGGATTTCAGGTTCCACCGTTGCGCGGTCTGCTCGGTGACGGCCAAGGTGTCCTTGTCCTCGGCCGGTGAGGGATACAGGATCGACAGGTCACCCGGCAGCGCCTTGAGCAGGCCGATCAGCACCGCGTCCGGCGTGGTCGCCGGGGTTTGCGGATCGAAGTACTGCAGCAGGTTTCCGGTGTATTCGGGGATCAGGTCGATCGAGTGGTCCTGTACGGCGGGGATGTACGTCTCACGGCTGCCGATGCCGAACTGCCTGCCGATGTCAAAGCCGTTGGCCTCCAGTGCCTGGGCGTAGATCTCGGCGATGATCTTCGATTCCGGGAAGTCGGCCGACCCGACCCTGATCGTCTTCAGGTCACCCGAGATCTCGCCGCCGCCCAACGGATTCGAGCTGCCGCAGCCCACCGCCGAGGGTACGAACAGCGCCAACACGAACAGGAGGACTGTCAGGGGTCGGTGCTGCATTGAACGTCCTTCCGACGAGGGCAGCTTGACGGACAGCTTGCGTCGACCCTAACGGCAGACCCGACATATCGCCTCCGTTTGTCGCACGGTGGTTTGCTTTGAGGAGATAACGAGCAAAGATGGCAATATGACCAGCGATCTCCCCGCATCGCCCGATCAGCCGGAGTCCACGCCCAGCACAGCGCTGCCGCCGCCGGAGCCGGGCAAACCCATGGAGGTGGCGCCACAGCCCAAGTTCACGCGCGCGGCCGCGTTGTGGACCGCGCTCATCATGGGTTTCCTGGTGCTGATCGTGCTGCTGATCTTCATCGCCCAGAACACCACGTCGGCCGAGTTCGCGTTCCTCGGTTGGCACTGGTCGCTGCCGTTGGGGGTGGCGATCCTCGGCGCCGCCGTGGCCGGCGGCCTGCTCACGGTCGCCGCGGGCACCGCGCGGATCTTCCAGTTGCGCCGCGCCGCCAAGAAGAACCTCAAGGCCGCGCTGGGCGGCTGAGCGCGCCCAGAAACGGGCTCAGGCCAGCGCAGCCAGCCCCGCGGCGATCAGTGGTGCCACGGCTTCGCCGACCTGTTCGGGCCCGTCGGCGCCTTCACGCCTGCGGTAATCGATGCCGGCGGCAATGATGGCGAGCTTGAAGTAGGCCAGGGCCATGTAGAAATCCCAGTGCGCAAGGTCGCGACCCGACACCTTCGAATACCGGTGGGCCAGGTCGTCGGCACGGGGCACCAGGTCCGACGCCCACGCGGCATCGGTGTTGATCTGGCCGAACATCGGGTTGCGGTATACGCACATCAGCGCCGCGTCGCTGAGCGGGTCGCCCAGCGTCGACATCTCCCAGTCCAGCACCGCGCGCACCACGGTGGCGTCCTCGGCATCGATGACGGTGTTGTCGATGCGGTAGTCGCCGTGCACGATCGACGTCCCACTCTGCGGCGGGACCGCCTCGGCGAGCGCGGCGCGCAGGCGACGCACGTCGTCGTCACGCGCATCGTCGGGTAGGCGCACGTGCTCCCACTGCGAACCCCAGCGGCGCACCTGCCGTGCCAGGTAGCCGTCGGGCTTGCCGAAGTCGCCGAGGCCCACGGCGTCCGGGTCGACGGCGTGCAGATCCGAAAGCGCCGTGATCAGGGCGTCGATGCAGTTGTCGATCACGGTCTGATCGCCCAACGCGGCCAGCTCGGACGTGGTGCGCACGACGCGGCCCTCGACGTGCTCGACCATCTGGAAGGGCGCGCCGAGGACGGAATCGTCGTTACGCATCGTCACCGCGCGTGCGACCGGCACCGGGGTGTCTGCCAGGGCCGCGACGACGCGGTATTCCCGCGCCATGTCGTGCGCCGAGGGCGTGAGGCCGTGCAGCGGCGGACGCCGCAGCACCCACTTCGAGGCGTCGTCGTACACCAGGAACGTCAGGTTCGACCGCCCGCCCGCGATCAGTTCGGCGCGCAGTTCGCCCGCGCGGGCCACGCCCTCGGCGCGGAGGTGGCGGTCGAGGGCATCGAGGTCAAGGCCTTCCAGCGAAGTCACGGGATCTGTTTACCACCGTGCGTTTCGCGGCAGGAGATCCCATACGTGTTCGGTGCTGTTGACCGAGGCCACCGACAGGCGTCCCGACCGCGAGGCCAGCACCCGGGTGACCGAGGCGTAGTCGACGTGGAAGGACAGCAGCCGCTCGGTCCGCAGAATCTGGTGCAGCGCGACGTTGATCACGCCGCCGTGGCTGAACACCGCCACGGTGTCCTCGTGGTTGCCTGCCGCGACCAGGTCGGCGAATGCGGCGCTGATGCGGCCGGCGAACTCGTCCTCGTCGACTCCGCTGGGCAGATGCCCGCAGGCCAGCCGGGCCAGTTCGTCCGGGTTCTCCTGCGCGATCTGTTCGATCGGCACGTAATGCGACATGTCGCGGTCGTACTCGGCGAGTCGCTCGTCGACCTCGACCGTCAGCCCGAGCGCACCGGCGAGCGGTTCGGCGGTCTGCACCGCGCGACGTTGCGGGCTGCTCACGACCCGTGCGATCGGGAACCGCTTGAGCGCCTCGGGCAGGCGAGCGGCCTGTTCGACACCGGCCTGCGACAGCGCGGGATCGGACCCCTCGCCGGGTGCGCTGCGCAGCGGCAGAGCGTGTCGGATCAAAAGCAGTTGCACCGTGTCACCATATGGCAGTCTTCGTCCATCGAGTCGCCCGCGCCACGGACAGGAGCTGTAATGGGTTACGCCGACGAGCTTTTCGACCTCACCGACCGCGTCGTGCTGATCACCGGTGGCAGCCGCGGCCTGGGACGGGAGATGGCGTTCGGTGCCGCCCGCTGCGGCGCGGACGTGATCATCGCCAGCCGCAACCTCGATTCGTGCGTGGTCACCGCCGAGGAGATCGCGTCGGAGACGGGGCGCACGGCCTTCCCCTATCAGGTTCACGTCGGACGTTGGGACGAGCTCGACGGACTCGTCGACGCCGCGTACGAACGGTTCGGCAAGGTCGACGTGCTGGTGAACAACGCCGGTATGTCGCCGCTGTACGAGTCGTTGAGCACGGTCACCGAGAAGCTCTACGACGCGGTGTTCGACCTCAATCTGAAAGGGCCGTTCCGGCTCTCGGCGCTGATCGGTGAGCGCATGGTGGCCGACGGCGGCGGCCGGATCATCAACGTCAGCTCGTCGGGATCGTTGCGGCCCGACCAGTACATGCTCCCCTACGCCGCGGCCAAGGCCGGGCTCAACGTGCTCACAGAAGGACTCGCGAAGGCGTACGGACCCTCGGTGCGGGTGAACACCTTGATGGCCGGGCCGTTTCTCACCGACGTCAGCAAGGCGTGGGACATGTCGGGTGAACCGTTCTCGCACCTGGCGCTGCGGCGCGCGGGTGATCCGCGCGAGATCGTGGGTGCGGCGCTGTTCCTGATGTCCGACGCGTCGAGCTTCACCACCGGCTCCGTTGTGCGCGCCGACGGCGGTCTGCCCTAGGGCGTGACGATGTTGAAGTTCGGGTCGGGCCGGTCGAGCACCCTCAGCAGCGACGGCAGCACCTCGGCGTCGCCGCTGATCTGGAGCCCCGGCATCGCGGTGTCTCCGACGAAGAATGCCAGCAGTCGCATCTTGTCGGCGACGGTGACGGTGGCCTGTGCACTCGGATCGTCCGGTGATGCCTTGCGGTGCACCAGGACACCGTTGCGCAGCGTCAGCCGGTAGGTGTCCTCGGTGTCGCCGAACGTGACGTCCACGGCGAGGTCGAGCCCCCATGCGCGCGGCCCGTTCACGTTGATCGCGACCGCGTCGAAGATCTGCTCCGGGGTCAGCCGGCCGAGCAGGGTCGGTGACGACGGCGCGGTCGGGGTGCCGAAGTTACCTTCGCGCAGTTCGGTGGCACCGCCGAGGAAGAAGTTGCGCCAGACGGCGTTCTCCGCGCCGTAGGCGAGTTGTTCGAGGACGTCGGCATACAGCGCGCGCACCCCCGGATGATTCTCGTCGGTGAACACCGCGTGGTCCAGTATCGTTGCGGCCCAACGGTAGTCACCGCCGTCCGCGGCACGCCGGGCCAGTTCGACGACACGGTCGACACCGCCCATGGCCTCGACGTATCGCGGCCCGAGCGCCTCGGGCGGGTGTTGCCACAGCCGGCCCGGGTTGCCGTCGAACCAGCCCATGTAACGCTGGTAGACCGCTTTGACATTGTGGCTGACCGACCCGTAGTAGCCGTGGGTGTGCCAGGCGGCCCGCAGCGCGGGTGGAAGTTCGAACCGCTCGGCGATCTCGATGCCGGTGTGTCCCTGGTTGATCAGGCGCAGGGTCTGGTCATGCAGGTAGGCGTACAGATCCCGTTGCAGCGAAAGGTATTCGACGATGTTGTCACGTCCCCACGTCGGCCAGTGATGGGACGCGAACACCACGTCGGTGCGGTCGGCGAAGCTGTCGATGGCCTCGGTGAGGTACCTCGCCCAGCCGTGCGGGTCACGCACCAGCGCGCCGCGCAGGGTCAACAGGTTGTGCAGGTTGTGTGTCGCGTTCTCCGCCATGCACAACGCCCGGAAGCCGGGGAAATAGAAGTGCATCTCGGCCGGTGCCTCGGTGCCGGGCGCCATCTGGAACTCGATCTCGACGCCGTCGATCATGTGGATCTCGCCGGTCTCGCGGATGTCGAGGGTGGGCACGATCAACGCGACCTCGCCCGTCGACGGCACCTGCCCGAGCCCGCAGCCCACCTGCCCCAGCGGCCCGCGGGCCAACGCGGCGCCGTACATGTAGGCGGCGCGGCGCGCCATCGCGGTGCCCGCGTAGACGTTCTCCTGCACGGCGTGGGCGGTGAAGTGTTCGGGTGCGATCACCACGACCTTTCCCGCGTCGACCTCGGCCTGGGTCGTCACGCCCAGCACGCCACCGAAATGGTCGACGTGGCTGTGGGTGTAGATCACGGCGCTGACCGCACGATTTCCGCGGTGCCTGCGGTACAACGCCAGTGCGGCCGCCGCCGTCTCGGTCGAGATCAGCGGGTCGATGACGATGATGCCGGTGTCGCCCTCGACGAACGTGATGTTGGACAGGTCGAGTCCGCGGACCTGATAGATCCCCTCGACGACCTGGTAGAGACCCTGTCTGGCGCACAGGCTGCTCTGCCGCCACAGGCTGGGGTGCACGCTGGTTGGGGCCTGCTCGCCGGTCAGGAAGCCGTAGGAATCGTTGTCCCACACCACGCGTCCGTCCGCGGCAGTGACCACGCACGGTTCGAGGGCGCCGAGGAAACCACGGTCGGCGTCATCGAAGTCGCGGCGGTCCTCGAACGGGAGATCGGCGAGGTGTTCGCGGTGCGCGGCCTCGATGACGGCGCTCGGCGGTTTCGGCTCCATGGCGGCAGGATATTCACCTCCGCGTCAATGTGGTCATTTCTTGCGCGATTCGACTGATCTCGGCGCCACCGTGGCCGGCGGCGACGGCCGCGTCGACGTAGCCCCGGAACGTTTCGAGAAGCCCCGCGTCGACGCCGGCATCACGGGATGCCGTGATCAGGTGGCGTACCGAGGCCGCGACCGACGACACCGGTGCGCTGGCCTCTCCGTGCCGGTCGCCCTCGATACGTTCGGCGAGTTCGGTGAATATCGGCGACAGGATGGCGACGATGCCGTGTGCGTGAGGCATGAGCTCTTGCGGTTCGATTCCGTTGGCGCGAGCCACCATCAGCGCGTGCTGGAATCCGCCCACCGAGGTCCAGAACAGATCGAGCAGCGCCATGTCGAACGCCGCGGCCCGGCCGTACTCGTCGCCGACCCAGCTGGACCGGCCCAGCGCGTCGAGCACCGGGCGGTGCGCGTCGTAGACCGTCTGCGGTCCGGCGAGCAGGATGCTGGCGTCCCGGCTCCCGACGGTGTCGGTCGGGGTCATGATCGCGCCGTCGAGGTAGCGGCCGCCGTGATTGCCGACGAGTTTGGCGGTGCGCCTGGCCCGGTCCGGGGTGTCAGAGCTCAGCCCGATGACGGTGCGGTCGGCGACAGCGTCGCCTGCGGCGCCGAGGATCGCGTCGACCGCGTCGTGGTCGACGACGTTCACCAGCGTGAGGTCACTCGCGGCGACCGCGGCTGCGGGCGTCGGCGACCATCGTGCGCCGCGGTCGCGCAGGAGCTGTGCCTTGGCTTCGGTGCGGTTCCACACCGTCACGGAATATCCGGCATCGAGCAGGGCGCCGGCGAGCGCCTGCCCCATGGGGCCGAGACCCAGAACCGTTGTGGTTGTCATGCCGCCCTCCTGAGGCTCTCGATGACTCGCGCGAAACCGTCGCTGCCGTGACCGGCGTCGATCTGGCGGTGGATCAGCCGCTGCACGACGTCGACGAGTTCGGTGCTCACGCCCTGCGCGCGGGTCGCGTCGATGATGTCGCTGATGTCGGAGAACTCGAGGCTCTGCTGGCCGGGCACCGAGTAGTCACCTCCGTCGATGATCTCGGCGTAACCGGTGACCGCGGGGGCCATGGCGCGCAACCAATCCGCGGCGCGGACCGCGAACTCCTTGGCGGGCACGCCCTGCGCGGTGACCATCGCGGCACCATGGAAGAACCCGGCGAACATGACGTACATGCCTGCGAGCAGCGCCAGGTCGTACAGCGCGGCGATACCGGCGTCCTCGCCGAGATACTCTGGCGTACCCCAGATTTCGAGCAGCGGGCGGTGTTCCTCGAACAGCCGCGCGGTGCCGCTGTAGAGGACGTGGGAGCCGGCGCCGCCGATCATGTCCGGGGTCGCCATGATTCCGCCGTCCAGGTACGTCGCGCCGTGCTCGGTGGCCCAGCGGCCCAGTTCGCGCGCGCCGTCGGGTGAGGTCGTGGTCAGGTTGATCACCCGGCGGCCTGCGAGCCTGTCTGCCACCGGGTCGAGGACCTCGTGCACGGAAGCGTGGTCGAACAGGCAGACGATGAGCGGGGCGGAGGCCTCCGCGGCGTCGATGGCCTCGGTCACGGTCGCGGCGCCATGGGCGCCGGCCTCGACCAGCGGCGTGGTCTTGGCGGCGCTGCGGTTCCACACCGTGACCCGGTATCCGGCGGTCAGCGCGGAATGCGCGAGCGCAGAACCCATCTCGCCGACCCCGAGGAATGTGGCGTGCTGTGTCGTTGACATGCCACCATCGTGGAATCACACGAACTCTGCGACAAGTACCCACTTAAAAGTGCGATACTTACCAAAACGAAACCAAAGGAGGTGACCAGTGACTTCGTTGGGAAAGTACAGCTGCGGCCTCGACGCTGCGATGTCCGTCGTCGACGGAAAATGGAAGCCGTTGATCCTGTGGGAGTTACAGGACGGCCCCAAGCGGTTCAACGCGCTGCATCGCAGCCTCAGCGGCATCTCGCAGAAGATGCTCACCCAGCACCTCAAAGAACTGCAGCGCCACGGCGTCGTGCACCGCGAGAGCTACCACGAGGTGCCGCCACGCGTGGAGTACTCGATGACCGAGGCCGGCGTGGCACTGCTCGAAGCGCTCAATCCGCTGGGCGAGTGGGCCGAGAGGCACATCGACCTGATCTGCCGGGCCGATACGGCCTGACTCAGCGCTCGATCGTGTGCAGTACGACGTCGGACAGTGCGCCGTTGTCGGCGGTCGCGGTCATATAGGTGCAGTACGGTTGACGGCGCCGGTCGGTCGGTGAGCCCGGGTTCAACAGGCGCAGACCGGTTTTCGCAGTGGTGTCCCACGGGATGTGGCTGTGGCCGAACACCAGCACGTCGGTGTCCGGGTACTCCCTGGCCATCCTGGCCTCACGGCCCGTCGCCGAGCCGGTCTCGTGGACGACGGTGAAGCGCAGTCCACCCAGCATCACGTCGGCGCGTTCGGGCAGGCGCCTGCGCAGTTCTGCGCCGTCGTTGTTACCCCAGCACCCGACGAGTTGTCGGGCACGTCCGCTGAGCGAATCGAGCAGAGCCGGTTCGACCCAGTCGCCCGCGTGGATGACGACGTCGGCGCGATCCACCTGGTCCCACACCGGTTTCGGCAGGTCCCGCGCTCGCTTGGGTACATGGGTATCGGCGATGAGCAGCAACCGCACGAGACCAACAGTAGTGGAGATCGACGGCATGGATCGCGAGCCCGCAACCGGTACCTGGATTAACTGCGCGAACGCGCCTACTCTGGACACAAGTTGGCGCGTCCCGCTCCCCCCTAGCTGAGCGTGGCGCGCTGACGTTTGCAGAGCTTAAACTCCGCGCATGGAGCTACTACGGAACGTAGTTGTTTATGTACATCTGATCGGCTTCGCGGTGATGGTCGGCGCGTGGGTGGCCGAGGCCGTGGCGCGTCGCTTCGAGATCACGCGCCTGATGGATTACGGCATCCTGGTGTCGTTGGTGACGGGGCTGGCCCTGGCCGCACCGTGGCCGGCGGGCATCGAGCTGAACTACCCGAAGATCGGGATCAAGCTCGTCATCCTCATCGCCCTCGGCGCGGTTCTCGGCATCGGTCGGGCCCGCCAGCGTCGCACCGGAGGGCCCGTCATGCCGTTGTTCGTCGCCGCGGGCGTGCTGCCCCTGCTGGCCGCAGGCATCGCGGTGCTGTGGACCTGAAACCGTCTGACCCCGGCGTTTCGACCGTCGCGTAATGTCGACCGGCAAAGAACATAAGTCGGGGTAGGTACGGGTCAATGGGTCACAGACACGCCATGGCGACAGCCAAGGTCATGCGTACAGCGGCGTTCACCGGATGCGATTCACCGCATGGCGATGTCCGAGTGGTGCGGGCGCGGACCCGCTCGACCGATCTGCCGCGCCAGACCCTGCACGGACCGTCCGACGATGCACGCCGACGCCGGTACACGGGGGTGCGGCGCACGTCGGTACTGCCGGGCCGCTCGCCGTGGATGAACGACCGCGTGACGGTCCTGTTGCAGTTCCTCGCCGAGGACCATGGTCTGCACGTTCCGGTCGAGTTGGCCCGCGTCCAGGTGACCGGCCACATCGATCTCCTGGTGAGCGTGCTGCGCCTGGACCGCCAAACCGCGCGCAGGCACGTGACCGACGAGGTGCTGCGGGAACTCGCGTGCGACATCGCCGCAACCGTCATCACCGACTGAGCGTCAGAACTCGACCAGTCCCAACGTGTAGAGCACGGCCACCGAGGTCGCATCCACGAGCTCCTGCCCCAGAACCGGACTCGGGGCGGTGTCGATCGCCCGTTGGGCAAGCGCCGCGCGGGTGGCATACCAGCACGCCGGGCAGAGCCGGCCGAGCACGGCCGCTTCCGTGCCGTCGGCGTTCACGAGTGTGTCGCCGTCGGCCGCCACGGTCACCGAATCGGCAATAAGCGCATCCAGTTTCGCGCAGACCAACTGGCGCATCGCAGACGCCGCCCGTGACAGGTCGCGCACGTCGGGACGGCCGAGCCGCACCCGCTCGTCGCGCGCGACGTGCAGCAGATAGTCCTGGCCGCCGCTGAGGACGATGCTCTCGCCCAATGGCAGGGCGATGTTGATCATCGCCAGCATCGACGCCTCGCGGCGCGCCGCGTGGAACCGGGCGATGTCGCGGGCCAACCGCTCGTCGTCGAGGCGGCGGGCCTCGCTGTCGAGAAGGTGCCGGTCCTCGTCCACATGGACGTGCGCATCGACGTCGTCCAGATACGGCTGCAGCGATTCGCTGTCCGCATGATCGGCCAGCACGTCGTCGAACGGGACGGCCTGGCGTGCGGGCAGGAACAATCCCGTCGCGAAGGCGTCCGGTGTGTCACTGTGCACATTCACCCCCAGCTACCAGAATCCGTATGCCGTCGAAGTTTGCTATACGTGACCATACTCGACGAGTCGCGACAATCTGGCAAATTGTCTTGTTGATTCCACAAGCGGTTGTTGACGGTATGGGCAAACTGGAATCGGTCCGGCCTTCCGAAGGTGCGCGAACTTGCCCCGTATGGCTATCATCCCCGTCTGACGAGCTTCAGCAAACGGCTGAAGACGTGAAGGGGGTAAGACATGACCATCGCAACGGGCACACCGGGACCGACTCAGCGCTGGTGGCGCCGGAGGAACGTCCGCATCGCGTTCGTGGTTCTCGGCACCGCGCTGATCATCCTGGCGAAGTTCAGCTTGGCCGAGAAAAGCCAGGAACGACGCGCAGCATCCGAGGCACGGCATGAGATCAGTAGCTTCTCGGTCGGCGACTGCGTGACCATCAGCCCGAGCGGCCGGGACAAGAACGAGGACATCCAGCACAGTTCGTGCACCACCGACCCCAGCTACACCGTGGGCGCGGTCAACGAAACCGACCAGCGGTGCGCCAACCAGAATTACGTCGCCTACACGTGGAGCGTCAACGAGGCCGACACCGTCGGCCGGTTGTGCCTCGTCGAGAACCTCACCGTCGGTCACTGCTACCACCAGCAGCCGGGATCCGACCTCCTCGAGCAGATCGACTGTGCCACGAACGACGACACGGCCTATCGCGTGGTGCAGCGGTTCGACACCACCGACGCGACGCAGTGCCCGCCGGACACCAACGCCTACGACTATCCGGCCCCGGCGCGCACGTACTGCCTCGGCGCCACCCACTGACGCGCGACGATCGGACCCGAAAGACGAATCGGGGCGCGGTCCTGGCGACCGCGCCCCGATTCTTCGGTGTGCGCCCGAAGGGATTCGAACCCCTAACCTTCTGATCCGTAGTCAGATGCTCTATCCGTTGAGCTACGGGCGCCTGGCTTATTCAGTTATACGCGGTTGACGAATCAACCTTGGCGGAGGCGAGAGGATTTGAACCTCCGGTCCCCGGTAAGGGGGACAACTCATTAGCAGTGAGTCCCATTCGGCCGCTCTGGCACGCCTCCTTTGAACTTCTGTGAGGGTACCGGACTCCGTTCTGGTGCCCGTAACCGCCGAGGGAGAAGAGTACACACCCTCCCCTATCCTGACCAAGTGAGTATCCGTTTGCGCCCCGAAATGGCCGACCTTCCCGCGTACGCACCAGGCAAAACAGTTCCGGGCGCAATCAAGATCGCGAGCAACGAAACCGTCGACGGACCGCTTCCCAGCGTTCGCGACGCGATCCTCGAAGCCACCGAGAACATCAACCGCTACCCCGACAACGGGTACCTTGACCTGCGGGAACGCCTCGCCAAGCATGTGAACTTCGCGCCCGAGAACATCTCGGTGGGCTGCGGATCGGTGAGCTTGTGCCAGCAGTTGATACAAATCACATCTTCCGTCGGCGACGAGGTGCTGTTCGGATGGCGCAGTTTCGAGATCTATCCGCTGCAGGTCCGCACGGCCGGCGCCACCCCGGTGCAGATCGCGTTGCGTGACCATACTCACGATCTCGACGCGATGCTCGCGGCGATCACCGACCGCACCAGGCTCATCTTCGTCTGCAACCCGAACAACCCGACCAGCACGGTGGTCGACCCCGACGAGCTGGCGAGGTTCGTGGCCGCGGTGCCGCCGCACATCCTGGTCGTTCTCGACGAGGCCTACGTCGAGTACATCCGTGACGGCCTGCTGCCCGACAGCCTCGGCCTGGTGCGGGCCCACCGCAACGTGGTGGTGTTGCGGACGTTCTCGAAGGCATACGGGCTCGCGGGGCTGCGGGTGGGTTACGCCGTGGCCGACCCCGAGATCGTCACCGCCCTCGGCAAGGTCTACGTGCCGTTCAGCGCGACGAGCGTCTCGCAGGCCGCGGCCATCGCATGCCTCGACGCCGCCGACGAGCTGCTGGCGCGCACCGACGCCGTGGTCGCCGAGCGAACCAGGGTGAGCACCGCACTGCGCGAGGCCGGCTACACGCTGCCACCTTCGCAGGCGAACTTCGTGTGGCTGCCATTGGCCGAGCGCACGCTCGACTTCGTTGCCAGGGCCGCCGACAACCGCATCGTCGTCCGGCCGTACGGTGAGGACGGCGTGCGTGTCACCATCGGTGCACCACACGAGAACGACGCATTCCTGGACTTCGCGCAGCGCTGGATCGCGCCGGGCGGGGCCGGGCCTCGAACAGGAGACAGCGCTTGACCGACGCACGGGGCACGTTCGAAGCATTCAAGAATCGCGACGGCGAGATCCTCGACGCCGAACTCGACGCCTTCTGGGCGCTGCTGCGGCCCGCCAGCATCGATTTCATGCTCGGCGAATGGAAGGGCGGCGAGTTCAACACCGGCCACAAGGCCAACGGTTTCATGAAGAAGCTCAACTGGTTCGGCAAGACCTTCGTCTCGGCCGCCGAGGCCAAGCCGCTGGTGTGCCTTGACGCCGACGGCAACAGGTTCTCCAACACCGAGGCCATGGGCGGCGAGGCCAGCCTGTGGCTGGAAGAGTTCCGCGGCGAGGTGACCGCGTCGATGGTCTACGACGGCCGCCCGGTGCACGACCACTTCAAGGTCGTCGACGACAACGCCGTCATCGGCATCATGAACGGCAAGGGCGCGCTCGACCTCAGCTCGGGCACACCGCGCCACCTGTACTTCTACCTGGAGCGGATCTGACATGGCCGAGGGGTACGAGTCGGTGACCGTCGAGGTCAAAGACCATGTCGCGCAGGTGACACTGATCGGCCCCGGCAAGGGCAACGCGATGGGTCCGGCGTTCTGGGACGAGATGCCCGACGTGTTCGGCACTCTCGACGCCGATCCCGACGTGCGGGCCATCGTGCTGACCGGCTCCGGCAGGAACTTCAGCTACGGCCTGGATCTGGCCGCGATGGGCGCGACCCTGCCCGGCCTTGACTCCGGCGCCAAGGGCCGTGCCGAATTCCACAAGAAGCTGCAGGAGATGCAGGGCGCCATCACCGCGGTCGCCGACTGCCGTACGCCGACGATCGCCTCCGTGCACGGTTGGTGCATCGGCGGCGGTGTGGACCTGATCAGCGCTGTGGACATCCGTTACGCGAGCGCCGATGCCAAGTTCTCGGTGCGAGAGGTCAAGCTCGCGATCGTGGCCGACGTCGGCAGCCTCGCGCGGCTTCCGTTGATCCTGTCCGACGGGCATCTGCGCGAATTGGCGCTCACCGGTCGGGATATCGACGCCGCACGCGCGGAGAAGATCGGTCTGGTCAACGACGTCTACGACGACGCGCAGGCCTCGCTGGCCGCCGCGCACGCCACAGCCGCTGAGATCGCCGCCAACCCGCCGCTGACCGTCGCCGGGGTCAAGGACGTGCTCGATCAGCAGCGCACCGCGAGGGTGGCCGAGAGCCTGCGCTATGTCGCAGCGTGGAATTCGGCGTTCCTGCCGTCGAAGGATCTGGCCGAGGCCGTGACGGCGATGTTCGAGAAGCGCCCGCCCAGGTTCACCGGGGAATAGCAGGCCGAACCGGTGCGGGCGCCCAGCGTCGCGACCGGACACCGGAAACGGTTCTCGTCGAGTTCTTTTCCCGCCGTGCGGGCCCTGCCGTGGACCGTGCCGTGCTGCAGCGGATCGTCACCGACGGCACGGATGTTTGGGTTTTTGGCATCGGGGCAACACACGCATACGTTAGTGGTGCTAGCAATTCGTTGTCTGAACCGGAGGGTCGGGGTGAGTAAGAGCAGGGTGTCGTTTTTTGCGTCGGCGATCTCCGCGGCGCTGATGGTCGCGGGACTCGTTCCGGGGTTGGCGGCCACCGCGGAGGCCGAGCCGCCGGTCGAGGGTGCGGCGCCGCCGTGCCCGGACGTGGAGGTGGTGTTCGCCCGCGGCACGTTCGAACCGCCGGGCGTCGGATTCGTCGGGCAGGCGTTCGTCGATGCGCTGCGCAGCAAGCTGGGCGACAAGACGATGGACGTATACGCGGTGAATTACCCTGCGTCGCTTGATTTCCAGCGCGCGGCCGACGGAATCGTCGACGCCAGCCGCAAGGTCGAGCAGATGGCCGCGACGTGCCCGTCGACCAAGACCGTCATCGGCGGGTTCTCACAGGGCGCCGCCGTGGCCGCGTACCTGACGGCCGATTCCGTGCCCGCCAATTTCGTGCTGCCGGACGGCATCACGGGCCCGATGCCCGACGACGTCGCCAAGCACGTCACCGCGGTGACACTGTTCGGGAAACCCTCGAACGGGTTCATCAACACCGTGCAGTCGACGGCGCCGCCGATCAACATCGGGCACCTGTACACCGACAAGACCGTCGATCTGTGCATCGAGACGGACCCCGTGTGCTCGCCGACCGGCGGCGACGGCGCGAGCCACAACCTGTACGCGACCAACGGCATGGTGCAGCAGGCCGCGGACTATGTGGCCGCACGCGTGCTGCCGCAGTCGCGGTAGCACGCGGTGGGCTAAAGCGGGGGTGGAGGTTCCGGTCGGCCGCGCTGCGGCGCGGTGGCTGCGGTCGTCGGAGGCCTCCTCTTCGAGCACGTGCCGCTCGGTCAGCGCGTCTTTTTGTCATTGGATCGTGCCTATCTGCTCGCGAGGCGCGATACACAGCTCGCCACGCGCCTCCTGCTCCCGCAGTGCCTGCTGCTTCTCGGCGGGCAGTGTGACGATGTACCAGGCGGCGACCACCGTCGAGCGGGGCACGGGACCGAGGTGACCGGTTAGCGTCCACCGCAGGTCGTTACCTTCTGTGGAACCGCCATGCCGTATATCGGTGACAGCATCAGCCATCAGCCCCTGCTGCGCTGCTCCGCTTGACCGCCCGAAGCAAGCGCGCAATCGCGGCGTCCATGCCTGCCCGGCTGTCCCATCCGGTCTTGACTGCAGCCTGATTCCAGGTGCGGCCCTCCAGCGCCACCCGCGCGGCCTGGGCCAGCCGGTCCCCGCTGGGACGTTCGGGCACAGTGGCGAGTGAGACACCGCGACCTGGCGCTTATGCGCGCGTCAACACGGGCCGTCGCGTTGTCTCACATCTCTACATGCGAGACTCGACTGCCTGGCATCGAAGAGTGACCTTTCGTCACTCGACGAGTATGCGCAGCCGCTCTTGAGCAGTACTCATTGTTGTGCTTTACGCCAGGCCAGCATCTCAGTGAGGACTGAGAAGTCGTAGCCCTCGTCTGTCGGATGGATTTCGGTGGTGAAGATGGTTACGCCCGCGCGACGGAAGGTCTCAGCGCTTTGGGCACCGTGCCAGCGCACGGAGCGTTCGATGGCCGTGCCGTCGCGGCCTGCTTCGGCGGCGAGGTCATCGACCCGAGCGGTGGCGTCGCGGAATTCCTCGATCGTTTGCAGGTTGGTGTGCCAGATGTCTGCATGGCGGGCAACTGCGGGGAGGGCACGTTTGGGGCCGGCCCCGCCGATCAGAATTGGGATCTTGCGCAGCGGGGGAGGTTTGAGGATCGGTAGTCGCGCCGCTATGCGGTCCAGTCCGGCGTCGAACTGGTCGAACCGCGACTTGAGGGTACCGAAGTCGTATCCGTAGGTGGTGTAGTCCTTTTCATACCAGCCGGCGCCCAGGCCCAGGATCAGTCGACCTCCGCTGATGTGGTCAACGGTGCGGGCCATATCGGCAAGCAGGTCGGGGTTTCGGTACCCGATCCCGGTGACCAGCGTGCCGATCTCAGGGCGCTTGGTGATTTCGCCCCAGGTGGCCAACGCTGTCCATCCTTCGAAGTTGTTCACATCGGGTTGGTCCTCGGTGAGGATGGGCAGCCCGCCGGTGACACCGCTGGCAGCCGGGGCGTGAAAGTGGTCATAGCCAAAGATGATGTCGACACCCAGATCCTCGGCACGGATTACCGCGCTGCGCCAGCTCTGGTAGTCCGGCGCCCCGCCGGGCCACAGCTGCACTCCGATGCGTAGTTGGCGACTCATGTGTTGTCCCATCGTGTTTGGTTGTGATGTCGGCAAGACCGTTAACCGAACCGGCGCCTAGCCTGGCCTGGACGGTTGCGCTGTGTGTCACCACGGTAGGAAGGGATCGACATAGAAGCGAATAGTGACAACGTATACTTCACATAGCTACCTCCTATGTCACGGTAAGGCGGATTCGAATGAACCTGCGCCAGTTTGAATACGCCCTGGCTGTCGCTGAAGAAGGCTCTATGACAGCGGCAGCAGAGCGCCTGCGGGTCGCCCAACCCTCTCTGTCGCAACAGATCGGCGCCCTGGAGAAGCAGCTCGGGGTCCAGTTATTCACCCGTACCCCAAACGGTGCCACAGCGACGGTAGCCGGGCGGGCTTTCCTAGCAGAGGCGAAGATCGCGACGACCGCATCCCGGCGCGCGATCACCGCCGCCCGCGCCGCCAACGAGGAACTGGCCGGCGAACTCATCATCGCAGTCCACATGGGCCTGGGAGCGCGCCAGCTGCCCGAGGCATTGGGGCAGCTACGCCATCGCCACCCGAAACTGCAGGTAACGCTTTACGAGGAGCCCGATCCCGCGGATATGGAACGACTGGCGCGCCAGGGCACCCTCGACATGGTCCTTGTACACCGAATCCCCGCCGGATGCACCTTCGATGCACACCGGCTAGGCGAGGAAACCTATGTCGCTGTCGTGCCGAAGGGGCACCCGCTCCGCTCGGACGGCGCTACCGTGCGCCTGGAAGATTTGGCCGCAGAGGGCTGGATTCGATTCCGGGGTGCCAGCCTGCTCGATGACTACCTCGCCCGCTTGTTCGCCGGCGCCGGCCTGAGCCCGCACACAGTAGCCCGAGCGTCACAGATCTCCACCGCGGTGCGCCTCGTGGCGCAGGGCCTGGGCGTCACGGTCGTCCCGGCCTCGGCCATCCCCGAAGGTTTCGAAGACCTGGCTTGCCCGCTACTACCCTCCCTGGCCGAGCCCGTCCTCGTCGGCGCGCGACGCAATCCCGGTCCAGCAGAGACCGCCATGCTCGACCATCTCAACCAACAGAACTGGTGCAGCACAGGGCTCCTCCGCGACCTCGCATCTGTCCGAGATCGCTAGTCGATCCATCACGGCATGTGAGACGAAATCTGGCCATCTTCATTCTTTAGTTCTTGGACCGTGCCCCGCCGAGTCGAGCGCCGTCCCGAACCCGCAGGTCGCCGAATCTCAAAAGCCGTGTCAGAAGTAGCGTCTCGCAACGGTGGTGTCGCAGACTTCTGCTACAGCTTGAGCCATGAGTAGTCCCTACCTCCTCGGTCTGGCCCGATTCAGCACCGAACACCAGTCGTTGGACCAACAGACCGACAGTCTCGTAGCGGCCGGTGTCCCCGCCGAACGGATCTACTCCGACAAGGCGAGCGGATCGGCCGGCACCCCGCGACCCGGACTAGAAGCGCTCCTCACCGTCGCGCGCGCCGGTGACGTGATCGTGGTGGTTGGTGCCGATCGTCTCGGCCGCGACGTGCCCGAGATGTCAGCCACTCTCCGTGATCTCCGAGACCGCGGCATCACCGTGCGGTCTCTGCGGGAGGGGCTCGACTCGTCGACGCCCGTCGGTGAGGCGATGCTGAACCTGCTCATTGCGATCGGCGGAATCGAGTTGGCGCTGGCGAAAGAACGCCGCGCCGCGAGCCGCGCTGCACGCAAGGCTAGGGGTCAGTCGATCGGCCGGCCCAAGGCACTGAGCGACGCGAAGGCGGCACAGCTTGTGCGACTGGTTCAGGCCGGTGAGCCCGTGCGATGGCAGCTGAGGCGTTCAGGATCAGCCGAGCTTCGGCGTACCGAATCGTGAAGACCGCGGCGCTCGATGGTGCCGTCACCGAAGGAGCAGTCGCATGATCCCCATCGACGCCGCGACTGAAGCGCTCCGTGCCCGATTCCGCCGCAAAGAGGCAGAGCTGCACGCTGCGGGTTACCTCACCGTCGCCGACGCCATGGAACTGCTTGGAGTCGCCCGCTTCACCGTGAACAGGATGATCGGCGACGGCCGCCTGTACGCAGTTCGCTACGAACACCGCTGGGTGACGAGGCCGGAGTGGATCAACGCCGTGCCTGCTGGCCGCAAGTCCGCCGCGGCGTGGTGCCGGGAGCATGGGTTCCTGTCCGTGTCCGAAGCCGCGGCGGAGCTCGGCATCACCCGTCAGGCTCTGAACGTGCGCATCAGCCGTGGGACGCAGGCGGCGGTGCGGGCCGGTGCGGATACGCCGGTTCCGGGCGCGTGGCTGATCCGCGCCGAGGACGTAGTGCGCCGCGCGGCGTAGGCGTGGGAGTTCAGTCCCACCAGAAGTTCCAGTAGCCCCACTCCGCCAGGCCGAGGCGGAAGGCATCCGGTTTCATGCCCTGGTCGATGTTGTCCGGGCAGAACGCGTAGTGCTCCCGCAGCAGCGCGTCGAGCTGCTGCTCCGACTCGGGCCGGCGGCCCACCTGCACCGTCATCGTGTCGAACCCGATGCTCACCAGGACGGTTCCGAAGCGGTCCTCCCACGACTGCAGCACCGCAGAGAAGTCCGCGCCGGATAGGGCGTAGTTCGTGCCGCCCCACCAGCCCAGCGCCGCAGGGACATCCGCCGGACGGGCGACGGGCACGAGCAGCAGCCCGCCCGCCTCGACGTCGAGCTGATCGGCCCGCAGGTCCGGTCCGGGCTGCGCGGGGGCCAGCGCAGTGACGGCCGGCACCGTGGGCTCCTCGAACTGTTCACGGGTGAGCACGGCCATCGGATCGGGGACCTCGCTCTCGGGGCCGTCCATCTCGCCGTCGCCCCACGGCTGTTGCAGGCCCTTGTCGCACCCCAGCGCCTGCAGCGGCCACAGACCGGTCTGTGGGAACACGGCGGCGAGCGAGCGGACCAGCTCGGTCAGTTCGTCCTCGGGCAACACCTCGGCGCTGATCCAGGCAACGGCGGCACCGCTGCCCTCCGTGGCCGTCACGATGCGGCCGGCAGGCAGCGCAACCCGTGCGAGCTCGCGGGCGTCGGCGGAGGGCAGGGGCCCCGGGGTGGCGCGGAACATCGAATCTCCTTGATGGTTGTAAGCGGCGATTCTCTTCAGTCGCAGGTACTTCCGCAGACCTGACTGTCAGATCACGCCCGACACGTGGAGGGTTGCAACGAGGTCGAGGATGTGTAGTAGTCCGAGGAACGTCAGCACCGCACCGGCGACGATGGGCCCGATCCCGCCAGAGTGTGGGTTTGATGTGCGGTGTACGTCCGATCGCGCTGACCCGTCCGGATGCAGCAGTCGGCGGTCATCTTCGCGGTTCCAGCGAGCGCGGGCTACGCGCCGGCGAACACCGACTACAAGCAGCGCCACACCCACGGCCGTGAACAAGACCGCACGGACAGCGGGGCCGACCCATGGCGTGCCACCGTCCTGTGCGAGCACGTACTCGACCATCACCCGTCCCCCTGATCCGCCTGCGCTAGTGGATGTCTCGCTCTCGTGACGTTGCCGACGAGAACCGAGTCACCAGTCATCGTCTTCGTCGTGCGCTTCCTCAAGCGGCGGGCGTGGGTTGCGCATAACCACCACCGCCCAGACCACACCGCCAATCAGCGCTGCGACCATCGCGAAGAAGAGCAACTGTCCCATCAATGCGGCCATCGTCACTACCCGTGCGAGTACCAGTCGGAAGCCAGCATGGGCCGAGGCGTCATGCCACCACGTACCAGTCGTCGCCGATGACTGACCTCAGCAGAGCCATATGGACATGGATCTGGAACAGCTGGGTGGCCTCCAGAATTGCAGCACCACCGACCAGTAGGCCCGGCGCGAACCCGTACAGCTCGTCGAACCGCAAGTCTCCGAGGTGTTGGTGGGTCCGTTCGAACATGGGCTCCTCGTTCTTGTCGAAGAACTCAAATCGCTCCATGATCGACGCACCGAAGAACGACAGCATCGCCCGCTCGAATCCACTAGGGGAGAGCTTTCTCGCCGGGGGCTTGACGAACAGCACTCCGCGCGCCGGATCAACGATGAGCGATATCCCGTACCCGGGCGTCCAGAACCAGACCTTGCCGAAAGCGCTTCGGACGAACGGAATGTACTGCGCGTCCGCGCCCAGGCGCGGGTGCTGAACTCTATCGAGGAGGACCTCCTCGGTGGTCACCTTCCATTCGATCGGATCCACCAACCACGCCGTCCCGTTACCGAACCCGGAGAACCCGAACTCCTGCCAGTAGGAGATCAGGCAGTCCGGGACGAGTCCAGTGTAGGACTTGACGTGCTCGTCGGTGCACGCAGGGCCGGGGGGCGACGGAAGCTTCGTGAGGAACAACTCGAAATCTTCGTCAGCCACCGTCACCCCTCCACAGGCTGACATCATGCGATCGTCGGGCCGCCGCCATCCTGTTCCGTATTGCGGCGATGCTGTGCCGCCGCCAACCGCAGTAACTCGGAATACCCCCGTTCAAAGTCCTTTCGGGCGTCGGCATCGAATCGACCCGCGAGGTAGTCGTTTAGCTCGTTGGCGATGATCGCTACGAGCTGGTCCTGTGACGGATCACGCAGGTCAAGCATCAAGACGTTGTTATCACGCAGTTCGACGATCTCGGCCTTGCGGTCACCGTCGGGCAAGCGGTCTTCGAGCAAGTCGAACATGATCCGAGTCATCGAAGAATTCCAGGACCAGTCACCGTCCACGAATCGAACAAAGCCGCTCACTACCCGCCTCCAATAATGACTACGTTGGGATTGCCCAAGCCTTGGACGAACTCTCGTACGACCTCACGCTGCGCAGCGGTGAACTGCGAGACGTCGACCGGCACAATCTCAGCTTTCTCCAGATGGTCCACGATCCGGACCTGCAGATTAGGCCACTGCGAGTCGAAGAACTTGGACGGGAAGTTCCCGACAGCATCGTAGGTTCGCCCACCGGCATCGACCCAATCGTGCGCATCTCCCTGCCCGGCGCGGCTGAGGTCCACGCCGAGTTCCTGTTCGATCCGAAGCCCTGTCTCACTTTCGGCCGCCCTGAAACCGCCTGTAGCCGGGTCCATGCCAAGTGCACGTGCATGCTCAGTGGTGAGGTCGAGGTCAACCGGCGCGGCCTGACTTGTGTCAGCTGACGGCACGTGATGTTCGGCGGGTGCGTCGGGCGGTGGCGTGTGGTGCTCAACCGGCGCATGGCCGCCAGAGGGTGCGTCGACGTCGACATGGGGAGTCGGGGCGTCGTCGACGTGTCGACCCGCAGCGCCGAGGGCGTCGAGTCCGTGCTCAATCCCCTCGCCGAGGATCTTGGCCCCGGGCCACGGGACCATTCCCGCGGCGTCGATCGCGGCCTGCCTCTTCTGCTCAGGAGTAGCCCCGTCAAAGTCGGTCGCGACGTCGTACATGTTGCCCATATCGGGCATGGTCGCGTCCCAGATGGTCTTCGAGGTGTCCTTCATGCCCTCGGCAAACGCCCCGGCGCCTCGCTCTAGAACCGGCGGCTCCTTCGGGAACCCTTGCACGTCGGCGTTCTCCGGAAGCGGCGCGGCGGGGGCTGTCGGGCCACCATGCGCGGCCGAGGCGTGATTGAGCTCGTTGAGAATCCTGGTCTGCTCGGTCAGCTCGGCTCGTGCGTCGAACACCGCCTGACTCAACGCATTCGTGTCATCGCGACTTGGACCGGCCCCCGCACCTTGCATGTAGCCCTGGCCGGCGGCGTCGTCCAACTTGGCCTGCGCCGCGGCGAGGGCTTGGCGGGCGGACTCCACCTTTGCGGCCTGCCGTTCGATCGCCGCCTTGTCAGGGGGTGGCGGAACCTGGCTGAGCACCGGTGGTAGGCCTCCCGGCTTCTCCTCGCCGGGCTTCGCCGCCTGACCGTCCTCCGGCTTGCCCTCGGGGTTGTCGCCCACGCCGAGGAGGTCTCCGAGTCCGCCGTCGTCTGGGGCAGGCGGCTTCTCGTCGGGTTTCAGCCCGGACTTCTTGGCCGCGTCCTCAACAGATTTCGGCACCGCGAAGGGGCCGATCTGCCCGCTCGCCTGTTCCGCGGGTTTGTCACCCGACTCGTCCTTGCGGTCCTCGTCGGGCTTGTCCACCTTGTTGTCGACCAGTTGCACGGTGGGCTCGCCGTCACGCCCGTCGCCCTCGTCGTCGAACCGGATCCCTTCCAAATCAGCGGATTTCGCCTGCAGGCGATCGCCGACTAGCTTGTCGGCCTGCATGAGTTGTTCGGCGGCCCAACGGATGTCTTCGGCGTGCTCGGCCAGGGCCCTATTGCGCTCGGCGATCGTGTTGATGTCGTACTCGCGGGTGTCGGTGACTGAGAGGTCCTCGCCGACTGTGAAGCCGTCGTTCTCGGCGGCCGTGATCGCCTCCACCGCCTTGTCCTTAGCGGCCTTGATGTCGTGGGCGCCGTTCTCTGCGAGCTCGGCGGCCTCACGCAGCACATCGCCCTGCCGGCCGACCACAGCGACATCCTTGGTTACCCGGTCGAGCGCGGCGTCTTTCGCGTCGCCCTCCCACGTCGTGCCGCCTGGGGAGGAGATGTTCTGACGGTGCTCGTCGAAGGCACCTTCGCTCGCGGCGGCCGCGGACCGCCAGCTGGTTGCGGCGTCGGAGAGATGCGAAGTGCTCCACTCCTCGATCTCCGAGCGCGTCGGGAGAGAAGCGGTCGCGGCCGCTGACGTCACACGCTCACCGTGGTGATGGCGTCGCCGCCGTCAGTGTCGGTGGTGTCGTAGCGGGCGCTGCTCGCCGAGAGGTCCTCGGCCTGGCCGGTCATGCGCGTTGACTGCCGGCTCTTCACCGACGCGAGTGCGGCATTCATCGCGGAGACACCGGCGCCGCTTGGCTGCGCAATGGCCACCGCGTCGAAGGTCCCACCTGACAGCCCCGCGGCGATGCCGTCACCGCCGGCAGCAGCGACCCGCAGGCCGCCCGCGTCGACTTCCAATCCGTTTGCCATGCCAATCCCCCAACCGGCGAACTCACTGGTCGTGAGGCTACCTCACGATTTGCAGCTGCATCGACGCCTGATCACCTGCGGGCGGGTCCAAGCTGAACGGAACCGGGCGTGATCGGGGTGCGTCTAATCAGGGTGGGGATGAGTTGGCGGGGGATCTGATCAGGCCGGTGCTACCGGCTGTGGTGGAGGAGTACCTGGTCGGAGAACGCGCGTGGAATCGGCTGCTGCGCGGGACCGGCGCGGTGACTGCTGCGGAGCTGACGCGGTGGCTCACCAGTCCGCCGGCTGGATGAACAAGGTGCGGCCGGCAGGCCCCCGCCGCGAATCGTAGAACGGCTCCCAGCCGAGGGACGCCCAGAAGTCGTCCGCGCCAGCGCCCTTGCTGTACGCCATCAGCCGGCACCCCGTTCTCGCTCGGCGAGGGCCTGCACCACGCGAGTCGCGATCTTGCGCCGTCGTGCAGCAGTGCGCCCCTCGATGTTCTCGATCTCGAGGAGGTCGTTGGTGTCGATCGCGGCGCGTCCACATACTCCGGGTTGACGCCCCCGCGCTCGTCGAGCTGCACCCGGGTCACTTGGACGCCACCCTCCAACACCTCGACGAGCCACGGGTCGCCGACCGCCCCGCCGGCGTTCTCCCACCAGTCCGGGTGCTCGTAGCCCTCCGAAGACGGGAACGGGGTCCAGGAATTCTTCGCGGGGTGGGGCTCGGTGGTCGACGAGCTCCAGGGTCACGCCGCGAAGCGTATGGCCCACTTCGGACAACACCGGCAGGTGGATTCGGTCGACGCGCTCGCACGACACCCACGATCAACCCGGACGCCGACGGGCACAACCGTTGCACGGCGAGTGCGGCGTGGCCGAAAAATCACTTGCCTGCACCACCGCATTTAGGAGGCATAACGGCATGACGCGGTGCTCTCGCGTGACTAACGCGGTGGCCGCCAGTAGCAGTTCGCCGCAACCGCGGCTGCGTGCGGTGTCGAAGTCGTTCGCCATCGCTGCGCACAGCTGGTAGATCAGGCGCCGTTGTGTCAAAAAGTGTCAATTTTCGGAGGTAACTGGCGCCTGGCTTGACGCCGAAACCCCTCCTGACCTGCGGTGGCGGAGGGATTTGAACCCCCGGACGGTGTTAGCCGTCTCTCGCTTTCAAGGCGAGTGCATTAGGCCGCTCTGCCACGCCACCGCCGATAAGAGTACGGGACTACACCCGACCGATTTTGGCGGGCGGGGCTCCGTTCTTCAGCGCGGCGCTGATACGGCGACAGTTCTCGCCCATCGCAGCGATCTGGGGGCGCGACAACCTGCCCAGGAAGTGCGTGCGCACGCCTTGGCCGTAGGTCACCATCGCCTCGCGGACCGCGGCGCGGCCCTCGTCGGTGATCTTGGCGACCACGCCGCGCCCGTCCTCCGGGCTCGCGCCGCGCACCACGAAGTTCTGGACCTCCAGACGCCGGATCTGCCGGGTGACCCGGCTCGGGAGCGACATCAGCCGGTCCGCCAGATCCCCCATCCTGGCCGATCCGGTAGGCGACTTGTCCAGGTAGTCGAGCAGGCGCACATCATTGAGCGTCAGATGATGCTGGTCCACCAACGACCGGTTCAACGTCGCGTACAACCTCAGCGCCGAGTCGAGATAGTTTTGCCACGATCTCTCCTCGGCGATATCCAGACCCGGCATGTCTCCTGCCGTGCGTCCGGCAATCATCCCCACCATGCGCGTAATCGTAAGGGACGTAAGTATTGCTGCGCGCGATAACTCGAAGGGTTGTACCGTCGAAAAAATGCATGCAATTGTCGCCTCCGTGAACGGCGGGCTGAACTGGGAAAACGTAGCCAGTATCGCGCCAGCAAACGGTGAAGTTCTGATCAAGGTCCACACCGCAGGGATCAATCGCGCCGACTTGCTACAAGCCGCCGGGAAATATCCGCCCCCGCCGGGGGCAAGTGAGGTCATCGGGCTGGAGGTCTCCGGGACCGTCGAGGCGCTCGGCGACGGCGTGTCCGGGTGGTCCGTCGGGCAGCCCGTGTGCGCTCTGCTGGCGGGCGGCGGCTACGCCGAATACGTCGCCGCGCCCGCGCCGCAGGTTCTCCCCGTCCCCGACGGAGTGAGCCTGCGTGACGCGGCCGGTCTGCCCGAGGTGGCGTGCACGGTGTGGTCGAACGTCGTGATGACGGCGGGGCTGACGGCGGGCCATCTGCTGCTGGTGCACGGCGGCGCGAGCGGCATCGGCACACACGCCATCCAGGTGGCCAAGGCGATGGGTGCGCGCGTCGCGGTCACCGCGGGCTCCGAGGAAAAACTCGGAATCTGCCGCGACCTGGGTGCCGACATCACGATCAACTACCGCGAGGAGGATTTCGTCGAGCGGTTGCGCCGCGAGACCGACGGCGCCGACGTGATCCTCGACATCATGGGTGCGGCATACCTGGACCGAAATGTCGACGCGCTGGCGACCGGTGGCCGGCTCGTCATCATCGGCATGCAGGGCGGCGTCAAGGCCGAGCTCAACATCGGCAAGTTGCTGGGCAAGCGCGCCGGCGTCATCGCGACGTCACTGCGGCCGCGGCCGGTCGACGGGCCGGGAGGCAAGGGCGAGATCGTGCGGGCCGTGCGCGAGAACGTGTGGCCGATGATCGCCGACGGCCGCGTGAAGCCCATCATCGGTGCCGAGCTGCCCATCGAGAACGCCCAGCAGGGCCACGATCTGCTGGCCTCCGGGAAGGTGACCGGGAAGGTCCTGCTGCGCGTCTCCGAATGACACCCGGGGCTGGCGTGACTAGCCGAGGGAGGCCAGCGCCCGCACCAGCTGGTCGACCTCGGCGGTCGTCGAGTAGTGCGACAGGCCGATGGTCACCGCACCGCCGATGTCGTTGACACCGATGACGTCGAGCACGCGCGAGCTCGCGTTGGCGATCGCGAGCACGCCGTTGTCGGCCAGGCGCTGCACAACGCGCTCGGCCGGCACGTCGCGCACCGCGAAGCTGAGCACCGGGATGGAGGTCTCCGGGCTGCCGATCACCATCACCAGCGGCAGCGACCGCAGCGAGGTCTGCAGATAGTCGAACAGCCGGCTCAGGTAGACAGCGGCGGATTGCATTGAGATCTCGAGGCGTTCACGCCTGGTGCCGGATGCCGCCTCGTCGAGGTTGGACAGGTATTCGATGCTCGCGACAACTCCGGCCAGCAGCCCGTACTGGTGCACGCCGAGTTCGAGGCGGGCCGGACCGGTGGCGTAGGGGTTCAACGACACCGATCCGAACGAGTCGATCAGGGCCGGGTCGCGGAACACCAGGGCGCCGATCGGCGGACCGCCCCAGCCGACGGCGTTGAGCGCGACGACGTCGGCCTCGATCTCGTTGACGTCGATCAGCCGGTAGGGCGCGGCTGCGGAGTGGTCGACCACGACGAGACCGCCGACCTCGTGTGTCAGCTTGGTCACCTCACGTAGGTCGGTGACGGTGCCCAGGGTGGACGACGCCGAAGCGATGGCCACCAACCGGGTCGGTTTGTCGATGAGACCTTCCCACTGCCACGACGGCAGCTCACCGGTCTCGATGTCGACCTCGGCCCACTTCACCTTGGCGCCATAACGATTCGCCGCGCGCAGCCACGGCGCGATGTTCGCCTCGTCGTCGAGACGCGTCACCACCACCTCATAGCCCAGCCCGACGCGTGCCGACGACGCCTCGGCCAGCGAGGTCAGCAGATGGGCCCGGTCCGGGCCGAGGACCACGCCCCGCGGGTCCGCGTTGACGAGATCGGCTACCGCCTGGCGGGCCGCCGCGAGGACGGCGGCGCTGCGGCGAGCGGACGGGTGGGGGCCGAGTGCGCTTGGCATCGACCCGCGGAAAGCGGTGGAAACCGTGGTGGCGACCGCATCGGGTACCAACATCCCGCTCTGGGCGTCGAAATGCACCCACCCATCGCCCAGCGTTGGGTGCAAGCCACGCACCCGGGCGACGTCGTATGCCATGCCAGCCACCTTAAGAGCGTCCGCAACTACCACAAACTGCACGATGTGAAAGAGCCCCCGACCGTGCGTCTCGGCTGCCGAGGCCGCGCTCGGGACGGGTCGCCCTGGGCAGCCATACTAGTCCAGTGCGCTGCGGGTTCGGAGTGCTAATGGGTCTGCTGTTGCCGGACCATCCGCCGCGGTCATCGCCGGGGCGGCGGGCAGTGCACACCGGCGGCGACGGCGGTGGGCGTCTGCCTTGACGTTCGGCGTCGCCGGGTTCAAGATCGGGCCGTTCGGCGCCCACACCGCGCCGTCGCAGGTCACCACCACGGCGTTTGCTGATCTTGCTTCCGATCACCCGGTGGAGGGTCTCCCCGGATTTCCCGACGCCGCCCCGGAATGCCGCCCTGGTCGTCGCGGCCGCACTGGCCTGCGCGGTGGCCCGGAGGCGCTCCGCCCCGGTCACGTGATGACGAGCACCCCGGTGGCCGGGAGGTTCGTCATGCCCGACGGGCTAGTGTCGCTAGATACCTCACGGTCAAGGGAGAAGATCGTCGTGGGAGAAGATTCACGACAGCGGCGAGGATCACGGCGCGGATCGGATCCACCGCCGGCGTGAAGACGACCAACCGAACAACGACAGGTGACGGGAAGGCCATGACCATCAATCCGGATGACGACAACATCGAGATCCTGACCGGCGCTGCGGGCGGTGCCGACACAGAAGGCGAGGGTGAGGGCGAGGGCAAGTCGCTCACCGACCTCGTCGAACAGCCGGCGAAGGTGATGCGCATCGGCACCATGATCAAGCAGCTGCTCGAGGAGGTGCGGGCCGCTCCGCTCGACGATGCGAGCCGCAACCGCCTGCGCGAGATCCACCAGACCAGCATCCGGGAGCTCGAAGACGGTCTCGCGCCCGAACTGCGCGAGGAGCTGGAGCGCCTCACGCTCCCGTTCACCGACGACAACGTGCCCAGCGACGCCGAGCTGCGCATCGCCCAGGCTCAGCTGGTCGGTTGGCTGGAGGGGCTGTTCCACGGCATCCAGACGGCACTGTTCGCACAGCAGATGGCCGCGCGGGCCCAGCTGGAGCAGATGCGTCAGGGCGCGCTGCCACCCGGCATCCAGGTTCCCGGCGCCCAGCGTGGCGGCGCCACCCACCCCGGCACCGGGCAGTACCTGTAGGACGCGCGTGACATCCTCTTCTGCACCGCGCATCGAGACGCGCGACGCATGGGTCGAGTTTCCGATCTTCGATGCCAAGACCCGCTCGTTGAAGAAGGCTTTCCTGGGCAAGGCCGGTGGTGCCATCGGCCGCAACCAGTCGAACGTCGTGGTCATCGAGGCGCTGCGCGACATCACGATGTCGCTTCAGATGGGTGACCGGGTCGGCCTGGTCGGCCACAACGGCGCAGGCAAGTCGACGCTGTTGCGGCTGCTGTCGGGGATCTACGAGCCCACTCGCGGTTCGGCGACCGTGACCGGCCGCGTCGCCCCGGTGTTCGATCTCGGCGTCGGGATGGATCCCGAGATCTCGGGATTCGAGAACATCATCATCCGGGGTCTGTTCCTCGGTCAGACGCGCAAGCAGATGCTGGCAAAGGTCGACGAGATCGCCGAATTCACCGAGCTCGGCGAGTACCTGTCGATGCCGTTGCGCACCTACTCGACCGGTATGCGCGTGCGGCTGGCGATGGGTGTGGTCACGAGCATCGACCCCGAGATCCTGCTGCTCGACGAGGGCATCGGCGCCGTCGACGCGGAGTTTCTGAAGAAGGCCCAGACCCGCCTGCAGGATCTCGTGGAACGCTCCGGGATCCTGGTGTTCGCAAGCCATTCCAACGAGTTCCTGGCCCGGCTGTGCAAGACCGCGATGTGGATCGACCACGGCACCATCAGGATGACCGGCGGCATCGAAGAGGTCGTACGCGCCTACGAGGGTGAGGACGCCGCACGCCACGTGCGTGAAGTGCTCGAGGAAACCGCGCGTGACGCACACTGAGGTCGTCTGTGCGGTCGTGGTGACCCACCGGCGTCGAGAACTGCTGGCCACGTCGCTCGACGCCGTCGTCTCGCAGGACCGCACACCCGACCACCTGATCGTCGTCGACAACGACAACGACCCGCAGGTGCGGGAACTGGTGACCGGCCAGCCCGTCCCGTCCACATATCTGGGGTCGCGCCGAAACCTCGGCGGCGCAGGTGGTTTCGCGTTGGGCATGCTGCATGCGCTGGCTCTCGGCGCCGACTGGATCTGGCTGGCCGACGACGACGGCAGGCCTGCCGACACGACCGTGCTCTCGACATTGCTGTCCTGCGCGCACACGCACAGCCTGGCCGAGGTCTCCCCCATGGTGTGCAACCTCGACGATCCGCAGCGCCTCGCGTTCCCGCTGCGCCGCGGCCTGGTGTGGCGCCGGCTCACCTCGGAACTGCGCACCGACGGCAGCGGCGACCTGCTGCCCGGCATCGCGTCGCTGTTCAACGGTGCGCTGTTCCGTGCGGACACGGTCGACGCGATCGGCGTCCCCGACCTGCGACTGTTCGTGCGGGGCGACGAGGTGGAGCTGCACCGCCGCCTGGTGCGGTCCGGCCTGCCCTTCGGAACCTGTTTGACCGCAAGTTATCTGCACCCGTGCGGCACCGACGAGTTCAAGCCGATCCTCGGCGGGCGCATGCACACGCAGTATCCGGACGACGAGACCAAGCGGTTCTTCACCTACCGCAACCGCGGCTACCTGTTGGCACAGCCGGGCCTTCGCAAGCTCCTGCTGCAGGAGTGGGTGCGCTTCGGCTGGTACTTTCTGGTGTCACGCCGCGACCCCGCTGGTCTGCGTGAGTGGATTCGGCTGCGGCGGTTGGGGAGACGCGAAAGGTTCCAGCGATGACGTTCACCGACGCGGCAGCTCAGTCGAAGACCATGGCCAGAGCCCGCCGCGACCTGGTCGAGGGTTTCGGCAAACGCGAGCTGTGGCTGCACCTGGGCTGGCAGGACATCAAGCAGCGGTACCGCCGCAGCGTGCTCGGCCCCTTCTGGATCACCATCGCCACCGGTGCGACCGCCGTGGCGATGGGCGTGCTGTACTCCAAGCTGTTCAAGCTGGAACTCTCCGAGCATCTGCCCTACGTGACGCTGGGCCTGATCATCTGGAACCTCATCAATGCGTCGATCCTCGAAGGCGCCGAGGTGTTCATCGCCAATGAGGGCCTGATCAAACAGCTTCCGACGCCGTTGTCGGTGCACGTCTACAGGCTGGTGTGGCGGCAGATCATCCTGTTCGGCCACAACATCATCATTTTCGTGGTCATCGCGATCATCTATCCCAAACCGTGGAAATGGACCGATCTCGCGGTCATCCCGGCGCTGGGACTCATCGTGCTGAACATGGTGTGGGTCGCATTGTGTTTCGGGATTCTGGCCACGCGCTATCGCGACATCGGGCCGCTGCTCGCCAGCGTCGTGCAGTTGCTGTTCTTCATGACGCCGATCATCTGGAACGAGTCGACGCTGCAGCAGCAAGGTGCGGGCTCGTGGGCCAAGATCGTCGAGATCAACCCGCTGCTGCACTATCTCGACATCGTGCGCGCCCCACTGCTCGGCGCGGACCAGGAACTGCGGCACTGGCTCGTGGTCCTCGTCTTCACGGTGATCGGATGGACGTTCGCGGCGTTCGCGATGCGTCAGTACCGCGGCCGCGTGCCCTACTGGGTCTGATCGAACGTGAAGAACCGCCCGGAGATCTCCTTCGGGGTGATGCGCACGTAGCGCCGTTTCGCCGGTGAGGTCCACGACATCAGCTGTGTGCGCTCGGCGACGGCGATGTCCTCGGCGGTCTGCAACAGTTCGGCGGTTCCACGCAGGATCACGCTCCAGCCGTCGGTGACGGTGTGACCGTCGGCCTCGAAAAGCACCCGGTCACTCATGATCGCGGTGATCAGTTTGGTGCCCTCGGCGGTGCGGAACAGCACCGTGCGGTCCTGCACGGCGAAGTTCACCGGGAAGATCTCCAGCCGGGTGCCGATCGTGGTGACGAACCGTCCGATCGGCACGCTCGCGAGCAGCCGCCAGCTTTCCTCCTCGCTCAGGACCGACACCGGGCTGGCCATGGCCCAACCCTAGCGTTCGGCGATCGTGCCGATCGCGGCTCGACACACGTGGCGCCACTTGCCGCCGCGAGTGTGAAACGTCGGCGAGTTCTCGGCCGTTTTCTCGCCGAGGTTTCACACTCGCGGGCACGCCCAGGCACTTCACAGGAACCTCGGTCGTTATGCGCGTATGAGCATCCCGCCATATGAACCGCCGAAGTCCCCGCCGCCGACGAATGCCGGTCACACGCTGCTGTGCCCGAAGTGTTCGGGCGTCATGAAGACATACGAACGCAACGGCATCCACCTCGAACAGTGCGACACCTGCCGAGGCATCTTCCTCGACTTCGGCGAGCTCGAGGCACTCACGCAGATGGAGAACCGGTTCGTGCAGTCGGCGCCGCCGCCCATGCCGCCGCAACACCACGGCTATTCCGACTACGGACCGGGCTGGGGTTACCGCGGCAACAAGCACTACCGCAAGCAGGGCTTCGGCAGGCTGTTCTTCTCCAGCTGAGGCATCCGCGCGCACGCGGCCATCAGCAGGTCGTCGCCGGGATCGCCGGCGGCGGCCTGTATCACCGCGGCCCGCGCGAAAGGTTCGAGCACCGGCCACGGATCGCCGGGAGCCAGAGCCGGGCCGCCGGCCGCGCGGTAGGCGTCGACGAACGTCGCCCAGTCCCGATCGGGGATCAGACCGGCGGCCCAGAACCCCGCCGGACGCGCCAGATCCCACGCCGGGTCTCCGACGCCGAGATCATCGACATCGATCAGGCACCAGTCGCCGTCTCGATGGCCCACCTGCCCCAGATGGAAGTCGCCGTGCACGAGCGTGCGGGGCCGTTCGGGTGAGCCGCCGCGCCACGCGTGGATCGGCAGGCCGGCCGCGGCGCCCGCGATCGTCGCGTTGCCCCGCGCCGCGCCGAGCGCCCTGCGCAGGCGGGCCGGCCACCCGTGCACGGGCAACCGCTGGTCGACAGCGGAGTTGTGCAGCCGCGCCAGCAGACGGGCGACGTCAGCCCACGGCACCGAATCAGGTTCTGGTGCGAGTGTTCTCACACAAGGCCAGCGGGTGCGCCAGCGGTCGCCCATCCGCTCGGGGACGGGCGACACGGGGGTGAGCAGAGCGTCCACCGCGGTGGCGGCGCGCAAACGCGCGGCCAGGGCACGCGGATCGGTGCCCGGCCGGTGCAGCTTGTGCACGATGCCCTCGTGCTTCGTCAGGTGTGCACCGGACCGGGACTGCATACCTTCAGTGTGAGTGATTCAGCGGCGCGGGAACGGCATCTTCACGGTGACGTTGATGCGGTTCCACGCGTTGATGGTCACGATCATCGCGATCAACTGACTGAGTTCGCGTTCGCTGAACACCGCGGCCGCACGTTCGTAGACGTCGTCAGACACCGGGCCGCGGTTGATCTCCGTCACCGCCTCGGTGAGCGCGAGAGCCGCCTGCTCACGCTCGGTGAACAGATCGCCGGCCTCCTCCCACGCCGCGATCAGCGCGAGTCGCTGCTCGGTCTCGCCCTGCTTGCGGGCATCACGGGCGTGCATGTCGAGGCAGAACCCGCAGCGGTTGATCTGCGATGCGCGGATCTTCACCAGCTCGCCGATGGTGTGGTCGAAGTCCTTCGCCGAGGTGGCCGACAGGTTCATCATCGCGTCGTAGAACTCGGGAAACGCCTTGTAGATCTTGACGCGTTCGGTGGATTCGAGTGTTTGTGTCATGCGTTCACGCTATCCAGCAAAGGCCCGTCCAGATGGTTCAATGTAGCGGTGACTTCGCGGGCCAATTCTGGCGCTCGGGACCTCGAGCTGCACACCGTCATCACCCCGGGCAGCCGCACCGCCCGCGAACAACTCATCAACGCCCTGCGTGACGGCATCCGCTCGGGGCGCCTGGCCACCGGAACCGTTCTCCCGCCGTCGCGTGTGCTGGCCGCCGATCTGCGATTGGCCCGCAACACCGTGGCCGAGGCGTACGCCGAACTGGTCGCCGAAGGTTGGCTGGCCTCACGCCAGGGTGCGGGCACGTGGGTCGCGCGCGCCCCGGCCCCACAACTGGCTGCACGGCCCGGACCACCGCCGCTACGCATCGCCGGCACGCCCACACACAACCTGATGCCCGGTTCACCCGACGTCGCGGAGTTCCCGCGCACGGCGTGGCTCGCATCGGCGCGTCGGGCGTTGTCCAACGCGCCGGCGTCCGCGCTGCGCATGGGCGATCCGCGAGGGCCCGCCGAACTGCGTTCGGCGCTGGCCGAATACCTGGGTCGTGTCCGGGGCGTGCGCACCACACCGGAGTCGATCGTGATCTGCTCCGGCGTCCGAAACGGCGTCGAACTGCTCGGCAAGGTCTTCGGGACGAACCGACCCATCGCGGTGGAAGCCTACGGGCTCTTCATCTTTCGCGACGCCCTCGCCACGCTCGGCATCACCACTACACCGATCGGCCTCGACGAACACGGCGCGGTGATCAGCGATCTCGACACGTTGGACACGCCCGCGGTGCTGCTCACCCCGGCACACCACAGCCCGCACGGCATGCCGCTGCACCCGTCGCGGCGCAGTGAGGCCGTGGAATGGGCACGCCGCACCGGCGGGTACGTACTCGACGACGACTACGACGGCGAGTTCCGCTACGACCGCCAACCCGTCGGAGCACTGCAGTCCCTGGATCCCGACCGCGTCGCCTACCTGGGTTCGGCGAGCAAGAGCATGGCGCAGACACTGCGGGTGGGATGGATGGTGCTGCCGCAGACCTTGATCGAACCGGTGATCGCCGCGGCAGGCGGCCAGCAGTACCACGTCGACGCCATCACGGCGCTGACACTGGCCGACTTCATCGCCACGGGCGGCTACGACCGCCACATCCGGCGCATGCGTAACCGCTATCGGCGGCGCCGCGACCATCTGGTGTCGGCGCTGGCCGACTTCGACGTCGGCATCCGCGGCCTGGCCGCGGGCGTCAACATGCTGCTCACCCTGCCCGACGGTGCCGAACCCGAGGTGCTGCGCCACGCCGGCGAGGCCGGGATCGCGCTGCAGGGCCTGGCGATCATGCGTCACCCGCTGGCGCACCCGGACATCCCCGACCCCGACGGCATCATCATCGGGTTCGGCGCCCCGGCCGAACACGCATTCCGGCCTGCGGTCGAGGCGTTACGCGGCGTGCTGGAAGACGTACTTCTGCGAACACCTCGCTAAGCTGCCCGGGTGGCCGAAACCGCATCGACGACTCCCCGCCTGAGCTTGGCGACCCAGGCGTTCCGGTTCATCGTGACCGGCGGGTTGTCGGCGATCGTCGACTTCGGCCTGTACGTGCTGCTGCTCGCGGTCGGGCTGCACGTCAACGTGGCCAAGACGCTGAGCTTCGTCGCGGGCACCACGACGGCCTACCTGATCAACCGGCGCTGGACGTTCCAGGCGCCGCCCAGCAAGGCCCGCTTCATCGCGGTGTGCGTGCTGTACGCGGTGACCTATGCCGTGCAGGTCGGTATCAACTACGTGTTCTACATGGCCTGGGACGAGAAGCCCTGGCGGGTGCCGGTGGCGTTCGTGATCGCGCAGGGCACCGCCACCGTCATCAACTTCATCGTGCAGCGCGCCGTCATCTTCAGGTTGCGCTGACGGTTCAGAAACCGACGGCGGCGACGCCCTTGAGCCCCAGGAACCGACGGGCCTCGTCGGGGGTGGCCGGTGTGCGGTCGAACGTCGCCGCGAGGTCGACGGCTTTGCGCACCAGTTGCGCGTTGGAGGTCGCGTTCTCGGTCCTGGTGATCCGCAGGTTGTCCTCGAGGCCGACGCGCACGTTGCCGCCGAGGATCAACGACAATGCCGCAAGACCGAACTCGCCGCGATACCCGACGCCGGCCGCCGACCACGTGAACGATTCGCGGCCGAACACCCGCTCGGCGGTGCGCAGCATGTGGATGAGCTGATCCGGTTCGGCGGCGTTGGCGCCGAGGACACCGAGCACGAACTGCAGGTTGAACGGCGGTTCCAGGACACCGTCGGAGACGAGCTGCTCAAGGTTGTAGATGTGGCCGACGTCGTACACCTCGATCTCGGGGCGGGTGTCGGACTGGCGCATCTGCTCGGCCATGTAGGTCATGTCCGCGAAGGTGTTCTTGAAGATGTAATCCGTGGTGCCTTCGAGGTATTCACGTTCCCACTCGGCGAACGGCAGGTCCCGCGCCGCGACCGGGAACAGGCCGAAGTTGAAGCTGCCCGCGTTGAACGTGGCCATCTCGGGCCGGAACTTGAGGACCGACGCCCGTTCCGCCACGGTCATGCCGCGGCCGCCACCGGTCGTGGGCTGGATGACGGCGTCGGTGTTCTTCTTGAGCTCGGTGAGCACGCGCTCGAACAGATCGAGGTCGGCGACCGGCCGTCCGGTCGACTCTTCTCGCACGTGGACGTGCAGCACCGCGGCGCCGGCCTCGGCGGCCTCGACGCCGGCCCGCACGATCTCGTCGACGGTGATCGGGATCGCCCTGCTCTGTGCGGGCACGGTCATGCCGCCGGTGACGGCGCACGTGATGATGACCTTGTCGTTCATGGGTTGACTCCTTGTTGTTGAGCGGAAACCTCGGCGAGTGCTTCGAGCGTTTCGCGGCCGGGTGTGCGCAGGCCTCGCTCGCACTCGTGGACCAGTTCGACGATGCGGGCGTTGAACGGGCTGGGGACACCGGCTTTGGCCGCGGTGGCGCACACGCCGCCGTTGATGACGTCGACCTCGGTGGTCGCACCGCGTTCGAGGTCCTGCAGCATCGACGCCTTGGTGGCGCCGAGCTTGCTCATCAGGACCTCCAGTGCCGCATCGGCGCGTACCCGGTCACCTGCGGACCGCACCACGAGATCGTGCGGTTGTATCCCGATGAGCGCGTCGAGTTCGAAACCGGCCGCGTGGGCGACGTCGTAGGACTCGGTCCACACGTGATATGCCATCGTGCGGCCGAGTGCGTCTGCGGCGATCTCGCCGTAGAGCATGCCGGCGACGCCGGCCAGGCCCGAGAAGGTGCTGTTGAGAAGCAGTTTCGTCCACACCTGGTTCATGACGTCGGTGGACACGTGCACCTCGGCGGCCACCGAAAGCACGTCCCGCAGCGTTTCGAGACGCGGGCTGAGGCTGCCGTCGACCTCGCCGATCACGAACGGGGCCACGGTGGTCTGCGCGACGTGGCCGGGCCCGAAGTTCGTCGCGCCCCACTCGGTGATACCGACCACGAACCTCTCGGTGCCCACGATCTCCTGAATGGTGCTCTGCACCAAACCGTTTCCGAGCGAGACGTACGTGTCGACGAGATCGCCCGCGACCAGCGGTGAAAGTGCCGACTCCAGATACGGGGCCTTGAGGGCCACCAGCGCGAAGTCGAATCGTCCTTCGAGCGCGGTCGGGGTGTCGACGGCGGTGATCTCGATGTGGCTGATCTCGCCCAGCTCGTCGAACTTCAGGCCCGGTGAGTTCATCAACCGGACGTGTTCGGCGTTGGCATCGAGGACCGTCACGTCCCGCCCGGCCCGTGCGAGGTGCGCGGCGGTGACACCGCCGATCGCGCCCGCGCCCACGACGAGGATGCGTGCGTCGCTCATGCTTTCACTCCTTTCAGTTCGGGTTGGGGTGCGCCGCGGACCTTGAGGGTGACGCTGACCGCGGTGCCGACGACCAGCAGCGCGACAACGAACCACAGTCCCGCAACGGGGTTGCCGGTCATGGACTCCAGCAGGCCCATCACGAACGGGCCGACGAACCCGCCGAGGATCCCGAGCGTGTTGACCAGGGCCAGTCCGCCCGCGAGGGCGGCACCGGTCAGCCGCGACGCCGGGACCGTGAAGAGGATCGACTGCACGACGAAGAACGTCGACGCCGCGATGCAGAACCCGATCAGCGCGAGCGCCGGTCCGGCGACCGCACCGACGACGAATCCCACCACCATCGCCGCCATCCCACCGAACAGCAGCAACCGCGACCGGCGGCCGTCGGTGGCGTGACGCGGCAGGACCAGCGTGCCGATGGCCGCCGCGACCCATGGCAACGCCGTGAGCAGACCGATGGTCAGATCGGACATCTCACCCCATCCGCCGATGATGCCGGGCAGGAAGTAGGTGAGGCTGTACACCGCGATCTGATGCGTGAAGTACACCGCGATGACCAGCAGGATCTGCCTGTCGCGGAACACCCCGGCAAACGAGTGGGTGCCCGACGCCGCGGCCCCCTCGGCCCGCTCGCGTTCCAGACGGTCGACGAGCGCACGTGCTTGTGCCGGTTCCAGCCACTTGGCCTCCAGCGGACCGTTGGGCAGGACCTTGAGCACCACGGCCGCGAGCAGCACGGCGGGCAATCCCTCCACGACGAACATCCACTGCCACCCGTGCCAGCCGAGCACACCGTCCATGCCGAGCAGTGCTCCGCCGAGCGGTGCACCGACGATGTTGGCCAGACACACCGCGACCAGGAAGATGCCGTTGGCCCGCGCGAGTTGATCGCGCGCGAACCAGTAGGTGAGGTAGAGCATCACGCCAGGGAACAGGCCGGCCTCGGCGGCGCCAAGCAGGATCCGCAGCACGTAGAACGACGCCGGACCCTGCACGAACGCCATGGCGGCCGACAGCAGGCCCCATGTGACCATGATGCGGGCGATCCAGATCCGCGCACCGATCCGGTGCATGATCAGGTTACTGGGCACTTCACACAGCGAATACGCCAGAAAGAACAGACCGGCACCCAAACCGTAAGCGGCGGCGGAGATTCCGAGGTCGACTTCGAGATGGTGTTTGGCGAGCCCGATGTTCGTCCGGTCGATGAACGCGATGATGTACGCCGCGATCAGCAGCGGCATCAGCTTACGAAAGATGAGCCTGTCCAAGACAATGCTCCTTCCAGGCCCCTCGGGGACCTCGTCATGATTCTGGTGTGGGTGTCGCCGGGGCTCAGGCGGCCAGGTGCGGCCGCATTCGCGGGCAACCGCAGGTGGTTCCGATGCGCAGTTGGTGCGCGCGCAACACCGATTGGTAGGAGCCCCCCGCTCCCTCGATGCGGCGGGTCAGCAGTTCGATCGACTGCTCGGCCATTTCACGTCGTGGCTGGTTGATCGTCGTGAGCTCCACCAGCGGTCCGGGATAGAGGCCGTCGAAGCCGGTGACGGCGACGTCGTCGGGCACGTTGAGCGAGCGTTCCCGCAGTGCGCTGATGGCGCCGAGCGCGATGACGTCGCTGCCACACACGATCACGCGCGGCAGCGATTTGCGAGCCAGCACCTGCTCGACGGCCTCGTAGCCGCCGCGCTCGCTCAGGTACGTGCTGATGCGCTGGGCCGCCACGGTCCGGATGCCGTGCGATTCGGCCGTGCGGATGAAACCCTCTTCGCGGGCGGCCGACGCACTCGACGTGCGTGGCCCGACGACGGTGACGATGTCCTGGTATCCGTGCGAGACAACGTGTTCCATCATTTCCGATGCCGCAGCACGGTCGTCGATGCCGACGAAATCGGCGTCGATGCGCTGGATTCGCCGCGACAACTGCACCAGCGGGATGTGCGCGCTGCGTAGCGAGCGGATCACCTCACCGTCGTCGGGATGCAGCACGGTGATGACGACGCCGTCGACCTGGCGCGCGATCATCGCGTCGACGATCGACCGCAGCGTCTGCGGATCCTCCTGCGTGTGGGCGAGGAACACCTCGTACCCGCGGGCGCGGGCGGCGTCGATCGTGCCCGCCGCGATCTCGGTGTAGAAGGGGTTGGCGATATCGGTCAGGATCAGGCCGATCACGCGCGTCTGGTGGGACCGGAGCCGGTCCGCCCGCGCGCTCGAGATGTGCCCCAGTTCCTCGGCCACTTCGAGGATCTTCGCGCGGGTCTGTGCGGAGACGCCGGCCCGTCCGTTCATGACATAGGAGACAGTGGCCGGTGACACGCCGACAGCTCGTGCCACGTCGGCAGCCGAGACCCGCGCGGGTCGCTGCCGCCGTGCCGGGACTTCTGCGTTCACCATGTCACCTCCCCTGCTTGCGACGTTGCCGACGCCCTGGTGTCCCGACGTTAAGTGTGATCCGAATCGTTAAGCAACGTTAAGTCGATTTTGGTTTTCGACCTCCGGCCGAGCCGGGGCTTCCCGGGGAAAACGCGGCCGTTCCGTGGGAGGCGCCACGTCAGAAGTCCGGAAATGTCCAAGATCACAACTTAACGTTGCTGAACATCTTCAGCCCGACCTAGCGTTCCCAGCCATGGGCAACGCGATCAACCGCGACTACTCGATCGGCGTCGTGGCCGATCTCAAGACCACCCTCGGTGAGGGACCGCTGTGGGACGCCGAGCAACAGTTGCTCTACTGGCTCGACAGCGCCGACGGCCGCATCTTCCGCGCGACCGCGGACGGCTCCCAGATCCGGGCATGGGACGTACGGGAGAAGATCGGCTCGATGGCGCTTCTGCGTGACGGTTCCGGCGCGCTGGCCACACTCGAAAACGGCTTGTGGCGAGTCGACTTCGAAACCGGAGACCTCACCGAGGTGCTGGAGTTGGAGCGCGACCTGCCCAGCAACCGGCTCAACGACGGGAAGGTCGACAAGCGCGGCCGGTTCGTGTTCGGGTCGATGGACACCCTGGAGGAGTCGCAGAGCGGAAAGCTGTACAGCTACAGCCCGGACGGCACACTGCAGATTCTCGACGAGGGCATCACGGTCTCCAACGGCCCGTGTTGGAGCCCCGACGGACGGACACTTTACTTCTGCGACACGTGGACCGGTGAGATCTGGTGCTACGACTACGATCTCGACACAGGCAAGGTGTCCAACCGGCGCACGTTCGCCCGCGTCGACACCAGCGGGGGCGGCGCCGCCGATGGCGCCACGGTCGACGCCGACGGTCATCTGTGGCAGGCATTGGTGTACGGCGGCAAGATCATCCGCTACGCGCCGGACGGCACCGTCGACCACGTCATCGACTTCCCGGTCCTCAAACCCACCAGCGTGATGTTCGGCGGACCGGACCTCGACGTCCTCTACGTGACGTCGATGGCGCGCCCGCCACTGCCGCGATTCCCCGAGGACGGGCAACTGCGCGGCAGTTTGTTCGCCATCCGCGGCCTCGGCGTTCGCGGTGTTCCCGAACCCCGCTTCGGCGCCTGATCGCCTCTACCCCAAGGACATCCACATGAGAATCGGCTCGCGCAGAGGCGCGCTGCGCAACACGCACAAGTATTCCTGGATCTCACTGGCCGTGTGCTGGCTGATCTGGGTGCTCAACGCCTACGACCGCGAGATCATCCTGCGGCTCGGCCCCACCATCTCCGAGCATTTCGACTTCAGCCCCGACACCTGGGGTGCCATCGCCTCGCTCATCATGATCTCGCTCGCGGTGCTGGCGATCCCCGGTTCGACCCTCAGCGACCGGTACGGCGGCGGCTGGAAGCGCGCACGCTTCCAGGTTCCGCTCGTGATCGGTTACACCGCACTGTCTTTCATCTCCGGCCTGAAGGCAGTCAGCTCGCACGCCGCGGCGTTCATCGCGCTGCGCGTCGGCGTCAACCTCGGCGCGGGATGGGGTGAGCCGGTCGGCGTCAGCAACACCGCGGAATGGTGGCCCAAGGAGCGGCGCGGCTTCGCACTGGGCGCCCACCACACCGGCTACCCGGTCGGATCGCTGCTCAGCGGTCTGTCAGCAGCGGTGGTGATCGCCGCGTTCGGACCCGACAACTGGTCCTACGCGCTGTTCCTCGGCCTCATCGTCGCGGTGCCGCTCATGATCTTCTGGGGCCGCTACTCGACCGCGGAGCGCATCGAGACCCTGTACGAGGACATCGCCGCCAAGGGCCTCACCCCGCCCGAGGGTGACGAGGCGCGCGCGGCCTCCGGCGGCAAGGGCCTGATCACGGCGTGTTTCAAGATCCGCAGCATCAACCTGACCGCGCTCACGACGCTGCTCACCCAGGTCGTCTACATGGGCATCAACGTCGTGCTGCCCGCATACCTCTACAACGTCGTCGGGTTGTCACTGGCGGAATCGGCCGGGTTGAGCGTCGTGTTCGCGTTCACCGGCGTCCTGGGGCAGATCCTGTGGCCCACTCTGTCCGACGTCATCGGCCGAAAGCCCACGATCATGATCTGCGGCATCTGGATGGCCATCAGCGTCGCGTGCTTCTATTTCGCGACGTCGTCGGTGCTCGTCGTCGTCATCCAGTTGGCGTTCGGTGTGGTCGCCAACGCCGTGTGGCCCATCTACTACGCCGCCGCGTCCGACGCCGCACCCGAGGGCGCCGTATCGACGGCCAACGGGATCATCACCACGGCGATGTTCATCGGCGGCGGCATCGCGCCACTGCTGATGGGCAGGCTGATCGCCGTCGGCGGCGGCTGGGAGGCCCACCGCGGTTACATCATCTGCTTCTTCGTGATGTCGGCCTGCGCGCTCGCAGGCGCCCTGCTCCAGATTTTCCTGCGCCGCCCGGCGGTCGAGGAACAGGAGCCCGTGCTGGCGTCGTGATCTACGGCACGCCGAGATCGACGACGATGCCGCCCGCGGGCGTTGTGAGCAGCATTTCCGTCGGTCCCGGGGGTCAATGCGGCGGGTCGCGGGCGGTGGGCGCGGTACCCTCACTGACGATGTCAACGACCGAGTTTCCGACCACCACCAAGCGCTTGATGGGCTGGGGGCGCACCGCGCCGACCGTCGCCCAGGTGCTCTCGACCAGCGACCCCGAGGTCATCATCTCCGCTGTCGTACGGGCAGCCGAAGAGGGTGGTCGTGGCGTCATCGCCCGCGGGCTCGGACGCTCGTACGGCGACAATGCGCAGAACGGTGGCGGGCTGGTCATCGACATGCCCGCGCTCAACCGCATCCACTCGATCGACTCGGGCACCCGACTGGTCGACGTCGACGCCGGGGTGAGCCTGGACCAGTTGATGAAAGCCGCACTGCCCCACGGCTTGTGGGTTCCGGTGCTGCCCGGCACCCGGCAGGTCACGGTCGGCGGTGCGATCGGCTGCGACATCCACGGCAAGAACCACCACAGCGCAGGCAGTTTCGGCAATCACGTGCGCTCGATGGAACTGCTGACCGCGACCGGCGAGGTGCGTCACCTCACCCCCACCGGTCCGGACTCGGACCTGTTCTGGGCGACGGTCGGCGGCAACGGCCTGACCGGCATCATCCTGCGCGCCACGATCGAGATGACGCCGACGGAGACCGCGTACTTCATCGCCGACGGCGACGTCACGGCGAGCCTCGACGAAACCATCGCGTTCCACAGCGACGGCAGCGAGGCGAACTACACGTATTCGAGCGCGTGGTTCGACGCGATCAGCAAGCCGCCGAAACTCGGGCGTGCGGCGATCTCGCGCGGATCCCTGGCCACGCTCGACCAGCTGCCGCCCAAGCTGCAGAAGGATCCGCTGAAATTCGATGCCCCGCAACTGCTCACGTTGCCGGACATCTTCCCGAACGGGTTGGCCAACAAGTTCACGTTCGCCCCGATCGGTGAGCTGTGGTACCGCAAGTCGGGCACGTACCGCAACAAGGTGCAGAACCTGACGCAGTTCTATCACCCGCTCGACATGTTCGGGGAGTGGAACCGGGCCTACGGTTCGGCCGGCTTCCTGCAGTACCAGTTCGTGGTGCCCACCGAGGCCGTGGACGAATTCAAGAGCATCATCGTCGACATCCAGCGGTCCGGGCACTACTCGTTCCTCAACGTCTTCAAGCTGTTCGGTCCTGGCAACCAGGCCCCGCTGAGCTTCCCGATCCCGGGCTGGAACGTGTGCGTGGACTTCCCGATCAAGGCAGGTCTTCACGAGTTCGTAACCGAACTCGACCGGCGCGTACTGGAGTTCGGTGGCAGGCTGTACACGGCGAAGGACTCACGCACCACCGCCGAGACCTTCCACGCCATGTACCCACGCATCGACGAGTGGATCGCGGTCCGGCGCAAGGTGGATCCGGACGGTGTCTTCGCCTCGGACATGGCGAGGCGCCTGCAGCTGCTCTGACACAGCCCGTCCAACGGGCGAGAACTTTATTCTTGACTAATTCCAGAAAAGCAGTAGATTTCTGGTCGTGCGCCACACGACCGACTTCGAGCAGCTGCTTCGAAGTGCCGCCCTACGGGTGACCCGGCCCCGGCTGGCCGTGCTGCAGGCCGTGTACGCGCATCCGCACGCCGATACCGACACGATCATCCGCGCCGTGCGCGAGCATCTGCCCGAGGTGTCACACCAGGCGGTCTACGATTCGCTGCACGCACTGACCGCGGCACACCTGGTGCGTCGCATCCAACCGTCAGGCTCGTTGGCGCGCTACGAATCCCGCGTCGGCGACAACCATCACCACGTGGTCTGCCGGTCCTGCGGCGACATCGCCGACGTGGATTGCGCGGTGGGAACGGCCCCCTGCCTGGCCGCATCGCACACACATGGCTTCGAGATCGACGAAGCCGAGGTCATCTACTGGGGCCTGTGCCCTCGCTGTTCCGTAGTCCCAACCAGATAACCCCTTTTTCCATCAGCCCGGAAAGGATCGCCATGGCCGACGCCGAAACCCATCCCCCGATCGGGGAGGCTCAGACCGACCCCACCGAGAGCCGTTGCCCCATGCGGATCAAGCCTCCCGTCGAAGGCGGCAGCAATCGCGACTGGTGGCCCAATGCGGTGAATCTCAAGATCCTGCAGAAGAACCCGCCCGCCATCGATCCGACAGACGAGGATTACGACTACCGCGAGGCCGTCAAGACCCTCGACTTCGAGGCCTTCCAACGCGATTTCGACGAACTGTTGACGAACTCGCAGGACTGGTGGCCTGCCGATTTCGGGCACTACGGTCCGCTGTTCGTGCGGATGTCGTGGCACGCGGCGGGCACCTACCGGGTCGCCGACGGCCGTGGCGGCGGCGGGCGCGGTATGCAGCGCTTCGCGCCGCTGAACAGCTGGCCGGACAACGTCAACCTGGACAAGGCACGCCGCCTGCTGTGGCCGCTCAAGAAGAAGTACGGCAAGAAGATCTCCTGGTCCGACCTCATCGTCTACGCAGGCAACCGGGCCATGGAGCACATGGGCTTCAAGACCGCGGGCTTCGCGTTCGGCCGCCCGGACTACTGGGAGCCCGAGGAGGACATCTACTGGGGCGCCGAGCACGAGTGGCTGGGCTCGCAGGAGCGGTACGCCGACTCCGGCGGTGACCGCACCAAACTGGAGAATCCGCTCGGTGCCAGCCACATGGGTCTGATCTACGTCAACCCCGAAGGCCCCGAAGGCAATCCGGATCCGATCGCCGCCGCCATCGACATCCGCGAGACCTTCGGCCGGATGGCGATGAACGACGTCGAGACCGCCGCGCTGATCGTCGGCGGCCACACCTTCGGTAAGACGCACGGCGCCACCGACATCGAGAACGGTGTGGAGCCCGAGGCCGCACCGCTGGAGCAGATGGGCCTGGGCTGGGCCAACCCCGGCGTCGGCAACGACACCGTCAGCAGCGGCCTCGAGGTGACCTGGACCCACACACCGACCAAGTGGGACAACAGCTTCCTGGAAATCCTCTACAGCAACGAGTGGGAGCTGTACAAGAGCCCCGCCGGCGCCAACCAGTGGCGTCCGAAGGACAACGGCTGGGCCAACTCGGTGCCGAAGGCGCAGGGTGGCGGCAAGACCCACCCGGCGATGCTGACCACCGACCTGTCGATGCGGATGGATCCGATCTACGGCGAGATCACGCGCCGCTGGCTGGACCACCCCGAGGAGCTCGCCGAAGAGTTCGCCAAGGCGTGGTTCAAGCTGCTGCACCGCGACATGGGTCCGGTGGTGCGCTACCTCGGCCCGCTCGTCCCGGAGCAGACCTGGCTGTGGCAGGACGTCATCCCCGCAGGCAAGCCCCTGAGCGAGGCCGACGTCGCCACTCTGAAGGCGGCCATCGCCGACTCGGGTCTGACCGTGCAGCAGTTGGTGGACACCGCGTGGAAGGCCGCCTCGTCGTTCCGCTCCAGCGACATGCGCGGCGGCGCCAACGGCGGCCGGATCCGGCTGCAGCCGCAGCTGGGCTGGGAGTCCAACGAACCCGAGGAACTCGCGCCCGTGATCACCAAGCTCGAGGAGATCCAGCAGGCCGCCAAGGACAAGGGCATCGACACCTCGTTCGCCGACCTGGTGGTCCTCGGCGGTGTGGTGGGGCTCGAAAAGGCAATCAAGGACGCCGGTTTCGACGTCCCCGTGCCGTTCACCCCGGGTCGCGGCGACGCCTCCCAGGAACAGACCGACGTCGAGTCGTTCTCCTACCTCGAGCCGATCTCGGACGGGTTCCGCAACTACACCGGCAAGGGTGACAACCTTCCCGCCGAGTACCGGCTGATCGACCGGGCCAATCTGCTGGGCCTCTCGGCTCCCGAGATGACGGTCCTGATCGGCGGTCTGCGGGTGCTCGGCGCCAACCACGGCGGTTCCGATCTCGGCGTGCTGACCGACCGGAAGGGCCAGCTGACGAACGATTTCTTCGTCAACCTGGTCGACATGGGCACCAAGTGGGAGCCGGCGCCCGCCGACGACGGCACCTACGTCGGTGTGGATCGGGCCAGCGGATCGCCGAAGTGGACCGCAAGCCGCGTCGACCTGCTGTTCGGTTCGAACTCGCAGCTGCGGGCGCTGGCCGAGGTGTACGCCGAGGACGACTCCCAGGAGAAGTTCGTCAAGGACTTCGTCGCCGCGTGGACCAAGGTGATGGACGCCGACCGCTTCGATCTGAACGCCTGACGCATCTCACACCTGGACGCCCAGGCCGACTCCGGGTCGGCCTGGGCGTTCCGGCTCGAGCGCCGGGCTCGCGCTTTGCACCGCACGGTACCCTCGTCACGATGTCCCCGAGGCTTGGAGCTGCACTAGATGGTGTTCGACGCCGTAGGTAACCCCCAGACGATCCTGCTGCTCGGCGGCACCTCCGAGATCGGGCTGGCGATCTGTGAGCGCTATCTGCGCAACGCGTCGGCGCGCATCGTGCTGGCCGCGCTGCCGGGAGATCCCGGCCGCGACGCGGCCATCGAGCAGATGCGCAACGCCGGTGCGAGCGCGGTGGACGTGATCGATTTCGACGCGCTCGACACCGACAGCCACCCGGCGGTGATCGAGCAGGCGTTCGCCGGCGGAGATGTCGACGTGGCGATCGTCGCGTTCGGGCTGCTCGGCGACGCCGAGGAGCTGTGGCAGAACCAGCGCAAGGCCGTGCAGATCGCCGGGGTCAACTACACCGCCGCGGTGTCGGTGGGCGTGCTGCTCGGCGAGAAGATGCGGGCACAGGGGTTCGGGCAGATCATCGCGATGAGCTCGGCCGCCGGTGAGCGGGTACGCCGCTCCAACTTCGTGTACGGCTCCACCAAGGCCGGCCTCGACGGCTTCTACCTCGGCCTTGGCGAAGCGCTGCGCGAGTTCGGCGTGCGCGTGCTGGTGATCCGCCCCGGCCAGGTACGCACCCGGATGAGCGCACATGTCAAAGAGGCCCCGCTGACCGTGGACAAGGAGTACGTGGCCGACCTCGCGGTCACCGCGTCTGCGAAAGGCAAGGAACTGGTTTGGGCGCCAGGCGCATTCCGGTACGTGATGATGGTGTTGCGGCACATTCCGCGGCCCATCTTCCGCAAGCTCCCCATCTGATGCCGGTGGCGGCCAGGGTTCTCGGCCAGATGGCGCTCGCCGTGCTGATGGCCTCGGCCGTCGCCGGCGTGGCGATCGTGGCGATCGCCCGCGTCGAGTGGCCCGCCTACAACACTTCCAATCAGCTGCACGCGCTCACCACGGTGGGCCAATTCGGTTGTCTGGCAGGCTTGTTCGCGTCGGGGCTGCTCTGGCGCCGTGGCCGCAGGACACTGGCGCGGTTGGGTGCGCTTGCGTTCATCTCGGCGTTCTCGGTGGTGACGCTCGCGATGCCGCTCGGTGCGACCAAGCTCTACCTGTTCGGGGTGTCGGTCGACCAGCAGTTCCGCACCGAGTACCTGACCCGCCTCACCGACAGCCCCGGTCTGCACGACATGACCTACATCGGCCTGCCGCCGTTCTATCCCGCGGGGTGGTTCTGGCTGGGCGGCCGGATCGCCGCGGCCACCGGCACGCCGGCGTGGGAGATGTTCAAACCCTGGTCGATCGTGTCCATCACCATCGCCGTCGCACTCGCACTTGTGTTGTGGGCGGCGATGATCCGGTTCGAGTACGCACTGGTCGCGACCGCCGCGAGCACCGCGGCGATGCTGGCGTACGCCTCCACCGAGCCGTATGCCGCGATCATCACCGTGCTGTTGCCGCCGGTGTTCGTGCTCGCATGGTCCGGGCTTCGTGCGCACGCGAGGAGCACGGCCGGCGACGGCGCGCGTACCCGAGGCGGCGGTTGGGCCGCGATCATCGGCGTCGGCATCTTCCTCGGCGTCGCAGCGCTGTTCTACACGCTGCTGCTGGCGTACGCGGCATTCACGCTGACGATCATGGCGCTGTGCGTGGCCGTGGCCCGCAGGCACATCGACCCGCTGCTGCGGCTCGCGGTCATCGCGGTGATCTCCGGTGCCATCGCGCTCATCACGTGGGGCCCCTACCTGCTGGCCGCGATGCGCGGCGAACCGGCCGATTCCGGAACCGCACAGCACTACCTGCCCGATGCCGGCGCAGAGCTACACTTCCCGATGCTGAGTCTGACCCTGCACGGCGCGCTGTGCATGCTCGGCACCGTGTGGCTGGTGGTGCGCGCCCGCACCTCGACGCGCGCCGGAGCACTCGCGGTGGCCGTGCTGGCGGTGTACGCGTGGTCGCTGCTGTCGATGCTCACCACACTGGCAGGCACCACGCTGCTGTCCTTCCGCCTGCAGCCCACGCTCACCGTGCTCCTCACGACGGCAGGCGCGTTCGGGTTCATCGAGGCGACGCTCGCGATCGCGCGCCGCTACCAGGAACAGACCGCGCGCCGCATCGTCGCCGCCGCGACCGCGGTCGGTGCGATCGGCGCCGTCACGTTCAGCCAGGACATCCCCGACGTGCTGCGACCCGACATCAACGTCGCCTACACCGACACCGACGGCACCGGCCAGCGCGCCGACCGCCGACCACCGGGCGCCGAGCGCTACTACCGCGAGGTCGACGCCAGGATCCTCGAGGTCACCGGCGTCCCCCGCAACCAGACCGTGGTGCTCACGGCCGACTACAGCTTCCTGTCCTTCTACCCGTACTACGGATTCCAGGGGCTCACCTCGCACTACGCCAACCCGCTCGCGCAGTTCGACAAGCGCGCCGCCGCGATCGAGGGCTGGGCCACGCTCGGCTCGGCCGACGACTTCATCGCCGCACTCGACGAACTGCCGTGGCAGCCGCCGACGGTGTTCCTGATGCGTCACGGCGCCAACAACACCTACACGCTGCGCCTGGCCTCCGACGTGTATCCCAACCAACCCAACGTGCGCCGGTACCACGTCGAACTGGACTCGGCATTGTTCGACGATCCGAGGTTCGACGTGTCCGACCACGGTCCGTTTGTGCTCGCGATCAGGAAACCCGGGGGAAAGCCGGAGACCGATGGCCACTGATACCCCGTTAGCATCGAAGCCCGTGACCGGACCGCATGCAGCCGGTGGCAGCAACCACCGCACCGCGCGGCTCGTCGCGATCATCGCCGGTCTTCTCGGCACCGTGCTGGCGGTGGCGACGCCGCTGCTGCCGGTCGAGCAGACCACCGCCCAACTGAACTGGCCGCAGAACGGCGTCTGGCAGAGCGTCGACGCGCCCCTGATCGGTTACGTCGCGACCGACCTTGACATCAGCGTGCCGTGCCAGGCCGCGGCGGGCCTGGTGGGCCCGGAGAACCGTAACCGCAGCGTGCTGCTGTCGACGGTTCCCAAGCAGGCGCCCAAGGCGATCGACCGCGGCCTGCTGATCGAGCGCATCAACAACGACCTCACGGTCATCGTGCGCAACACACCGGTGGTCAGCGCACCGCTCGACGAGGTGCTGAGCCCGGCGTGCCGCGAGTTGACGTTCACCGCGCACGCCGACAAGGTGACGGCTGAGTTCGTCGGCCTCACACAGGGCGCCGACGACCCGAACCCCGGCGAACCGCTGCGCGGTGAGCGCGGCGGCTACGACTTCCGCCCACAGATCGTCGGCGTCTTCACCGACCTGTCCGGACCCGCGCCCGACGGCCTGCGGTTCTCGGCAACCGTCGACACCCGCTACAGCACCTCACCGACGTGGGCGAAACTTCTCGCGATGATCGTCGGTGTGGCGATGACGGTCATCGCTCTCGGCGCGCTGCACGTGCTGGACTGCGCGGACGGCCGGCGCCACAAGCGGTTCCTGCCGTCACGATGGTGGTCGATGACGCCCCTGGACGGGCTGGTCAGCGCGATGCTCGTGTGGTGGCACTTCGTCGGCGCCAACACCGCCGACGACGGCTACATCCTCACCATGGCCCGGGTGTCGGAGAACGCCGGCTACATGGCCAACTACTACCGGTGGTTCGGCACGCCCGAGGCACCCTTCGGCTGGTACTACGACCTGCTCGCGCTGTGGGCCCACGTGTCCACGGCCAGCGTGTGGATGCGCTTCCCGACGCTGTTGATGGGCCTGGCCTGCTGGTGGGTGATCAGCCGCGAGGTCATCCCGCGCCTCGGAACGGCCGCCAAACACAGCCGCGCCGCGGCATGGACCGCGGCGGGACTGTTCCTGGCCTTCTGGCTGCCGCTGAACAACGGGTTGCGGCCCGAACCGATCATCGCGCTCGGCATCCTGCTCACGTGGTGCTCGGTGGAGCGCGGTGTCGCCACCAGCCGACTGTTGCCGGTGGCCGTCGCGATCATCATCGGCGCGCTCACGTTGTTCTCCGGCCCCACCGGTATCGCCGCGATCGGCGCCCTGCTGGTGGCCATCGGACCACTGAAAACCATTGTGGCCGCGCACACGTCGCGTTTCGGATACTGGGCGCTTCTGGCCCCGATCGCCGCGGCGGGCACCGTCACGATCTTCCTGATTTTCCGCGATCAGACGCTGGCCGCCGAACTGCAGGCCAGCAGCTTCAAATCGGCCGTCGGCCCGAGCCTGGCCTGGTTCGACGAGCACATCCGCTACTCGCGCCTGTTCACCACCAGCCCGGACGGCTCGGTGGCGCGGCGCTTCGGGGTGCTCACGCTGCTGCTCGCGCTCGCGGTCTCGATCGCGATGGCGCTGCGCAAGGACCGCATCCCGGGAACCGCGCTGGGCCCCAGCCGGCGCATCATCGGCATCACGATCATCTCGTTCCTGGCGATGATGTTCACGCCCACCAAGTGGACCCACCACTTCGGCGTGTTCGCGGGGCTGGCCGGATCGCTCGGCGCGCTGGCTGCCGTCGCGGTCGCCGCGACCGCGATGAAGTCGCGGCGCAACCGGGCGGTGTTCACCGCTGCCGTGCTGTTCGTGACGGCGCTGTCGTTCGCGACCGTCAACGGCTGGTGGTACGTGTCCAACTTCGGCGTGCCGTGGTCCAACTCGTTCCCCGAGTTCAAGTTCGGCTTCACCACGATCCTGCTGGGCTTCTCGGTGCTCACGCTGCTGGTCGCGGCGTGGTTCCACTTCAGCGGCCGCGACGCCGCACCGGTCAGACCGCAGCGCCCCTGGCAACGCCTCCTCGGCGCCCCGCTTGCGGTTGCCACCTGGGCACTCGTGGTGTTCGAGGTGGTCTCGCTGACGCTGGGCATGATCAACCAGTACCCGGCCTGGTCGGTGGGCCGCTCCAATCTGAACGCGCTGACCGGCAAGACCTGCGGTCTGGCCAACGACGTGATGGTCGAACAGAACGCCAACGCGGGCATGCTGAGCCCGATCGGGGAACCGCCCGGCCAGGCGCTCGGCGCGGTCACGTCGCTGGGTTTCGGCCCCAACGGCATCCCGTCCGACGTCTCGGCCGACCCCGTCATGGAGCAGCCGGGCACCGACAACTTCGCCGACAGCGCCTCCGGTGTGGTCACCAGCACCGAGGTCGGCACCGAAGGCGGCACGACGGCCGCGGCCGGCATCAACGGATCACGCGCGCGCCTGCCGTACGGCTTGAACCCCGCCACCACCCCGGTGCTCGGCTCCTGGCGGGCAGGGACGCAGCAGCCCGCGGTGCTGCGCTCGGCGTGGTACCGGTTGCCCGACCGTGATCAGGCGGGCCCGCTGCTCGTGGTGTCGGCCGCCGGGCGGTTCGACCAGGGCGAAGTGACGGTCCAGTGGGCCACCGACGAGCAGGCCGCGGCCAACGAGCCCGGCGGCAGCATCACCTTCGGTGACGTCGGCGCCGCGCCCGCGTGGCGGAACCTGCGCGCCCCGATGAGCGCGATCCCCCCGGAGGCCACCCAGATCCGGCTCGTCGCCACCGACGACGACCTCGCGCCGCAGCACTGGATCGCGCTGACCCCGCCGCGCATCCCCGAGCTGCGCACGCTGCAGGACGTCGTCGGCTCGTCCGATCCGGTGCTGCTCGACTGGCTCGTGGGCCTGGCGTTCCCGTGCCAGCGGCCATTCGGTCACCGCTACGGCGTCATCGAGGTGCCCAAGTGGCGCATCCTGCCGGACCGGTTCGGTGCCGAGGCCAACTCGCCGGTCATGGACTATCTCGGCGGCGGCCCGCTCGGCATCACCGAGCTGCTGCTGCGCCCGTTGTCGGTGCCGACCTACCTCAAGGACGACTGGTTCCGCGACTGGGGCTCGCTGCAGCGACTGACGCCGTGGTACCCCGACGCCGAACCGGCCCGGCTCGACCTCGGCACGGCCACCCGTGGCGGCCTGTGGAGCCCCGCACCGCTGCGGCTGAGCTGAGGGCTGAGCCGACATCCGCGGTACACCGCGTGAGCCGACGCGCGCCCGCGTGGCCGACGCTCTCATCCGGGTCGCATACCATCGAGCCTCGTGCCGGGCGATGAACGACGTGAGCGAACAGCAGATGACGCAGTGACCGAACCGTCCCGCATCGCACGCCTGATCGCTGTCGTCGCCGGCATCGCGGGCGTGGTGTTGTGCGGTCTGGTTCCGCTGCTCCCGGTGGAGGAGACCACCGCGACCATCCAGTGGCCGCAGGGCACGAACGCCGACGGGAACGTCACCGAGGTGACGGCGCCGCTGGTGGCCGGGGCGCCGCGGGCGCTGGACGTCACGATCCCGTGCCGCACCGTGGCCGAGCTTCCCGCCGACGGCGGCGTGGTGTTCTCCACCAATCCGGCGGGAGGCATCGAGGCCGGCCGCAACGGCATGTTCGTCCGCGCCAACGCCGACGTCGTCTACGTCGCGTTCCGCGACACCGTCGCGGCGGTCGCGCCGCGCGATGCGGTCGACTCCGGCGCATGCAGCCAGATCCACGTGTGGGCCGATGTGGCCACGGTCGGCGCCGACTTCGTCGGCATCCCCGGCGCCAACGGAACCCTGCCGGTCGACAAGCGGCCTCAGGTCGCCGGCGTCTTCACCGACCTCAAGGTGCCTGCCCAGCCCGGGTTGTCGGCCCGCATCGACGTCGACACCCGCTTCATCACGTCGCCGACCCTGCTGAAGACCGCCGTGATGGTGCTCGGCGTCGGCTGCGTCATCGCGTCACTCGTCGCGCTGGCGCTGCTGGACCGCGGCTGGCGCAGACGCCCGCCACGCACCCGCGGCCGTGTCGGCGTGTGGACCTGGCTGACCGACGCCGGTGTGATCGGCGGACTGCTCGTGTGGCACATCGTCGGAGCGCCAACGTCCGACGACGGCTACAACACGACCATCGCCCGGGTCGCGGCCGACGCCGGGTACACGACGAACTACTACCGCTATTTCGGCGCCTCCGAGGCCCCGTTCGACTGGTACCAGAGCGTGCTGGCGCATCTGGCCGCGATCAGCACCGACAGCGTGTGGCTGCGGCTGCCCGCCACCGCCGCCGCGATCGCGACGTGGCTTCTCATCAGCCGCTGCGTACTGCCCCGCATCGGCAGGCGCGTCGCCGCCAACCGAGTGGCGATGCTCACCGCGGGTGCGACGTTCCTCGCCGCGTGGCTGCCGTTCAACAACGGGTTGCGGCCCGAACCGCTCATCGCGTTCGCCGTGATCGCGGTGTGGATGCTCGTCGAGAACTCCATCGGCACGCGGCGGCTCTGGCCGGCGGCCGTCGCGATCGTCATCGCGATGTTCTCGGTCACGCTCGCCCCGCAGGGCCTGATCGCGCTGGCGCCACTGCTGGTCGGCGCACGCGCCATCGGACGCGTCGTGAGCGCGCGCCGCGCGGCCACCGGGATCCTCGCCGCGCTCGCCCCGCTCGCGGCGTCGGCCGCGCTGGTCTTCGTGATCATCTTCCGCGACCAGACCCTGGCCACGGTCGCCGAGGCGGTGCGCATCAAGTACGTCGTCGGACCGACCATCCCCTGGTACCAGGAATTCCTGCGGTACTACTTCCTCACGGTCGAGGACAGCGTCGACGGCTCGCTGACGCGCCGGTTCGCGGTGCTGGTGCTGCTGCTGTGCCTGTTCGGGCTGATCATGGTGTCGTTGCGCCGCGGCCGAGTGCCCGGCGCGGTCAGCGGGCCGCTGTGGCGGTTGACCGGGTCGACCGCGATCGGCCTGCTGCTGCTGATCGTGACCCCGACCAAGTGGGCGATCCAGTTCGGCGCGTTCGCGGGTCTGGCCGGCGCGCTGGGCGGTGTCACGGCGTTCGCGTTCGCGCGGGTGGGGCTGCACAGCCGACGCAACCTGGCGCTGTACGTGACCGCGCTGCTGTTCATCCTGGCGTGGGCCACCTCGGGCCTCAACGGCTGGTTCTACGTCGGCAACTACGGCGTGCCGTGGTTCGACAAACAACCGGTGATCTTCGGTTACCCGGTCACGACGATCTTCCTGGTGCTGGCCATCGCGGGCGGTCTGCTCGTCGGCTGGCTGCACTTCCGCATGGACTACGCCGGGCACACCGAGGTCGCCGACACCGGCCGCAACCGCGCGCTCGCGTCGACGCCGCTGCTCATCGTCGCGACCATCATGGTGGTGCTCGAACTCGGCTCCATGGTCAAGGCCACCGTGGGCCGCTACCCCGTCTACACCACGGGTTCGGCCAGCATCGCCGCGCTGCGCGCGGGCCTGTCCGGCGAGAGCTGCGCCATGGCCGATGCCGTGCTGGTCGAGGCCGACCCCAACGAGGGCATGCTGCAACCGGTTCCGGGCCAGCGCTTCGGCGAGTACGGCCCGCTCGGCGGCGAGGACCCCGTCGGCTTCACGCCGAACGGCGTCAGCGACACCCTCGAACCCGCCGAGCCCGTCGCGGCCAACCCGGGCACCCCGAACTCGGACGGCCCGGTCGACAAGCCCAACATCGGCATCGGCTACGCCGCGGGCACCGGCGGCGGCTACGGCCCCGAGGGCGTCAACGGCTCGCGGGTGTTCCTGCCCTTCGGTCTCGACCCGGCCCGCACGCCCGTCATGGGCAGCTACGGCGAGAACACCGTGGCCGCCAAGGCCACGTCGGCCTGGTACCAGTTGCCGCCACGCACACCGGACCGGCCGCTCGTGACCGTCGCCGCGGCGGGCGCCATCTGGTACTACGAGGAAGACGGCTCGTTCAACTACGGTCAGTCGCTCAAGCTGCAGTGGGGCGTGCACCGGCCCGACGGCTCCTACCAGGCGCTGTCCGAGGTGCAGCCGATCGACATCTTCCAGCAGAAGGCTTGGCGCAACCTGCGGTTCCCGCTCGCGTGGGCGCCACCGGAGGCCAACGTCGCGCGCATCGTCGCCGACGATCCCAACCTGTCCGAGGACCAGTGGTTCGCGTTCACACCGCCGCGCGTACCGGTGCTGCAGACCGCCCAGGATTACCTCGGCACCCAGACCCCGGTGCTCATGGACATCGCCACGGCCGCGAACTTCCCGTGCCAGCGACCGTTCGCCGAGCGACTCGGTGTCGCCGAGTTGCCCGAGTACCGGATCATCCCCAACTTCAAGCAGATGGTGGTCTCGTCCAACCAGTGGCAGTCCGCCGCCGACGGCGGGCCGTTCCTGTTCATCCAGGCGCTGTTGCGCACGGAGGCGATTCCCACCTATCTGCGTGACGACTGGTACCGCGACTGGGGCTCGATCGAGCGCTACATCCGGGTGGTACCGCAGGAGCAGGCGCCCACGGCCGCCATCGAGGAAGGATCGACGCGAGTGTTCGGATGGAGTCGCGGCGGACCGATCAGGGCCCTCCCGTGAGCGGGAACACGGATGTGGCCGTGAACGGAGAGAACGGCACCATGGATGTGGCCGCGAGTGCCCCCGGTAAGGACGTGCGGATCGCACGCTGGGTCGCCACCATCGCGGGCCTGCTCGGATTCGTACTCGCGGTGTCAATCCCGCTGCTGCCGGTCACCCAGACCACGGCCACACTGAACTGGCCGCAGCAGGGTCGGCTCGACAACGTCACCGCGCCGCTGATCTCGCAGGCCCCGCTGCAGCTCACCGCGACCGTGCCGTGCTCGGTGGTCCGCGACATGCCCGCCGAGGGCGGTCTGCTGTTCGGCACCGCACCCGCCGAGGGCCGCGACGCCGCGCTCAACGCGATGCTGGTCAACGTCAGCGAGAGCCGCGTCGACGTGATCGTCCGCAACGTCGTGGTCGCGAGCGTGAGCCGCGACCGCGTGGCCGGGCCGGACTGTCAGCGCATCGAGATCACCTCGAACCTCGACGGCACCTATGCCGATTTCGTCGGCCTCACACAGGTTTCCGGTGAGAACGCGGGCCAACCGCAGCGCACCGGATACCCGGATCCGAACCTGCGCCCGGCCATCGTGGGTGTGTTCACCGATCTCACCGGCCCCGCCCCGCAGGGGCTTTCGGTGTCGGCGGAGATCGACACGCGCTTCACGACGCATCCCACGGCGCTCAAGCTCGCCGCCATGCTGCTCGCGATCGTCTCGACCGTCATCGCGCTGCTCGCGTTGTGGCGTCTCGACCGGCTCGACGGGCGCCGCATGCACCACCTCATCCCGACGCGCTGGCGCACCGTTACCGCGGTGGACGGCGTCGTGGTCGGCGGCATGGCCGTCTGGTACGTGATCGGCGCGAACTCATCGGACGACGGCTACATCCTGCAGATGGCGCGCACGGCCGAACACGCCGGCTACATGGCGAACTACTTCCGCTGGTTCGGCAGCCCCGAGGATCCGTTCGGCTGGTACTACAACGTGCTGGCGCTCATGACCAAGGTGAGCGACGCCAGCATCTGGATCCGGTTGCCGGACCTCATCTGTGCCCTGATCTGCTGGGTGCTGCTGTCACGCGAGGTGCTGCCCCGACTCGGACCCGCGGTGGCGGGCAGTCGTGCGGCGATGTGGGCCGCGGGCCTGGTGCTGCTGGGTGCGTGGATGCCGTTCAACAACGGCCTGCGTCCCGAGGGGCAGATCGCCACCGGCGCGCTCATCACCTACGTGCTGATCGAACGCGCGGTCACCTCGGGCCGGCTCACGCCCGCCGCGCTGGCGATCACGACGGCCGCGTTCACCCTCGGCATCCAGCCGACCGGTCTGATCGCCGTCGCCGCGCTGCTGGCGGGCGGCCGTCCGATCCTGCGGATCATCATGCGTCGCCGGCGCATGGTCGGGACCTGGCCGGTTCTCGCGCCGCTGCTGGCCGCGGGCACCGTGATCCTGGCCGTGGTGTTCGCCGACCAGACGCTGGCGACGGTGCTGGAGGCCACCAAGATTCGCACCGCGATCGGCCCGAGCCAGGAATGGTGGACCGAGAACCTGCGCTACTACTACCTGATCCTGCCGACCACCGACGGCGCGATCGCACGACGTGTGGCGTTCGTTTTCACCGCGATGTGCCTGTTCCCGGCGCTGTTCATGATGCTGCGGCGCAAGCGCGTCGCGGGCGTCGCACGCGGACCGGCCTGGCGTCTGATGGGCATCATCTTCGCCACCATGTTCTTCCTGATGTTCACGCCGACCAAGTGGATCCACCACTTCGGGCTGTTCGCCGCGGTGGGCGGCGCGATGGCCGCGCTGGCGACGGTGCTGGTGTCGCCGAAGATCCTGCGGTCCGCGCGCAACCGGATGGCGTTCCTGGCGCTCGTGTTGTTCGTGCTGGCGTTCTGTTTCGCCTCCACCAACGGCTGGTGGTACGTGTCGAACTTCGGTGCGCCGTTCAACAATTCGGTGCCGAAGATCGCCGGTGTCCAGGTCAGCGCCATCTTCTTCGCGCTGTCGGCGATCACCGCGCTGTGGGCGTTCTGGCTGCATCTGACGCGCCGCGCGGAATCGCGCATCGTGGACCGGTTGACCGCGGCCCCCATCCCGGTGGCGGCCGGGTTCATGGTCTTGGTGATGATGGCGTCGATGGCGATCGGGGTGGTGCGCCAGTACCCGACGTACTCCAACGGGTGGGCCAACATCCGCGCGTTCGCCGGTGGCTGCGGCCTGGCCGACGACGTTCTGGTGGAACCGGATTCGAACGCGGGCTTTCTGAACCCGCTGCCGGGCGCGTACGGGCCGCTCGGCCCGTTGGGCGGCGAGAACCCGCAGGGCTTCTCGGCCGACGGGGTTCCCGACCGCATCATCGCCGAGGCCATCCGCCTCAACAATCCGCAACCGGGCACCGACTACGACTGGAACCAGCCGATCAGGCTCGACGAGCCCGGCATCAACGGCTCCACGGTGCCGCTGCCCTACGGCCTCGACCCGGCACGGGTCCCGGTCGCGGGCACGTACTCCACCGAGACACAACAGGAGAGCAAGCTCGCGTCGGCCTGGTACGAACTACCTGCCCCCGACGAGACCGAACGGGCCGCGCATCCGCTGGTGGTCATCACCGCCGCGGGCACCATCACGGGGACCAGCGTCGCCAACGGCCTGACCACCGGTCAGACCGTCGACCTGGAGTACGCGCGCCGCGGACCGGACGGCAATCTGGTGCCCGCCGGCCGGGTTTCACCGTACGACGTCGGACCCACGCCGTCATGGCGCAACCTGCGCTACCCACGCTCGGAGATTCCCGACGACGCCGTGGCGGTGCGCGTCATCGCCGAGGATCTGTCGCTGAGCCAAGGTGACTGGATCGCCGTGACCCCGCCGCGGGTTCCCGAACTGCAGTCGGTGCAGGAGTACGTCGGCTCGGATCAGCCCGTGCTGTTGGACTGGGCCGTGGGCCTGGCGTTCCCGTGCCAGCGACCCATGCTGCACGCCAACGGTGTCACCGAGGTACCGAAGTTCCGCATCTCACCGGACTACTACGCCAAGCTGCAGAGCACCGACACGTGGCAGGACGGCCTCAACGGCGGCCTGCTCGGCATCACCGACCTGCTGCTGCGGGCCTCGGTGATGTCGACCTACCTGTCGAAGGACTGGGGTCAGGACTGGGGCTCGCTGCGCAGGTTCGACACCGTCGTCGACGCGGCGCCTGCGGAACTGGATTTCGGCTCACAGACCCACAGCGGGCTCTACACGCCGGGACCGCTGCGAATCCGCCCCTGACACCGCACCGCAGAACGTCCGAGGTCGACGGCGGCGGCCGCAGTGGGCTGCCTTTCACGCGCGGAGTGCACCTAGTGGTCAATAGAATTATTGACATACCATTGGGTCATTGTGAGACGGTATCTGGCTGCCACGTTCAGCGCCCTGTCGATCCGCGACTACCGGCGATACGCGCTCGGGCAGGCGATCTCCGTCAGCGGCACCTGGATGCAGAAGCTCACGCAGGCCTGGCTGATCCTCGAACTGACCGACTCCCCGCTTCTGCTCGGCATCACCGTGGCCGGCCAACAGTTGCCCACCCTCCTGTTCACCACGGTGGCCGGCGTACTGGCCGACCGGTACAGCAAGCGCACGATCCTGCTGTGGACCGCGATCGGCGGCATGCTCCCCGCGCTGATGCTGGGCATTCTGGTGTGGATCGACGTCGTCAACATCTGGATCATCCTGGCGGCCGCGGTTGCCCAGGGCTTCGCCGACGCGATCGACAAACCCGCTCGCCTGACCTTCGTCAACGACATCGCAACGCCGGAGACCATGGCCAATGCCGTGACGCTCAACAGCATCATCCAGAACAGCGGCAAGATCGCCGGTCCGGCCGTCGCGGGCGTGCTGATCTCGGCGGTCGGCGTATCGACGTCGTTCTTCCTCAACGCGGCGTCCTACCTACCGGTCGTGATCGCGCTGCTGTCGATCCGGCCCCGCGCACAGGTGACCACCGGAACCGTCCGCGCCAAGGGGCATCTCGGCGAGACCCTGCGCTACGTGTCGGCGCGTCCGCACATCGCCGCGGCGCTGGTCCTCATGGCGGTCTCCGGTCTGCTCACGTTCAACTGGAACGTGCTGCTGCCCACGCTCGCCCGTGACACGTTCGGCGGCGACGCCCGCGTCGTGGGGTTCGCCTTCACGAGCATGGGTGTCGGCGCGGTGTTCGGCGGGCTCGCGTTGGCCGGTGCCCTGCGGGGCACGTCGAAGTGGTTGATCCTCAACGGATGCGTGCTGGGTGCGGCGCTGTCACTGACAGGTCTGATGCCGACGGTGACCATCGCGTATGCCCTGCTGTTCGTGGTCGGCGCGGCGAGCGTGACGTTCCGGTCCACCGCGACGACGCTTCTTCAGTTGCACTCCGATCCAGGCGTCCGTGGCCGGATCATCTCACTGCTCGTGCTCGCCACGAACGGGACCACACCCCTGGGCGGTCCGCTGATCGGCTGGATCTGCGCGCACGCCAACCCGAGGGTCGCGTGTCTGGTCGGTGGACTCGGCACCGTGGCCGCCGCGCTCGCACACTGGGCCTACCTCAGGAAGGCCGATACGCGAAAAGACCCGATCCCCCTGTCGCGCGGGTGAATCGGGCCTCTTCGCGGAACGTCTACAGCGGCAGCAGACCGTGCTTGCGCTGCACCTTGGGGCCGTTCTGCTTGTCACGCAACAGCTTCAGCGACTTGCGCAACAACAACCGGGTCTCGTGCGGCTGGATCACCGCGTCGATGTACCCGCGCTCGGCCGCGATCCACGGCGTGGCCATGTTGAGGTTGTAGCCCTCGATGAAGTCGTCGCGGATCTTCTGCACCTCAGGGGCGTTCGGGTCCGGGAACCGCTTCACCAGCAGTTGCGCGGCACCCTCGGCGCCGATCACCGCGATACGCGCGGTGGGCCAGGCGAAGTTGAGGTCGGCCGAGAGCTGCTTGGAGCCCATGACCGCGTACCCGCCGCCGTATGCCTTGCGGATGATGACGGTCACCTTCGGCACATCGGCCTCGACGATGGCGTTGAAGAACCGCCCGCCGCGCTTGATGATGCCGCCCTTCTCCTCGGCGACACCCGGCATGGCGCCAGGGGTGTCGACGACGAAAACCAAAGGCAGGTTGTAGGAGTCACAGAACCGGATGAAGCTCGCGGCCTTGTCGGACGCCTCGTTGTCGATGGCGCCGGACAGCACCATCGGCTGGTTGGCGATCACACCCACCGGGTGTCCGTCGACACGGGCGAACGCGGTGATCATGGCCGGACCACGCTGCTCGGCGATCTCGAACACGTCGCCGTCGTCGAAGATGCGCAACAGGATCTCGTGCATGTCGTACGCCATGTTGTCGGCGTCCGGCACGATCGAGTCGAGCTCCAGATCGTGCGGCGTGATCTCCGGCTCCAGACCGGGATTCACGATCGGGGGGTTGTCGAAGTGGTTCGACGGCAGGAAGCTCAGGTAGTCGCGCACGTACTGGTACGCCTCGGCCTCCGAGTTGACCACCTTGTGGATGTTGCCACGCTGCGCCTGCACGTCGGCGCCGCCGAGTTCGTCGAACGTGACATCCTCACCGGTGACGTCCTTGATGACATCGGGGCCGGTGATGAACATGTAGCCCTGATCGCGCACGGCCACCAACAGATCGGTCTGGATCGGTGAATACACCGCTCCGCCCGCGCATTTGCCGAAGATCAGCGAGATCTCCGGCACGAGACCGCGGAGCATCTCGTGGCGGCGGCCCAGCTCGGCGTACCACGCCAGCGAGGTCACGGCATCCTGGATGCGCGCGCCGGCCGAGTCGTTGATGCCGATGATCGGGCAACCGACCATCGCGACCCACTCCATGAGCCGGGCGACCTTGCGGCCGAACATCTCACCGACCGAACCCTGGAACACCGTCTGATCGTGGCTGAACACCCCGACCGGACGGCCGTCGATGGTGCCGTGACCGGTCACCACGCCGTCGCCGAACAGCGCGTTCGGATCGCCGGGGGTCTTGGCCAGCGCGCCGATCTCGATGAAGCTGCCCGGGTCGAGCAGCGCGTTGATGCGGGCCCGGGCACTCGGGATGCCCTTCTTCTCACGCTTGGCGACGGCTTTCTCACCGCCGGGCTCTTTGGCCAGTTCCAGCTTCTCGCGGAGCTCGGCCAGGAGTTCAGCGGTGGTCTTGTTCGTCACTTGGCCCCATCCTCCTTGCTCACCTGAGCCTCGATGCGGTTGAGCGCCTCACTCATGTGCGCACCAACCTTCGCAATGTACGGCTCATCGATGGCCTGAATGTGTTCGCCCCCGATGTGCACGACCTCGAGGTCGGACACGAACGGGCCCCAGCCGCCGTCGGGCTTGCGGGTCGCGTACGCGGGTTCGAACACGATCGCGTCGTCGTGGTAACGATCGGCCATGTACAACGTCACGTGCCCGTCGTACGGCTTGATGTCGACGGTGTCGAGCGCGCGGTTGTCCAGGTACGACGTGCGCTGGTGCTCGATGATGCCGCCGGGGATCTGCACGCCGCTCTCGCTGACGATGTCGAGGACGAACTTCACCTGCCCCTCGTCGTCGAGCTTCTCGAGTTCCTCGTACGGGATCGCCGGGATCTCGACTTTGAACGTGCGTTCGGCGAACCGGGCGTAGCGGTCCCAGCGGGCCCGCATGCCCTCCTTGCTCTGGTCGATCGGCTCACCCGGCAGCACGGTGTCGATGAGCCCCACGAACCGCACGTCGGCGCCGTGTTGCTTGAGGCCGATCGCGCACGCGTAGGCCAGCGCGCCGCCCAGCGACCATCCGGTCAGCACGAACGGACCCTTGTGCATCTCCAGCAGCTTCGGCACGTACTCGGCGGCACGTTCCTCGATGGAGCCCTCGACGCGCTCCAGGCCGTACACCGGGACGTCTGCGGGCAGACGCTTCATGAGCGGTTCGTAGACCACCGTCGACCCACCGGCGGGGTGGAAAACAAACAGAGGTACAGCGGCTCCGTCGCCGGTCGGCGGACGCAGTGTGCGGACGAACCCGTCGACCACACCCTCTTCGAGCTGCTCGCGGACCGTGGTGGCGAGTTCCTCGATGGTCTTGGCGGCCAACACATCCTCGACGGTGACGGTGCCCTCGGCCCGCTCGGACAGCCGATCGGCCATCTTCTTCGCGGTCTCCTCGTTCACCTTCGGCAGCTCGTTGAAGATGCCGCCCGGCGACTTGCCGGTCACGATCGCCCACGTCGCGAACGTCACCCGCTCGGCCGCGTCACGCGGTGGGACGTCGGCACCGAGCGCTTCGGTGACCGCTTCGGCCGTGAGCACCTTCGCCGCGGCCGCGGCGGCGGTCGCCTTGTCCACGGTGCCGTTCGGTGGCGTGCTCGCTTCCGGAGCCGCCGCCGGTGCCGGACCGGACGGGTCACTTGGCGGCGGCGGGATCGGCGCACCACCTGGACCCGTCGGATCGGTCGGGGGCGGCGGGATCTCCAGCCCCTCGACCGCGTTCGCCTCGGCCGCATCCGCGGCCTCGGCGGAATCCTTGGCCGCCAAGGGATGACCGGCCTCGGCCAGCTTGGCCTCGAGCTCGGCCACGGTGCTCGCACCGCCGAGCAGTTCGGACTGCTCGGCCGCGATCTCCTCGGCCGTCTTGCCCTTCTGCGATTCGGCGATCTGCTCGACCTCGTCGCGGTGCTCGATCGCGTACTTGATCAGTTCCTCGACGTTGTAGAGGTTCGCGTCACGCACCGCGGTCAGCTGGATCGGGGGCAGGTCGAAGTCGTACTCGACGCGGTTCTTGATGCGCACCGCCATCAGCGAGTCCAGGCCCAGCTCGATCAGCGGCACCTCCCACGGCAGGTCCTCGGGCTCGTAACCCATTGCGGCACCGACGATCGTGCCCAGCCGTTGGCCGATGGTCTCACCCGAATCGGGGTCCCACTTCTGGAACTCCGCCCCCATGCCCGCACCGGCGGTCAGGTTGTCCTGCAGGATCTCGGCCTCGGGCTCGTCATCCTCGATCACCGGCGCCGAAAGGTCCCCGGCAACATCTTCTGAAACGGCGACGCCCGCGCCCACCGCGACCGGCAGTGCGCCCGCGCCCGCGCCGCCGGCACGGGCGACGATCGCGTCGTAGACCAGCGTGAACGACTCGTCGACCCGTGCGTGCACCTGCACGGTCGCGCCACCCGGATGCCGCGAGAGCGTGGTGACCAGCCTGGCGTTCTCGGCCGGCACCGCGCGCTGTTCGAAGGCCGCGAGCTTCGCGTCCGGGAGCACCTGTGCGGCAGCGGCTTTCACGAGCGCGGCGAGGTCGGTCTTGCCCCGAGGCACGAACTCCCACACGTGGCGGCCATCCGGCGTCGCCACATGGTTGCCCGGCATGACGGCCGAGCTGTCACCGGTGAAGTGCGCGGCCAGCCAGTGCTCCTTGCGCTTGAACCGCGTCGGCGGGATGTTCGCGAAATCCAGCGCCCCGGCCAGCCCCTTGGACCGGCGCGGGAACAGCGTGCGGAAGTCCAGGTCGTGGCCGTGCACGTACAGCTGCGCCATGGCCGTGATCATCGACTCGACCTCGTCCTGCTTGCGGGCCAGCGTCGCGATCAGCTGCGCGTCGTGCAGACCCGCGCTGGCCGTCGTCAGACCGACCTGCATGAGCGCCACCGGATTCGGCGCCAGCTCCAGGAACGTGGTGTGGCCGTTGTCCACCGCGTTGCGGATGCCCTGGGTGAAGTAGACGCTGTGGCGCAGGCCCTTCTTCCAGTAGTCCACGTCGTGGATCGGCTCGCCGCCCGGGCGGATGAACCTGCCCTCGTGAACGGTCGAGAAATAGCCGGTGGCCAGCGGTTTGGGCTCGATGCCCTGCAGTTCGGCGGCGAGCTCGCCGAGCAGCGGGTCCATCTGCTGCGTGTGGCTGGCGCCCTTGGTCTGGAACTTGCGGGCGAACTTGCCCTCGGATTCGGCGCGCGCGATGATCGCATCCACCTGATCCGGCGGGCCGCCGATCACGGTCTGGGTCGGCGCCGCGTAGACGCAGACCTCCAGGTCCGGGTAGTCCGAGAACACCGTCTTGATCTCGTCGGCGGAGTACTCCACCAATGCCATCAGCCGGATGTACTCGCCGAACAGCATCGCCTCGCCCTCACCCATGAGGTGGCTGCGCGAGCAGATGGTGCGCGTGGCGTCGGCCAGGCTCAAACCGCCCGCGAAGTACGACGCGGCAGCCTCGCCGAGCGACTGTCCCACCACCGCAGCGGGTTTCGCGCCGTGGTGCCGCAGCAGCTCACCGAGCGCGATCTGGATGGCGAAGATCACCAACTGGACCACTTCGATGGGGTACTCGCACGTGGCGTCGGTGTAGTCGATGTTGTCGTCGAGGATCAGCTCGAGGATCGAGTAGCCACGCTCGTCCTGGATCAGCGCGTCGACCTTGTTGATCCACTCGGCGAAGACCTCGTTGCGCAGGTACAGGCTCTTGCCCATCTTGCGATGCTGCGCACCGAATCCGGCCAGCACCCACACCGGGCCGTTGGTCACCGGGCCGTCGGCCGAGATCACACTCGGATGCTGCTTGCCCTCGGCGAGTGCGCGCAGACCCTTGATCGCCTCGTCGTGATCGTGCGCCAGCACCACCGCACGAGAACGTCCGTGGTTGCGCCGCGACAGCGAACGTCCGATCGACTCCAGCGACGACGCACGGCCCTCGGGGCTGTCGATCCAGTCGGCCAGCTCGGCGGCAGCCTGCTTCTTGCGGGAACTCAGGAACGCCGAAACTGCCAGCGGGACAAGCTGTCTGGTGGGCTCTTCGGCTTCCTTGGCGGCCAGCTCGGCGCGGGCCTGCTCCAGCAGCTGCGCAGCGGCCTCGGTCATCGGAGGCAGTTCGTCTGCGCCCTCGTCGTAGCTCGGGTAGCTGTCGCCCGCCGAGTCCGGCTCATCGATGAACTCGCCGTACTCGTCCATCCGCACGCCACCCACGTACACGGCGTCGGCGTCGGAATTCCCGGGCTTCGCCTCGGGCTCGGGCTCGGGTTCGGGCTCGACCAGGTCGCTGGCGAGCACCTCACGCATCACCACGTGCGCGTTGGCGCCGCCGAAACCGAAACCGGAGACACCCGCGACGGCGTGGCCGCTGTAGCGCGGCCAGTCCGAGACGGTGTCGTTGACCTTGAGGCGTTCCTTCTCGAAGTCGATGTACGGGTTCGGCCCGGCGTAGTTGATCGACGGGGGCAGCTTGTCGTTGGCGAGCGCGAGCGTCATCTTCGCCAGGCTCGCCGCGCCTGCAGCCGATTCCAGGTGTCCCAGATTGGACTTCACCGCACCGAGCAGCGCCGGCTTGTCGGCGGGCCTGCCCTTGCCGACGACGCGTCCCAGCGCGTCTGCCTCGATCGGATCACCAAGGATGGTGCCGGTGCCGTGCGCCTCGATGTAGTCGACGTCGCGCGGGTCGATGCCGGCGTCCTTGTACGCCTTGCGCAGCACCTCGGCCTGCGCGTCGGGGTTCGGGGCGAGCAGACCGTTGGACCGGCCGTCGTGGTTGACCGCGCTGCCCGCGATCACCGCGAGGATCTGGTCGCCGTCGCGGCGCGCATCGGAGATCCGCTTGAGCACGAGCATGCCGCCGCCCTCGGAGCGCGCGTAGCCGTCGGCGTCCGACGAGAACGACTTGATCCTGCCGTCCGACGCGAGCACACCGCCGACCTCGTCGAAACCGACCGTCACCAGCGGCGTCACCAGAGCGTTGACACCACCGACGATCGCCACGTCGGCCTCACCGGCACGCAGCGCCTGCACACCCTGGTGCGCGGCCACCAGCGAGCTCGAGCACGCGGTGTCGATTGCCACGGACGGGCCGCGGAAATCGTAGAAGTACGACACCCGGTTGGCGATGATCGAGCTCGCGGTACCGGTGATCGCGTACGGATGCGCGATCGACGGATCGCTCATCGCCAGGAAGCTGTAGTCGTTGGTCGAGCTGCCGATGTAGACGCCGACGCTCCCGCCGCGCAGGCTCGACGCGGGAATCCTCGCGTGCTCCAACGCTTCCCACGTCAGCTCCAGCGCCATGCGCTGCTGCGGGTCGATGTTGTCGGCTTCCATCTTCGACAGCGCGAAGAACTCGGAGTCGAAGCCCTTGATGTTCGACAGGTAACCGCCGCGGGTGCGGGCCTTCTTGACACGTTCGGCGATGCGGGGCTCGTCGAGGAACTCCGTCCACCGGTCCTCGGGCAGATCGGTGATGCAGTCCTTGCCCTCCAGCAGCGCGGCCCACATCTCGTCGGGCGTGTTCAGGTCACCCGGAAAACGGGTGGCCACACCGACCACGGCGATGTCCTCGACATCGCGGTCGCGGGACCAGTCCTCGTCGCCCTCGTACGCCTCCGGCTCGGGCTCGCCCTCGATGATCACGGTGGCCAGTGACTCGATCGTGGGATGGCGGAACGCGACGGTGGCCGTCAACGTCACCCCGGTGAGGTCCTCGATGTCGCTGGCCATGGCCACCGCATCGCGCGAGGACAGCCCGAGTTCGACCATCGGGGTCGTCTCGTCGATCGCGTCCGGCGACTGCCCGGTGGCGTTGGCCACCCACTTGCGCAGCCACTCCCGCATCTCGTTGACGGTCATGTCTGGACGCGAGGCCGGCCCGCCAGCGGGCTCGGTGCCCTCTGGAAGATTCGAATCGCTATGTGTTTCATCCATGTTCAGGTCACCCTTAAAGCCGCCGGTCGAAAAGTTCGATCCGTTGATGGCGTGAATGGTCAGTCGGTGGCATCCGGGAAGGCGTTGGCCACCTTGCCGGCCCGCAGTGAGCCGTCGAGGTAGGCCGCCCGGCAGGCGCGCCGCCCGATCTTGCCGCTGGAGGTGCGCGGGATCGCGCCTGCCGCGGTCAGCAGGACGTCGCGCACCGTGACACCGTGGCGGACCGCGATCGCGGCCCGGATGTCGTCGGTGATGGGGCCGATGTCGAGCTTGTGCGCGCCCGGCGCACGCTCGGCCACGATCACCAGCTGTTCGGAGGTGTCGTCCGGATCGCGCTTGAGACCGGAGTGCGCATTCTCGAACACCTCGTCGGGCAGCTGATTGGCCGGCACCGAGAACGCCGCGACGTATCCGGTGCGGACCGCCTTGCTGGCCTCCTGCGCCGAGTACTCCAGGTCCTGCGGGTAGTGGTTGCGGCCGTCGATGATGACGAGGTCCTTGACGCGGCCCGTGATGTAGAGGTCGCCGTCGTAGAACGCGCCGTAGTCGCCCGTGCGCACCCAGGTCGCGTCGTCGGCGGCGCCCTCGGCGTGCGACGGGTTGGTCCGCGACTTGAGAATGTTCTGGAATGTGGCGATCGACTCCTCGGGCTTGCCCCAGTAGCCGGTGCCCATGTTCTGGCCGCTGATCCAAATCTCGCCCACCTGGCCGTCGGGCAGCTCGGTGGCCGACTCGGCGTCGACGATCACGGCCCACTCGGCGATACCGACCTTGCCTGCCGACGCCTGCGCCACGGCCTTGGGCGAATCGGCGTCGACCTCGACCAGGCGGCCGGAGTTCAGCGCGTCACGGTCCACCGAGATGATCTTCGGCTCTTCGGAGGCGGGCGTGGTGGACACGAACAACGTGGCCTCGGCCAGGCCGTAGGACGGCTTGATGGCCTTGGGCGGGAAACCGAACGGTCCGAACGCCTCGTTGAACCGGCGCACCGTCGCGGCCGAGATCGGCTCGCTGCCGTTGAGGACGGCCTTGACGTTGGACATGTCCAGCGGTGCGGAGCCCTCCTTCGGCACACCGCGCGCCGCGGCGTGGTCGAACGCGAAGTTGGGGGCCACCGAGATCGTGCCTCCGGTGTCGCCTTCCTTGCGCGCGAGTTCGCGGATCCAGCGCTCGGGGCGCCGCACGAACGCCGCGGGGGTCATGAACGTGAAGTAGTGGCCGATCATCGGGGCGAGCAGCGCGGTGATCAGGCCCATGTCGTGGAAGAACGGCAGCCAGGACAGGCCGCGGTCGCCTTCCTCGCCTTCGAGCGCCTCGATGACCTGCACCACGTTGGTGGCCAGGTTCAGATGGGTGATCTGCACGCCGGTCGGGATCCGGGTGGAGCCCGACGTGTACTGCAGGTAGGCGATGGTGGTCTCGTCGGGCTCGTCCGGGTTGACCCAGGTCGACGCGACGTCGTCGGGCACCGCGTCGACGGCGATCACGCGGGGCCGCTGGTTGGCCGGCCGGGTGCGGAAGAACTTGCGCACCCCTTCGGCGGCCTCGGTGGTGGTCAGGATCGCCGACGGATGGCAGTTGTCGAGCACCGCATGCAGGCGGCCGACGTGGCCGGGCTCCGACGGATCGAACAGCGGCACCGCGATGCGGCCCGCGTACAGCGCGCCGAAGAACGCGACCAGGTAGTCGAGATTCTGGGGACACAGGATCGCGACACGGTCACCTGGCTGCGTGACCTGCTGCAGACGAGCGGCGACCGCGCGGTTGCGGGCGCTGAACTGGGCCCACGTCAGATCGCGGGGCACACCGTCGCGTTCGGTGGAGAAGTCGAGGAACCGGTAGGCGAGTTTGTCGCCGCGCACCTTGGCCCAGCGCTCCACATGCGCGACGATGCTGCTGCCGTCAGGGAACTTGATTTGTCCGTCCTTGATGAACGGATTGTGGAACGGCATATCACTCTCCTGTGTCAGAGCCGTGCTCATCGCGTTGTCGCACGTCACACGGCGCGTCCCAGCCACAACGACCGGTGCACGCACCGAAACCCGGAGAATCGTACCGGGCATGGCGATCCGAGCGATCCGAGCTCATGGATCGGCCGACCGCCACTGCTCGATCAGCTCCTCTACGTGCGTGAAGCTCTTAGTTTTCTCTTAATGTTAAGGGAACGGGTGGTCCCGTCCAAATCCGGCGCGCGCGTCAACCGTGTTTCGGATGGGGCGCGTTTTCGACAAGATTGCGGGCCCATTCGAGCGTCCACTGCGTGGCGGTTTGCCCGTTCTCGACCCAGAACTGCGGCGTGTTGTACAGCGCGTGCACAGGTCCGGCCGCGCTGCCCGACAGCGTCTCAAGCGTCTTGGGCAGGTTGAGGATCGAGAAGGCCTGCTCAGGGGCCGAGCAGATCAGGTCCCCCGCACCGCAGATCTGGTTGGTGCGGTTGTTGAGCGCGCCGAACCCGCCGGGCCGCGGCCCCGTCATGGTCAGCCCCAGCGCCGACAGTGCCGGAACCTCGTGCAACGTGATCTCGGCGCCCTGGCCCACCGGGTTGGGCCCGACATCCTGTCCGACGCCCATCTCACGACGGCCGTCGGCGATCAACGTCACACCAAGCACGAGGTCCTCGTCCACCGGACCACGGCCGTTGCCGATGTCGCTGGCGATGTCACCGGCGATCACCGCGCCCTGGGAGAACCCGGCGATCACGTAGCTGGTGAGCGGGCAGCGGTCGTTCATGTCGGTCATGGCCTTGACCGTCGTCCGCATCCCCTCGGCCCGGCTGTCGTTGTAGGACATCTGCTTGTCGGCCGCGAACGGGTTATGGAACTGCGCGGTGTACGGCACCGTGTAGACCTGCAGGCGCTGCGGGCCGAACTGCTCGGCCAGCGGCTTGCTGATGTTCGACATCAGCGACAGCGGGAACTGCGTCGGGTTGAACGGGTCGTCGGTCGGCGACGACTCCCAGGTGCCGGGGATCGAGACCATCATCACGTCGGGGCAGTCGGCCGACTGGAACTCCGGGCGCGGTTTACGGGTCGTCGGCGGCACCTGCACGCCTGCGGGCGGTTCGGCGCTCGGCGGCGCGGCCGGGGTGTCCGGACGGCGCATGATGACGACCACGATCGTCACCACGAGCACCACGACGAGGGCCATCGCCGCGGCGGCGATCAGGGCCAGGATGCGGTGGCGCTTACGCCGAGCGTTCTTTGCCATGTAGTTTTCGTGCTCCTGCTAGCAGAGTCGTTCGGTTGCGATGCGGATGTAGTCGGAGGTCGCCGAGTCGACCTCCCCGGGCGCGGTCGCACCCGAGTGCGTGGCACGCACATCGCTGCGCACCAGCGGCAGTACGAAATCCCACACCGCCTGGTCATTCTGCTTGGCAGCCCGGGCCTGGCACACATAGGACCCGATGGACAACGCCAGCAGCTCACTGGACGGCCTCACGCCCGCGGCGCGGAGCGCATCGAGGTACCCCCGCTGCTGGCTGCTGAGCGTCAACGATCCCGTGCGCCCGGGTGCGGGCACCGCCGACCCGGACGGCAGCGCACCGGCCTGAGCCTTGGTGTCGTTGGTTTGCGAGGTCGGCACGGCCAGCGGCGCGATCATGTCCCCACCCGCGTCGCATGCGGTCAGCAACGGCGCAGCGGTCATCGCGAGTGATAGCGCGACGACCTGCGTCCTCGACCGAACCGTGTGCTGCACGCCTCCACCGTACCGGCTGCTGAAAAGTGCTCCAGTCCAGCTGTTTCCCCGTCTCGGCGCGGTCGGCTACTTGATTGTGGCGACCAGCTCACCGGACATGTAGGCCAGCTGCGGCGCCCAGCTGCCCCAGTCGTGCTGGCCCGACGGCGGGAAGTCGAAGTGGCCGTTGCTACCGCCCACACGGCGGTAGTCAGAGTAGAACTGGCGGTTGCTGCCCTGCGCCTGATCGCAGTAGCCGATCATCGCGGCCGGATCGCTGCACGTCAGGGTGCCAGGGCTGTACACCCACAGCCGGGTGTTGGCGTCGGCCAGCAGCTTCACGTGCACCGCGGGGTCGCGCCATTTCCACCGGCCGAACTGTGGGGGACCCCACATGCGGTTGGCATCGACGTTGCCGAACCTCGCCAGCCCCGCGGTGATCGCACCGTTGAGCGTGGTGGCCGACGGGGTCAGGAAACCGGAAAGCGATCCGGCGAACCGGAACAAGCCGGGGTGGAACGCGGCCAACGTCACCGCGGCCGTTCCGCCCTGCGCGGCACCCACGACGGCGTGGCCGTCCGGGGCCAGACCCTTGTTGGCGGCCAGCCAACCCGGCAGCTCGGCGGTCAGGAACGTCTCCCACTGCCTGCTGCCGTCCTGCTCCCAGTTGGTGTAGAGGCTCCATGCGCCACCGGCAGGCGCGGCCACCGAGATGCCGCGGCCCGCGAGTGTGCTCATGGCGCTGCCGGCGTTGACCCAGTTGCTCACATCCGGGGCGGCGTTGAACGCGTCGAGCAGGAACACCGCGTGCGGTCCACCGGCCTGGAATGCCACGGGGATGTCGCGGCCCATCGCGGCCGAGGGCACCATCAGGTACTCCACGCCGTCGGCCCGCGCCGGCGTGCCGGTTGTCGCCGACACCGTCCACAGCCCGGCAGCGAGCGTGACCGCCAGCATCAGCGCCCGAACCACACTCAACCCACGCCTCATCCCTCAGACCTTCCTGCCGGACCCGCCGGAAAAAGTGCCCGCACTCACGAACTCGCGTTGTAGTGAACCACATCGCCGATGTTGCCTGCCCTGGAAATGCCTGACGGCGGCGATCCGGGGAGGATCGCCGCCGTCAGTGCCAACTCGGTCAGGCGGTCGGGGTGGCACCCAGCACGCGCTGCAGGTCAGGCTTCATCGCCTGCAGCTGCTGGCCCCAGTACGCCCAGTTGTGCGTACCGCTCTGCGGGAAGTTGAACACGCCGTTCTTGCCACCGGCCTCGATGTACTTCTCCTGGAAGGTCGAGTTCGTGCGGCACACGAAGCCCTCGAGGAACTTCGCGGGCAGATCGGTGCCGCCCAGCTCGCCCGGCTTGCCGTTACCGCAGTACACCCAGATGCGGGTGCCGTTGTTGGCGATCGTCGCGACGTTCTCCGTCGGGTCGTTCGCCTTCCAGGCGTTGTTCGGGTCGTTGGTCGAACCCCACATGTCGTCGGCCTTGTAGCCGCCGGCGTCACCCATCGAGATGCCGATCAGCATCGGCCACCAGCCCTCGGACGGGTTCAACGTGCCCGACAGCGAGGCTGCGTAGATGAACTGCTGCGGGTGGCGGGCCGACAGCATCAGGGCCGACGAACCGGCCATCGACAGACCGACGACAGCGCTTCCGGTGGGCTTCACGTCGCGGTTGGCCGCCAGCCAGGCCGGGAGCTCCTGCGTCAGGAAGGTCTCCCACTTGTAGGTCTTGCAGCCGCCGTCCTTGCTGCCGCAGGCCGGCTTGTACCAGTCGCTGTAGAAGCTGGACTGGCCACCGACGGGCATCACGACCGAGATGCCCGAGTTCAGGAACCACTCGAACGTGGGCAGTTCGATGTCCCAGCCGTTCTGGTCCTCGCGGGCACGCATACCGTCGAGCAGGTACAGCGCGGGTGCGCCCGGCCCGCCACTCTGGAACTCGACCCGGATGTCACGTCCCATCGCCGCCGACGGGACTTCGAGATATTCGACCGGCAGGCCGGGTCGAGACCAGGCTCCAGCGGTCGCCGAGCCGCCGACGACGCCTACCAGGCCAGGCAGCACGGCCGCAGCGGCGACCGCAACCGTCAGCCGGCGCGACAGACCTGCCGCTGCGCCGCGCATTCTCCCAACGAACTTCATTCCGCTCCCTATCTGATCTCTCTTCTTCAGAACTCCACGGGCCGACTCACCCCGACGTACTCGGCTCGCGATCCCGTGTAGTCAACCACATATCGATGTGGTCCTACTTTCCAGTAGTTGTCTCCCCGGTCGCCCCTCAGCCGTTCAGCGAAGCGATCAGGTCAGGTTTCAGCGCGGTCAGCTGAGCGCCCCAATAGGGCCAGGAATGGTTGCCGGCGGGCGGGAAATGGAACGTCGCGTTGCGGCCGCCGGCCCGGATGTAGGCATCCTGAAAGTCCTTGTTGCTCTTGATCGCCAGAGTCTCCAGGCTGTTGGCGCTCATCGCCAGGTTGGGGTCGGCGCCGTCGTCGAGCGGCGTCGCGCCGCCGGGTGCGCAGTAGATCCACAACCGCGTGCCGTTGGCCACGATCCGGTCCACCTGCCTGACGGGATCATTGCGCTTCCAGGCGCCGTCCCATGGCGGACCCCACATGTTGTCGACGTTGTAACCCCCGGCATCGAGCATCGCGACGCGGATGGCCTGCTGCATCAGCAACGACGACGGGTTGAGAAAGCCCGACAACGACGCCGCGTACCGGAACTGACCTGGGTGGAAGGCCGACAGGATCAGCGCCGCACTGCCGGACATCGACAGTCCGACCACGCCGTTCCCGGTCATCGACACATTCCGGTTGGCGGCCAGCCAGGCAGGCAGTTCCTGGGTGAGGAACGTCTCCCATTTATAGGTATAGGTCTGGTTGTTGAAGCTCGACGGCGAGTACCAGTCGCTGTAGAAGCTGGACTGTCCGCCGACCGGCATCACCACGGAGACGCCCGAGTTGTAGAACCATTCGAACGCCGCGGTGTTGATGTCCCAACCGCTGTAATCGTCCTGCGCGCGCAGGCCGTCGAGCAGGTACACCGCGCGACTGGGCCGCATGTCGTCGACGGTCTCGCCGGGCCCCTGGAACTGGACGCGCAGATTGCGCCCCATCGACGGCGAGTACACGTCGAGGTATTCGACCGGCAGGCCCTCGCGCGAGAAGGCATTGGCGCGGGGGATTTCCACGCTGACCACAGCAAATGTGGTGAACATCACAGAAACGAGTGCGGTCAGCATCAGTCGCAGACCGAAAACGCGCGCGGCGCACGTGCTCGCCATGGGTGCTCTTCACCGTCCGTTCACAAGTCGGTGGCGCAGGGGCCGTCCCGATTACCGCCGCCGCGACCGCGTGCGGTCTGTTCTGTCGATCTTGTATCGACATCGACCGGCGGCGCGTTACCGGCGCCCACGAGAAGTTCCGCGGACCTCGCCGTCAGCTAACTAGGGTCCCGTTGCAGGCATGCCGGTGTACGGCGCATTCCGAGGTGCGGGAGGTTCCAGGCCACACCGGCGCAGTTCGTAGAGCGGCACACGGTCGATGCGGTACTTCGTGAACTCGTAGGAATGCACGATGTTCGAGAGGAACCGCCGCGGTGTCAGCTCGCCGCGCACCGAGTTGAGCACCGCGTCGGTGGCCGGGCAGGTCAGCGCGACCTGCGCCTGGGCGATCCAGTCCTCGTCGAGGTACGCCGGGACGAACGGATGCGTCTTGAGGAACGGACCCTCGGCCACCGCCCAGTCCGGGAACAGGTTCTTGTCGTGGCCGATGCGGCCGTCGGTGAGTCGCTCGGTGTGCGCCGCGAGCGGATTCGTCAAACCGATCTGGTCGATGACCCGAACGTCGAGTCCGACGTTCATGCCAAGCATCCCCATGTTCGTGAAGAACACGGTGTGCGGCGGCTTGTAGGCCTTGCGCTGTTCGGGCGTCATGTCGGGCGGCGGCGGGAACGCGGGCACCACGTCCCACTGGTCGTAGTTGCCCGACGGCAGCAGCAGCGCGCCGTCCGGCGTGTTCTCCAGCGCGGTGAGCACAGCGCGCATGCGCGGATAGTCGAGATAGTCCGCCGCGGTCAGCGGGTGCGCGTGGCCGGTGGCCTGCGAGTAGAAGCGACGCTCATCGACGATGCCGGTGTAGGTGACCCGCGTCGCGTCGGCGCCCATGCCCGGCGAATTCGCCGCCCACACAGACCATCCCGCGATCGCGACCCACAGCACGCTGGTCGCGGCGGCCAGCAGATAGCCCGTCTCGCGGCTGAAGCGCGTGCCGTCGGGCAGCACCAGCGGGATCACCGCGACCGGGGCCAGCACGCAGAAGACCGGGGTGAGCAGCACGCGGCCGTGCATGAAGTCGCCACCTTGGCGCACCCAGTAGATGCCCTGGACAAGGCCGCTGAGAACCATGAAAGCGACCACCGCAGGCGGACTCTGGACGGTTCGCCGCAGCCAGCCGTACCCGCGTGGTACCTGCCGGTGCAGCCACCACGGCCTGCTCCTGGTGGCCACCAGGACGAGCCCGAGCAACACCAGCAGCACCGCGGGCACCCACAGCAGGTACGGCTGGTTGAAGTTGGCCAGATACGTCAGACCCTGCGACCACTTCGATCCGGTGGCGTCCTTGGCGACCGCGGTTCCCGGCACGATCAGCGCGTAGTAACCCATGCGGAAGATCTGGTAGGCGACCGGAAGCAGACCTCCGGCAACGAGGATCAGCACGCGTCGCCGCCAGCCCCGCGCCGCGATGAGCATCATCACGAGCGCCCCGCCGCCGATCAGCGCGAGTTCGGGACGGACCAGCACGCTCAGGCCCGCGACGAAGGCCAGCGCCCCCTCGAAGAACCTTCCCGGCACGTTGTCCGGAGCGTCCTGCGGCGCACCGCCTTCGGCCGGGTAGGCGCGCAACGCCTGAGACCAGCACACCAGCATCCACCACAGCAGGCCCAGATAGGCCAGCACCAGACCATTTTCGAGTCCCGAGGTGGCGAAGTCACGGGCCGGCGGGATCGCGATGTACACCAATGCGCCTGCGGGCAGCAGCAGCGCGCGCCTGCCCTGCAGGCTCGGCGCGTACAGCCGCCCGGTGCCCAGCATGACCAGCACGACACCGGCGATGCTGAGCGCCAGCGCGAACGCCAACACCACGTACTCCAACCGGACCGAACCGCCGATCCAGGCGCCGAACGTCACCAGATACGTCCACAGCGTCGAGGTGTTGGCCTCCACGCGTTCGCCGGCGTTGAACACCGGCCCGTTGCCCGCCAACAGGTTTCGTACTGTTCGCAGCACGATCAGGCCGTCGTCGGCGATCCAGCGGCGCTGCCACGCGCCCCAGCCGAACAGGCCGGCGACGACGAGCACACTCAACCACAGGCTGATCCGCACCGAGATGTCGTACGGAAAGGCCGCTCTACGAGCGAGCCGTTCAGCTGAAATAGATGGCCGCACCGATGGTCCCGATCCACGCCAGGAACAAGATCTGCAGCACTCGGTCTTTCAGCGCGATCTCCTCGGGCTCACCGGCGATGCCCCCGTCGATGTCCACTGCGTAACGCAGGATCGCGATGGTGAAGGGAATCATCGTGACCGCATACCAGGATGCGTCCTGGGCGTCGAGGCTCAGCATGTCGTTGGTCCGGTCACGGCCGAACGCCCACAACCCGTAACACACCACCATGGCCGTGGCCGACAAGGTCCACACGAAGCGCAGGTAGCTGCTGGTGTAACTTTCCAGCGACTTGCGGATCTTGGCACCGGTGCGCTCGGCCAATTGCAGTTCGGCGTAGCGCTTTCCCGCCGCCATGAACAGCGAACCGAACGCCATCACCAGCAGGAACCACTGCGACAGCGGGATGTCGGCGGCGACGCCACCGGCGATCGCGCGGATCAGGAAGCCGGACGACACGATGCAGATGTCGAGCACGGCCTGATGTTTCAGCCCGAAGCAGTAGGCCAGTTGGACGGCGATGTACACCGCCATCACGATGGCGAGGTTCGGCGTGAGCCACCACGAGATCACCAGCGACGCGACCGCCAACAGGCCGGCCAGCGCGTAGGCCATCCACTCCGGAACCACCCCGGCTGCGATGGGACGGAACCGCTTGGTGGGGTGGGCGCGGTCCGCCTCGACGTCACGTGCGTCGTTGATCAGGTAGATCGACGACGCGGCCAGGCAGAACACCACGAACGCCACGGAGACCTTGACGGCGACATCGCCGTAGTCGTACTCGATGCCACTGCCCACGGCGGCCAGCGGCGCAGCCAGCACCAGCAGATTCTTGATCCACTGCCGCGGGCGAACGGCTTTGACGAGCCCGGAGACCAGATTTTTCGGCGGGCCCGCCGTCGGCTGCGCTTCCTCACTCATGTGGGTGGCACTCATCGTTGCTCTGCTCCGTCACGACCCGCTCACCTGTCTCCTTCGGCACCGACAGAATTCGGAATCCTACCGGCCGCCGTCCCGACGGCTCTGCCCACGAGCGCTCCGACCACCACACCGGTCAGCACATCGGTGGGATAGTGCACGCCGAGCACCAGGCGCGACAACGCCATCGGGGGGACCAGCAGCGCGGGGGCGGGCACACCCGTGGCCTGCGCGAGCAACACGGCCGCCGCCGTGGTCGAGGTGGCGTGCGCCGACGGGAAGCTCAGTCGGCTGGGCGTGCCGACGTTGACGGCGATGTCGGGATGGCTGGGGCGCTGCCGCCGGACCACGCGCTTGATCACGACCGCGGCCGCGTGGGCCACGAACGCTCCCGCTCCGACCGCGAGCCAGGACCGGCGCTTGGCCGGCTGGGCCAGCGCACCCGCGGCGGCGAGCGCCACCCAGCCCGCGCTGTGCTCGCCGAAGTGCGACAGGGCACGGGCCGCCGGCAGCACACCGGGCCGACCGGCGAGAGCCGCTTGCACGGCAACCAACACGGCGTCTTCGCCGCGCGGGGCGTCGCTCATCGTCCGACTTTCTCCGCTGCCTCGGTGAGCAGGACCGTCTCCCACTTCTGCGTGCTGGTCAGCATCGGCAGCGCGTCGCGGTAGACCTTCCGCATCCGATCGAACCGACGGGCCAGCTTGGCCTGCTGACGCAGCGAGGCACGAAGCAGCGCAAACATTTTCGCGCGGTCACGCTGCCGATACACCACGCCGCGGCCGTCAGCGGTGGTCACCGTGACCCCGTCGACACGGCACAGCGAGAACCACCTGGCGTCCTGCGTGGCCACGTTGATCTGCGGGCGGACGTGTGTCTCGGGGTCGTGCCTGCGCAACTGGTGCACGACACCGCGGGCGAGGTTCACCGCGATCGCGGGCTTGGACACCGGAATCGCGATCTTCTTGCGCCGCAGGTCCGATGCGGCCGGCAGGGAGTTGGCACCCGGCAGCACCACCGCGTCGGGGTATTCCGAACGCAGCTTGCGCACGTCGGGCATCGCCGACTCCAGGATCGAGAACAGGTTCTCGGGCCCGGCCAGGAAGTCCTCCATCGCCTTGTTCTGGATGGCGACGGTCGAATACTCAAGGCACAGAAGATGTTTGAATGTCGCTTTGAGGTGGCTGGCCAGCAGCCCGCTGATCGGACCGTCCCAGTGCAGCGCCGCGACCACCAACCGGTTGCGCAGGTGGAAGTACGCCTGCCAGTCGATGGCGTCGTCCTTGTCGCTCCATGCCATGTGCCAGATGGCCGCGCCCGGCAGGGTCACGGTGCCGTAGCCGTGTTCCGCGGCGCGCAGCCCGTATTCAACGTCGTCCCATTTGATGAACAGCGGCACCGGCTGGCCCAGTTCCTCGGCGATCTGGCGCGGGATCATGCACATCCACCAGCCGTTGAAGTCGACGTCGATGCGGCGGTGCAGCAGCTTGGTGCGCGGTTCCTCGGCATCGCTGAGCTTGAACTTCGCGAAGTCGTGGTCGTATTCGGCGTTGGGCGCGGCCGACCACATGAAGTTGGCGCGGTCCACCATCTCGCCCATGACGTGCAGGTGCGACGGCTCCTGCAGGTTGAGCATCTGCCCACCGACCAGGATGGGCGACTTGGCGAACCGGTTCATCGCCAGGGCCCGCAGGATCGAGTCCGGCTCGATGCGGATGTCGTCGTCCATGAACAGGATCTGTTCACAGTCGGTGTTCTTGAGTGCCTCGTACATGACGCGGCTGTACCCGCCCGATCCGCCGAGGTTGGGCTGGTCGTGGATCGACAACCGGTCACCGAGACGCGACGCGGCCTCGTCGAATCCGGGGTGATCCTTGGCCTTGGCGGTGCCCTGATCGCTCACGATGACCGCGGAGATCACCTCGTCGACCAGCGGGTCGGAGGTGAGCGCGGCCAGCGCGTTGACGCAGTCGGCGGGCCGGTTGAACGTCGGGATGCCGACGGCGACGTTGGCCCGGCCCGGTGCCGGGGTCGGCGCGTACCAGCCCGCGCTGTGCACGCGCACCGCGGTGTTGGTCGTGATGTCGAACCAGATCCAGCCGCCGTCCTCGAACGGGGTGAGGTCGACCTCGAATTCGACCACGGCGGGTTTGTCGCCGTCGCTGGACACCGGTGCGCCGCCGACGGTGATGCGGGCGCCGGTGGCCTTCGAGCGGTACACGTCGACGCGCGCGGTGCCGGTGAGTTCGACGCGCAGCACCACGGTGTCGAGCGTCGACCACCGCCGCCAGTAGCTGGCCGGGAACGCGTTGAAGTACGTGGCGAACGACACCTCGGATTCGGGGCCGATCTCCAGCGATGTCCGCGTCGGCGCATGCGCGCGCCGCGCGTTGGTGGCCGATTCCTCGATGTAGAGCTTGCGCACGTCCAGGGGCTCACCCGGTCGGGGCAGGATCACCCGGGCCAGCAGACTGACCGCCCTGGACTCGTCGGCTTCGAGTGCGCCGGAAGGGATGTCGCTCATGCTTTGCTGCTTTCGTCTTCGGTGACCAGCGACGCGCCCTCGGACAGGTGCGGCGCCAGTACGTTGTCGAACATGCTGAGCGCGCTCGCGATGGCCATGTGCATGTCGAGGTACTGGTAGGTGCCCAGCCGGCCGCCGAAAAGCACTTTCGCCGAGGCGGTCTCGGCTTTGGCCCGGGCGCGGTAGGCCGCCAGCACGGCGCGGTCGGCCTCGGTGTTGATCGGGTAGTACGGCTCGTCGTCGTTGTCGGCGAACCGTGAGTACTCGCGCATGATCACGGTCTGGTCGGTGGGGTATGCGCGCTCAGGGTGGAAGTGCCGGAACTCGTGGATGCGCGTGTACGGCACGTCGAGGTCGTTGTAGTTCATCACCGGGGTGCCCTGGAAGTCGCCGGTGTCGAGCACCTCGAGCTCGAAATCGAGTGTGCGCCAACCAAGGCGACCCTCGGCGTAGTCGAAATAGCGGTCCAGCGGCCCGGTGTAGACCACCGGCGCGTCCGGGTTGGCCGCCCGCAGTTCGTCACGCACGTCGAACCAGTCGGTGTCGAGCCGCACCTCGATGCGCTCGTCGGCGGCCATGTTCTCCAGCCACTTGGTGTAGCCCTCGACGGGCAGCCCCTCGTAGGTGTCGTTGAAGTAGCGATTGTCGAACGTGTAGCGCACCGGCAGCCGGGTGATGTTGGACGCGGGCAGGTCCTTGGGGTCGGTCTGCCACTGTTTGGCCGTGTAGTGCTTGATGAACGCCTCGTAGAGGGGCCGGCCGACCAGGCTGATGGCCTTCTCCTCGAAGTTCTTGGCGTCCTTGGTGTCGATCTCGCTGGCCTGTTCGGCGATCAGGGCCCTGGCCTCGTCGGGCGTGAAGTAGCGGCCGAAGAACTGGCTCACCAGACCGAGGCCCATGGGGAACTGGTAGGCCTGCCCGTTGTGCATGGCGAACACCCGATGCTGGTAGCCGGTGAAGTCGGTGAACTGGCGCACGTAGTCCCACACCCGTTTGTTGGACGTGTGGAACAGGTGGGCGCCGTACTTGTGCACCTCGATACCGGTTCGGGGCTCGGGTTCGGAGTAGGCGTTACCGCCGATGTGCGGACGGCGCTCTATAACAAGGACTCGTTTACCCAACTGCGTCGCCGCACGCTCGGCGATCGTCAGACCGAAGAAGCCGGATCCGACGACGAATAAGTCGAATTGTCCGGTGGACTGCAGCGGAGCGACCGGGTGCGATATGGACGTCATCGGCAGCCAGGGTATCCGACCACCGTCTCGCGCCTCGAATGCGACAGCAGGTCCAGGTCGCAATTCGCTCACGATTCAATCACGTCACTCTAGACACAGTAGTCACAGCCGTACCATCGATCACGTTGGCGCTCATGGGCTTCGCACGATCCGTCCGTAGCCGCTGACGAAGTTGTTCGGAGCAGTCCGAGCAGTTGATATGCAGTCCATGTATTGAGGAGACTTCCGTGCCGAACCGCCGTCGACGCAAGCTCTCGACAGCCATGAGCGCAGTCGCCGCAGTGGCCGTCGCAAGTCCAGTCGCCCTGATTGCCGTAACCCAGCACTCCCCCGCGCCTCAACACCGCGAGTTCACCCAGGCCGCGCTGGTCACCGACCTCCCCGGCGAGCTGATGTCCGCGCTTTCGCAAGGCCTGTCCCAGTTCGGCATCAACCTGCCCCCCATGCCGATGCTCGGCGGGACCGGCGCGATGCCGTCGCTGGCGTCCCCGACGCTGACCTCGCCCGGCCTGGCCTCCCCGGGCCTCACCTCCCCGGGCCTCACGTCCCCGGGACTGACCACGCCGGGACTCACCACGCCGGGACTGACCACGCCGTCGCTGACCGATCCGGGTCTGACCAACCCCGCCCTCACCAACCCGGCCCTGACCAGCCCCGACGGGCTGACTTCCCCGAGCCTGACGACACCCGGTCTGACCACACCTGATGCGTCGCTGGGCGCCACGCCGTCGCTGACGGACCAGGGACTGACCAACCCGGCCCTGACGACCCCGACCACGCCGGGTCTGACGACGCCGTCGACCGGCCTCACCACCCCCGGCCTGGATCCGTCACTGACGCCGATCTCCAACGCCGCGGGCCTGCCGGCCCCTGGCGAGGTGCCGATCTCGGCGCCGGTCGGCCTTGACCCCAGCCTGGGGACCTATCCGATCCTCGGTGATCCGTCGCTCGCGACGATGCCCGCGGCGAGCACCGGAGGCGGTGGCCTGTTCGGCGACCTGTCGTCCGCGGCCGATCAGCTCGGTGCGGGCCAGGCGATCGACCTGCTGAAGGGCATGGTGCTCCCGGCCATCACGCAGGCGATCCAGTCCGGCGCCCAGGCCGCCCCGGCCGCCGCGCCGGCGCCGGTGCCTCCCCCGGCCTGATCCAGGGCCCGGTCCACACGACAGAGACATCACCCGAAACGACACCGCAGAAGCCTCGCGCTCTGCGGTGTCGTTGCGCGTGTCGAAGTCGATCGTGACGCGTGTCGCATCATTAGTAACAGCAGACGCATACGTAACATCAGTCCGTGCAGTCACGTCGTCCCGCGCCGTCGATCCTGTTCACCGCGATCGCGGCGACCGTGATCGTCGTCCCGTGGACGCTCAGCGGGGCCGGCGAGGAACCTCACCACCCGGCCGCCGACGCGCCGGCACTCACACAACAGCCCCTGGACAACCTCGGCGGCGGCGAGACCGTCCGCGAGATCCACCAGGACGAGCCGTTCTCGATGGTCGCGCTCACCGCGCAGGACCTGGAGGGCACATCGGCCCGCATCAGGGCCAAGAAGGCGGACGGTTCGTGGGGTCCGTGGTACGAGGCCGAGGCCCTCGACGGCGTCGGCGCCGACAGCCCCGGCCCGCACGGCACAGACCCGGTGTTCGTCGGACGCACCAACACCGTGCAGATCGCGGTCACCCGTCCGGAAGGTGCCGCCCCGACCCCGCCCGCACCCGCAGCGGGCGACAAACCCGATCTGGGGTACCGGCCCGCGACGGTCCAGCAACCGCTGGGCCAGAACCTCACCGCGGTGTTGATCAGCCCGCCGCAGGCCCCCGCCGAGATCGGCCCCCTACCCACGGCCGTCACCGCCCCCGGCGTCCCGCCGCACATCATCAGCCGCGCGCAGTGGGGTGCCGACGAATCGATCCGATGCCCGAACACCGTGTACGACGCGGGAATCCGCGCGGGCATCGTGCACCACACGGCCGGCAGCAACGACTACGCGCCGGAGGACTCGGCCGGCATCGTGCGATCGATCTACGAGTACCACACCAGAACCCTGGGGTGGTGCGACATCGCATACAACGCCCTGGTCGACAAGTACGGTCAGGTTTTCGAGGGCCGGGCCGGCGGCATGGACCGGCCCGTCGAGGGCGCCCACACCGGTGGTTTCAACCGTGACACCTGGGGCGTGGCCATGATGGGCAACTTCGACGTCGTGCCCCCGACCCCGATCCAGCTCCGCACCACCGGAAGGCTTCTGGGCTGGCGTCTGGGACTCGATCGCATCGATCCGCACGGCACCGTGGTGCTCGCGTCGGAAGGCGGTTCGTTCACCCACTTCCCACGCGGTGCCACACCGACGCTGCCCGCGATCTTCACGCACCGCGACGTCGGCATCACCGACTGCCCGGGCAACGCCGCGTACGCCGAGATGGACCGCCTGCGTGACATCGCCGCTCGGTTCAATCAGCCCCCCGGGCCGGAAGAACTGGCCGAGCAGATGCGCGGCGGCGCGATCTTCGCGCGATGGCAGTCGATCGGTGGACCGGCGGGCCCGCTCGGCAACCCGACCTCACCCGAGGCCGCGGCCGAGGGCGACGCGCGCTACGCGACCTTCGAGCACGGCGCGATCTACTGGTCCCCGGTCACCGGTGCGCAACCACTCACCGGTGCGATCTACGAGGCATGGGGCTCACTGGGTTTCGAGCGTGGCGCACTGGGACTGCCGACCAGCGGTGAGATCAACGAGCCGCTGTGGATCAAACAGAACTTCGCACACGGGACCCTGAACTTCGACCGCGAGAAGCACACCGTGGTCCGCGTCATCGACGGCGTCCCGCAGGAACTGCCACCACCGGCCCCCGACGATCAGCCGGTGCAACTCGAACGCTTCACCCCGATCGCCTGACCACGAAAGGGGTTCAGCCCCACCACCGTTCGAGTACGGACGCCACGCCGTCCTCGGAGTTGGTCGTGGTGACCTCATCGGCGGCGGCCTTGGCCTCCGGATGAGCATTGCCCATCGCCACACCGCGGCCGGCCCAGCTGAGCATCGGCACGTCGTTGGGCATGTCGCCGAACGCGACGATGTCGGCGTCGGTGAACCCGAGCGGCCCGGCGAGTTCGGCGATCCCGGTGGCCTTGCTGATGCCGGCGGGCACCACCTCGATCAAACCGTTGTTGGTCGAGTAGGTGATGTCGCCCTGCGTCCCGATGTGTTTGATCAGCTCGGCGGCCATGTCGGCACTCTGCGCACCGGCCTTGCGGATCAGCAGCTTCACCGCGGGTGCGCTCAACAGGTCCTCGATCGACACCTCGGTGTTGTCCGGGTTCAGCCACGCGTGTTCGTAGCCCGGTGAGCTGACGAACTGCGGCGTGGCGGCGTCATGGGCCGAACGGCCCACGCGCTCCACCGCGAGGCCCGCGCCCGGGATCACGGTCGTGGCGATGTCAGCGAGTTCGGCGAGCACCTCGGGCGACAGTGTGTGCGCCGAGATGATCCGGTCGGTGGACGGGTCGTAGATCACGGCCCCGTTGGCACAGACCGCCATGGGTGCCATGCCGAGTCCGTCGACCACGGGCTGGATCCAGCGCGGCGGACGCCCGGTCGCGAGCACGAACGTGGTCCCGGCCGCGACGGCAGCCCGGACCGCCGCCCGTGTGCGCGGCGTGACCCGCTCGTCTTCGTCGAGCAGCGTGCCGTCGACGTCGGTGGCGATGAGCCCCGGCGTTGCATCAGATGTCACCTGTTGGTCTTCGCTTTCCGTTCGGCACGTCTGCGGGCCCGTTCGGCCAGTTCCGCCTCATCGCGGCGTTTGGCCTCTTCGGGCGTGGGTGCCCCGCCGCCGAGGCGGTGCGGCACCCAGAAGGCGCCGGGCGGAGCCGGATAATCGCGTTGCGCGTGATCGAGCAGATCGGACATCGCCGAACGCAGGGCCGTGCCGAGCTCGGCAGGGGTCCCCGACGGCTCGATGGGTGCGCCGACGGCGACGTTGACCGGGATCTTCCTGCGCCCGATCGCCCTCGGGTGGTCCTTGGTCCAGATGCGTTGTGCACCCCACACGATCAGTGGGATCAGCGGCACCCCGGACTCGAGCGCCATCCGCACCGCACCGGTCTTGAATTCCTTGAGCTCGAAGCTGCGGCTGATGGTGGCCTCGGGATAGACCCCGACGAGTTCCCCGCCCCGCAGGGCCTCGACCGCGACGGCGTAGGCGCCCGCGCCTGCGCTGCGGTCCACCGGGATGGTGCTGGTGTGCCTTATCAGATAGTTGACGCCGGGGACCTGCTCCATCTCGGCCTTGATCATGAACCGCATGCGGCGACCGCGTTCGGTGGCGGCGAGCCCGGCCGGCAGGAAGTCGACGTAGCTCGTGTGGTTGATCGCGATCACCGCGCCGCCGACCGTCGGCAGATTTTCCAGGCCGCTGAAGGTGATTCGGGTTCCGGTCGCCCGGACGGCAAGGCGTGCGGCGATCTCCAAACTGCGGAAAACCGGTTCCATGCGCCGCTACCCCGGCGCCCCGGAGGGTTCGGCAGGTCCGGAGCCGCTCTGCTTCGCGCGCCGCGCCGCCTTCTCGGCCGCTTCCTCGGCGTCCATCAGGCCGGCCTCGGCCAGCGAGGGCGCGCCGCCGCCGAGCCGGTGCGGCACCCAGAACTCACCGGCCGGATGCGGACCGTAGGAGTCCTGTACCTGCTCGAGCAGGTGCTGCATGCGTGAGTGCAGCAGTGCGGTGAGCTCCGGCGCGGGCAGCGTCGGCTGGATCGGCTCGCCGACGGCCACGAAGATCGGCACCTTGGGCCGGTACAGGTTCTTGGGATGTCCCTTGGTCCAGATCCGCTGGGCGCCCCACACGATGTGCGGCACGATCGGCACGTTCGCCTCGATCGCCATGCGTGCGGCGCCGGATTTCAGCTCCTTGATCTCGAAGCTGCGGCTGATCGTCGCCTCCGGGTACACGCCGACCAGTTCACCGGCCTTGAGGTACTCGCATGCCCGCTCGAACGAGGCCGCACCGCTGTCGCGATCCACCTCGATGTGGCGCAGACTGCGCATGATCGGACCGGTGATCTTGTGGTCGAAGACTTCCTTCTTCGCCATGAAGCGCACCTTGCGGCCGCGCTTCTGCCGGTAGGCGGGCAGCCCGGCGAAGGTGAAGTCGAAGTAGCTGGTGTGGTTGATGGCCACCACCGCACCACCGGTGACGGGCAGGTTCTCCACTCCGGTCACCGTGAACTTGAGCCCTTGCAGCCGCCAGGCCAGGCGGGCCAGTTGGATGACAGTCCCGTACACCGGTTCCACAGCCGCAAGCGTAATGCCCACCCCTTGCGCGGCGTAGCCGCGTTGCCCGCCCACACGCGGCTGACCTGCCGGACTTCGGCCCTCCGCCCGATTCCAGCTAGGCTGGCCACGCACTCTTGTTTCACCAGTGAAAGGCTGTTTGTGCAGGTCACCAGCGTCGGGCACGCCGGCTTTCTGATCGAGTCCAGGGCCGGCAGCATTCTGTGCGACCCCTGGATCAACCCCGCCTACTTCGCCTCGTGGTTCCCGTTCCCCGACAACAGCCAACTCGACTGGGACACCCTCGGCGACGTCGACTATCTCTACGTCTCGCACCTGCACAAGGATCACTTCGACCCTGAGCATCTGCGCCGGTACGTCAACAAGGATGCGGTGGTGCTGCTGCCGGACTATCCGGTGCCCGATCTTCGCCGCGAACTGGAGAAACTCGGCTTCCACGCCTTCTTCGAGACCACCGACTCGGTCAAGCACACCGTCAGCGGGCCCAAGGGTGACCTCGACATCATGATCATCGCGCTGCGCGCGCCCGCCGACGGCCCGATCGGTGACTCCGGGCTGGTGGTCGACGACGGCGAGACGGTCGCGTTCAACATGAACGACGCGCGCCCTGTCGATCTGGAGGTACTGCACGCCGATTTCGGTCAGGTGGACGTGCACATGCTGCAGTACTCCGGCGCGATCTGGTATCCGATGGTCTACGACATGCCCGCGCGCGCCAAGGAGGCGTTCGGCATCCAGAAGCGCCAGCGTCAGATGGACCGCTGCCGCCAGTACATCGCCCAGGTCGGTGCGACATGGGTGGTGCCGTCGGCCGGCCCGCCGTGCTTCCTCGACGACGAGCTGCGTGACCTCAACGACGACCACGGCGACCCGGCCAACATCTTCCCCGACCAGATGGTGTTCCTGGAGCAGCTGCGCATCCACGGCCACGACGGCGGGCTGTTGATGATCCCGGGCAGCACAGCCGATTTCACGGGTTCGACGCTCAACTCGCTGACGCATCCGGTCGACGATCCCGAGACGATCTTCACCACGGGCAAGGCCGCGTACATCGAGGACTACGCGCAGCGGATGGCCCCGGTGCTGGCCGCCGAGAAGGCCCGCTGGGCACCGTCGGCCGGCGAGCCGCTCCTGGAACCCCTGCGCGGGCTGTTCGAGCCGATCATGACGCAGACCGACCAGATCTGTGACGGTATCGGGTACCCCGTCGAACTGCGGCTCACGGGGCGCGACCACCACGAGACCGTGGTGCTGGACTTCCCGAAACGCGTTGTGCGCGAACCGATCCCGGACGAGAAGTTCCGCTACGGATTCGAGATCCCGGCCCAGCTGGTGCGTACGGTGCTCCGTGACAACGAACCGGACTGGGTCAACACCATCTTCCTGTCGACGCGGTTCAAGGCGTGGCGGGTCGGCGGGTACAACGAGTACCTGTACACGTTCTTCAAGTGCCTCACCGACGAGCGGATCGCCTACGCCGACGGCTGGTTCGCCGAGGCGCACGACGATTCGTCGTCGATCACGCTGGACGGCTTCCAGATCCAGCGGCGCTGCCCGCACCTGAAGGCCGATCTGTCCAAGTTCGGTGTGGTCGAGGGCAACACATTGACCTGCAATCTGCACGGCTGGCAGTGGAACCTGGACAACGGCAGGTGCCTGACCACCAAGGGCCACGAGCTGAGGTGCCAGAAGCTGTGACCGCACCGCGGCAGTATTACGACGACGGCCTCGTCCAGCTGGACCGCGAGGCGATCACGTTGCGCCGCTATCACTTCCCGTCGGGAACGTCGAAGGTCATCCCGCTGCGCGACGTGCGCGGCTACACCGCCACCGGGCTGGACCTGCTGCACAGGTTCCGGCTCTGGGGCAGTTCGGATCTGCGGCGCTGGCTGCCGCTCGACATCGGCCGCCCGCTGCGCTCGACGCTGGTGACCCTCGACGTCGCGGGCGCCCGCTGGCGCCCGGCGTTCACCCCCGCCGATCCCGACGAGTTCACCGCGAGACTCGACGAACTGCTGAACCCGTGAGGCGTCAGGCGGTCGTGACGATCTGACGCAGTTCCGAGGCTTCGCTGGAGGCGCTGTCGTAGACGCGCACGATGGCCTCGTCGCCGGGCTTCAGGTAGGTCGACTCCCCCAGCGGCGTGTACCGCGTCGCGCCGATGCCGATCAGCACGTTCTCCGGGTGCCCGCTGGCCACCATCAGCGCTCCCACGTCCTCCAGCGGCGTGTCGGCCGACCCCTTCTGGTTCGCCAGCCGCTCGACGATCCAGTCCAGCAGCACCTCGCCGTAATACGAGTAGCCCACCAGCGGCGAGTCGACGCCGTACGCGTGCTGCTGGCCGCCGTCCTCCCGCAGGTAGCACACCAGCCGCATGGTCGCGGTCGGGCCGTCCGGCGTCAGATCGCTGATGTCGAAGAACTTCGGCGCCACGCCCTTCGACGACGGTCCCCAGTTCTTCTTGTGGCTGATCTTCGGTGCGCCCGGCCTGCGGATCGAGCAGTCGTTGAACGCGCCGAGCGCGAACGGCTCCAGCCGCACCACCGTGTCGCCGTTCCACACCACGTGGCACGCCACCCCGACCTCCGGTTCGATCTGCAGGTTGAGCGGCCCGTCGAAGCCCTCGTCGTCCGCCGGCAGTTTGATGCTGTCGGTGGACAGCGGGAACTGCCCGAGGAAGTCGTCACGGCCGGGCGCGTACCACGGGAAGATGCCCTTCGGCGCGTACCCCTCTGTCACCACCTTGGTGAAATCGCTTGCCTCCCCGGCCTGTTCGAGGTGTCCGGCGAAGTTGCCCGCGACGCCGAAGCCGAACCAGTTGCGTACTTCGGTGAGGTCGATGTCGATCATGGTTTGAGCACTTCCGTTCCGACGTAGGGAACCAGGGCGGCGGGAACACGCACGCTGCCGTCTGGTTGCTGGTGGTTCTCCAGGATCGCCACGAGCCAACGCGTCGTGGCGAGCGTTCCGTTGAGGGTCGCGGCGATCTGCGGCTTGCCGTTCTCGTCGCGGTAGCGGGTGGCCAGCCGGCGCGCCTGGAACGTCGTACAGTTCGACGTCGACGTGAGCTCCCGGTAGGTCTGCTGCGTGGGCACCCACGCCTCGCAGTCGTACTTGCGGGCGGCCGACGAACCGAGATCGCCCGCGGCGACGTCGATGACGCGGTACGGCACCTCGATGGCGGCCAGCATCTCGCGCTGCCAGCCCAGCAGCCGCTCGTGTTCGGCCTCGGCGTCCTCGGGCTTGCAGTAGATGAAGCCCTCGACCTTGTCGAACTGATGCACGCGGATGATGCCGCGGGTGTCCTTGCCGTAGCTGCCCGCCTCGCGGCGGAAGCACGACGACCAGCCCGCGTAGCGGCGCGGTCCGTCGGACAGATCGAGGATCTCGTCGGCGTGGTAGCCGGCCAGCGGGACCTCGGAGGTCCCGACGAGGTACATGTCGTCGGCCTCCAGCCGGTACACCTCGTCGGCATGCGCACCGAGGAAGCCGGTGCCGCTCATCACCTCGGGGCGCACCAGCACGGGCGGGATCATGAGCGTGAACCCGTTGCGCACGGCCACCTGCGCGGCGAGCTGCAACAGGCCGAGCTGCAGCATGGCGCCCGGGCCGGTCAGGAAGTAGAACCGCGACCCCGACACCTTGGCGCCGCGTTCCATGTCGATCAGGCCGAGTGACTCGCCGAGTTCCAGGTGGTCCCTGGGGTTCTCGATGGCCGGCGGCTCACCCACGGTCTCCAGCACGACGAAGTCGTCCTCGCCGCCTGCGGGCACGCCCTCGATGATCACGTTGGCGATGGCCATGTGCGCCGCGGTGAACGCCTTCTCGGCCTCGGCCTGCGCGGCCTCGGCGCCCTTGACCTGCTCGGCGAGATCCTTGGCCTTCTGCAGCAGGGCGGGGCGTTCGTCGGGGGACGCCTTGCCGACGAGCTTGCTGGCGGCCTTCTGCTCGGCCCGCAGGTTGTCGGCGGCCGACACCGCCGAGCGGCGCGCCGCATCGGCGGCCAGCAGCGCGTCCACCAGCGCCGGGTCCTCGCCGCGGGCGCGTTGGGACGCGCGGACGATGTCGGGATTCTCGCGCAGCAGCCTGAGGTCGATCACGGGCGCAACCCTACTTTTGGTGCGGCGGTACGTACATTCCAGGTGGGCCCGAGGTGGCGACCGGCGGGCGCCTGGGCGGCTACCGACCCGGCGCAAGCACAACCTCGTAACGTTACAACCGCATCAGTTGTCACAGCCCCTGACACGCCTGTCACAATGGAGCGGATGTTGGAGGCACCAGAGCACCCAGACCAGCTTCCCGATCAGCCCGAACGCAAGGGGCGGTTCTGGCTCAGCCTGCACGCCGCGTCGACGCGGCGTGCGCTGCTGTTGACCGCTCTCGGCGGTCTGCTCATCGCGGGCCTGATCACCGCACTGCCCCAAAGCGAGGGCGCGAACACCGCGCTCAGCGCAGGCGCCATCGCGCTCGGCCCGCGCGGCAACGAGACCTTCAACCACGTCAAGACCGGCGACTGCCTGAACTGGCCGGGACGCAACCCCGACGCGGCGCGCATCGTCGACTGTGGCGAGAACCACCGCTTCGAGGTGGCCGAGGCGATCGACATGCGCACGTTCCCCGGCAGCGAGTACGGCCCGAGCGCCCCGCCGCCGTCGGTGGACCGCATCAAGCAGATCAGTCAGGAACAGTGCACGCCCGCGCTGAAGTCCTATCTGGGGCCCAAGTTCGATCCGAACGGCAAGTTCACCATCGGCCTGTTGTGGTCGGGTGAGAAGGCGTGGAAGCAGTCGGGTGAACGCCGCATGCTGTGCGGGCTGCAGCTGCTCGGACCGGGTGACACCCAGCTGGAGTACAGCGGCAAGGTTGCCGAGATCGACCAGTCCAAGGTCTGGCCGGCCGGCACATGCCTCGGCATCGACCCTGCCACCAATCAGCCCACCGATGTCCCCGTCGACTGCGCGGCACCGCACGCCATGGAGGTGACCGGCGCGGTCAACCTGGCCGAGAAGTTCCCCGGCGCCCTACCACCCGAGGACGACCAGGACGAGTTCATCAAGGAAGCCTGCACCAAGCAGACCGACGCCTACCTGGCCCCGGTGCAGTTGCGCAGCACCACGCTCGCGCTGAGCTACAGCACCATCTCGCTGCCGAGCTGGTCGGCGGGCAGCCGTCAGGTGTCGTGCAGCATCGGCGCGACACTGGGCAACGGTGGCTGGTCCACTCTCGTCAACAGCGCCAAGGGGTCGCTGCTGATCAACGGGCAGCCGCCCGTGGCGCCGCCTGACATCCCGGCCGAGCGGCTCAACCTCGACCCCATCCCGATGCCGGATGTGGTGGACACGTCGTCCGGGTCCTCGAGCTCCGATTCGTCTTCGTCGGGTTCGTCCTCGTCCTCGGGGTCCTCAGGATCGTCGAGTTCGTCGGACTCCTCCTCGTCGGGCTCGTCGGAGTCATCGTCGTCGAGCGATCAGCACATGCCCGCGCAGGCGACCGAGACTCCCTCGACCGAGCCGGCTCCGACGCAGCAGAACACGTTCAACCCGCCGCCGCCCGCGGCACCCGCGCCGCCGCCGCCACCGGGCGTTCCGCCCGCACCGGCACCGGCACCCGCGCCCGTACCGCCCCCACCGGCACCGGCACCACCCGGTCCGGTCGACGTTCCGCCGCCGCCCGGTGCGCCGGTGCCCCCGCCGCCGGGTCCGTGACCCGTGGCCGTGCGGATGCACCCGCAACGGTTCGAGGAGCTGGTCTCCGACGCGCTCGACCTGGTACCTCCCGAACTGGCTGCGGCGATCGACAACGTCGTGGTGCTCGTCGAGGACCGCAATTCCGACGAGCCCGAGATCCTCGGGCTGTATCAGGGTGTGGCGCTGACCGAACGGGATTCCTGGTATGCGGGCTCACTGCCCGACACCATCACGATCTATCGCGATGCCCTGCTGGACATCTGCGAGACCGAGGACGATGTGGTCGACGAGGTCGCGATCACCGTGATCCACGAGATCGCCCACCATTTCGGGATCGACGACCAGCGGCTCCACGAGTTGGGGTGGGGATGAGCGCTCACGCGAAGACCACCAACGACCATCGAACCCATTCGGACTCCGAAACGCCCGCGCGGCAACCCGGTTTTGTCGGCGCGCGGTGTTATGAACGGGACATGACGATCCAGTGCCGGGAGTGTGTGGCCGGGCTGGAGCACTGCCACGGCACCCTCATCCACCATGTCCGGTACCGCGTCGAGTGCACAGACGCCGGCTGCACCACCCCTGAGATAGCGCACACCTTCAGCATCGACTGCGCGGCGGTCGGCTGCGTGTGCGGGGACGACATCGCGCTCGCGATCTAGCCCATCGGATCCTTCGACGTCAGCGCGTCGGTGACCGGCTGGACTTCCGGTTCGGGGTGGAACGGCGGTGTGTGCGTCGCCCATCGCTCACAGCTCCACCGGCCGTCGGCGGTGGGTGTGAGGATCACCGACTCGGTGTTGGCCAGGTGGTGTTCGAGCGCGAAGCTGCCGTCGACACCGGCGAGCACGGCGGCGACGAGCCTGATCGCCGCGCCGTGGCTCACCAGCACGATGTCGCTGTCGAACCCGTCGTCGGCGAGGTAGTTCATCCGCAGATGGTCGACGACGGGCACGTACCGGTCGAGCACGTCGACCGCGGACTCGCCCCCGGGCATCGGTACGTCGAGCTCGCCCTGATGCCAGCGCTGGTAGATCGCCTCGAACTGGGCGATCGCGGCGTCGTCGTTGCGGTCTTCCAGCTCGCCCACCTGCACCTCGTGGACGCCTTCGAACTCCTGCGGGGTCAGGCCGATCTCACCGGCGATGCCGGACGCGGTCTGCGCCGCCCGGCGCGCCACCGAGTGCGCGACGAGCGCGGGCCGCCGCGGGAACACCGTGACGAACCGCCGGGCCTGATCGTGCCCGAGATCGGTCAGCTCGGCGCCCGGCGGGCGCGTGTCGAGACGGCGGTCGACGTTCGCGCGCGACTGCCCGTGCCGGACGAGAACGAGGCGGCCACTCATGCGCCGCCCGATCCGGCGCGTAAGCCCTCGAGCCACTGCGTCGCCTCGTCCAAACGCGGAGGCGGCGCGCCTGCGGCCGACCCCGTCGGCCAGGAACCCAGATATCGCACATCCACACAACGTCGGTAGAGCGCTTTGAGTGCCTCGGCGACCGGATCGTCGTCGATGTGCCCGACGCAGTCGAGGAAGAACATGTAGGTGCCCAACTCGGTTCGCGTCGGGCGGGATTCGATGCGGGTCAGGTCGATGTCACGAATCGAGAACTCGGTCATGGCCGTGACCAGGGCACCGGGTTCGTTGGCCAGCCGCAACACCACGGCGGTGCGGTCGGCGCCGGTGGCCCGTGGCGGTGTGCCGGGCAGACCGACGAGGACGAACCGTGTGCGGGCGTTGGGTTCGTCGACGACATCGGCGGCCAGCACGTCGAGGCCGCAGCGCGCCGCCGCCAGGCGCGTGCTCACGCCCGCGTCGGCCTTTCCGTCGGCCACGTCGTGCGCCGCAGCGGCGTTCGAGTGGGCCGGAACCACCTCTGCCTCGGGCAGATTCGCCGCGAGCCAGTGGCGCACCTGTGCCGCGGCCACCGGGAACGCCGCGACGGTGCGCACCGGGCCGACGTGGCCGGGCCGAACGACGATCGTGAATGCCACATCGAGGGTCAGCTCGGCGTAGATCTGCAGCGGGCTTGCCGCCGCGAGGCTGTCGAGGGTGGGCAGTACCGAACCGTCGATCGAGTTCTCGATCGGCACGCACGCGAAATCGGCGCGGCCTTCCCGGACGGCGCTCAGCGCACCGGGCGTGCTGTCGGTCCGGACGGCCGTGAATCCGCCGGCGCGCTCGGCCGGGCCCGGGACCATGCCCTGGTCCACCATCTGCAGCAATGCCGCCTCGGTGAAGGTTCCCTCTGGGCCCAGATATGCGATTCGCGGCACGTTGCCAACCCTATCCGGTCGGGTGGCCGACCCCGGTCAGTGAACGCTCCCGCCTCCGGTAAGCCTTGCGGAGCTTCCGCGCGTCCAGTTAAGTTAGGCTTACCTCACTCGAAGGAAGGCGACGCGACATGGCAGTAGCAGCACCGACGACGGCCGAGCGGATCCGTAGCGCATGCGCCCGTGGCGGCGGTGCGATGCTCGCCGTCGAGGGCATCGAGCCGCTGGCCACGCCCGTGCACCACCTGCTCCAGGACGGCTCGTTCGCGATCACCGTCCCCGAGAACGGGCCGCTCGTGGGCACGGTGCTGTCCTCCGGTTCTGCCGGTGTGCAGGCCGTGGTGGAGATGACCGACTACGCGCCGCTGCCGCTGCGTGAACCGGTGCGCTCACTGGTGTGGATCCGCGGACGCCTGCAGCACGTACCCGGCTCCGAGGTGGCCGACCTCCTCGACCTGGTCGCCACCGAGAACCCCAATCCCGCGCTGCTGCAGGTCAACTCCTCGCCCACCGGCGACGCCGACGATACGCATGCCCTGCTGCGCCTGGAGATCGAGTCGATCGTGGTCGCCGACTCCACCGGCGCCGAGGCCGTTTCCGTCGGCGCCCTGCTGGCCGCCCGCCCTGATCCGTTCTGCGCCATGGAGTCCAGCTGGCTGCAGCACATGGAGTCGGCACACCGCGATGTCGTCGACCGGCTCGCCACGCGTCTTCCCGTCGCGCTGCGGCAGGGCCGGGTCCGGCCGCTGGGCCTCGACCGCTACGGCGTGCAGTTGCGCGTCGAGAACGAGGACGGCGATCACGACGTGCGGCTGCCGTTCCCCGCGCCGGTCGACGACGTACCCGGCCTGAGCAAGGCGATCCGGGTGCTCATGGGCTGCCCGTTCCTCAACGGGCTGCGCGCGCGCCGGATCTGACTCTCGCCGGCCGGACGGGACCGCTACGGTAGCTCCGGTGACCCGCCCCCTCGAGCAGCGCGAGCACCGTGAACCATCGCGCCGCACGATCAAGATCGAGATCGCCGTCGTCCTGGCGGTGACATTCGGCCTCAGCGCCTACACGGCACTGCTGCGGCTGATCGAGGCGGTCCTGCTCGGCCTGTCCGGTCAGACCGTCGCGCTCAACCCGCGCCGGTCCCCGTTCGATCTCATCGACCTCGGCCTGCACCTGGCCGGGATCTTCAACCTGCTGGCATGGGGCGCGCTGGCCCTTTATCTGTTGTGGCGCAGCGGCATCGGCCCCACGGCGATCGGCCTGGGCCGCCCGCGGGCGCGCGCCGACGGCCTGGGCGGCCTGGCTCTGGCCGCACTCATCGGCCTGCCCGGACTCGGGTTCTACGTCGTGGCCCGCATCCTGGGACTGAGCGCCGACGTGGAACCCGCCGAACTGTACGACACCTGGTGGCGCATCCCCGTACTCCTCGGCTCGGCATTCGCGAACGGCTGGGCCGAGGAAGTCATCGTCGTGGGCTTCCTGCTCACGCGCCTGCGTCAGCTCGGCATCAGCCCCACGCGTGCGCTGGTGATCTCCAGCCTGCTGCGCGGCGCCTACCACCTCTACCAGGGTTACAGCGCGGGGCTCGGCAACCTCGTGATGGGCCTGGTGTTCGGCTACGCATGGCAGCGCACCGGACGGCTGTGGCCGCTGATCATCGCCCACACCCTCATCGACGCGGTGGCATTCGTCGGTTACGCCCTGCTGGCACATCATCTCGGCTGGCTGAAGTAGTCGCCACGTACATTGCTGGGATGAACGGTTTCACCCCGCCGGAGGGCGATCGGGATCCGCGTCTGCGGCGTCCCGGTACCCGGCCGCCGTCGGGAGAGCCGTCGCAGTTCATCCGCCGAGATCCCCACCATCGGCCGCCGGTGCCACCTCCACGTCAGCCGCCACCTCCACGTCACGCACCCCCTCCCCGTCAGACGCCAGCGCCGCGTCAGGCACCTGTCCGGCGGGGGCCGGCCGCACCACCGCCGCCTCCGCAGCGGCGCCCGGCTCCCCCTGCACCGGCGCGGCGTGCGCCTGTGCCGCCGCCCGCCGTGCGCAAGACCAGCAAGACCTCGACACCACCCCCTCCTGCGCCGGCCGCACACAAACCACGGCGTCGCCGCCGCTGGGGCCGGATCGTGTTGGCGCTGTTGATGATTGCCGTGCTGGCCGGGGTCGGCGCGCTGGTGTGGATCGACACGTCCCTGCAACGCATACCCGCGCTCGCCGACCACCAGGACCGCCCCGCCTCAGGCCGCGGCACCACGTGGCTGCTCGTGGGGTCGGACAGCCGCGAGGGCCTCACACCGGAACAGCAGGCGGAACTGACCACCGGCGGCGATCTCGGCAGCGGTCGCACCGACACGATCCTCCTGGTGCACATCCCGGGCCTCGGGTCGAGCACACCGGCAACCATGGTGTCGATCCCGCGCGACTCCTACGTCCCGATTCCGGGGTACGGCGAGGACAAGATCAACGCGGCGTTCTCGCTCGGCGGAGCCCCGCTGCTGGCACAGACCGTGGAGGCCGCGACGGGCCTGCACCTCGACCACTACGCCGAGGTCGGTTTCGGCGGCTTCGCGGCCCTGGTCGACGCCGTGGGCGGGGTGACCGTGTGCCCGACCGGACCGATCAACGATCCGCTCGCCGGTATCGATCTGCCGGCCGGCTGCCAGGAACTCGACGGGCGTAGCGCGCTCGGCTTCGTGCGGACACGCGCGACCCCGCGGGCCGACCTGGACCGGATGATCCATCAGCGGGAGTTCATGTCGGCGCTGCTACATCGCGCGGCGAGCCCCACGGTGTGGCTGAACCCCCTGCGTTGGGGTCCGATGATGCGCGCGGCGACCGGCACGCTCGCAGTCGACGAGGACGCGCACGTGTGGGACCTCGCCCGGCTCGCGTGGACGCTGCGCGGCGAGCTGGTCACCACGACGGTGCCGATCGGCGAGTTCGGCCACAACGGTGCCGGCGATGTCGTGGTGTGGGACAGCGATGCCGCGACGCGGCTGTTCGACGCGCTGAGCACCGACGGCCCGATACCGCCTGACGTGCTCGACAGCCCGGTCAATTGAGCTTAGGCAAAGCTCAATACCGGCTCCAGCAAACACCATTTACCTAGTTCACAATGCATAACACAAGTTAGGTAACGCTCGCCTCAATGAGGGTGACCTTCGCTGACAATGCCTCTTGACCTGCTATATCCTCACGATCATGACGACCAGCGGCGCACTCGACACGAAATTTCACGCACTTGTCCAAGACCAGATTCGCAGTGAATTCACGGCCTCCCAGCAATACATTGCAATCGCTGTGTTCTTCGATGGCGCCGATCTGCCGCAGCTTGCCAAGCACTTCTACGGCCAAGCGGTCGAAGAGCGCAATCACGCGATGATGCTCGTGCAGTATCTGCTCGACCGTGACGTCGAGGTCGAGATCCCCGGCGTCGACCCGGTGTGCAACAGCTTCACCACGCCGCGAGACGCCCTCGCACTCGCACTCGACCAGGAGCGCGCCGTCACCGACCAGATCAGCCGGCTCGCGAGCGTCGCCCGCGACGAAGGTGACCACCTCGGCGAACAGTTCATGCAATGGTTCCTCAAGGAGCAGGTCGAGGAGGTCGCGGCGATGACCACGCTGGTGCGTATCGCCGACCGCGCCGGTTCGAACCTGTTCCACCTCGAGGACTTCGTCGCCAGGGAGATGTCGGCCGCCGGTGCGGATCCGACGGCGCCGCGCGCGGCCGGCGGCGCACTCTAGATCGACGCGTCAGTCCCGGCCCGCACCCGTGAGGCCGTTCTGCAGCCACTCCTTGGTGCGGCCGGGATGATTCGTCGCGATCCAGGCCACCCCGACGTCCCGGCAGAACCGGACGTCCTCGTAGTGGTCGACGGTCCAGCAGTACAACGCACGCCCCTGGGCCGCGGCCCGGTCCACCAGTTCCGGGTGCTCGCGCAGCGTCGTGATCGACGGACCCACCGCGGTGGCACCCACCGTGGTGGCGGCGCTGCCGCCCAGATACCGCGACGTCTCACCCAGCAGCACGGTCGGCAGCATCGGGGCGGCGCGGCGGATGCGCCACACCGCCGCCGCGGAGAACGACATCACGACCGCGCGCGCCATGTCGGCCGACGCCGGTGAGGCGATCCCGTACCGGTGCAACAGGGCCAAAAGCTTGTTCTCCACCAGCGCGCCGTAGCGCACCGGATGCTTGGTCTCGATGAACAGCTTGACCGGCCGGTTCCAGTCCAGTGCCATCCGGACGAGTTCGTCGAGGGTCAACACACCGGTGTCGTCATCGGAGCTGTCCGGACGCCAACTCGAGTGCCACGAGCCGAAATTCAGCTTCCGAAGCTCGGCCAGCGTCATCTCGCTCACCAGACCGGTCCCCGTCGATGTCCGGTCCACCCTTCGGTCGTGCACGCACACCAGGTGCCCGTCACGCGTCAGGCGAACGTCGCATTCCAGACCGTCGGCGCCCTCCTGCAGCGCGAGATCGTAGGCGGCGAGGGTGTGTTCGGGTCGGTCGGCCGACGCACCGCGATGCGCCACCACGAACGGATGCGTCGGGCCCGTTGGTGCCTGCCCATCGGCTCCAGCGTCGGCCACGTTCATGAGGCTATGCTGCCGGGTTCTGACCGGCGCGCTCAACCGCAACGGCCGATTCCCGCCGTTGTGCCTGTTCGTCGGCCGGTTCGCGGTCCGGTTGCTCAGCCGTGTCGGGTTTGGTGGTCGTATCGGTGGACGCTGTGCTCGGGGCCGCAGGGCTTGCCGCACCTTCTGCCACGACGACCCAGCGCCGCACGTTGCGTCCGCCGGTCTGGGCGGCCTCGAATCCCTGGAACACCCGATAGGCCAGCAGCAGGGCCGCCAGCCCGAGCAGATAGCCGATCGTCACGGTCACGGTGTTGTCGGCGATGTTCTGCGGGGTGTTGTTGAAGAACGTGACGAACACCGTGCTGGCGATCGACCAGGTGGCCACGATGGCGCTGAGCGCCCACACGATCCACCACACCACGATCGGGCGCCGCAAAAGCGTCAGACGGTTCTCGAGCCGCGCCAGTTCCAGCACCAGCACCGGCGCCATCAACACGTTCACGGCCGGCACCAGACACCACACCCACAATTCGAGTGCTGAACGTGGGTCTTCTTGTCCGCGTTGCGAATACGCCTCACGCCTGCGTGCGACCAGCCACGAGATTATCGTCACGACGGTGATCGCCATGACCGCGAGGACCAGCAGACTCGCGAGCATGCCGAGCAGGACTCCACCCCAGGCGATCACCGGGTGCAGCAGCACGCTGCGGTTGATCAGGAGCAGCACGTACCGCAGGATGTGCGCGAACGCCGCACCCGCGAGCGCGATCATCGCGAGAACCATGACCAGGCGCACGGTGTGGGCCGTCGGACCGGTCCGGGTGCTCTGCTGCTGATGTTCGGCGACGCCGAAGTCCTGGAACAGGCCCCACCGCGGAATGGTGTGATACCGCGGCGTCGGCCCCAGTGGGCGCCGCTGCGGACGGGCCGGCGGCGGGGCGCCGGGACGTACCGCGATCCAGCGATAGCCGGGCGCCAACCGTGCCTGCGCACGCTGGGCCTGCTGGGCTTGGGGTCGGGACTGCCCCGCCCACTGCGACTCGGGCGCCGACGGGGCCAGCAGGCCACCGCCGCAGCGGGGGCACCACGACCGCTGACGGTCGCGCACGTTCCAGCGCGTCCCGCACTGCGAACACACCTGGATCATCGGACCAGCCTAGCCACCCGGTACGGGATCAGATGGCGCCCGCACTGCCGTCGTCGGTGATCAGGGGGCGGCCCGCGCCCGCCCAGGCCAGCATGCCGCCCTCGACATTGATGGGGGTGTAGCCGTTACGGGCCAGGTAGTTCGCGACCCGCAGCGAGCGGCCGCCGGCGTGGCAGATCACGTACAACTCGGCATCGGGGTCGATCTCGGCCATCCGCGCCGGGACCTCGCCCATCGGGATGTGCTGAGCGCCCGCGACGTGACCGCGCTGCCACTCGTCGTGCTCGCGGACGTCGAGCAGTACCACCGACTCGTCGAACGTCGTGGGTACGGCGGCGATGTTCGCCTGTGCGACTTCCACATCGTCCATACCCTCCATGCTCGCACGTGGACATACCCGATGCACCCACCGGTTGCGTCCCCGACTCCGGCAGTGCGACCTCAGCAATTCGCGACTATCCACAGTTTCCACAGGTCTATCCACAGGCCTCAGTCCGTGAGGACAGCGCCTGACCGGCATCGCCTGTGTGCTTCCTGGATGGTTCTGTGGACAACGCTGGGGACTCACACGGCTGCGATCAACAACGTCCCGGACACCGAGCGAAATCGTTCGAGGGACTAAATGTTCGTCGGACCCCGCGACGGCCCACGCCGTGCCCGCAGCCGGGTGCGACCGCCCGTTGGAATCACCGTGATCCGCTCGGCGCACCACCCGATTTCGTGATGGCGCGACGGTGGGGCTATGATCGGCGTCACATCAGATGTTGTGACAGAACTCACTGGGGGGCCAGACATTGATCGTGCAGGTCAGGAGTGTTTGATGGCGTCGCAGCCGATGGGATCCGGATCAGCCCTGCCACAGCCTGAGTGGCATACCGCGGGGCATTTGCACACCCGTCACCAGATGGTGGCTTTTCTGCGTGCCTGCGTGATCGCAGCGATCCTGCTGGGGGTCCTCGCCCTGATCGTCTGGTTCTGATCACAGGCGCATCGGGTATACGTGAGGTGGTGCGCGCGTCCTTGCGATGCTCGCTGCGATGGAGCAAGGTTGACTGTGATCTTGAGACGTCGATCTTTCCGGCGTCCACAGCTCCACAATCACATATGAGGAAGGAATCTCGTGGCTGAATACACCCTGCCGGACCTGGATTACGACTATGGAGCCCTCGAACCCCATATCTCCGGTCAGATCAACGAGCTGCACCACAGCAAGCACCACGCGACCTACGTCAAGGGTGTGAACGACGCGATTGCCAAGCTCGAGGAGGCACGGGCCAACGGCGACCACGCGGCCATCTTCCTGAACGAGAAGAACCTCGCATTCCATCTGGGTGGCCACATCAACCACACGATCTGGTGGAAGAACCTCTCCCCCAACGGTGGTGACAAGCCGACCGGCGAGCTCGCGGCCGCGATCGACGACCAGTTCGGCTCGTTCGACAAGTTCCAGGCCCAGTTCACCGCCGCGGCCAACGGCCTGCAGGGGTCGGGTTGGGCCGTGCTCGGCTACGACAGCCTGGGCGGCAAGCTGCTGACCTTCCAGCTCTACGACCAGCAGGCCAACGTGCCGCTCGGCATCATCCCGCTGCTGCAGGTCGACATGTGGGAGCACGCGTTCTACCTGCAGTACAAGAACGTCAAGGCCGACTACGTCAAGGCGTTCTGGAACGTCGTCAACTGGGAGGATGTGCAAAACCGCTTCGCGGCAGCCACTTCCAAGACCAGCGGCCTGATCTTCGGCTGATTTCCGCTCAGCAGGGATCCATGGGGCATCCGGTCGGCCACCGACCGTCTGATCTCCGAACGAGGGGCGTCGCGCGATTCGCGCGACGCCCCGCCCTTGTTTCAGGCGAGGTCAACCGCCCGGTCGTGTCGCTTGCACGGTTTGCCAACCTGACGCATCCTGAATTCATCGACCCAGTGATGTGTCAGGCGGACAGGTCAGGTCCTGGAGGCGAAATGGATAAGGGGTCCGGTCGGGCGATCGAGATCGCCCCCTTTCATTCCGGCGGATCACTCAAGGGTTTTGTGGTGTCAGGACGCTGGCCGGACTCCACCAAGGAGTGGGCACAATTGTTGATCGCGACGGTCCGTGTCGCCTCCTTGCCCGGATTGCTCTCCACCACAACGATTTTCGGGGTCCGCGAGGAACTGCCGGAGGAACCGCAACCCGGAACCGTCGGTCTGGTCATGGCCGAGGGCCCCGTGGTCGGCGAGTCCGCGGTGACGCCCGGGCGCTTCGCCGACCACCAACCGCCTGCGTTGCTGATGCTGCACCCGCCCTCGGAGACGACGCCATCCCTGCCCGAATGCGCTGGGGCGGCGTCGGGTTGCGTACTTCTGCCCGGCCTGCCGCACCTGGGGCTCGAACACCGAGCGGCCTGGGTGGAGGCCGAGGCCGACGGCACCGTGACCTCGATGGTGAGCCGCGTCGGCGTCGATCCCATCAGCCATCCCGACACCGCGATTCTGGCGATGTTGCTGGCGGCGTGAGCGAATAGATTTCCCACGCGTTTTCATCAAGATCAACGTGCCGGGCGCGAAGGCAAGATCGTTCCTTGTGGTTTGCTGCTCACTCGCCGGGCGGCGTCGGGTCATCCGGTCGGCCCGCGGCCAGGCGTCCCCCGCGCATCGGTTGCCGTGCAGGAGGGGCCGACGTGGTGATGGTGTCTCCTGTGGCAGCCGCAGCAATGGACCCTGCACCGATGCTCGCGGTGGCGGGGCGTCGGCCGCCGGAGGGGGCCGTGCGACGACCCGATCGTCGCCAGGACCTGCCCGATCATGACCTGGCAACTCCCGCTTGTTCGCCGGGAGCCCGTTCCAGCGCGACGGCCCGCCAGTGTGTCACGGCGGTTGTATACCGGGGCATCCGCCATGCATCGATGGCCAGGTCTGTGCCGTAGCAAATACCCGATTCCGAGAGTACCGGTTGATCATCCGTTGCCCGCACGCGAGCTGAATTCAGTGGTTTCACAGGATGACCGCAGCTCACCCGACCCAATACAACGCAACCGTCACTATTTGCGTTGTCATACGACGCAAAAGCGCGGTCTGCGTGCGGCGAAGCCACGCCTTTCACCGGTAATCCGGGCCAAAACACGAAGCAAGGTTAACTTTTCCGTGGTTTGCACTTGGTTGTCGTCACAACACTCGGTACGATAGTCAGCAAATACGCCGCCTTTTCGTTCCGCTCATGAATCACGTGGAGGTCAAATCGATGAGCAAGACGTTCGCCGCCCGCCTGAACCGCCTGTTTGACACGGTTTATCCCCCCGGGCGCGGACCCCACACGTCAGCCGAGGTGATTGCTGCGCTCAAGTCCGAGGGCATCACAATGTCGGCTCCGTATCTTTCGCAGCTGCGTTCGGGGAACCGCACCAACCCGTCCGCCGCAACCATGGCTGCTCTTGCCAACTTCTTCCGTATCAAGCCCGCGTACTTCACCGACGACGAGTACTACGAGAAGCTCGACAAGGAACTCACCTGGCTCGCGAACATGCGTGACGAAGGGGTCCGCCGCATTGCTGCTCGCACAGTTGGGCTCTCGCCGGAGGCACAGCAGGATCTCGTCCAGAAGGCCGAGGAACTGCGCCGCCGCGAACAACTCGACACCGCGGAGTGACTCGTCCGGGCCCGGCCCGGCAATGATGTTGTGACGGGTGAGCAAGTCCCGCAGGGGACCTGCTCACCCGTGTTTTCCGGTCCGGTCGAGGTTGCGGTATTCCTGCGCGATGGTCAGGATCCACTCGCGATCGGACAACGTTTCGGGCTGCCCCAGCCAGCTCAAACCGGGGAAGGCCGAGGCAGGCGCGGCATCGTCGCGCGTGTCGTGGATCCACCGGGCCACGGCGCGCGCCTGCTCGCGGGGTGAAACCTCGGGCGCGTCGAGCACCGGCCGGCCCGCCGCCTTCGACCCGGTGGCCGAATCCGCGGCCTTGCGTCTGCGCGACTCGGCCGCGGTGGCCTCCAGATACAGCGCGTCGGAGATCAGCGACATGCGCTCGGCGACGCGGAACACCAACGGGCCGCGCGGGCGCACCCCGATCCCGACGTCAGGCTGACGCTTGCCGAGCTCGTCGAGCAGCGGCGCGATGATCCGCAGCTCCTGACGTGCCCCGAACCAATCCTCGATGCTGGGCAGCAGCGAGCCGGCCGCCACGACCACCATCGCGCAACCCAGCAGCGTCGCGGCGGCGCCGACACCGATGAAGTCCGACGTGCCGACCGCCCGCATCAGGAAGAACGCGCTGGCCGCGACGATCAGCACCATGCCGATGGTGAAGACGAACAGCGCTCGGCCTCGGCGGCTGCGGTTGGAGTAGCGCAGGCCCGCCCACGCGACGAGGGTGAGCGCGAGCAACACGTACAGCAGCGGCAGCAGCCACGACATGCCGTTGTCGCCGAGTTGATGCTTGAGGTACTCCTCGGGAGCCATCTCGGCCTGCCGGCCCGCGAGAAAGAACGTCGTGAGGCTGATGGCCGCGACGATCGCGGCAATCCCGTACTGCGCGAACGCGATACGGCGGGTGATCACCGGCGAGCGTTCCGACGAGGCAGACGTGATCATCACGCAACTGCCCGCCGCGCAGGCGACGAGGGCCACCTGGCTGAGACCCACCGCCAGGTTGGGCCACCGCAGCACGGTGTCGATCAGCAGTGCCAGCGGCTGCCAGTTGAGGGCGGCGACGGCAGCGAGACTGCCCAGCGCCACGATCATCGCCGAGCTCACGAGTGACTGCTTGTTGACCAGCGCCCAACCGATGCGCAGTCCGGTCGCCAGGCCCAAAAGCCCGGCGATCACCCAGATGATCAACCAAACGCCTCTCCGAGCCGCACCTGCACGATCGAGGACCGATCGGACGGCAGCCGGCCCAGGCGGTACAGCAGCAGGGCGGCAAAGTCCTCGGCCTCCTGCTCGATGTCCTCGCCGTTGGGTCCCATGCACCCGGTTCGCTGGTTGAGCATGTAGCTGATCAGATCGGAACTGGCGAGTTCCACGTTGTCCTGCGCGGCCTCGACGATCGAGATGCCCTCGTGCCCGAGAACCAGATGGCCGAGTTCGTGGGCGAGCGTGCGATCCCAGGCCGGCAGCCCCTTCTGGATGAGGAACACGTCGCGGTCGGCGTACTGACGCCACTGCCCGCACACCCCGACCGGAAGTTCTTCCATGATGATCTCGATGGGCTTGCCGCGATCCTCGCTGACGGCGTCGACGAGGCGCGTCAACGTCACTTCCCCCCGGTGCGGCGCGAGATCGAGCACCGCGTTCACTGCGCGCGTGACGCTACGACTGGCTGGCACGTTTCCCCCTTCCGACCTTTCCTAGCATTTCCTCGTCCGGTGTGCTCCGCGGCAGCCACTACGGCATGAAGCGCGACGCGTTGGTGCGCACCATCACGCCCGCCTTCGCCTGCCGGTAGCCGACCAAGCCACCCAGCCCGGTGAGCCCGAGGAGCCCGACCGTCCCCGGCACCGCGACGGCCACGATGTCGATGACCTCGGCGGTGCGCAGGTAGTCGGTGTAACCCGTCCGGAAAGACGCCGGCGGCGCGCCCGCGTCGAGGCCGGCCGCCTGTGGTTGGCCGGTGGCGGGTGTCTGGAATTTCAGCGTCGGCGTCGGGCGGTGGGGTTGCGCGCCACCGGGATCGCCCTCCCCGCGCCCGGTCGGTGCGGCGGGCGCCGGCGGCACGATGACCGGTGCGACCACGACCGGCATCAGGACAGGTGGTGGTGACGCGACGGCGCCTACGGGAGGCGGCCCCGGTGGTTCCGCGGCTGCCACGCCACCCGAATTCTGGACCACTCGGGTCCCGGGCAATTGCATCTGCGGGACCTGTGGCTTGCGGATCTGAGGCGCTTCGACCGCGCCGACACCGTTGCCGCGGTCGAGGTCGATACCGCCCGGGACCGGCGTGGACGGCGTCGGACTGCTGGGACTGGTCGGTTCCGTGGGCTCGGTCGGCTCGGTCGGCTTCGTGGGCTTCGTCGGTTTCGTGGGCCAGTGCCCGTGATGCGGCCAACCCGGGTGCCAACCGGGATGCCAACCCGGGTGCCATCCCGGTGGCCGCGGCGGTCGCGTATGTGACGGCCCGGTCGGCGTCTCCGAATCCGTCCCGGTTTGCTGCGGCGGGTCAGGGCGGTCAGGCCTCGTCGGATGCCCGTGACCGGGGCCGGGATGGCCCGGTCGGGTCGGCTTCGAAGGCTGTTTCGTTCCGGTGTGCGTGGGCGGTCGAGGACCGCCGTGGTGGGGGCCATGCTGCGGTGCCGGACGCGGGGCGTTTGATCCGCGCGGTCCGCCGGCCTGGCCTTGACTGCTTTCGGCGCCGCTGGGGCCCTGGCCGGTCGCGTCGCCGTCACCGTCGGACTCGGCAAATGCCAGCGCGCCGCCGAGACCGGCGATGAACAGCCCGGAGGTGATCAAGCACGCTGATGCGGCGACGAGTACGCGCGAACGCATCAACTCACCCCCTTCGGCGCACTGCATCGGCTTCACAGACGTCATCTGATTGTCGCACAAACGCGGTACGGAGATTTGCTAGCTTCGATGATTGCCGATGGGCCCGGCACACCGAGTCGGCAGAGCAAATCGACCGGACGATACTGTGGTTCAGCAGCAGTTCAGCGGTGCTCACCTACACACGACTAGACGACCGGGAGGCAGCCGGAATGGGCCTGTTCACGCGACGCAAGAGCCGCGCAACCCGCCGCGCAGAAGCCCGTGCGATCAAGGCCAAGGCCAAGCTCGAAGCGCGCCTCGCGGCAAAGAACGAAGCCCGCCGGATCAAGGCCGACCGCAAGGCCGAGCAGAAGGCACTCAAAGCCCAGCTCAAGGCGCAGCGCGACGCCGACCGCAACGCCCTCAAGGTTGCCGAGACCCAGCTGCGCGCGGCCCGCGAGGGCAAGTTGCTCTCCCCGGCACGCGTGCGCCGCGTGCTCACCGTCACCCGTTTGCTGGCCCCGGTTCTTGTTCCCGTGGTGTACCGCGCCGCGATCGCCGCGCGCGGTGCCCTCGACGAGCGTCGGGCCGATCAACTCGGTGTGCCGCTGAGCCAGCTCGGCCAGTTCTCCGGGCACGGCGCCCAACTGTCGGCGCGCATCGCCGGAGCCGAGCAGACCCTGCGGCTGGTCGCCGAGAAGAAACCGAAAGACGCTGAGACCAAGCAGTTCGTCGCGGCGATCAACGACCGGCTCACCGACCTGGCGGCAGCGGTCACGGCCGCCGAGAACATGCCGTCGGCTCGCAGGCGCGGCGCGCACGCGGCCATCTCCGCACAGCTCGACGGCATCGACGCCGACCTCATGGCCCGGCTGGGCCTGGTCTGAGTCGCACGCCATGGCCGACGTCCGACGCGATCCCACCGCCTTGCTGCGCGGCGCGGCCGTCGGACTGCTCACCCCGGCCCTGGCGTTCGCTGCGCACGGCGCCGCCGGTGGGGGACTGCCCGGCGGGGCGGTGGTGGTCCAACTCGCGGTTCTCGCGCTGACGCTTGGCGCCGTGTCCGCGACCACCGGTGCCGCGAACCGCGCGAGTGTGTTGTGGGCGCTGCTCGGCACCGGGCAACTGCTGTCCCACGTGCTGTTCGCGTCCGCGGGCCACGCGCACGGGGTCGCGCCCGCGTATCCGGGGGCCGTCATGCTGCTGGCGCACGTCATGGCGGTCTGGGTCGGCGGGCTGCTCATCGCGGGTGGCGCGCGGTTGTGCGCGGTGGTGTCCGGCTCGGTGCGGGTGCCCGCGGCACCCGCACAGGTGCTGCCGGAATCCTCGACGCCGCGGGTGGTGGTCGGGGCTGATCAGCCCCCACGTTCGGCGCTGTTTCTGGCCGCGTCGATGTCGCACAGAGGTCCGCCGGTCGGCGTCGGCGCCTGACCTGTTGTTCCGACCCAGAAAGACCATCACAATGCAACCCCTCACCGGGGCGCGGTCGCGCGCCCTGATCGCGGTCGCGTCGACCGCAGCCTTCACCTCGGCTCTCGCCGCCGGGGTGCTCACCGCGGCGCCGGCCGTGGCCCATGTCCATGTCGACGCCGAGAATCCCGTGCCTGGCACCACGTCGGTGCTCACCTTCCGGGTTCCTGGCGAATCCGAAAATGGTGCGCTGACAACAGAACTGCGTGTGGAACTGCCCGACGTGACCTCGGTGCGCACCGAGGTGATGCCGGGTTGGACCGCCCGACTGGACCGTGACGTCGCCGCGGGCACGGTCTCGTCGGTCACATGGACGGCCGCACCGGGCGTCGGCATCTCGCCCGACCAGTTCGCGCTGTTCAAGATCTCGGTGCGCCTGCCGGAAACCCCGAATGTGAGTTTCCCGACCACACAGACGTACTCGGACGGCACCGTGGTGCGCTGGGACCAGAGCCCGGGGCCCGACGGCAGTGAGCCCGAACATCCCGCCCCGCAGCTGACTTTGTCGAGCGGTACCGACGGGGACGGGCACGACCACGGCCAGGGCGCTCCGACGGTCACGTCGACTCCCGCGGCCGCCGCGCCCATGGCAGGCGCTCCCGCGGGCACCGGGCATGCGGCCGACAACTCGGCGCGCTGGCTGGCCGGTGCCGCGCTGGCATTGTCCACGGCGGCCGTCGCGGTCGCGCTGACGGCGCGGAGCCGGTCATGAGGCGGCTACTGGCTGTCGTGCTGGCAGCGTTCACCCTGGTCGCGGCATCGCTGGCCGGCGCCGGTGTGGCGTCGGCACACGCGACCCGCATCGCGACCGATCCCGCCGAGAACGCGTCACTGAGCGAGTCGCCGCAACGGGTCAGCGCGACGTTCAACGAGTCGATGCAGCAGGCGTTCGCCGCCATGACCGTCGTCGGCCCGGACGGCAACCTGTGGTCTACCGGGGACCCGCAGGTCCAGGGCGCGGTGGTCAGTGTCGCGGTCCGCCCGCTGGGACCGGCGGGCACCTACACCGTGAACTATCGGGCCACCTCGGCCGACGGCCATGTGGTGTCCGGGTCGTGGTCGTTCGAACTGACGGTCGCCGGAGCCGGGACCCCCGGCCCCACCGCCGCTGCACCCGCGCCCACCGACGACGGTCTACCGGTGTGGCCGTTCGTGGTGGTGGCCGTGCTGCTCGTGGGTGGCGGAGCGTGGTGGGCGGTCCGGCGACGGTCGTGACACGGCGTTCGGTCGCGGGCGGCGGCCTCGTGGTCGCCGCGGCGACGGTCGTCGCGTGGGCGCTGGCGTACCCGCAGAGCCCGATGGGCGGCGCGATGGTCCGCGCTGTGGCCGATTCTGCGGCGGTCGTCACGCTCGGACTGGCGTCGGTTCCGCTGCTCGACGACATACGACACCGCGCCGATCTCACCCGCACCGCGGCGAGACCTCTCGTGCTCGCCGCGGCGGTCTGGGCGGTGGCCGAGTTGGTGCGCCTGGCGGTGGTGGCCGCGCAGGCCGCGGGGCTGTCGGTGCAGCACGTCGGTGTGCGTACGGTGGCCGAGTTCGCGTGGTACACGACCGTCGGGCGATCCGGCCTGGTGAGCATCGTGGCCGCGCTGGCGGTCTGCGGTGTCGCGCTGGCGGCGCAGCGTTCGACGACGACGCCGTCCGCCGCGGCCGTGTACGCAACCATCGGGATCACGGCGGCAGGCGTGGCGGCGCGGACGCTGGCCGGGCACCTCGCGGAGAGCCCGTTCGGTGGGCTGGCGGTCGCGGTGCACGCGCTCGCCGCGGCGCTGTGGTGTGGCATGCTCGCGGCGCTCGTGCTCACGGTGACCCACCGCGGGCAGTGGGCGCGCGTACTGCCGCGCTTCTCTCAGCTGGCGCTGGGATGCGTCGCGGTGCTGCTCGTGGCCGGGATCGTGGGGTCGTTCGTGCGGCTGCAGTCGCCCGTCGACCTCGCGACGACCGGGTACGGCCGGTTGTTGACGGCGAAGATCGTGGTGACGGCCGGTTTGATGGTGATCGCGTGGCGCAACCGGGCTGGTTGGCTGCCCGCCGCACGGGCGCATCGCAGCAGCGCGGGCTTGTCACAGCGACGGTCCCTGATCGAGTTGGCGGTCATGACCGTCACGGTCACCTTCGCTGCCGCGTTGGCCGTCACCGGATGACCTGGGGCCGCCTGGCATGATGGAAACACTGCCGGCCACATCCCACCGCGCTGGCGCGGACCATCAGACACCGCAGAGGAGCAGCCAGAATGGCAGAGCAGCAGGACCGTCCCGCCGACAATTCCCAGACACCGGCCGGTGCGTCAGGCGGCGACGACTCTGCGTCATCGGCTCGGCCCGCTCCCCCGGCCAAGAAGGCACCGGCCAAGAAGGCACCCGCGAAGAAGGCTCCGGCCAAGAAAGCTCCGGCCAAGGCCGCCAAGAAGGCACCCGCCAAGAAGGCACCGGCGAAGAAGGCCCCGGCCAAGAAGGCCGAACCGGCCAAGGCGCCTGAGCCCACCGAGGTAGCAGAACCCACCGAGGTAGCAGAGCCCGCCGCGAAGCCCGAGGCCGTCGAGAAGGCCGCATCGGCTCCGGCCCCCGAACCCGCTCCGGCGCCGGCAGACAGACTCGCAGCTGCTGCGGAAGAGATTGCCGCGCAAGCCAAATCGACCGTCGAGGCGGCGCCGAACCCGGTGTCCGGGCCGGCACCGGTGCCGGTCGAAGAGCACCACTCCACGCGGTTTCCGCTGGGGCCGACGGTCGCGGCCGCAATCATGATCGTCCTGCTCGTACTGGCCGCAAGGCGCCGCGGCGCCCACGACTGACACTCCGGCGGCCTGAAATAATCGCGGGGTGAGTATCGAACCCCGCGCCACCGCCGACCTTGTCGACGAGATCTATCCCGACGTCCGCAGCTGTGACTTGCAATTGCAGAACTACGGCGGGAAGACCATGTTCGCAGGCCGGATCACCACGGTGCGCTGCTTCCAGGACAACGCGCTGCTGAAGTCGATCCTGTCGACGCCGGGAAACGGCGGGGTGCTCGTGGTCGACGGCGACGGTTCCCTGCACACCGCGCTGGTGGGCGACATCATCGCGGGCCTGGCGGCCGACAACGGCTGGTCCGGTGTGATCGTGAACGGTGCGGTGCGCGACGCCGCCGCGCTGCGCACCATCGACGTCGGCATCAAGGCACTCGGCACCAACCCCCGCAAGGGCACCAAGACCGGCGAGGGCGAACGCGACGTCGAGGTCAGCTTCGGCGGCGTGACCTTCATCCCCGGCGACATCGCCTACTGCGACGAGGACGGCATCGTCGTCGTCAGCCCCTAGTTCCTTCCCGCGAGCAGACGCAAAAACTCCCCTTTTCGTGCGAAAAGGGGAGTTTTTGCGTCTGCTCGGCAAGGGGTCCGGCAGGTTACTCAGGACGTGGAAGCCGACACTGCTGCACGGTGTTTGGTGAAGTGCAGCGACTCCTCGTCGACCTTGTCGTAGCGGATCATGCGCAGATCGAAGAAGTAGTTCTGCTTGAGCCGCCAGGGGGCCCTCGATCCGGACTTGGGCAGGCTGTCCATGGCGCGGCGGAAGTACCCGGGGTTGAAGTCCATGAACGGCAGTTCGTCGACCTCCCCACCGGGATGCTGCGGCTCGACGCGGTCAAACCCGTTGGCGTCCATGTAGTTCAGCACACGGCAGATGAACTCCGACACCAGGTCGGCCTTGAGCGTCCAGGAGGCGTTGGTGTAGCCGAAGGTGATCGCCATGTTCGGCACGCCCGAGAGCATCAGCCCCTTGTAGGTCATGGTCTTGGTCAGGTCGACCTCTTCACCGTTGCGGGTCAGACTCGCGCCGCCGAACAGTTGCATGTTCAAACCTGTTGCGGTGATGATGATGTCGGCCGCCAGTTCCTCGCCGGAGGCGAGCTTGATGCCCGTCTCGGTGAACCGGTCGATCGTGTCGGTGACGACGTCGGCCTTGCCCGCCTTGATGGTCTTGAACAGGTCACCATTGGGTGCCAGGCACAACCTCTCATCCCACGGGTTGTAGCGCGGACCGAAGTGCTTCTGCACGTCGTACCCGTCGGGCAACCGGCGCTGGGCCATGGTCATCAGCGTCTTGCGCATGTAGCCGGGGAACTTGCGCGCCAGTTGGTACTGCGCCGTGCTGAACGCGATGGCCTTCCACCGGTTGACGAAGTGCGCCGCGTTCTTCGGCAGGTACTTGTTGGCCTTCTCGGCGACCGGGTCCACCAGCGGCAGCGACCCGATGTAGGTCGGTGACCGCTGCAGCATCGTGACGTGCCCGGCCCCGCCCTTCACCAGCGACGGGATCAGCGTCACGGCGGTGGCACCCGACCCGATGACGACGATCTTCTTGCCGGCGTAGTCGAGATCCTCGGGCCAGTGCTGCGGGTGGATGATCTGACCGGCGAAGTCCTCGGCGCCCGGGAACTCAGGCGAGTACCCCTGGTCGTAGTTGTAGTAGCCGCTGCACACCGACAGGAACGCCGCGGTGATCTGCTTCTGTTCGCCGCCGGTCTCGACGGTGATCGTCCAGCGGTTCTCGGCGTCCGACCAGTCGGCGTTCAGCACCCGGTGGTCGGTCCGGATGTGCTTGTCGATGCCGTTTTCCTGCGCGGCCTCGTTGATGTAGTTCCAGATCGACGGTCCGTCGGCGATCGATTTGGCCGATGTCCACGGCTTGAACCGGAAGCCGAGGGTGAACATGTCGGAGTCCGAGCGGATGCCGGGGTATTTGAACAGGTCCCAGGTGCCGCCGATGTTGGCACGGCGCTCCAGGATCACGTAGCTCTTCGTCGGGCAGCGGTTCTGAAGATGCCAGGCCGTGCTGATGCCGGAGATCCCTGCGCCGACGATCACAACGTCGAAGTGTTCGGTCATGAGACCGACGGTATCAACGAGGTGTTGACTCGGTCAACAGTGTGTTGAGAATTTCGACGTGGTGTTAAGCTGCAGATTGTGACCAGCGCCAGCCAAACCCGTGCACCCCGTGGCCGCCGTTCGGCACGCCCGTCAGGTGACGACCGGGAAGCCGCGATCCTGGCGACGGCCCAACGCCTGCTGGAAACCAAGAAGTTCGCCGACATCTCGGTCGATGACCTGGCCAGGGGCGCCGGGATCTCCCGGCCGACGTTCTACTTCTATTTCCCGTCGAAGGAAGCCGTGTTGCTGTCGCTGCTCGATCCGCTGATCAAGCGCGCCGACTCGGGCTTCGACAACGCCGTGGAGAGCATGCCCGCCGATCCGCAGCGGGCGATCCGTCGCGGCATCGAGATCTTCTTCAACTCGTTCGGGTCACATCCCGCCACGGCCCGCGCGGGCTCCGAGGCGATCAACAGCAGCCCGGAGTTCAAGGAGTTCTGGGCCGGCCTGATGCAGAAGTGGATCGCCGCGACCGCGGCCCTGATCACCGCCGAGCGCGAACGGGGCGCGGCCCCGGACACGATCCCCGCGCTCGACCTGGCGACGTCGCTGAACCTGATGAACGAGCGGACGATGATGGCGGCGCTGTCGGACGAGCGACCCAACGTCGCGCCCGAGAAGGTCGTCGACACCCTCACCCACATCTGGCTCAACAGCATCTACGGCACCTTGCCCGTCGGAACGGCGTAACCGCCCCTCGTATCTGTCACCCATCGATGCGAACATATGTTCGTGTCCGGTGCGGAAACTGCCAGCATCCTGCACGCTGACCTCGACTCGTTCTACGCCTCGGTCGAGCAGCGCGATGATCCGGCGCTGCGCGGACGTCCGGTGATCGTCGGCGGTGGGGTGGTCCTCGCGGCCAGTTACGAGGCCAAGGCCTACGGCGTCCGCACGGCCATGAGCGGCGGCCAGGCCCGTGCCCTTTGCCCGCAGGCCATCGTGGTCCCGCCGCGCATGGCGGCCTACACACAGGCCAGCCGTGACGTGTTCGCGGTCTTCCACGACACCACCCCGCTGGTGGAACCGCTGTCGGTGGACGAGGCGTTCCTCGACGTGTCCGGGCTGGCTCGGGTGTCGGGCACGCCGGTGGAGATCGCCGCGCGCCTGCGCGCACAGGTCCGCGAGCAGGTCGGGCTGCCGATCACCGTGGGCATCGCGCGCACCAAGTTCCTGGCGAAGGTCGCCAGCCAAGTGGGCAAGCCCGACGGCTTGCTCCTCGTGCCGCCGGACCGCGAACTGGCGTTCCTGCGTCCGCTTCCGGTCCGTCGGCTGTGGGGTGTCGGCGCCAAGACCGCCGAGAAACTGCGCGCCCACGGCATCGAGACGGTGGCCGACGTCGCAGAACTGTCGGAGGCCACGTTGGGCAGCATGGTCGGCGGCGCGATGGGTCGTCAGCTGTTCGCGTTGTCGCGCAACATCGATCGCCGCCGGGTCACCCCGGGGGTGCGACGCAGTTCGGTCGGCGCCCAACGCGCGCTGGGCCGGCGCGGCAACTCCATGTCCGCCGCCGAGGTCGACGCCGTCGTCATGAACCTCGTCGACCGCATCACGCGCCGCATGCGCGCGGCAGGACGCACCGGCCGCACTGTCGTGTTGCGACTGCGGTTCAACGACTTCGGGCGCGCCACGCGGTCGCACACCATGCCGCGGGCCACCGCGTCGACCGATGTCATCCTCGGCGCCGCGCGCGAACTCGTCGCCTCGGCCGCACCGCTGATCGCCGAGCGCGGGCTCACGCTCATCGGTTTCGCGGTGTCCAACATCGACCGCGGCGGCAGCCAGCAGCTGGAGCTGCCGTTCGCCGAACAACCGGACCCGGTCGCGATCGATTCGGCCATCGACCAGGTGCGTCAGCGGTTCGGCAACGCCGTGCTCACCCGCGGCGTGCTGGTCGGCCGCGACCCGGGCCTGGAGATGCCCATGCTGCCGGACTAGAAGAACTGGCCTGCAACGAAACCCGTGAACAACACGCAGAACCCGCCGATCTCGGCGATGATCAGCGCGTACATCCCGGCATGCAGGGTCGGCGTCGGGTTCTCGAACTGATTGGTGGTGTCCCGCCGCGCACCGTGCAGGATGTACGCGAAGATCGCGATGACGAAGAACACCGCCAGCACCATCGCCGCGGTCAGATTCACCCACGTGGCCCACACGCTCAACTCGACGAACGCTGCCACCAACAGCGTCGCGAACGAGTACAGCAGGGCGGCGCGGTGCGCGATGTCGACGTACGGATGCGCCAGATGGTTCTCACTGGTCGCCATCTGGCGGTACTTCCAGACACCGAGGACCAACGCCAGCAAAAAGATCAGCCCGGCCGCCAGCAGCGTTACAAGAGTGTCGATTCCGAGGTCGATACCAGAATCCGTGCCCACCGGGCGAGTGTAGATCAGAGCCACAGGCGAATTGAGTAGTCTCACGCATCCGGCCACGCCGATGTTCCGTCAGGCTCGGTGTATGAACGCACTCACCGATACCACCAGGGTCACGGCCGCATTCTTCATGCAGGCCGCCATCGCCTTCGGCGTGAGCCTCGTCGGACTGCTCGGCGGAATCCTTTTCCTGCCGATCGACATGTGGCAGCGCATGTTCCTCGCCATGTCCGCACTGTTCGTGGTCACCAGCGCCTTCACGCTTGCCAAGGTGATCCGCGATCAGCACGAGGCCGCCATCGTCCGCGTGCGCCTGGACGAGGCTCGCATGGAAAAGCTTCTGGCCGAGCATGATCCGTTCGGCGCCTGATCAGGTCGCCGCCCACTCCAGCAACTGGTCGGCGGGCCACGCGTTGACGATGCGCTCTACCGGCACGCCGGCGTCCAGCGCGCGTTGGGCACCGTAGCCGAGGAACTCGAGCTGGCCCGGCGCGTGGGAGTCGGTGTCGATGCTGAACAGGCAGCCGATCTCCAGCGCGAGGTTGAGCAACCGGGTCGGCGGATCGCGCCGCTCAGGGCGCGAATTGATCTCGACCGCAGTGCCCGAGTCCCGGCACGCGGTGAACACCTTCTCGGCGTCGAACTTCGATTCCGGCCGCATACCACGGCCACCGGTCACCAGCCGGCCCGTGCAGTGGCCGAGGACGTCGGTGTGCGGGTTGGTGACGGCCTTGATCATTCGCCGTGTCATCGCGGCCTCGTCCATCGCCAGTTTCGAGTGCACGCTGGCCACCACGACGTCGAGGCGCTCCAGTAGCTCGGGTTCCTGGTCGAGCGAACCGTCTTCCAGGATGTCGACCTCGATGCCGGTGAGGATCCGCATGGGCGCCACGGTTTCGCGCAGTTCGTCGATGACGTCGAGTTGCTCACGCAGCCGGTCCGGCGAGAGTCCGTTGGCGATCTTCAACCGCGGCGAGTGGTCGGTCAGTGCGCAGTACTCGTGGCCGAGATCCCTTGCGGCCATCATCATTTCCTCGATCGGCGCGGATCCGTCCGACCAGTTCGAGTGCACGTGCAGGTCACCACGCAGCGCCGACCGGATATCGCCACCACCGAGATCGGCTGCGCTCTCACGCAACTCGACGAGCGCATCGGGCTCACGCCCGGCCCAGGCCTGCGCGATCACCTTCGCGGTTTTCGGGCCGATCCCGGGCAATGACTGCCAGCCGTTCGTGGCCCCCAGCCGGTCACGCTGGGCTTCGGACAGCCCCTCGACGATGTCGGCCGCGTTGCGGTATGCCATCACCCTGCGCGGGTCTTCCCGCGCGCGGTCCTTGTAATAGGCGATCTGGCGCAGAGCGATGACCGGATCCATGTCTCCAGTGTGCCCCGCGAGCCTGCGTATTAGTACAGATAATTCGTGCAATCGCCCGACCCCCAGGGTTGTTACAGTCCTGGAGTGAGGGGGGGATCCGCATCTCGACGTGGTCGTTCTGTGTGGCTTCTGGGCATCGTCTCCCTAGCGGCCATCGCCGCGCTGAGCCTGACCAGTCTCTGGTGGAACGCCAGCGGGTCTGAGTTGTGGGCGCGTGCACGATGGCAACCGCCACCAACCGCGTACCTGTCGTCACCTATGCAGCAAGCGCCCGTGGCGGGATGGCGGACGAGTGTGACCGACCTTGGCGTGCCGCCCACCGCGCCCGGTGGCGACGCCGCGAGGATCGCTGCCGGCAATGAGAGGTACGCCCGTAACGCCCTCATCGACACGCTGGACAATCGCGGATACTTTCTCGCGCGCTCATCCGGGCCGTCGGGAACATCCTGGTGGCTCACGGGCCTGGACGCCACAGACGGTCGCGCACTCTTTCCGGCGGTGCAACTGAACATCGGCGAGCGGGCGCCAGAGTGTTTCCTCAACGGTCCTGATGCCATGGTCTGCCTGGTCGACGACGGATACGCGGCGACTGCGTGGGTCGTGGATCTGCGCGCCGGTGAGGTGACCTACACCGGCCCCACTCCGTTGCGGCTCTCGTCCACGGGTCTCCGAGCTCGTCGAACAGGCGACTACCTCCTCGCAGTGGCAGAGGAGGAAGGGATCTACGGCGTCGGGCCGAAAGCCGAACTGACGTGGTTCATTCCGGGGTCCGGCGCAGTCTGGGGTCCCGCGAAGGACATCGCCGCGCAGGGCACAGGTGGGAACTACGTGTTCTTCTCCCTTGCCGACGGGCATGTGTTCACACCCGACGTCCCCGACGGCGCAGTGTTCGACGAGGTGAGATTCAACGTCGACGGGTTCTCTGCCCGAGTGCTCCACGATGGTGAGCGTTTCAACCCGACTGTGGAGTCCTTCGACCTCAACGGCAAGAAAATAGGAACCCTCGGCCGCAACGGTTATCCCGTCGCCGCAGGCCTCTACATCGATGGGTCGGTTTCGGAGTGGAAGGTCGTGACTGCGGAGGGGACGCGTCTCCTCTCTGTCGAAGGCCACGACCCTTACGACACACTGCTGATCGGCAGCACGCTCTACGTCAACGAGAGCAACAACGCACAAATGCCGCATTGGCAGCCCTACGACTTGAAGTCGGGTGACAAAGGGAAGCCGTGCGAAATCGAGCTCGGCGACAAGTATCTGGGCACCGATGGCACGATCGCGGTCCGCGCGGTGACGAACCCACAGGTGGACCTGATCGCCAAGGCCTTCGACCTGAAGACCTGCGACATGGTGTGGTCGTTGCCGAAAGAGGCAAATTCGTTCGGGAGAATCTGGCGTGTCGGTGACACGTTGGTCCAGTTGTCCGACGACGGCAACCCGTTGAACTCGCTGACCGCGCCCAACTGATCAACAGTCCCCGGGCCGCGCCGTACAGTGCGGCGTGGCGCCCGGGAACCGGTAGCGGTGTGCCGCGATCCATCGGTACACCGCATCCTCCAGTTGCCTGATGCCCGGAGCGCGGTAGACCCACAGCGGGATGCGCGACCCGTAGCCCGCCGAGACCGCGGCGTTGACGGCCTCCGCCCCGCGGTACACGGCGCCGGTGTGATCCAGCCACCACGCGGCGCCGGTCATCGTCTGGTCGTCGACACCGAGCAGCGCAGCGGTGCCGGCCTTCTGGATCGGCGCGATCTGCAGGTCACCGGTGCGCTGCCGGCTCGCCAGCGCATGCACGCTGCGTGTACACATCCCGCAGTTGCCGTCGAAGTACAGGACTCCGCCCATAGCACCAGTGTGCCCGGTATCACCGCGCTCGGCCATTACGGAAACGGCAGGTCACTGGCTACCATCAATTGCGAATTTGTTCAATCCATCAAGTCGTCAGGACCCTCGTGCCGCACAACTTCCTGGGCAGCCCGGAGCAGCCGCTTTATGAGATCAAGGCGAACCTGTTCAAGGCGCTCGCCCATCCCGCGCGCATAAGGATCCTCGAAATCCTATCCGCCAGTTCAGAACCCACGCCGGTCAGTGCGATCCTCGCCGAAACCGACATCGAACCGACACTGCTGTCGCAGCACCTCGCCGTGCTCAAGCGCCACCACGTGGTCAGCGGTAAGCGATCAGGCAACGCGGTGTTCTACGAACTGGCCCACCCGAAGATCTCCGAACTCCTGCTCATCGCCCGCACCTTCCTGGCCGACACCCTCGGCGCGCAGCGGGACCAGTTGGCCGCTATGCGCTCACTACCGCCCATCGGGAAGAAACCCGCCGGGAAGAAGAAATGACCGTGCTCGCCAATCTCGCCCGTCTGCTGCCCCACAAGAACGACTACGCCGATCTGCCGCGCACGTGGCGCCAGGATGTCCTCGCCGGGATCACCGTCGGGGTCGTCGCGCTGCCACTCGCGCTGGCCTTCGGCATCTCCTCCGGCGTCGGCGCCGCCGCGGGTCTGATCACGGCCGTGGTGGCCGGTCTGGTCGCCGCGGTCTTCGGCGGATCGCACGTCCAGGTGTCCGGGCCCACGGGTGCGATGGCCGTGGTGCTCGCGCCGATCGTCGCCGAGCACGGCCTGGGCAGCATCGCGCTGGTGACGGTGCTGGCGGGTCTGCTGGTGCTCGCGGCCGGGGTCACCGGCCTGGGCCGCGCGGTGACGTTCATCCCGTGGCCGGTGATCGAGGGGTTCACACTCGGCATCGCGGCCATCATCTTCCTGCAGCAGGTGCCCGCGGCGCTGGCGCAGCAGGCCCCCGCCGGTGAGCGCACACTGCTCGCCGCGTTCACCGTGCTGAGGAACGCCGACTGGGCCGAGGCCGCGAAAACCCTTGCGGTCGTTGGTGTTGTCGCGGTGCTGATGATCGTCCTGCCGAGGGTGCACAGCGGGATACCGGCCTCGCTGACCGCCGTGATCGTCGCGACCGTACTCGTGGTGGTGCTGCACATCCCGGTCGCGGCGATCGGTGAACTGCCGTCGCATCTGCCCGCGCCGGTGCTGCCGCACGTCGACGTGAGCACGCTGCGCACGATGTTCAGCGCGGCACTGGCCATCGCCGCACTGGCCGCCATCGAGTCGCTGCTGTCGGCACGCGTGGCCGCGACGATGTCGCCGACGGGACCCTACGACCCGGACCGCGAACTCGTCGGGCAGGGCCTGGCGTCGGTGGCCTCCGGCGCCTTCGGCGGTATGCCCGCCACGGGCGCGATCGCGCGCACGGCCGTCAACGTGCGTTCCGGTGCTGGGACGCGGCTTTCGGCCATCGTGCACTCGCTGGTCCTGCTGGCGGTGGTCTACCTGGCCACCGGCCCGGTGTCGGCGATCCCGCTTTCCGCGCTGGCCGGGGTGCTGATGGTGACGTCGTTCCGGATGATCTCGGCGACGACGGTCCGCAAGATCGTCCGCTCCACGCGGTCGGACGCCTTGATCTTCGCGCTGACGGCGGTGATCACGGTGTGCTTCGACCTGATCGAGGCCGTCGAGATCGGCATCCTGGTGGCGGCGTTCTTCGCGCTGCGCTCGGTGGCCCGCCGCAGCAGTGTGGTGCGTGAGGAGCTTCCCGGGCCACGCCGCCCCGGCGACGATCAGATCGCGCTGCTGCGCCTCGACGGCGCGATGTTCTTCGGTGCGGCCGAGCGCATCTCGAACGCGATCACCGACGCCGAGCACCCCCACGTATCCGTTGTCATCATCCGGATGTCGCAACTGGGGATGCTCGACGCGACCGGCGCGCACACGCTGGCCGAGATCACCACCGAACTCGAGTCGCGCGGAATCACCGTGATCATCAAGGGCGTGCGGCCCGAGCACATGGACCTGTTGGCGAATGTCGGTGTGTTCGAGTCACTTCGGCACGAGAACCATCTGCTCGATTCACTCGACGACGCCGTCGCACATGCCCGGACCCACGTGGCCCGGCAGCCGCACTAGTTGACGACGCGGATCAGCTTCTTGTTGACGAACTCGTCGATGCCGTACCGGCCGAGCTCACGACCGAAGCCGGACCGCTTGACGCCACCGAACGGCAGTTCGGCACCCTCGGCGCCGACCGCGTTGACGAACACCATGCCTGCCTCGATCTTGTCGGCCACCCGGGCGGCCTGGTCGGAGTCGGTGGTGAACACGTACGAGCCGAGACCGAACGGCGTGTCGTTGGCGATCTGGACGGCCTCCTCCTCGGAACCGGCCTTGTAGACCACCGCCACAGGCCCGAACAGTTCCTGGCGGTAGACCGGGTTGTCCTCGGTCACGCCCGTGAGCACCGCGGGCGGGAAGAACGCGCCCTTGCGCTCGCCGGCCGCCGTCAGATTGGCGCCGGCCTCGACGGCCGATTTCACCTGATCTTCGAGCCGGGCCGCGGCCTGCTCCGACGACAGCGGCGCGATGCCCTCACCCGCTGCGAGCAGCTTCTCGGTGAACTTCGTGAGGAAGTCGTCGTAGATGCTCTCGCTGACGATGAACCGCTTGGCGGCGTTGCAGGCCTGCCCGGTGTTCTCCATGCGGCCGTCGACGGCGGCCTGCACGGTCGCGTCGAGATCATCGGTCGACAACACGATGAACGGATCGGAACCGCCGAGTTCGAGCACGCACTTCTTGAGGTTGCGCCCGGCAATCTCGGCGACCGCGGCACCCGCGCGCTCGGAACCGGTCAGCGATACCGCGGCCACGCGCGGGTCGGCGATGATGTCGGCGACCTGCTCGTTGGTGGCACGGATGTCGACGTAGGCGCCCTGCGGGAACCCGGCCTCCAGGAACAGCAGCTGCAGCAGCTCGGCCGATTCGGGGCACTGCGGCGCGTGCTTGAGCAGGATCGTGTTGCCCACCACCAGGTTCGGGCCGGCGAAGCGGGCCACCTGGTAATACGGGTAGTTCCACGGCATGATGCCGAGCAGCACACCGATGGGCGAGCGCTTGATCACGGCGCTGCCCTTGCCCTCGAGCAGTTCGATCGGCTCGTCGGCCAGGAACTTCTCGGCATTGTCGGCGTAGTACCGGTAGATGGCCGCGCAGAAGTCGACCTCGCCCAGCGACTGATCCCGCGGCTTGCCCATCTCGCGGACGATGACGTCGGCGAGCTGCTCGCGACGCTCCTCGTGCAGCTCGGCCACCCTGCGGATCAGCGCGGCGCGGTCCGCGACGGTCGTGCTCTTGGCCCAGGTGCGGCCGGTCTTGGCAGCAGCCTCGATCGCAGCCTCCACCTCGGCGTCGGTCGCGGTCGGATAGGTGGCGACGACCTCGGCGGTCGCCGGATCAGTGACTGCATATTGGGTCATGTTCACTCCCCGTAGTTAGATCGGCGGATTTCGTACCTCTTCACGGGGAAGACTACCGATTACGTCGTCAAAATGGCCCAGGTGATGCGTAATCAGCAGCTCTCGCCGCGGTTTTTCTTGTCCAGGGATTATTCAGTGTGCGGGTCTAGTTTGGTGTGTTGTGCGATTCGCTTTCAAGACATCACCGCAGAACACGACATGGGCCGACATGCTGGCAATCTGGAAGGCGGCCGACGACATCGACGTCTTCGAGTCGGGCTGGACGTTCGACCACTTCTATCCGATCTTCTCCGACTCCTCGGGCCCGTGCCTGGAGGGCTGGACGACGCTGACGGCGCTCGCACAGGCCACCGAGCGGCTCCGCGTCGGCGTCCTGGTCACCGGCATCCACTACCGCCACCCGGCGGTGCTGGCCAACATGGCCGCGGCCCTCGACATCATCTCCAACGGACGCCTCGAGCTCGGCATCGGTGCGGGCTGGAACGAGGAGGAATCCGGCGCCTACGGCATCGAACTCGGCTCGATCAAGGAGCGTTTCGACCGGTTCGAGGAGGCCTGTGAGGTGCTCAAGGGCCTGCTCTCTCAGGAGACCACGACGTTCGACGGCAAGTTCTACCAGCTCAAGGACGCGCGCAACGAGCCCAAGGGGCCGCAGCAGCCGCATCCGCCGTTCTGCATCGGCGGCAGCGGCGAGAAGCGGACCCTGCGCATCACCGCGAAGTACGCCGACCACTGGAACTTCGTCGGCGGCACCCCCGAGGAGTTCGCCCGCAAGCGCGACGTGCTCGCGGCGCACTGCGCCGACCTGGGCCGTGACCCCAAGGAGATCACCCTTTCGGCGCATGTGCGTCTCGGCGAAGACCGCGACTACGCCAAGGTGATCGACGAGGCAGCGGCACTGGGTGCGGAGGGTCTGGACCTCGCGATCGTCTACCTCCCGCCGCCCTACGACCCGGCCGTGCTCGAACCGCTCGCCCAGGCCATCAGGGACTCGGGTCAGCTGACGGCCGCCTGACGTTGCGCGTCAGCACTCCCACGTCGCGCAGACCGGTCCGATGATCGCGGCCAGCACCGCGTCATCGGCCGGTGCGACCCACGGCACGTCGGGCGCGCCGGCCGAGAAGACGGTGAGTTCGGCGACGCTGCCACCGGCCACGGCCAGATAGACATGGGCGGTCACACCGTCGGGCGTACGCACGACCGCCGCGGTCTGTGTGCAGCGCTGCGGTGCACAGGACCCCGGTTGCGTCGTGACGTCGACGGCAGCGCCGGGCACCTGCGCGGGGCATCTGGCCAGCGCGTCCACGACCGAGCTGAACAGGGCGCCGGCCCGCTCTGAGGACGATGCGGCCTCGCCCGGAAAGTGCACGATCTGCTGCTGCAGTGACCACTTTCCCGGGCCCTGGTCGACGCGGGCGCGCGCCTGATCCGAACTGAACTGCCGTTTCGGCGAGGGGTTGAAGCCGCAGATCTCCTCAGCGAAGAAGGGTCGCCCGTCGAGGGGTTCGGCGACCGACGCGAGATCAGGCCAGTGCTCGGTGTCGGCCAGCGGCAGGGATTGCGCCGCTGCCCAGGCGTGCTGCGGAATCGGATCAGGCGGTGCGGCCGCCGCAATGGTGGCCATGCCGAGGCCGACAACGGCCAGCCCGACGACCGCGAGCAAAGCAAAAAATGACGAACCGGCGCCGCGGGCACGCCGAGGGGTCATCCGCGGTGGATCACACGCCGTAGCGGAGTAGCTCGTCCGGCCGGATCAAGCGTTCGTTCTTGGCCGGAAACTCACGGCTCTTGACCGGGTGACGGAGCAACGACCAGGCAATTCGCCCCATCCGAGACCTGCTCAGCGGATTGAGATACACGGTGCTGTCTCCTGTGACGTCGTGATAGCTGTACCCGTAACTCCACGGTACCGCAGAGCTCTCACCAAGTCATTAGATACCTCACATCCGGCAAACAGGGGACGCCACGCCGTTGAAAAGTCTGCTGTTTTTTATGAGGCTGGTGTTGCAGAAGTGACTTGCCACCCCTCCCTCGTGGCGGAGTTTGCCACCGCGCCGTGGCAGTCCGTGCGCCCTAAGGTCGTCGGAGGAAGGAGGCCCCCATGATCCTCGGGAGGGCTGTCTCGCACGCGGTCCGGCTGCTCGTGTTCACGACCGTTTCGACGCTGGCGATGCTCGCCGGGACGGGCGCCGCGGCCGCCGAACCCCGCACGTTCACGGACCTGACGGTCAGAGGTGATGTCGGCGCGCCGCTGACGCTGACACGCGATGCCCTGGGCGCGCTGCCGCACCGCACTCAGGAAGCGACGTTCGCCACGCATGACGGCCCGCAGCACCACACCTACACCGGGGCCCTGCTGAGCGACGTGATCGCGCCCGCGCACCCGACGGGCGGCCCCACCGTCGAGCACCCGCTGCTCACGGTCGCGGTGGTCGCCACGGGCGCCGACGGTTACGCCGCGACGCTGTCGTGGGGTGACATCGATCCGGCCGTGACACCTGCGCCCGCCTTGGTGGCGTGGATGCAGGACGGGGTCGGCCTCGACGCACCGCGACTGGTGGTGCCGGGCGACCTGACCGGTGCCCGCTATGTCAGCGAGCTGCGCGAGCTGCGGGTGGCGCAGCTCGCGTGACGCTCAGCGCTGCGGTGCGGCGGTGGGCTTGATCGGCGCCGGAAGCGCGGACCTGCCCATGAGGTAGCGGTCCACACCCGCGGCGGCGGCCCGGCCCTCAGCGATCGCCCACACGATCAACGACTGCCCACGACCCATGTCGCCTGCCACGAACACGCCGGGCACCGAGGTCTGGAAGTTGTCGTCGCGCTTGACGTTTCCGCGGTCGGTCAGCTCGACACCGAGTTTGTCGAGCAGGCCTTCCCTCTCGGGGCCGACGAAGCCCATCGCGAGCAGCACCAGGTCGGCCTTGAGCTCGAAGTCGGTCCCCTCGACCTTCTCGAACTTGCCGGCGTTCATCTTCACCTCGTGCGCGCGCAGCGCGGTGACATGACCGTTCTCGCCGATGAACTCCTCGGTGTTGACCGAGAACACGCGCTCGCCGCCCTCCTCGTGGGCCGAGGACACCCGGAACATCAACGGGTAGGTCGGCCACGGGGTCGAGTCGGCGCGGGTCTCCGGCGGCCGCGGCATGATCTCGAACTGGTGAATGCTCGCCGCACCCTGCCGGTGCGACGTGCCGAGGCAGTCGGCACCGGTGTCACCCCCGCCGATGATCACGACGTGCTTGTCCTTGGCGGTGATGGGCGGCTGGCCGTTCTCGTCGACCACCGGATCACCGAGCTGGACGCGGTTGGCCCACGGCAGGAACTCCATGGCCTGGTGGATACCGTCGAGTTCGCGGCCCGGGATGGGCAGATCGCGCCACGCGGTGGCCCCGCCCGCGAGCACCACGGCGTCGTAGTTCAGTCGCAACTGCGCGACGGTGATGTCCACACCGACGTTGGTGTTCGGCCGGAACTGCGTGCCCTCGGCCGCCATCTGCTCGAGGCGGCGGTCGATATGGCGCTTCTCCATCTTGAATTCGGGGATGCCGTAGCGCAGCAGGCCGCCGATGCGGTCGGCGCGCTCGAACACCGTCACGGTGTGTCCGGCACGCGTGAGCTGTTGTGCGGCAGCAAGACCGGCCGGACCGGAGCCGACGACCGCGACCTTCTTGCCGGTCTGGACGTCGGGCATCTTCGGCACGACCCAGCCCTGGTCGAAGGCGTGGTCGATGATCTCCACCTCGACCTGCTTGATGGTCACCGGGTCCTGGTTGATACCGAGGACACATGCGGCCTCACACGGGGCCGGGCACAACCGCCCGGTGAACTCCGGGAAGTTGTTGGTCGCATGCAACCGCTCGATGGCGTCGCGCCACCGGTCCCGGTACACCAGGTCGTTCCACTCGGGGATGAGGTTGCCCAGCGGACACCCGTTGTGGCAGAACGGGATACCGCAGTCCATGCACCGGGACGCCTGGGTCTGCAGCGGCTCGTGGGCGAAGTCCTCGTAGACCTCTTTCCAGTCCTTCAGCCGCAGGTCGACCGGCCTGCGCTTGGGGAGTTCACGGCTGGTGTGCTTGAGGAACCCGCGGGGATCAGCCATTGCTCGCCGCCATGATCGCGTCGTCGATGTCCGAACCGGTGAGGCCCTTGGCCTCGGCGTCGGCGATAGCCGCGAGCACGCGCTTGTAATCGCGCGGCATGACCTTCGCGAAGTGCTTCAACTCGTTGTCCCAATCAGCCAGAATGCGTTGTCCCACCGCAGAATCGGTGGCGTCCACATGGGATGCGAGAATCCCTCGCAACCACACCGCGTCTTCTGCGTCTGCGCCGTCGATGGCCTCGATCTCGACCATCTCCGTGTTCAGGTTCTGCGAGAGCACCGCCCGCGGGTCGTACACGTAGGCGATGCCGCCGGACATGCCCGCCGCGAAGTTGCGGCCGGTGGGACCGAGGATCACCACGCGTCCCCCGGTCATGTACTCGCAGCCGTGGTCGCCGACGCCCTCGACGACCGCGACGGCCCCGGAGTTGCGCACGGCGAACCGTTCGCCGACCTGGCCCCGAAGGAACGCCTCACCGCTGGTCGCGCCGAACAGCACCACGTTGCCCGCGATGATGTTCTCCTCGGCGGCAAAGCTCTCCGGCGCCTCGTCGGCCGGGCGCACCACGATGCGGCCACCGGACAGCCCCTTGCCGACGTAGTCGTTGGCGTCGCCGTAGACCCGCAGGGTGATGCCCCTCGGGACGAACGCGCCGAAGCTGTTGCCCGCCGAACCCTCGAACGTGATGTCGATGGTGCCGTCCGGAAGTCCTTGCCCGCCATAGGCCTTGGTGACTTCGTGACCCAGCATGGTGCCAACCGTGCGGTTCACGTTGGAGATCTTGGTCGTGAACCGGACCGGTGTGCCGGAGTCGAGGGCCTCGCGACTCTGGGCGATCAGCTGCTGGTCGAGTGCCTTGTCCAGACCGTGGTCCTGCCTGGAGCTGCAGTACAGGTCCTGGTTCATGAATGCCGATTCGGGCTCGTGCAGCACCGGACTCAGGTCGAGCTTGTGCGCCTTCCAGTGCTCGGCGGCCTTGGTGGTGTCGAGGGCACCGACCTGGCCGACCATCTCGTTGACCGTGCGGAAGCCCAACTGCGCCATCAGTTCCCGCACTTCTTCCGCGATGAACATGAAGAAGTTCTCGACGAACTCGGGCTTGCCGGTGAATCGCTGGCGCAGCACCGGGTTCTGCGTGGCCACGCCCACCGGGCAGGTGTCGAGGTGGCACACCCGCATCATGATGCAGCCCGAGACCACCAGCGGTGCGGTGGCGAAGCCGAACTCCTCGGCTCCGAGCAGCGCCGCGATCACGACGTCGCGGCCGGTCTTGAGCTGACCATCGACCTGCACGACGATGCGGTCGCGCAAGCCGTTGAGCAGCAGGGTCTGCTGCGTCTCGGCCAGGCCCAGCTCCCACGGTGCGCCCGCGTGCTTGAGCGAGGTCAGCGGCGAGGCCCCGGTGCCACCGTCGTGCCCGGAGATCAGCACCACGTCGGCGTGCGCTTTGGAAACTCCAGCCGCAACCGTCCCGACTCCGTTCTCGCTGACGAGCTTGACGTGGATGCGTGCGGCCGGGTTGGCGTTCTTCAGGTCGTGGATCAGCTGCGCGAGATCCTCGATCGAGTAGATGTCGTGGTGCGGCGGCGGCGAGATCAGGCCGACACCCGGGGTGGAGTGCCGCACCTCGGCCACCCACGGGTACACCTTGTGCCCCGGAAGCTGGCCGCCCTCACCGGGTTTCGCGCCCTGGGCCATCTTGATCTGGATGTCGGTGCAGTTCGCCAGGTAGTGGCTGGTGACGCCGAAGCGTCCCGAGGCCACCTGCTTGATCGCGCTGCGCCGCCAGTCGCCGTTCTCGTCGGGGGTGAACCGGTGGACGGATTCGCCGCCCTCACCCGAGTTCGACCGTCCGCCAAGGCGGTTCATCGCGATCGCGAGGGTCTCGTGCGCCTCGGCCGAGATCGAGCCGTAGCTCATCGCACCGGTCGAGAACCGCTTGACGATCTCCGATGCCGGCTCGACCTCTTCGATCGGAACCGGGGGCCGGAAGCCGTCCCGGAACTTCAGCAGACCGCGCAGCGACGCGATGCGCTCGCTCTGGTCGTCCACCAGCTTGGTGTATTCCTTGAAGATCGAGTACTGGCCGGTGCGCGTCGAGTGCTGCAGCTTGAACACCGTGTCCGGGTTGAACAGGTGGTACTCGCCCTCGCGGCGCCACTGGTATTCGCCGCCGACCTCGAGCTCGCGGTGTGCGCGCTCGTCGGGGCGGTCCAGGAACGCCAGCGCGTGGCGGGCCGCGACGTCGGCGGCGATGTCGTCGAGGTCGATACCGCCCACCGGGCAGGCCAGACCGGTGAAGTACTCATCGAGCACCTGCTGGCTGATGCCGATGGCCTGGAACAGCTGCGCGCCGGTGTAGGACGCCAGCGTCGAGATGCCCATCTTGGACATCACCTTCAGCACGCCCTTGCCTGCGGCCTTGACGTAGTTCGCCTTGGCCTGATCGCTGGTGAGACCCGTGATGACGCCACGGTCGACCATGTCCTCGATCGACTCGAACGCCATGTACGGGTTGATGGCGGCGGCACCGAAGCCCACCAGCGTCGCCATGTGGTGCACCTCGCGCGCGTCACCGGCCTCGACGACGAGGCCGACCTTGGTGCGCGTGCGCTCACGCACCAGGTGGTGGTGCACGGCCGCTACCGACAGCAGGGACGGGATCGGCGCCATCGTCTCGTTGGACTCACGGTCGGACAGCACGATGATGCGGGCGCCTTCGCGGATCGCCTCGGACACCTTGGCCCGGACGTTGTCCAGCGCTTCCTTGAGGCCGACGCCACCGCGATTGACCGGGTACAGGCAGCGGATCACCGCGGCGCGCATGCCGTGCTTGTGGCCGCGGATCTCGTGGTCGGGGTCGACGCAGATCAGCTTGGACAGATCGGCGTTGCGCAGGATCGGCTGCGGCAGCACGATCTGCCTGCAGGATTCCGGGCCGGGGTTCAGCAGGTCGCCCTCGGGGCCGACGGTGCCCTGCAGGCTTGTGACCACCTCTTCGCGGATCGCGTCGAGCGGCGGGTTGGTCACCTGCGCGAACAACTGCTGGAAGTAGTCGAACAGCATCCGTGGCCGGGCGGACAGCACCGCGATGGGCGTGTCGGTGCCCATCGAGCCGAGCGCCTCGGCACCGGTGCGGGCCATCGGGGCGACCAGCAGGTTCAGTTCTTCGTAGGTGTAGCCGAAGATCTGCTGGCGCAGCACCACGCGGTGGTGCGGCATCCGGACGTAGTCGCCCGGCGGCAGTTCGTCGAGGTGGAACAGCCCCTTGTCGAGCCATTCCTGGTACGGCTGCTCGGCGGCGAGCTCGGCCTTGACCTCCTCGTCGTCGACGATGCGCCCCTGCGCGGTGTCGACGAGGAACATGCGGCCCGGCTGCAGGCGCATCTTCTTGACCACCTTGGCCGGGTCGAGCGGCAGGACGCCGGCCTCTGAGGCCATCACGACCAGTCCGTCGTCGGTCACCCAGATGCGCGACGGGCGCAGTCCGTTGCGGTCTAGCACGGCGCCGATCACGGTGCCGTCGGTGAAGCACACCGACGCCGGTCCGTCCCAGGGCTCCATGAGCGATGCGTGGTACTCGTAGAAGGCCCGCCGAGCCGGATCCATGCCCTCGTGCCGTTCCCACGCCTCGGGGATCATCATCAGCACGGCGTGCGGCAGGCTGCGGCCGCCGAGGTGCAGCAGTTCGAGGACCTCGTCGAAGCGTGCGGTGTCGGACGCACCAGGCGTGCACACCGGGACGATCTTGTCGAGGCCGTCGCTTCCGAAGACATCCGTGCGGATGAGCGCCTCACGCGCCCGCATCCAGTTCTCGTTGCCGGTGACCGTGTTGATCTCACCGTTGTGCGCGATGCGACGGAACGGGTGGGCCAGCGGCCACGAGGGGAACGTGTTGGTGGAGAAGCGCGAGTGGACGATGCCGAGCGCGCTCTCGAGCCGCTCGTCCTGCAGATCGAGGTAGAACGCCTTCAGCTGCGGGGTGGTCAGCATGCCCTTGTATACGAAGGTCTGACCGGAAAGGCTTGGGAAGTACACGGTCTCGCGACCGGGACCGTCCTGGCCCGGGCCTTTGGTGCCGAGCTCGTGCTCGGCCCGCTTGCGCACCACGTAGGCGCGGCGCTCGAGTTCCATGCCCGATGCGCCGCCGAGGAACAGCTGCCGGAACGTGGGCATCGCGTCGCGCGCCAGCGCACCCAGGGACGAGTCGTCCGTCGGGACCTCACGCCAGCCGAGCACCTCGAGTCCCTCGGCCTCGGCGATCTTCTCGACCGATTCGCACGCCGCCGCGGCATCACGCGACGACTGGGGCAGAAACGCCATGCCCGTCGCGTAGTTTCCCGGCTCGGGGAGGTCGAAGTCGACCACCGCGCGCAGGAAGGCGTCGGGAACCTGGATCAGGATTCCCGCGCCGTCGCCCGTGTTGGGCTCGGCACCCTGGGCACCGCGGTGCTCAAGGTTCACCAGTGCCGTGATGGCCTTGTCCACGATGTCGCGACTGCGACGGCCGTGCATATCGGCCACCATCGCCACACCACACGCATCGTGCTCATACGCAGGGTTGTACAGCCCCCGGTTCTCCCGGCTGCTGCGTCCCGACCCACCGAACCTGCTGGGCGTCATTCCCACCTAGCCCTTCAAGACGCTTTTCTGGAGCCTCGCCGCTACCGGCCACGTACGGCCGCCAACTGGGCGTTGACCAGCTCGGCGTGGGTACACCTTCGTGCAGCACTGGACGACGGCTTCATGTCCCACACGCCATAAGTGGGGAAAACGATAAGACAGAAACCGTGCGACATGCCAACTTAGCCGACCCTAACCATGCTGGTATTCGGCCGCGCGCCAATGGTGGGATGATTCGGCATATTCCGCGAATCCCCCTGCCGCGCTTGGCATTCGGGAGCACACCGAGTCGGGTTCCGAAACGCCCCCACCCGCCCACCATCGGCAGCATCCCCCTCGGGCGTTTGCTGAAAGGATTTTTCACGCCCGTTACGCAGCTGTTATACAGATTTTTCACATTTGCGACAAAGCTTAGTAAGATTCTTAGAATTTGCCGCCGCTCCACCAAGCATGCCGCAGACCGCAGAAATCGGCCACCGATGCGCCCAGCGATTCCGGCGATCGTGACCCCATGCACCGACCCCCGTTCGTGCGGGATCGAAAACAACTGTGGGAGAGTTGATTTCGCGTCAGCTGGACATCGACGCCGCACACGCGTCCGCCGCAACAGCCCTCATATACCCACCTGGGGTATATGAGGGCGGACCGGCCGGGCACTGTGACCGCATGCGCTTTCCGCTGAACACGCCGCTGGGCCGCATGGGGATCGAGAGCCTCGACGAAACGCCCGGCCACTGCGTCGCATCGATCCCCGCCGCGGGACTGCTGAACCCACTCACCGGTGCGCCGACGCTGGCCCCGTTGGCCATGCTGGTCGACCACACCGGCGGACTGGTCAACCATTCGCGCCGCCCCGCGGGTACCTGGACGGTGTCCAGCGAGCTGGCTATCGAATTCGCGCCCGACGCGGCAGAAATCGTCGCATCTGCCCCGCAGATCCCCGTTCTGGCAACCGGATCCGAATTCGGACCCACGATCTCGGCGCCGTTGGCGGTCTGCGAACTGACCGTGGAGGACCGGCTGGTGGCCACCGCGACCGTGCGCTCGGTCTACATCTCGGCGCCGGACCACACCATCGGGTGGCCCGACGACCCGGATGAGGGCGAGCTGCTGCCGACGCTGTCCGAACGGCTGTCGGTGGAGGTGGCCGAGAGCGGTGGCGCCACCAAGACGTTGCGCCAGTTGTCGGATCCGGTGGTCAACAACAGCCTCGGCATCGTGCACGGCGGCATCTCGGCCGCGGCGCTGGAACTGGTGGCGTCGGCCGCGGTGAACGACGGTGAGGCGGTTCTGCGGACGGCCTCGCTGCGGGTGAACTACCTGCGGCAGTTCTCCGGCGGTCCCCGCGCGCGGTACGAGGGCACCGCGATCCGGGTGGGACGCACCATGGCGGTCGCCGACGCACAGGCCATCGGCGATGACGGGAAAACCGCGCTGCTGGCCCGGGTCACCGCTTACCGCTGAAGCCAGGCGGTTTGCGCAGTAGCATCCGCTCATGGTTTCGAGGCCTCGAATCGAAGGAGGCCTGGGCGGTTTCGTCCGGAACTCCGGGTACGTCCGCAAGTGGCTGATCCTGGGCATCGCCATCGGCGTCATCGCGGGACTGGGCGCGGTGGTGTTCTATCTGGCGCTCGACGGGGCGGGCCGCGTACTGCTGGGCCATCTCGGCGGCTATGACATCCCGAAACCCGCGGGCGACGGCGGGGATCCCGGTTCGCCGGGGTTCGACCGCCCGTGGGCCATCCCGCTGATCGCGTGTGGCGGCGCCCTCGTCTCGGCGTGGTTCGTCGCCAAGTTCGCTCCAGAGGCCGAGGGGCACGGCACCGACGACGCGATCGAAGCCGTCCACACCGATCCGCGCGGCATCCGGGTGCGGGCCATCGTCGTCAAGACCATCGCGAGCGCGCTGACCATCGGCTCGGGCGGTTCCGGCGGCCGCGAGGGGCCGGCGGCGCACATCTCGGCCGGGTTCGGATCGCTGCTCACCCGCTGGCTCAACCTGTCCGACGAGGACGGCCGCCTCGCGGTGTCCCTCGGGATCGGGGCGGGTATCGGCGCGATCTTCGGCGCACCCCTCGGCGGGGCCGTCCTCGCGGCGTCGATCGTGTACCGCGACGACTTCGACTACCGGGCGCTGATCCCCGGTTTCGTCACATCGGCCTCGGCCTACGCGGTCCTCGGGTCGATTCTCGGGTTCGACCCGTTGTTCGGTTTCCTCGTGGGCGACTACCGGTTCTCCCATCCGCTTGATCTCGCCTGGTTCGTGCCGCTCGGGGTGATCGCCGGCGGCGTGGGCTGGTTGTATGCGCGCGTGTTCTACGGCACCGTCGCGGTCAGCGCGATGCTGCCGGGCGGCAAGATCGTCAAACCCGCAGTCGGCGGTCTCGCGGTCGGTCTCTTGGCGTTGGTCATCCCGCAGGTGCTCGCGAGCGGCTACGGCTGGGCCGAGAAAGCGGCTGCCACAGATACTTTGATGAGCATCCCGCTGTGGATCGTGTTGCTGTTGCCGCTCGCGAAGATCCTCGCGACGTCGTTGTCGATCGGGACCGGGGGCTCCGGCGGCATCTTCGGGCCGGGCGTGGTGATCGGGGCGTTCGTCGGAGCGGCGTTGTGGCGCTTGGGCGATGCGCTCGGAGCGCCTGGAATACCGGACAGCCCGGCGATTTTCGTGGTGGTCGGCATGATGGCGTGCTTCGGCAGCGTGGCCCACGCCCCGCTGGCGGTGATGATCATGGTGTGTGAGATGACGAGTTCGTTCTCCGTACTGCCGTGCGCGATGGTCGGTGTCGGCATCGCGTGCCTGACCATCTCGCGCAGCGACGTCGCCATCTATCGGGCCCAGCGTCCCCGCCGCGAAACAGAACAGGTGTGACGTCACCGCTGATTTCGGTCAGCAAACGATTCGGCAACATCTGCCTTGGCCTCGGCGGGCCCGTGTCACCGTACGGGAACATAACTCGCACTCAGGGAGGCTGATATGCGAACGCCAACGATGACGCACCGATTGACCGCCGAGTTCATCGGAACTTTCTGGCTTGTGCTCGGCGGATGCGGCAGCGCGGTCTTCGCCGCGAAGTTCGTCGCCGACGACGGGGTGTCACTGGGAATCGGATTCCTCGGCGTGGCCCTGGCATTCGGGCTCACGGTACTCACCGGCGTCTACGCTTTCGGCGTCATCTCCGGAGGCCATTTCAACCCTGCCGTGACGTTGGGCGCGGCACTCGCCAAACGCGTCGAGTGGGGTGCCGTGCTGCCGTACTGGATCTCGCAGGTGTGCGGCGGCCTGCTGGCCGGTCTGGTGATCTATGTCGTCGCCAAGGGCAAGGTGGGGTGGTCCGCCATCGGCAACATGGCCGCCAACGGCTATGGCGACCACTCCCCCGGTGGCTACTCGCTGCTGGCGGTGTTGATCGCCGAGATCGTGCTGACGGGGATCTTCCTGCTGGTCATCCTGGGTTCGACGGATGATCGCGCCCCGAAGGGGTTCGCGGGGTTGTCGATCGGCCTGACGCTGACCCTGATCCACCTGATATCGATCCCGATTTCGAACACGTCGGTGAACCCCGCCCGTTCGACGGCGGTGGCGTTCTTCAACGGCGACGGGGCGCCCGCGCAGCTGTGGGCATTCTGGGTGGCCCCGCTGGTCGGGGCCGCGATCGCCGGTCTTGCGTATCCCTACCTGTTCGGGAGGGCCGAGGAGCTCGCTGATCGGCCCGTGCGTGACGACGCGCTCGACGGCACGCAAGAGGGATGAACGCCGCACCGTCGGGGGCGCCGTTGTCTTGACACCCCCGACGATGCGGCGTGCTCGGTCAGGCCGACTTGCGTCGGGCCTTGTCAGCGGCACCCTTCTCGGTGGACTGCCCCTCGTGCGTCAGCTGACCGCCTGCGCTCTCCAGGTGCGCGCGCACGAACCACTGGAACTTCTCCAGCTCGCTCGCGTGGTCGATCAGCAGGTCCTGCGACACCAGGTCGAGCTCCTCCAGCTTCTCGATGGCCTTGCGGGTGTCTTCGATGACACCGTTGTAGACCAGGTCGAGCGCTGCGAGGTGGGCCTGGACGGTGTCACGCTCCACTGAGTAGTCGTCCCAGGTGCGGTCTTCGATGATGGCCCCCGGTGTGCCCTTGGGCGACTTGCCCAGGGTCGCGATACGCTCGGCCACCTCGTCGGCATAACCACGCACCAGTTCGACCTGCGGATCGATCATCTCGTGCACGCCGATGAAGTTCGGACCCACGACGTTCCAGTGGATGTGCTTGAGCGTCAGATGCAGATCGTTGTACGTGCTGAGCTGCTTCTGCAGCAGATCCGCGACATCGCTTGCCTTCTGGTCGGACAGGCCCGGAATGGTGAATGAGGTCATCGTTGCTCCTTTGCGTTACCGCGTTCGGTGCCTCGTGTACCCGACTACCCCAGCCACTAATCACGGCGTGACCCACCACGCATCGTCACAATGCGCGGTCACAATGCGCGCAGGTTCGGAATCGCCTGCCGCGCCGCGCGCCGCCGGTAGACGAACATTCCGCTGGCCTCCAACAGGCGCACCGCACGGTGGCGGTGGGGCCGCAGCGGTTCGAGCAACTCGACCATGCCCGGATCGTCGACCGGCTCACCGAGTAACGCCTGGCCCACGAGTTTGGCGAGGTGATAATCGCCCACCGACAGCGCGTCGGCGTCGCCGAACGTCCGCTGCAGGGTCTCGGCGACGGTCCACTCGCCCACACCGGGCAGCGACCGCAGCCCGGCGGCCGCCCGCTCGGGCGTCAACCGTTCCAGCGAGTCCGCGCGCTGGGCGCACAAGACGATGGTGCGGGCTCGGCCGGGATCGATGTTGGCCCGGTGAAACTCCCACGACGGGATGCGACGCCACACCTCGGCGCTGGGCACCACCCGCATGCCGGCCGGCGCGGGGCCGGGCGCCGGTGTACCGAACTTCGTCACCAAGGTGCGCCATGCCCGCCACGCGTCCAGCCCGTAGACCCGTTGTTCGATGATTGCCGGGATCAGGGCCTCCAGCATGCGGCCGGTCCGCCCGAGGCGCAGATGCGGAACGAGCCTGCGCGCCTTGGCGATGGTGGGCTCCGCCGGGGCGAAACCGGAATCGTCGTCGTCGACACCCAGCAGCGCGGGCAGCCGGTCGATGAACTCGTCGGCGCCCTCGCCCCACGCCTGGCAGTCGGCGGCGTCGACCGCCGCGCGCGTGATCCGTGCGGTCACCGGTCCGCTGGGCATCAGGCTGGTGCGCCAGATCGCCCCGTCGGAATCCACGCGGTAGCACGGGTCGATGCCGCCGCGGCGCAGCGGAGCCAGCGTCAGACCCGGACTGGCCGGCCCGCTGAACACCACCGTCGCGCTGCGCACCGCACCAGGCTATGCCGGGTGCACGACACCCCTTACGAGACCGTGATCTCGGCCTTGTCCGGATAGAACGCCACGTGGCCGGCGATCGCGGCGACGGACGGGTAGGGATGCTCGTAGGTCCAGATGACGTCGTCGAGCGCTCCCACGTTGTAGTAGCCGGCCTCGCCCTTGTAGGGGCAGTACGTCGTGGTGTCGCTGCGAGTCAGCTCGGAACCCGTGCGTGACGCGTCGACGTCGGCGAGCGGGATGTACTGCACGGGCGGATAGGACGCCTCCCGCAGCGTCAGGGCATTGTCGGTCTCGGCGATCACCTCGCCGTTGACCCGGACGGTGACATGTCTGCCGGTGGGCGCGACGGTGATGGGGTGCTCGGCAGTGGGCTGGAGTACGGGACGTTCGGTCATGTGTGGTCCAACGTGACGGGGCTCACCGATCTTCCGGGGTGCTGCCTACCATCTACCCACATGACTGCTCCCGTGACCGCCTGTGTTCCGATCGCGGCCGATCCCGCCGTGGTGTACGCCCTGATCACCGATCTTTCGACGATGGCAGGTCTCGCCGAGGAGACGTACGAGATGCGGTGGCACAAGGGCAGCGCAGCAGCACCGGGTGCGGTGTTCAAGGGCAAGAACCGCAACGGCGCGAGGACGTGGACGACGACGTGCACCGTGACCGATGCCGAACCGGGCCGCACGTTCGCCTTCGATGTGAAGGCCGCCGGGATCCCCGTCGCGCACTGGCGGTACGACATCACCGCCGCCGAGCACGGGTCCACGGTCACCGAGTCCACATGGGACCGCAGGCCGGGCTGGTTCAAGGCCATCGCCGGCCGTGCCACCGGAGTCCCGGACCGCGACAGCGCGAACGCGCGGCACATCGCACGTACTCTGGAACGACTCAAATCTGTGGCGGAGGCCCGTTGACGTTTGCCGAGTGAGCGGCGTAACACCGGTTTTCCGCCATCCGACGCACAATTCCTGCCAGCGGAATTATTGCGATGACCTGCCGGTTCTGTCAGTCAGACCCCACAGAGACAGATCCGAAAGGACAGGGAAAATGACGAAGTTCGGAATTGCCGCCATCACCGCCAGCGGGCTGGCCGCCGCCGTTCTCGGCCTGGCCTCCCCCGCACAGGCCATGCCGGCGCAGGTCGACTCGACCGTCATCAGCGCAGGCGTCGATCGCCTGCAGTGGCTGGACAAGATCCAGCCGAAGGCCACCGCACCACAGGTCGACAACACCGTCCGCCACAGCGGTCGCTGATGCGGCGCAGACCAAGAGGGGCACCCGGATCGGGTGCCCCTCTTTCGTGTCGGTGCGGCTTCGCCGGTGAAACCCGAACCCTCACCGTGGAGGCTGCGTCGAAACCTGCCAGACGTTGCTGGAGAACCGGTGCCGACGGATCGGTTACTGCCATCCGGCGATCAATTACTGCCACCGGAATTAAACCCCTGACCTGCATGTTCAACCAAGCATACGGCGCGGAGAACACGGGAGCCGCCGCCGGCAAGCCGCCAAGAGGGAGAGAGAAAATGAAGAAGTTCGGATTAGCCGCGATCGCCGCCAGCGGGTTGGCCGCCGCCATCTTGGGCCTGGCCGGCCCCGCGCAGGCCGCGCCCGCGGTCGCGCAGGCACCCACGAGTGTGGACGCCACCACCATCACCGCCGGTGTCGACCGCCTGGACTGGCTGGACAAGATCCAGCCGAAGGCCACCGCACCGCAGGTGGACACCACGGTCCGGCACAGCGGCCGCTGACCCGTCGAGTCGCGAGTGTGAAGCCGGCGCGAGAAATCGGGCGAAGAACAGCAGAGGTTTCACACACGCGGTCGGCGCGTAGCTTCTACCGAAGGTTCTGCGACCGGCTGCACGAAAGAGGGGCACCCGAGAATCGGGTGCCCCTCTTTCGGTGTTCGGTCTCAGAAGGCGTAACGGTGGTACTGCGCCATGTAGCGCAATTTCGGCACGGGCCGCATGATCGTCGCGATCAACCGGAAATACCAACTCAATTCGCGGAACACCGGATCGTCGAACGGCGACGTCCACGCCAACAGCCGAGTGCCGGGCACTTGCGACAGGATGTCGTCGGGTCCATTGATCCCCCAGCGGAGTGTGGCCCCCGACCGGCGCACCACGGTGTTGGACCACTGCGTCCGGATCCCCAGGGTGTTGAACGCGTCGAACTGCAGTTCACCCGTGGCGAACCGGTCGACGACGCGTCGCAGCAGGGCGACGCCTTCGGTCTCGGTGAGGTACATCGTGAGCCCTTCGCCGAGCATCAGCGTCGGCCGACCGGCCTGCACGTCGTCGAGCCACGCGGGATCGGTCACCGAGGCGGCCACCAGGTGGTAATGCTCCCGGCTCGGGTACAGCTGTTCGCGAATGCGTGCGACCTCGGGGTAGTCGATGTCGTACCACTCCACTCGCGGTCCCGGTTCGAGCCGGAAGTACCGGCCGTCGAGCCCACAGCCCAGGTGCAGCACGACCGCGTCGGGATGCGCGGCCAGGAACTGACGTGTCCATCTGTCGAAATGGGCGGCGCGGGTGGTCACCGCGGGCGATCGGGCCGCGGTGATCGATGTTCTCGCCCAGTCGTAGTCGATGCGCTCGGCGATGTCGGCGGCCAGCTGGTCACCCAGGATCGGTGTGGGCAGGTGCGCGTCGAGCGCTTTGGCGTAGAACGTCGCGAGCATGGTCTGTGGTGCCCCGTGCAGGTCGACCTTGAGCTTGTCGGTCATGCCCCGAGGCTAGTTCGGAGATTCACCGGCGCACCGGGGCTCAACACTGTCCGGCGTGGCGTTCAGTCGCGTCGGCGTGCCGGTTGTGCCGCACGCAGGCCCACCCAGAACTTGGCGGCCTCGGCGATCGATTCCTCGACAGGCCTTGGCCGCCAACCGAGTTCGCGTACCGCTTTCGAGTGGTCGAGTTCGCACTCGGCACGCATGAGCCGCAACGACTGCAGCGACAACCGCTCGTCGGTCCCGCGTAGCCTCCCCTTCACCGTGCCCATCGCCGCCAACAGGTAGGACAGCGGCAGCGGTATCGACCGGCGCGGCGCAGCGACGCCTGCGGCCTCGGCGGCGATTCTGACGACCTCGGCGTTCCCGATGAGTTTCTCGGAGATCAGGTACCGCTCGCCCACCCTGCCTTTGTCCGCGGCGAGGATGAGGGCCCGTGCGGCGTCGTCGACACCGACGGCTTCCAGTTCGATGCCACTCATCACGAACGGCAGCTTGCCGAATGCTGCGCCCGCGATGATCGCGCCGTGCGGTGTGCGACCCCAGTCGCCGCTGCCGTAGGTCGTCGACACGCACATCGCGACCGCGGGCAGACCGCGCTCGGTGGCGTATCGCAGGACGAGTTCCTCGGCCTGCACGCGTGAACGCACATACGGTGTGACACGGCGAAGGTCGATCATGTCGTCCTCGGTGGCGCGACGACCGCGGCGGCGGCCGACCGTGACGTAGCTGCTGGTGTAGACGAACTTCCGCAAACCCGCAGCAATCTCGGGTTCGAGCGCGATGTCGAGGACGTGGCGCGTGCCCTCGACATTGGTCCGGAACAGCGGGGCCGGATCGCGCAGCCAACCCCTGGTGTCGACGACGCAGTAGTACACGGCGTCGCAACCGGACATGGCCGCGCGCAGCACGTCTGCGTCGAAGATGTCGCCCGTGAACCGGGTGACGTCCAGGTCGTCGATGCCGACGGTGTTGGCGCCGGGCCGCACCATCGCCCGGATCTCGGATCCGTCGTCAGCGGCGACCAACTGACGCAGCACATGTGAGCCCAGAAATCCGTTGGCGCCGATGACCAGTGCGGTACTCACCGGCGGTCCCCCATCTTGGCCATCCATGCCGCAGCCTCGTCGGTCAGCGTTCCGAGTTCGGCGGCCTTGCGGCACCATTTCATCGCCGCGGCGGCGAAGCGCAACGGGTTGTACACGTCTTCCTGCCTGCTCCACAGGCCGTCGCCGGCGTAGGTGAGGATCGAGATGTTGGTGGCGCTGATGATGGTGCCGTCACCGGGATCGACCATGGGGTTGTCGAGTTCGCAGATGACCCGACCGGTCGTTTCGTCGATCACGGTCCACAGTGACGGGAACGACGTCATGTGGTTTCCGGGGAAGCTGGTCATGGTCTTCCAGATCCAGGCGCGCACCTCTTCGCGGCCTTTCATGGTGCCGGCGGCGTGCTCGATGTAGTCGACATCGGGGGTGTAGTGCCCCACCCAGACGTCCCAGTCCTTGGTGCGGGCCGCGGTGTCCACCGTCGCCTCGAATCGGTCGAACGCCGCCGTGAGTTCGTCGCGACTGAACCTGCTCATGCCAGAACTAGAACACGTTCTAGTGAAGTTTGTCGAGACCCTCACTTGCCAGGAGTAAACCGGTCAGCGCTGGGGTTACCACCAGCAGGCGCATGCGCCCCACGGTAATGCCGCGAGCCGACCGGCTCTGGCAGCATGGATTGGGCGCGCCCGACGGAAGGAACGAACGACTATGAGCACTCACTCCACGGCAATCCTCGCCGGCGGCTGCTTCTGGGGTATGCAGGATCTGATCCGCAGGCAACCAGGTGTGGTCTCCACCCGGGTCGGCTACACCGGCGGCACCAACGATCATCCGACGTACCGCAATCATCCCGGTCACGCCGAGGCGGTCGAAATCGTCTACGACCCGGCGCAGACCAGCTACCGCGACCTGCTGGAGTTCTTCTTCCAGATCCACGACCCGACCACCAAGGACCGGCAGGGCAACGACGTCGGCTCGAGCTACCGCTCGGCGATCTTCTACCTCGACGAGGAGCAGAAGCGGGTCGCCCTTGACACCATCGCCGACGTCGACGCTTCCGGGTTGTGGCCGGGCAAGGTGGTCACCGAAGTGACCCCGGCGGGCGACTTCTGGGAGGCCGAACCCGAGCACCAGGACTACCTGGTGAAGTACCCCAACGGCTACACCTGCCACTTCCCGCGGCCTGGCTGGAAACTGCCGCGCCGCCAGACCGCGAGCCAGTAAAGCCTCAGACGCCCAGCGGTTCGCGGCGGCGCCGCATCACGACCCGGCCACCCGACGCCGGGGTGTACGCCACCCCGCGGGGGTGCACCTTCTCGTCGGGTGCGGTCGTGGGCTCGATGACGAAGTGGCGCAACACCGTCCGCAGTACGACGTCCATCTCGATGTTCGCGAAGACAGCGCCCACGCAGCGGCGGGTGCCGCCACCGTAGGGGATCCAGCCAGGACCGGGCCGGTTCCCGACGAACCGCTGCGGGTCGAACCGGTGCGGGTCCGCGAACTCCTCCTCGCGCTCCTGGATGTGCGCGATCGCCACCATGATCGAGTAGCCGCGCGGAATCGTCCACTGGCCCAACTGGAATGACGGCGCATACACGTGGCGACCGGAGAAGTCGATGACGGTGCGGACCCGCTGCACCTCGGCGATGGTGGCCTGTCGGTACTCGTTGTCGCCGGTGGCCGCCTCGGCCACGAGCTGCTCGAGCACCTCGGGATGCCTGCTGATGCGCTCGAACACCCAGCCCATGGTCGAGGCCGTCGTCTCGTGGCCGGCCGCCAGCAGCGTCAACAGTTCGTCGCTGATGTCCTTGCGCGACATGGATGATCCGTCTTCGTAGGTGCTGCGCAGCAGCAGTGCCAGGATGTCGTCGCGCTGATCGAAATCCGGGTCTGCCTCGACCCGGTCGATGAGCCGTTCCACGACGTCGTCGTACTGCGCGCGGTAGGCCGCGAGCCGGCCCCACGGGGTTAGGCGTCCGTAATTGCGCTTCGGCGTCGGCAGGACCGCCAGGCGCGAGCCGAGCGTCACCCACGGCGGGATGATGCGGCGCAGTTCGTCGAGGTGCTCACCGTCGGCGCCGAACACCGTGCGCAGGATCGCGTTGAGCGTGATCCGCATCATCGGCTCGAGCGTCTCGAATTCCTGACCGTCAGGCCAGGACGCCGCCTCGCGCAGGGTCTCCTCTTCGAAGATCCGCTCGTAGTTCTTGATGCTGCGCCCGTGGAACGGCGGCGTGAGCAGTTTGCGCCTGCGCCGGTGATCCGTGCCGTCGAGGGCGAACACCGACCCGGGCCCCAGCATGCGGCTGAGATTCGGCTGAATGTTGCCGACATCGTCGGTGTTGGCTGCGTACACCTGCTTGGCCAGTTGCGGGTCGGCAACCAGCACGGTGCGCCCGAACACCGGGATGTTCATCGTGAAGACATCGCCGTACCTGCGCGCCAACCGAGTGACGACCCGGCGTCGCGCGGCCGAGAAGGCAAGGCCCTGAACGAACCTCGGCAGCGGCGGGCCCGGCGGGAGGTGCGCCGCGCGGATGGCGGGTGCGGGACGTGCGACGGTCACTGCTTCGGTCATGTGGCCTCCAGCCCGTTGTGGTACCGCGTCGTACCAGCTGATGGTGTAGTACGGTACTCCCAGGTACCACACAGCGCAAGGGGGTCAGCATGACGACCGCGCTCACCGGCACCGCCGCTGCGGGGGGCTCAGGCGGTGACGCGTTCCGTTCCCGCCTGCTCGACGGCCTGTCGGCGGCCATCCATGACAAGGGCTACCGCGACAGCACCGTCGCCGACATCGTTCGCCACGCCCGCACCTCCAAACGCACGTTCTACGACCAGTTCGCCAGCAAAGAGGCGTGTTTCATCGAGCTGCTGCGCGCCAACAACACCGCGCTCGTCGACCGCATCCGAGCGGCCGTCGATCCCGAGGCCGACTGGCAGGACCAGATCAGCCAGGCCGTGGGCGCCTACGTCGAGCACATCGAATCGGCGCCGAGTATCACGCTGAGCTGGATCCGTGAGCTCCCCGCTATCGGCGTCCAAGCCCGCCCGCTGCAGCGCGACGCGATGGGCGCGCTCACCGATCTGCTCATCGAACTGAGCGACAGCCCCGGTTTCCGGCGCGCCCGGATCGACGGGCTCAGCAGGCCGATGGCCATCATCCTGCTGGGCGGCCTACGCGAACTCACCGCGTTGATCGTCGAGGACGGCCACGACATCCGCGAGATCTACGAACCGGCTGTCGCGGCATCGCGGGCGATCCTGACCGCGCGCTCAGCTGAGCACCAGGCGGGCTGACTTCTCCAGGCGCCGCGCGACGTCGGGATACGAGTCGTATCCCATTCCCGCCCACACCATGGTCCCGGTGTAGAGCAGCTCGAGCGCCTCGATGACGTCGATCCGGACCTCGGGTCCCAGCGCCGCGACCAGACGCTGCCGGATGTCGGCGCCGATGCGCTGGCGCAGGGCGTCCACATCTGGATCCTTGCCCAGCAGCGCCGTGGTGACCGCGCCCGCGAACGCGGGTTCGTCGGCGACCAGCGACGCGATGTGCTGCAGCACCTCGACCACGCGGGTCGCCGGGTCTGTCGATTCGTGGACGGCGGGCGGAGCCGCGGACAGCCTGCGCCAGAACACCTCGGCGACAAGGTGTTCCTTCGAGGAGAAGTACGTGTAGGCCGTTGCCGAACCGACGCCCGCCTCGGCCGCGACGCGCCGTACGGTGAGCCCGGCGTAACCCTCTCGACTGATCAGTTCGACCGCCGCCCGTCCCAGACGTTCGACGGTGTCTGCCTGCCGTGCGCTCAGACGGCGACGGGTCGACTCCATGGCCGGATCGGACACGTGTCCGGACGCTACTACAACCCGCTGTGACCAGCAACGGTATGTTGTCACCCATGAGCCCTGCCGACACCGCCCTGCCGCCCCGCGCGGAGCGTCTGTTCGCCCTGGCCGAGCAGGTCACCGGCTTCATGCCGACAGACGAGGGCCGCGCTCTCTACGACGCCGCGGTGCGCTACCTCGCCGGCGGCATCGGTGTCGAGATCGGCACCTACTGCGGGAAATCGACGGTCATGCTCGGTGCCGCCGCGCAGGAGACCGGGTCGGTGCTCTACACCGTCGACCACCACCACGGCTCCGAGGAGCATCAGCCGGGGTGGGAGTACCACGACGCCTCGCTCGTCGACCCCGTGACGGGTCTGCTCGACACGCTTCCCAGGATGCGGCACACCCTCGACGCAGCGGGCCTCGACGACCACGTGGTCGCCATCGTCGGGCGGTCACCCGTCGTCGCCAGGGGCTGGCGGACCCCGTTGCGGTTCCTGTTCATCGACGGCGGCCACACCGAGGAGGCCGCGCAGCGGGATTTCGACGGCTGGGCCCGCTGGGTCGAGACGGGTGGCGCGCTGGTCATCCACGACGTGTTCCCGAATCCCGAGGACGGTGGCCAGGCCCCGTTCCACATCTATCAGCGCGCGCTGGGCACCGGGGCGTTCCGCGAGGTGTCCGCGACCGGTTCGATGCGGGTGCTGGAGCGGACCTCGGGGGAACCCGGCACGCTCGACTAGTGGTCGGTGACCACGCACTCGCAATCGAACTCGCCTTCCAGACCACGCGGAAGTCCCTCGCCACGGAAGATCCCGCTCGCGGCCGTGGTCCGCGACAGCGCGTCGGCCGCAAGGATCATCGCCGCACCGGTCCACGTGGTGCGCTCCTCCGGCCAACGCTTGCCGTCGGCGAAAACCAGTCCGGTCCAATAGGACCCATCGGCCTCGCGCAGGTGGTGCATGGCCGCGAACTGTTCGTGGGCACGCCGGGTTTCACCGATCGCGTCGAGCGCCATGACCAGTTCACAGGTTTCGGCCCCGGTCACCCACGGCCGGTGGTCGACGCACCTGATCCCCAGGCCGGGCACCACGAAGTCATCCCAGCGCTGTTCGATGCGGGCCTGCGCGGCGGCGCCGCGCAGCGCGCCGCCCAGCACCGGGTAGTACCACTCCATCGCGTGGGTGTCCTTGGCGGAGAATGCCTCCGGATGATCGGCTATCGCGTGGCCCAGGCGGCCGACCGCGACCTCCCACTCGGGCTGGGGGTCGTCGAGATGGTCCGCGAGCGCCAGGCCGCAGCGGATACTGTGGTAGATGCTCGCGCAGCCGGTCAGCAGGGCCTCGGGGACCGGCCCGGACGGCGTGGCAGCCCAGTAGATCTCGCCGCCAGGGGCCTGCAGCCCCAACACGAAGTCGATGGCCCGGGTAACCACGGGCCACATGGTCTCGGCGAAGGCGCGGTCGCCCGTGATGAGCACGTGGTGCCACACCCCGGTCGCGACGTACGCGCAGAAGTTGCTGTCACTGTTGGCGTCCTCGACAACACCGCCACGCAGCTGGATCGGCCACGACCCGTCGGCCCGCTGCTCCGTTCGGCACCAGTCGAACGCCGCGCGCGCCGGTTCGATCAGCCCGGCGACCGTGAGCGCCATCGCGTTCTCGACGTGGTCCCACGGGTCGGTGTGGCCGCCGTCGAACCAGGGCAACGCGCCAGAGGATTCCTGTGTGGCCGCGATGGACCGCGCGGTCTGCAGGCATTGATCCGGCGTCAGAACGCCGGGCACACCTGGGATGTCAGACGTTCGCACGGCGCGTCACCCACGGGCGTCCGGCTTGACGAAATACAGCGCCACGCTCTTGCCGATCAGCGGGTTGAGCACCGACTCGGCGGTCCTGGTGAGCCACGGACGGCCCATCATGTCCCACACCAGCAGCTGGTGGTATGCCTTGACCGCCGGATGATCGTTCTTCTCGGTGCCGACAAGGCATTTGAGCCACCAGTACGGTGAATGCAACGCGTGCTCGTGGTGTGTGTGCGTGAGTTCCAGCCCGTGCGCGAGCACCTTGTCACGCAGTTCGTCGGCCTTGTAGATGCGGATGTGACCGCCCTCGTTGGCGTGGTATTCGTCCGACAGCAGCCAGCAGATCTTCTCCGGCAGCCAGCGGGGCACGGTGATCGCAAGGGAGCCACCGGGTTTGAGCACACGGACCAGTTCGGAGATCGCCCGGTCGTCCTCGGGGACGTGTTCGAGGATCTCCGAGGCGATCACGCAGTCGAACGTTGCGTCGTCGTACGGCAGGTCGAGCGCGTCACCCTTGACGGCCTCGCCCTTCGCGGTGGCGGGTGCCTCACCGGCTTCCGCCATGGCCTGCAGCATCTCGTCGACGCTGTTGAGGTCGGACGCGTTCTGGTCGAAGCCGATCACATGGGCCCCGCGACGGAACGCCTCGAACGTGTGCCGGCCCGCACCACACCCCACATCGATCACCGAGGTGCCGGGGCCGACGCCGAGTCGGTCGAAGTCGACGGTCAGCACGCCTTGACCCCCAACCGGTCCTGCGCTCGCTCATACACCGCAACTGTCTGTGCGGCAACGGATTCCCAGCTGAAGACGTCGAGCGCCCGCTGGCGTCCCGCCGCGCCCAGCCGACGACGTTCCAGCGGCGAGTCCAGTAGTTCGCCGAGCACCGCGGTGAGCTCGTCGACGTCGGCCGGGCGGACCAGCCGCGCACACGAACCGTCGGTGCCGACCACCTCGGGAAGCGCCCCTGCGCGGCTGGCGACGATCGGGGTGCCGCTGGCCATCGCCTCGACGGCAGGCAGCGAGAACCCCTCGTACAGCGACGGGATACACGCGACCTCGGCCGAGGCCAGCAGACCCGCGAGCTCCTGATCGGACAATCCGCTGGAGATGTGGACGATGTCGGAGATCCCGAGCTCGGCGATGAGTTTCTCGGTGGGACCGTTGGGTTCGAGCTTGCTCACCAGTTGCAGGTCGAGGTTGCGTTCGACGCGAAGCCGCGCCACGGCGTGCAGCAGGTGGCTGACCCCCTTGAGCGGCACGTCGGCCGACGCGATCGCGATGATGCGTCCGCTCACCCGCTGTTCGGCAGGCTTGAAAAGGTCGGTGTTCACGCCGAGCGGCACGATGTGCAGCTGCTCGGGCGCGACGCCGAAGTCCTCGGCGATGTCGGCGGCCGACGACGTCGACACCGTGAGCAGCTCCGGAATCCGGCGGGCGACCTTCTTCTGCATCTCGGCGAAGCCGTACCACCGGCGCACCAGCGGTTTGCGCCACCACTTGGCGGCGGCGACCTCGACCACCTTGTCGCGCGTGATCGGGTGGTGCACGGTCGCCACGACCGGCAGGCCGAGCTTCTCGATCTTCAGCAAGCCCGTACCCAGGCTCTGGTTGTCGTGGACCACGTCGAACTCGTCACGACGCTCCGCGAGGATCCGTGCAACACGCATCGTGAACGTGCGCGGCTCAGGGAAACCCGCCGACCACATGGTCAGCAGTTCCAGCGCGTCGATGCCGTCGCGGATCTCGCTCGGATGCGGCACGCGGAACGGGTCGGGCTCGCGGTACAGGTCCAGGCTCGGCACCTTGGTGAGCGTGACGCGGGGATCCAGGCCCTCCGGGTAGGGCTGGCCCGAGAACACCTCGACGTCGTGGCCGAGTTCGGCCAGACCGCTGCTCAGGTGACGGACGTAGACACCTTGGCCGCCACAGTGGGTCTTGCTGCGGTACGAAAGCAGTGCGATGCGCATATCAGCTCACCCGGCGGCAGGAATCGCGCTGAGCTGGAAAGACGCCTTCACGCGCCGACTCCAACACCTCTGGACATGTGTCCAGACTATAGTTTGACCACCTATCGGGCGCAATGCACGTCACTCGGGCGGGAAACCACCCGTGGCAACCGGGCCCCACCGCGTCGGGGTGACCCGGATCAGGCACTTGCCCTGATCGACCATCGCCTGGCGATACTCATCCCAGTCCGGATGCTCACCGGAGATGACCCGGAAATACTCGACCAAGGGTTCGACCGCATCCGGCAGGTCGATCACCTCGGCGTCCCCGTCGACCTGGACGTACGGTCCGTCGAACTCGTCGGACAGGACCGTGACGCTCGCGCGTGGGGTTCGCCGGATGTTCGCCGACTTGGCGCGCTGCGGATAACTCGCGATCACGATGCGGCCCCCGTCGTCCACCCCGCCCGTCACCGGTGAACTCTGCAATGTCCCGTCGGCACGAAAGGTCGTCAACACCATGCGATGTCTCGGTCGGACGAAGTCGAGCAGTTCGTCGAGGTTCACCGTGTCCGCGGTCGCGTACTTCCGAGCCATCCCCTGACAGTAGCCCCGGGCGCCCTGCACCGCGAGCGTGCGCGTTTGCCGCCCCAAATGCGGTGTGTCGTCAGCATTTTGCGCACACTCATCGTTCGGGCACGACGAATGCGAACGGCCGGCGGAACCCGACACCGGTCACCCGGGCACGCCGCACCGCATCGATCGGCACCCCCAGGACCCGCCCCGACGACGGTTCGTAACACTGCAACCACTCCCCCGACACGCCGACGATCAACACCCAGTGCCGCGGTATGCCCCTCGCCCCGACCAGCATGGCAACCGGACGCCCGTCGACCAGGGCGGCGACGACATCGGTCAGCGGATCCGACGCACCCCGGAACGGACGCCAGCGGTAGCGGAAACCGGCCGATGCGCTGAGTGCGCTCAGGGCTCGCGCCATGCCCGCGGGCGTGGTCCCCAGGCGCCGGGGCCAGATCGTGTTGATGTCGGCGTGGACGCGTACCTGCTCGGTGGAGAACCATTGGCTCCCGTGTGACCCCAGCAACTTCTCTCGCCGAGAAGGGTTGAGCATCACACCTGCGACGACCGCGACCGCCGGGCCACACGTGATCCCGTCGCGCTGACGCAGTCCTAGTGCCGCGATCCGCTCCGGTTCCACACAAATCCTGTCACTCGTCAATCAATTACTGCCACCTGAAATTAAATCGCTGAACTGCGGGTTTACCCAGACATAACAGAGACACCCCAAGCCTAGAAGAACAGGATCACCAAAGTGCGAAAGACAGCGAGAAGGTTCGGTGTTGCGACGGTGGCGGCCAGTGGCCTGGCGGCGACCCTGATCGGCCTCGCGGCTCCGAGCCAGGCGGCGCCCAGCGGCACCAGCAACGCCCAGCAGACCATCAGCCAGTTGCAGGGCCAGGGCTACCACGTCATCGTCAACCGGATCGGTGCGACCCCGATCGACAAGGCCGTCGTGGTGGCGGTACGTCCCGGCACGACCTACAGCCGGACCGACAGCCTCAACACCGGCGTCACGCAGAAGACCGTCTACGTGGACGTGAAATAAGGCTGCGTACCCAGGATCGTCAGCCCCCGTCGGACCTCGTCCCCCTCCGGCGGGGGCTGATGCCGTGCCGGACGATCTCCGCACCACCCGCGTCATCGCTTTCTCCGACTTACCGCGTGAATGCGGTGTGCCACCGATAATGGTGCGATGGCAGTCAAGATGGGGGATTTGTTCGCCGCCAACCTCGAATCCCTGCGATATCAGCCGACTGCCAAGCGAATTCGCGCTTGCCTGGGTGGTGAACCGGTGGTCGACACCTGCGCTGCGGTCCTGGTCTGGGAGCCGCGCCGCATCGTGCCCACGTACGCGGTACCGCGTGCGGCGGTGTCGGCGCAACTTGTCCCGGCCGGCGGCGAATGCGGTGACGACGAGATTCCCGGCTTCCTCGACCCGTCCGTCCCGTTCGCCGCACACACCTGTCCCGGCACCGGGTTCGACGTCATCGCCGGCGGCGAGAACGGTCCGGCCGCGGCGTTCACGCCCGACGATCCCGATCTCGCCGAGTACGTGATCCTCGACTTCGAATCGTTCGAATGGCGCGAGGAGGACGAGGCAGTGGTCGCCCACCCCCACGACCCGTTCCACCGGATCGACATCCGGCGCAGTCGCCGGCACATCCGAATCGAGCTCGACGGCCGCCCACTCGCCGAGTCGGCGCACCCCATGCTGCTGTTCGAGACCGGCCTGCCCACACGCTTCTATCTGCCGTACGACGACGTCGTGACGCCTCTCGAGCTGAGCGAGACCGTCACCTACTGCGCCTACAAGGGACGCGCGAGTTACTACTCGGTGCCCGACGGACCGTCCGACCTCGCCTGGACGTACCACGAGCCGCTGCACGACGCGATCCCCGTCCGCGACCGGATCTGCTTCTTCGACGAACGCGTCGACGTCATCGTCGACGGCGAACGGCAGGACCGCCCGGTCACGCCGTGGAGCGCACAGCCCAATTGACACACCCGGGCCCATTGGTAACGGAACACGTGTTTCGATCCGCCCGGTTCTGGCAACATCACCGGCGAACAATTGCTCCGACACCGGGTGGAACTCATGCTGGGCTCGTCGAACGTCTCGCTGGTCGCCGCGCAGGGAACCGAGGGCGGAGGCGCCGCTCTCGACCAGGTCATCGGCTTGTCGGCGGTCGCGACGGTGATCACCGTCGCGCTGCTGTGGATCGGGTATCTGCACCGGCAAAGACGCATCACGTGGCTCAACGACTTCGCGGAACGGCTCGGCACCAAGTTCCACCGCCCGCCGTGGGTGGCGCTTCAGATCTTCCTGTTCACCTCGACCATCATCTGTGCGCTGTTCGGGTTCATCTGGGACGTGAGCCTGCACATCGGCAACGGCCGCGATGAGGGCCCGCTCGCCAACCCGGCGCACTACTTCATCCTCGTCGGACTGTTCCTGCTGTTCATCGCCGGTGTCATGGCGATGGTCCTGCCCTACGAGAAGCCCGGACCGGCCGCGATCCGCATCACCAGGACCTGGTACGCACCCGTAGGGGGCGTGCTCATGGCGTTGTGCGGGCTGTACGCGCTGATCGGCTTTCCGCTCGACGACATCTGGCACCGGATCTTCGGTCAGGACGTGACCCTATGGGGTCCAACGCATCTGATGCTCATCGGCGGCGCCGGTTTGTCCCTGATCGCGGTGCTGCTGCTGGAGCACGAGGGCCGGGTGGCGATGGGACACGGCGACATCAACGCCGCCGGTGACGACACCAGGTTCAACACGTTTCTGCGTTATCTGTCGTTCGGCGGCCTGTTCATCGGGCTCTCGGTGTTCCAGATCGAATACGACTTCGGTGTCGAGCAGTTCCGCCTGGTGCTGCAACCCATGATGATCGCCGGCGCGGCCGCGATGGCCGCGGTCGCGGCGCGTCTGGTGCTCGGGCCCGGCGCGGCCCTGATCGCCGCGGCACTCGCGATCGTCCTGCGCGGTGCGGTCGCGGTGGTCGTCGGCCCGGTGCTCGGCGCCCCGATGAGCTGGTGGGCGCTGTATCTCGGGCCCGCCCTCGTGGTGGAATTGCTGGCGCTGACCCCACTTGTCAAGCGGCCCTTGATCTTCGGTGCGGTCGGTGGCCTCGGGGTGGCGACCGTGGGCCTGTGGCTGGAATCGCTGTGGATCGGCGCGCTGTACGAATACCCGTGGCCCACGAGCATGTGGGGTGAAGCACTCGCCATGGCGGTCCCCGTTGCGGTCGGCATGGGACTGTGCGGTGCGCTGCTTGCCCTGGTGCTCACCAGTAGGCGGTTGCCCCGCCCGGCTGTCGGCATCTCGATCGTGGTGGCGACCGTTCTGGCGATAGGTGGTGCCGTGGCCAACGGCCTGCGCGTCGAGGTTCCCGAGAACGCCACGGCGACAATCGCACTCACGGACGCACCCGGCCAAGGTGAACAACGTATGGTCGACGCCGACGTCCGGATCACCCCGGCGGACCTGGTCAGCGACGATCCGGAATGGGTGTCGATACTGTCCTGGCAGGGCGGCATCGACGACCGCCGCGGCCTCATCGTGAACCGCCTCGAGCAGATCGGTCCGGGGCACTACCGCACCACGCAACCGGTGCCGGTGTCGGGAACCTGGAAGACGCTGCTGCGTGTGCAGGACGGCACCACCATGGCCGGGGTGCCGATCTACTTGCCCGCCGATCCCGGTATCGGGGCCGAGGAACAACCGGCCGAGGCCGTCAGCACCCGGGAATTCGTACCGGAGATCACGATCCTGCAGCGCGAGCGCAACCTCGATCACCCGTCGTGGTTGTTCGGCGCGGCTTCGCTCGTGGTCCTGGTGTGCACCCTGATCCTGATCGCGGCGTTGACGTGGGGCGCGGGTCGGGTCAACTCCCGCGAGCTGGCGGCGGGCAGCACGGCCGACGAGCCCCGTCCGGTGCAGCCGCAGACATGACCCCCGAGACCATCACGTTCCAGGCGGACCATACGTTGCTGCTCGCGGTGCCCGCATTGGCGCCGGCAATCGTGGTGGCCGGTGTGGTCGTGTACATCGCGGTGCGCGATCGTCGCCGCAAAGACCAGACGGCCGAGACGAGAGACAGGGCTCACAGTGAAGGCGAGGACGTTGCAAGCGAAGATGATTCACCGTGACGAACCGTAAACGCAGCGTTGTCGTTCTGGCTCCCGCAGTCGCGCTGACACTGGCACTGCTCACCGCGGCGTGTGGGTCCGGTGACACCGCCGAAGAGACCAGTGCCGCTCCCGCCAGCCCCAGCGAGTCGACCGTCAACCCGTCGGACATGACGGATCAGCAGCAGGCGCCCAACCGGCTGGTGATCGACGTGACCATCAAGGGCGGCGAGGTGACACCCACCAACGAGCAGCTGCAGGGCAAGGTCGGTGACCCCATCGTGGTGCGTGTCAACAGCGACGCCGCCGACGAACTCCACGTGCACTCCAACCCCGAGCACACGTTCCCCATCGAACCCCGCAGCGGCCAGCAGTTCCAGTTCACCGTCGAGGTGCCCGGCACCGTCGACATCGAACTGCACCAGTTGAACCGCGTGATCGCCAGCGTCCAAGTACAGCAGTGATCTCGGATCGAACCGCGCTGCTGGCCCACGGTTTGGGCGGTTCGACCGATCTTCCGATCCCGTACACGTACGCGCTGCTCGGCGCGGCATGGACGTTGACGTTCACATTCGCGCTGGTGGCCTTCGCATGGCGGCAACCGCGGTTCGACCAGGACAAACCGGGGCGGCCGCTGCCGGCCTGGGTGACCGGTCTGGTGGACTCCCCCATCACCCGGTGGGCCGTCGGCCTGCTCGCGCTGGCGTTCACCGGATGGGTCGGGGTGGTGGCGTTCACCGGGCCGCAGAACGCCTCGAACCCGCTGCCGGGGGTGTTCTACGTCCTGCTGTGGGTCGGCCTGGTGGCGCTGTCGGTGATGATCGGACCGGTGTGGCGGGCGATCTCACCGGTGCGGGTGGTGCTCCGTCTGCCGCCGACGGCGCTGCGCCGCCCTCCCGTGCGGTACCCGAGCGGGCTGGGTTACTGGCCCGCCGCAGCGGGTCTGTTCGCCTTCGTGTGGTTGGAGCTCGCGAGTTCCGATCCGGGATCACTTGCGGCCATTCGTATCTGGCTGTTGACCTATCTCGCGGTGATGTTGGCGGGTGCGCTGTGCTGTGGCGAGCGGTGGCTCGCGAACGCCGACCCCTTCGAGGTCTACAGCACTGTTGCATCGCGGCTCTCGCCGCTGCGCAGGCACGCCGGGCGCATCGTCGTCGGCAATCCGTTCGACCACCTGCCGTCGCTGCCGGTGCGGCCCGGTGTGGTGGCGGTTCTCGCGGTGCTGCTCGGGTCGACGGCGTTCGACAGCTTCTCGGCGATGCCGCAGTGGCGCAACTTCGTCGACGACACTTCTGGTTCGGCGCTGGGCGCCACCCTGATCCGCACCGCCGGCCTGGCGGTCTTCGTCGCAGGAGTGGCCGTGACGTTCTGGGCCGCGGCCCGTGCGACCGGCGGCGTGGATCGGCGGCGCCGACGTGAGCTGCCCGGTGAGATGGCCCACTCGTTGATCCCGATCGTCATCGGCTATGTGTTCGCGCACTACCTGACCTACCTCGTGGAGCGGGGACAGCAGACGATCTTCCTGCTGTCCGGCATGCACGACGCGGAGGTCGTCTACATCCTGTCGATGCACCCCGCGGTGCTGTCGACACTCAAGGTCGGTTTCGTGCTGGCGGGCCATGTGGCCGGCGTGATCGCCGCGCACGACCGGGCCCTGCGGTTGCTGCCTGAGAGTCATCGGCTCACCGGTCAGCTCGCGATGATGCTCGTGATGGTCGGCTACACCTTCACCGGCCTGTATCTGCTGTTCGGCGGTTAGTCAGATCCCGGCAGCGGCGAGCAGCGCCTCGGCGGCCGCACGTCCCGCGTCGCCGCGGCGGGTGTCGTTGAACACCATGGACCGGCTCGCGACGCCGTCGGTGAGGATCGCCAGCTGCTCGGCCAGGCCATGCGGATCGTCGGCCCCCAGCTCGGTGAGCAGCTCTGCGATTCGAATCGTGAAGGCCCGCTTGCGTTCCCGAGTGTAGGCGTGCGCCGGGCTGTCCGGGTCGGGGAACTCGGTGGCGGCGGCGATGAAGGGGCACCCGCGCACCGGGCCGTCGCCGCGCGTCGGCACCGTGAACATTGCCAGCAGGCGTTCCCGGGCAGGCGCATCCGCGTCGTACAGGGCGCTCTCCACGGTCAGCCCGGATTCGTGGACGAACTTCAAAAATGTCAACACGAGTTCGTCCTTGGTCGGGAAATGCGCGTACAGCGTGCGTTTGGACACGGGGGCGGCGGCCGCGATCTGCTCCATCGTGGTCGCGGTGATGCCCTGTGCCTCGAACAGCGCGGCGGCGGCCGCGACGATGCGCTCCCGGCCTCCACGACCGCGTGGTTTCGTCACCCTTCCAGTATACGTTCGCGTTTACTTTTTACGACGGGCGCGCTATCGTCACCAAGTAAACGCAAACGTGTACTTGAAGGGTGTTCACATGTCGCTGCCGACCGTCGACCTGGCCGAATCCGCCGACCGGTTGATCCGTGGCCGACGCGCCATCCGCGCGTTCCGGCCCGACGAGGTACCCGACGGGACCATCCGGGCGGTGTTCGAACTGGCCGGCCACGCACCGTCGAACTCCAACACCCAGCCCTGGCACGTCGAAGTGGTCAGCGGTGCGGCACGCGACCGCCTTGCCGATGCACTGGTCACCGCGCACGCCGAGGGACGCACCTCGGTGGACTTCCCCTACCGGGACGGCCTGTTCCAGGGTGCGCTTCAGAGCCGTCGCGCCGACTTCGGCGCCCGGCTGTACGCAACCCTCGGCATCGCCCGCGACGAAACCGATCTGCTCGAGGGATACAACACCAAGAGCTTGCGGTTCTACGGCGCTCCGCACGTCGCGATGCTGTTCGCGCCGAACAACACCGAGGCGCGCATCGCCGCAGACATGGGAATCTACGCGCAGACGTTGATGCTCGCGATGACCGCGCACGGCATCGCGTCGTGCCCCCAGGCGCTGCTGAGCTTCTACGCCGACACCGTGCGCGCGGAACTCGGCGTCGAGGACCGAAAACTGCTGATGGGCATCTCCTTCGGCTACGCCGACGACACCGCGGCGGTCAACAGTGTCCGCATCCCGCGCGCCGACCTGTCGGAGACCACCCGCTTTCACCGGTGACCCGTTACCGTCGAGGCATGCGAGCACTGATTGTCGTCGACGTCCAGAACGATTTCTGCGAGGGCGGCTCGTTGGCGGTGACCGGTGGTGCGGCGGTCGCCCGTGGGATCGCCGCACTGCTGGCCGGTGATCATGGTTACGACCACGTCGTCGCCACAATGGATTTCCACATCGACCCGGGCGAGCACTTCTCGGACACGCCCGACTACCGCGTGTCGTGGCCACGTCACTGCGTGGCCGACACCCCCGGTGCCGAGTTCCATCCGGAGTTCGACCCCGCCGCGGTGGAGGCGGTGTTCCGCAAGGGTCACTACTCGGCCGCCTACAGCGGTTTCGAGGGCACCGAGGAATCCGGGACGACGCTGGCCGACTGGTTGCGCGACCGCGACGTCGACGCGGTCGACGTCGTTGGCATCGCCACCGACTACTGCGTGGCCGCCACGGCCGCCGATGCCGCCGAAGCGGGGTTCGCCACGCGGGTCCTCACCCACCTCACGGCCGGGGTCGCGCCCGAGAGCACCACGGCCGCGATCGACCAAATGCGTTCTGCCGGTGTGACGATCGGGTGATGATCGCAACAGCCGATCAGGGTTTAACCTGCAGAATCCGTTGATCGGCCTGCTCATCACGGGTGGGCGCGCCGCTGTCGTGTGCGGCCCCGAAACCGGTACCCGGTGGTCTCATCCTCATTGTCCGACGCCGCCGCGCCCAGCGCCGTAAGGTCGAACCGTGGACCCAAGAGTTACCGAAACCGGTTTGGAGATCTGGCGAGGCAAGGCATACCCCCTGGGCGCCACCTACGACGGTTCGGGCACCAACTTCGCGTTGTTCAGCGAGGTAGCCGAGCGGGTCGAGTTGTGCCTGTTCGACGACGACGGGAACGGCGGTGTGCGGGAAACGCGGATCACGTTGCCCGAGGTCGACGGATTCGTGTGGCACGGCTTCATCCCCAACATCGAACCGGGCCAGCGCTACGGCTACCGCGTCCACGGACCGTACGATCCCGCGGCAGGGCATCGGTGCAATCCCAACAAGCTCGTCCTGGATCCGTACGCCAAGGCGATCGACGGGCAGTTCACATGGGGCCAGCCGCTGTTCTCGTACAACTTCGGCGACCCGGACAGCCGCAACGACGAGGATTCGGCACCCAACATGCCGAAGTCGGTGGTGATCAACCCGTACTTCGACTGGGGCGTGGATCGTCCGCCGAGCCACGATTACGCCGACACCGTGATCTACGAGGCCCATGTCAAAGGCCTGACCCAGACCCATCCCGACATACCCGACAACATCCGTGGCACCTACTCCGCGGTCGCGCACCCGGCCATCATCGAGCATCTGCAGACGCTCGGGATCAACGCGATCGAGTTGATGCCGGTACACCACTTCGCCAACGACTCGACACTCGTCGACAAAGGTCTGTCGAACTACTGGGGCTACAACACCATCGGATTTTTGGCGCCGGACTCGAAATACAGCTCGAGCCCCAACCCGGGCGGTCAGGTGCAGGAATTCAAGGCGATGGTCCGTACGCTGCACGAGGCCGGCATCGAGGTGATCCTCGACGTGGTCTACAACCACACGGCCGAGGGCAACCACATGGGGCCCACACTGTCGTTCCGCGGCATCGACAATGCGGCCTACTACCGCCTCGTCGACGACGACAAGCGGTACTACATGGATTACACAGGCACCGGCAACAGCCTCAACGTCGGCCATCCCCACGCGCTTCAGCTGATCATGGATTCGTTGCGCTATTGGGTGATCGAGATGCACGTCGACGGTTTCCGGTTCGACCTCGCCTCGACGCTGGCGCGCGAGTTCTACGACGTCGATCGCCTGGCGACCTTCTTCGAACTCGTGCAACAGGATCCGGTCGTCAGCCAGGTCAAGTTGATCGCCGAGCCGTGGGACGTCGGCCCAGGCGGGTACCAGGTGGGCAACTTCCCGCCGTTGTGGACCGAGTGGAACGGCAAGTACCGTGACACCGTTCGTGACTACTGGCGCGGCGAGCCCGCGACTCTCGACGAGTTCGCGTCTCGACTCACCGGTTCGGCCGATCTGTACGAGCAGACCGGCAGGCGACCGTTCGCGTCGATCAACTTCGTCATCGCCCACGACGGCTTCACGTTGCGAGACCTCGTGTCCTACAACGAGAAACACAACGAGGCCAACGGCGAGGACAACAACGACGGCGAGAGCCACAACCGGTCGTGGAACTGCGGCGTCGAGGGGCCGACCGACGATCCGGAGGTCAACGCGCTGCGCGCCCGTCAGCAACGTAACTTCGTCACGACTCTGCTTCTGTCCCAAGGCGTTCCGATGATCGCCCACGGTGACGAACTGGGCCGCACACAGCAGGGCAACAACAACGTGTACTGCCAGGACAGCGAGCTGTCCTGGATCGACTGGGACAATGCCGACACCGAACTGCTGGAGTTCACCCGCAAGGTTTCCGAGCTGCGCGCGGCCCACCCGGTGTTCCGTCGCCGCCGCTTCTTCAACGGCAGACCCGTGCGGCAGCCCGGTGAGCCGCGTCTGCCCGACATCGGCTGGTACGCGCCGGACGGGTCGGAGATGACGGACGAGGACTGGGACACCGGCTACGCCAAGTCGATGGCGGTGTACCTGAACGGCCAGGGCATCCCGGACCTCGATGAGCGCGGGCAGCGGATCACCGACGACTCGTTCTACCTGTGTTTCAACGCGCACTACGAGCCCATCGAGTTCGTCCTGCCGCCGTCCGATTTCGCCGAGCAGTGGGTCGAGGTGATCAACACCGCGACCGACTGCAACACCGAGCCGATCGGCGCCGGCAGCCGGGTCACCGTGGAGTCGCGCGCGATGCTGGTATTGCAGGCACATCATGATTGACGCCGGGTGAGTTGCTTGGCGATTCAAAATCGTGGGCTGTACCAGGAAGTATGGTAATTTTCCAGGTAGCAGCCGTGGCCGCCCTAGTAGGCGCTGAGTCACTGCTTGGTGCCACCGGCCGGGCGGGCCGGGGGTAGAAGCCGAAGAGCGGCGGCAACTACCCTGCGGCCACGGCTGCTGCCTGATCCACCGTTTGCCAAGTCAGCAGTGCCTCTCGATGGTCGAGCACTCCCCCACAATACCTCTGTGACAGAGGTATTGTGGGCGTCGTGGTGAAAACTGGGCGGCGTGTCGACCGCGATCTGATCGGCGACCTGTTCAACGTCGTCGGCCGCTTCCGCAGACAACTCCGACGCGCCACCGGCGGCGGATTCGACGCCACCGGTGTGACCCAGTCGCAAGGCGAACTGCTGCGCCTCGTCGGCCGTAACCCCGGCATCTCGGTGCGTGAATCGGCGGCCGAGCTCAACCTCGTCCCCAACACCGCATCGACTCTGGTGTCACGCCTGGCCGCCGACGGACTGCTGGTCAAGACCGTCGACGAATCGGATCGGCGGGTCAGCCGTCTGCGCCTGACCCCCGAGGCACAGCGCATCGCCGACGAATCGCGGGCCGCGCGGCGGGCCGCGCTGTCCGCCGTCCTGGCGAAGCTCGACGACTCCCAGATCGAGGACCTGGCAAAAGGTTTGGACGTCCTGGCCGAACTCACCCGGCTGCTGCAGGAGAGGGACTCATGACTGATCACGCCGGCGTGGCGATCCACTGCGAAGGGCTCACCCTCCGCTACGGGCAGTTCACCGCGGTCGAGGACCTGACGCTGCAGGTGCGCACCGGCGAGACCCTGGGCCTGCTCGGCCCCAACGGCGCAGGCAAGACCACCGTGGTGCGGGTGCTGACCACGCTCACGCCGGTACAGCAGGGCCGCGTGCGGATCTTCGGCCTCGATACCCGCAGCCACACCATGGACATCCGGCACAACCTCGGCTACGTACCCCAGCAGCTCTCGATCGAGGCCGCGCTGACCGGCAGGCAGAACGTCGAGCTGTTCGCGCGGCTGTACGACGTGCCGCGCGCCGAGCGGGCCGAGCGTGTGACGGCCGCGCTGGAGTCGATGCAACTGCTCGACGTCGCCGACACCGTCGCGGGCACGTACTCGGGCGGTATGGTGCGCCGCCTCGAACTGGCGCAGGCCCTGGTGAACCGGCCGCTGCTGCTGATCCTCGACGAGCCCACCGTCGGCCTCGACCCCATCGCCCGCGACAGCGTGTGGACCCAGGTTCGCCACATGCAGGCCGAGTTCGGCATGACGGTGTTGCTGACCACGCACTACATGGGAGAGGCCGATGCGCTGTGCGACCGGGTCGCACTCATGCACCACGGCCGGTTACAGGCCGTCGGCTCGCCCGACGAACTGAAAGCGGCCGTATCGAGGGAGGCGTCGGGGGAAGCTCCCGACAACGCCGCCGACAACGCCGCCGACAACGCCGCCGACAATGCCGCCGACACCTCGGGGACCACCCTCGAAGACGTGTTCCGGCACTACGCGGGATCCGATCTCGAGGGAGGCGCCGACCCGCGCCGGGCGGGTCTGCGTGAGGTCCGCGCCACCCGCAGGACGGTGCGCCGTGTCAGTTGACCTGGTACGCGCGCCGCGTGGGCTGCGCCGCGTGCGTGCGGTGGCCCTGCGGATGGGCGCGTTCGCGCTCGTCGAACTCCAGAAGCTGCGCCACGATCGCACCGAACTCTTCACCCGCATGGTCCAACCCGCGCTGTGGTTGTTGATCTTCGGCCAGACGTTCAGCCGCCTCCATCTCGTCGACACCGGCGGCGTGCCGTACCTGGCGTTTCTCGCGCCCGGCATCATCGCGCAATCGGCACTGTTCATCTCGATCTTCTACGGCATCCAGATCATCTGGGACCGCGACGCGGGCATCCTGGCCAAGCTCATGGTCACTCCGGCGCCCGCGTCGGCACTGGTCAGCGGCAAGGCGTTCGCTGCCGGCGTCCGGTCGGTGGTGCAGGTGCTCGGGGTGGTGGCGCTGGCGTACCTGATGGGTATCTCGCTGACCCTCAACCCGCTGCGCATCCTGGCCGCCATGGGCGTGGTCGTGCTGGGCGCCGCGTTCTTCGCATGCCTGTCGATGACCCTGGCCGGGCTCGTGCGCAAGCGCGACCGGCTCATGGGTATCGGGCAGGCCATCACGATGCCGCTGTTCTTCGCGTCGAACGCGCTGTACCCGGTCGACGTCATGCCGGTCTGGCTGCGTTGGCTGTCGGCGGTGAACCCGTTGAGCTACGAGGTCAACGCCCTGCGCGGGCTGTTGATCGGAACGCCGACGAACTGGGTACTCGACATCACCGTGCTGGTCGCCGCGGCCGTGCTCGGGGTCGCGGCCGCCTCGGCACTGTTGCGCCGCCTGGTCCGATAACCGACCAACCAACTGGGTGGTTTAGTGTGAAATCAGATCACCGAGTAGGGAGACAGTCATGCAACTGGCGCTCACACCGGAGGAAGCCGCGTTCCGCGACGAGCTGCGCACCTTCTACCGAACCGAGATCCCGGAGGACATCCGCGCGCGGCACGCGCGGGGCGGCGAACTCCTCAAGGACGACATCGTCACGACCCACAAGATCCTGCACAAGCACGGCCTCGCGGTACCGAACTGGCCCGTCGAGTGGGGCGGTAAGGACTGGACGCCCACACAGCACCAGATCTGGCTCGACGAGATGCAGTTGGCCTGTGTCCCGGAACCGCTGACCTTCAACGCCAAGATGATCGGCCCGGTCATCGCGGAGTTCGGCTCACAGGAGATGAAGGAACGCTTCCTGCCCGCCACGGCCGCGCTCGACATCTTCTGGTGTCAGGGCTTCTCCGAGCCCGAGGCCGGCTCCGACCTCGCGTCGCTGCGCACCACCGCGGTCCGCGACGGCGACACGTACGTGGTCAACGGACAGAAGACCTGGACCACGCTGGGCCAGTACGCCGACTGGATCTTCTGCCTCGTGCGCACCGATCCGCAGGCCCCCAAGCGTCAGGCCGGCATCTCGATGCTGCTGATCGACCTCGACACGCCCGGCATCACCATGCGCCCGATCAAGCTGGTGGACGGCAGCGTCGAGGTCAACGAGGTGTTCTTCGAGGACGTGCGCGTCCCCGCCGATCAGCTCGTCGGTGAGGAGAACCAGGGCTGGACGTACGCCAAGTTCCTCCTCGGCAACGAGCGCACCGGCATCACCGGCGTCGCCCGAACCAAGGTGCGCCTCGCGCAGGCCAAGGAACGCGCGGCCGCCAACGGCCTGCTCTCGGATCCGCTGTTCGCGGCCCGCCTCGCCGAGGCCGAGAACGACGTGTTGGCCCTCGAGCTCACCCAGATGCGGGTGACGTCGGACTCCTCGGACGGCAAGCCGAATCCGGCCTCGTCGGTACTGAAACTCCGCGGCACGCAGCTGCAGCAGCTCGCGACCGAACTGCTCGTCGAGGTGGCGGGCGCGGACGCGCTGCCGAACCAGGCGGACGGCATCGCCTCCCCCGAGTGGGCGCAGCTCACCGCACCGCTGTACCTCAACTACCGCAAGACCTCGATCTACGGCGGCAGCAACGAGGTGCAGCGCACCATCATCGCGTCCACCATTCTCGGATTGTGAGTTGACACATGGATTTTCAGCTAACCGATGAGCAGAACCTGCTGGCCGACACCACGCGCGACCTGCTGTCGAGCTACGACACCGAGACCCGCAACAAGGTGATCGCCGCCGACCCCGGCCACAAGACCGAGGTGTGGCAGCAACTCGCCGAGATCGGCGTCCTCGGACTCGGATTCGACGAGGACTCCGGCGGCCAGCTCGAGATCATGGTGGTGCTCCACGAGATCGGCCGCCGGCTGGCTCCCGAGCCGGTGCTGCACGGGGCGCTCGCGCCGGGCGCGATCATCGCCGAACGTGGCACCGACGCACAGCGGCAGCTGCTCGACGAGGTCGCGGCCGGCCGGCGGATCCTCGCGTTCGCGCATTCCGAACCCGGTGTGCGCGACACCGCCGCCGCCCCGACCGTGACGGCGGCGCGCGACGGGGATGCGTGGGCGCTCAACGGGATCAAGAACCCGGTGCTCGCCGGCGACACCGCCAACACGCTGGTAATCAGCGCCGCGCTGCCCGATGGCGGCGTGGGTCTGTTTCTGGTCGACGCCGACGCGTCCGGCGTGACGCGCAAGCCCTTCCGCACGTTCGACGGCGCCCGCGGCGCGCAGATCGAGCTCACCACGGCCGCGGCCGAACCGCTCGGTGAGCCCACCGACGCGTCGGAGACCGTCACCCGCGCGCTCGTGCGGATCTCGGCAGGCCTGGCCGCCGAGGCATTGGGCGCGATGGAGGAGGCACTGCGGCTCACCACGGATTACCTCAAGTCGCGCAAGCAGTTCGGTGTCACTTTGAGCAAGTTCCAGACGCTGACGCAGCGCGCCGCCGACATGTACGTGTCGCTCGAGCTGGCACGCAGCATGGCGATGTACGCGTCGATGTCGATCGCCGACGGCGACTTCGACCCGGTGAAGGCCGCGCGGGCCAAGCTGCAGATCGGCCGGTCCGGCAGGCACATCGCGCAGGAGTCGATCCAGATGCACGGCGGTATCGGTATCACCGCGGAGTACCCGGTCGGCCACTACGCCGCACGGCTCACCGCGATCGAGCACACCCTCGGGTCGTCGCAGGATCAGCTGCGTGTCCTCGCCGGACAGCTCGCGGACTACGGGATCGTCACGCTCTAGCAGTTTCTCGCGCGGACCACGTCCTCCCACGTCCTCCCACCAGCCTCCCACGAGCCTCCCACGAGCAGACGCAAAACTGCCGGTTTCTACGCGAAAATGGGCAGTTTTACGTCTGCTCGGCAGGCGAAGTCGCGGGCGCCGCTCACCCCAAGAGGTGCGCGATGGAGCCGAGTGGGATCGGCAGCCAGCTGGGCCGGTGCCGTGCCTCGTACGCGGCCTCGTAGACGGCCTTGTCGAGTTCGTACGCGGCCAGCAGATCGGCACTGTCGCGCGGATCGGTCCCGGCCTCGGCGGCGTACCCGTCGCAGAACGACGCACAGTTTCGGGTCACCCACTCCCTGGCCCGCGCCGCGAGTTGCCGTGCGCGGTCGTCGTCGTCGCCGGCCTGATCCACCAACCGGTGGTGCGCCGCGTACTCGAATGACCGCAGGATGCCCGCGACGTCGCGCACCGTGGTGTCCGGGCGGCGCCGCTGGTCCAGCGGTTGACCGGGCTCGCCCTCGAAGTCGATCAGCAGCCAGCCCTTCGGCGTGCGCAGCACCTGGCCCAGGTGCAGATCGCCGTGCACGCGCTGCACGGTCATCGTGGTGTTCTCCAGCTTGCGGTAGCGTTCCTCGATCAGCGGAACCCGTTCGCGCAGTGCGGGAACCGCGTCGACAGCCGCCGCGAGCCGCTGCGCCATGACGCCCGCGGGGAACGGGACCTCCTCGGTGCCGAGTTCGGCCGCCAGGCAGGCGTGCACCGACGCGACGGCCTCACCGAGCCGGTAGGACTCGCCGGCGAAGTCCCCGCCCACCTCATCGGCATACAGGTCGCCCTCGGCGAACAGGTCGCGCGTGCTCGTGGTCGCCATGTCCCAGCCCTCCGCGGAGTTCGCCGCGAACTCGGTGACCATGCCCAATGCGTAAGGCTCGCCGTCCCATTCGGTTTCGAACGAGCCCAGCAGCCTGGCCACGTGCGGGTTGCCGGCCCTGGCCAGCACGCGGTTGAGCTCGATGTCCGGATTCACCCCTGGCGTGATGCGCCGGAAGATCTTGAGGATCGCCTCCTCGCCGAACACCACGCTGGTGTTGCTCTGTTCGGCACCCGAGACCCGTGGGGGCGTGTCGAGCGGTAGTTCGACATCGGGTTCACAGACGAACCGCACCGTGTCGACGGTCGCCGATTCGTCGATGAGCGACAACAGGTAGCGTGCGGCGCCGGGATCGTAGAGTGCGTCGTAACTGGTTCGGCCGTCGGCCGTGCCGATCGTGGCGACGACGCTGTACTCGTCGATCGGGCCGCTGTCGGTCGCGACGATCACCTGATAGCGATCGTCGGGACCGTCGGCGTACCGCGCGCGCAGCAGCACCAGGTCGAGGCCGTCGCGCAGCGGTACGACCACTTCAGGTGCGGCAGAGACCAATTCGCGATTGCGTCCGGCGTACCACCGTTGCTGGGTCAGCCAGCTCTCGAATTCGACGGTCATAGCTGCGCTCCCGGTTCGAGATCGGGCTCTCGAAGCCCGAACCAGTAGAACCCGTGACCGGGCAGGGTGAGCAGGTACGGCAGCTGGCCGATACTGGGGAACTCCACGTAGCCGGTCATCTCGACAGGTGTATACCCGGCCCACTGTTGAAGATTCAACTCGATGGGCTGCGGGAAACGGGACAGGTTGTTGACGCACAGGACGGCGTCGGTCTTCTCGCCATCCTCGGTCATCTCGGTTTTCTCCCGGATGTACGCCAACACAGAAGGATTGGAACCGCCGAGTTCGCGGAACGTGCCGATCGCGAACGCGTCGTGACGGCTGCGCACGGCCAGCATGTTGCGCGTCCAGTTCAGCAGTGAACTCGAACTGTCCCGTTGCGCTTCGACGTTGACCGAGTGGTAGCCGTAGATCGCATCCTGGTTCGGCGGCAGGTACAGCCGGCCAGGATTGGCCTTGGAGAAACCCGCATTGCGGTCCGGGGTCCACTGCATGGGAGTACGCACGCTGTCACGGTCGCCGAGCCAGATGATGTCCCCCATACCTATCTCGTCACCGTAGTACAGGACCGGTGATCCCGGCAGCGAGAGCAGCAGCGCGGTGAACAACTCGATCTGGTTGCGGTCGTTCTCCAGCAGCGGCGCGAGCCTGCGCCGGATGCCGACGTTGGCCTTCATCCGCGGATCTTTGGCGTACTCCGCGTACATGTAGTCCCGCTCTTCGTCGGTGACCATCTCGAGCGTGAGTTCGTCGTGGTTGCGCAGGAAAATGCCCCACTGCGCGGTGTCGGGGATCGGCGGCGTCTGAGCGAGGATCTCCGAGATGGGAAAGCGGGACTCGCGCCGCACGGCCATGAAGATCCGTGGCATCAGCGGGAAGTGGAACGCCATGTGGCACTCGTCGCCGCCGGTGTCCGGGTCGCCGAAGTACTCGACGACGTCGGCGGGCCACTGGTTGGCCTCGGCCAAAAGCACACGTCCCGGGTACTCGTCGTCGATCACCTTGCGACACCGTTTGAGGAACGCGTGGGTCTCGGGGAGGTTCTCGCAGTTGGTGCCCTCGCGCTCGAACAGGTACGGCACCGCGTCCAACCGGAAACCGTCGATGCCCAGGTCGAGCCAGAACCTCAGCACGTCGATCATGGCTTCCTGCACGGCCGGGTTGTCGTAGTTCAGGTCGGGCTGGTGGCTGAAGAACCGGTGCCAGTAGAACTGCCTGCGCACGGGGTCGAACGTCCAGTTCGACTCCTCGGTGTCGATGAAGATGATCCGCGCGTCGGGATACTTGTCGCTGGTGTCGCTCCAGACGTAATAGTCGCCGTACGGGCCGTCGGGGTTGCGCCGCGATTCCTGGAACCACTCGTGCTGATCGGAGGTGTGGTTCATCACGAGGTCGGTGATGATCCGGATGCCCCGGCGGTGGGCCGCGTCGAGCAGTGCGACGAAGTCGTCGACCGTGCCGAACTCGGGCAGCACCTTGTAGAAGTCACGGATGTCGTAGCCGCCGTCGCGCAGCGGTGAATCGTAGAACGGTGGCAGCCACAGGCAGTCGACGCCGAGCCACTTGATGTAGTCGAGTTTCTCGGTGAGGCCGCGCAGATCACCGATGCCGTCGGCGTTGGAATCGTGGAACGCCCGCACCAGCACCTCGTAGAACACCGCGTGCTTGAACCAGTTGTGGTCGGTGGGGAGCGTGCGCGCATGACCGAAGTCCTCGGCGGTCGGATGCTCGACGATCCCCGCCTCCACGTGGCTACCCTGCGTGTGCTCCTCCATCGGTGTTCAACGTACCCACTTCCGCGGCGGCGGACACCAGTTGACCGAAATGTGCGGGCAGCAACGCGATTCAGCGCCGCGACGGGCTTTGCCGAAAAACCAACGGTTGAATAAGAGACGATGGCGGGTTAGGTTTTCCCCGGTCTGATCTTGTCGCTGGACCCTGGTTCCGGCGATCCACACGCTTCGACGAGGGATGGTCTGTGGCTGAGTCCGCACCGAATGATGGTGAAGCACCCGTAATCGTTGGTCTGTCCGATGCGGCGATGCACATGTACACCGCCGCGATCGACGCGCTCCCGCCGGTCGGCGACGCCGAGTTCCCCGAACGCGCCGCTGTCGTGCTGGCCGGTCTGCGCAAGCTGCAGACCTCGCTCGCCGATGCCGCGACCCGCAGCCGCACGACCCCGTCGGTGATCGTCGCGCTGAGCGGTGTCCGCACGCGCTACGACGAATTGATGACCACGGCCGCCGAGGGTCCCGGCGCGACATTGGGTCAGCGGCTGTACGTCGCGCGCCTGCGCGCGAAACTCAGCACCGCCGAAGCCGCGAACGGTATCGGGGTGCGCCGGGATCTCATCGAGGCCGTCGAGGCCGAGGAGCCCGCGACCGAGGCGGAGACCGCGCAGATCAAGGATCTGATCGCCGCGCTGGGCGGCTGATCCTGACGGCCGGCCACCTCCACCGGGACGCCGTCGGTCGGTAAGGTGCGGGCCGTGGCAGTTCGCGATCATGGAGACCCCGGGGACGCCCCCTCCGTTCCCCCGCCGTTGACGCCGGTGGCCGACGTCGCGCGACCGTCCGCGGCCGAGGAGGCCCGCACGATCGCCGCGTCCACCAATGTCGCCACGCTGGCGACGCTGACCACCGATGGCGACCCGTGGGCCTCATTCGTCACCTACGGACTGCTCGGCGGCGCGCCGGTGCTGTGCGTGTCGAACATGGCCGAGCACGGCCGAAACCTCGCGCACGACCCGCGCGCCAGCATCGCGATCGTCGCACCGACCACCGAGTCCGATCCGCTGGCCAGCGCACGCGTGACGCTCGCGGGCGTGGCGGAACGCCCGCTCGGCGACGAACTCGCCGCGGCCCGTACCGCGCATCTCGGGGCCGTCGCGGCGGCGAAGTACTACATCGAGTACAGCGACTTCTCGGTGTGGGTGCTCCGTGTCCGGCGAGTCCGCTGGGTGGGTGGTTACGGACGCATGGACTCCACCACGGGCGAGGCCTATGCCGCCGCGGAGCCCGATCCCGTCACCCCACGTGCGGCCGGGGCCGTCGCCCACCTCAACGCCGACCATGCCGACTCGCTGGTCGCGATGGCCCGCAACCTCGGCGGCTATCCGGACGCCACCGAGGCCGTGTGCACCGGCGCCGACCGCTACGGTCTCGATCTGCGTGTGATTACCGATCGCGGAGTGGCCTACAGCCGGGTCGGTTACCCGGCCCCGATCCGCTCGATCGACGAACTGCGCGCGGCGACAGTCGAATTGGCGCAGCGGGCCAGAGGCGCCTGAGCGCACCTGTCATACGGCTCCGGCCGGTCGCGACCCGGTGCAATACGATCGCGGGTATGCCTGCTGCCATCGAGCGCCCGGAGACCTGGCAAGCCGCCTTCGACCTGATCCGTACCCGCGGATACGAGCACCGCGAAGAGCCATTCCGGCTCGCCAGCGGACAGCTCAGCCACGATTACATCGACGGCAAGTACGCCATCGACACGGGCGAGCGCATGAAGGTCGTCAGCCAGGCGGTCGCCGACCTGGCGAAGGCCATGGGCATCGAGTACGACGCCGTCGGCGGGCTCACGATGGGCGCCGACCCGCTGGCCCACGGCGTGGCGATGGTCACCGGCAAGGCGTGGTTCTCCGTCCGCAAGGAACAGAAGACCCGCGGCCGCGAGCAGTGGATCGAGGGCACCCGGATCGAGCCGGGCACCCGCGTACTGCTTGTCGACGACGTGATCAGTACCGGCGGCTCAACCGAGATCGCCTACGAGCGGGTCACCGCGGCCGGTGCCGTGGTCAGCGGAGTGATCCCGATGGTCGATCGCGGCGACATCGCCGCGGGCCGGTTCGCGCGGCGCAATGTGCCGTTCGCCGCGCTGGTCACCTACCGCGATCTCGGCATCGAACCCGTCAAGGACGTCTGAGGGACTCTGGCTCAGATCACCAGGACCGGGGCCGGCTCCAGCCCGACGCTCACGGCCTGGCCCGCCTCGAAAGTCCGTGCCTGCGCACTGGACAGCTGCGCGTGGATCACCGGCCCGTCGGGCAGGTTCACGTACACCCGTGAGATCGGGCCGAGGAACGCCACGGAGGCCACCACGGCCGTGCCGTCGGGATCGGCCCGCACGGTCACGGATTCGGGACGCACCATCGCGGTGCCCTGCCCCGAGCCGACCGATCCGGCCAGCGTCGGGACCGCAGTGCCGAGCAGTCGGGCCTTCCCGTCGGACACCTCGGCGGGGATCTTGTTGTGCAGCCCGACGAACTCGGCGACGAACGGGGTCGCCGGATTGGCGTACAACTCGGCAGGCGCAGCGAGCTGCTCGAGTTTGCCCTGACTCATCACGCCGACGCGGTCGGCAACGGCGAGCGCCTCCTCCTGGTCATGCGTGACGAACAACGTCGTCGTGCCGACCTCGAGCTGGACGCGCCGGATCTCGTCACGCAACTGGGCTCGAACCTTGGCGTCGAGCGCCGACAGCGGTTCGTCGAGCAGCAACACGCGGGGCGCGATGGCGAGCGCCCGGGCCAGCGCGACGCGCTGCTGCTGACCGCCTGACAGCTCGTTGGCGTACTTGTTCTTGTGCGCCGCCAGACCCACCAGATCGAGCATGTCCGCAGCGGTGGACAGCCTGTCCCGCTTGGCTTTTCCGCGCATCTTCAAACCGAACGCGACGTTGTCGAGCACGGTCAGGTGCGGGAACAGGCTGTAGGCCTGGAACACCATGCCCATGTCGCGCTTGTTGGCAGGCACCGAGCTGACATCCCGCCCGTCGACGAGCACCGTGCCGGACGTCGCTTCGTCGAGACCGGCCAGGATCCGCAGCGCCGTGGTCTTGCCGCATCCGGACGGTCCGAGCAGCGCCACCAGCTCACCGGGTTCCATGCGCAGGCTCAGCCCATCGAGCGCCTTGACGTTGCCGTAGCTACGCGTGAGGTCGACCAGTTCCACAGCCACCCCGCCTGCGACACCGCTGCCCGGAGTACTCACCCCTGATCTCCTAACGTCCGACGTGCGCGGCGGCCACGCGTGAGCACCGCCAGCGCCAACAACAACACGAAGCCCAGCAGCAGCACCGCCAGCGACGCCGCCACCGAGGTGGGGCCGTCGCTCTTGCCGATCAGGACGATCTGCACCTGCAGGGTCTGGAAACCGCTCAGCGAGGCGATGGTGTACTCGCCGAGCACCACCGCGATGGATATGAATGCCGCAGAAAGGATTCCGGACCAGATGTTGGGCACGATGACCCGGGTGATCGTGGTGAACCAGCCCGCCCCCAGCGAGCGCGCCGCCTCCGACAGCGTCTGCAGGTCGATCGCGGCCAGCGCCGAGTCGATGGCGCGGTACGCGAACGGCAGCACCAGGACGACGTAGACGAAGGTCAGCGTCAGCGCGGATTCACCGAGGAAATAGGTGACCCACAGATACACGTTGCGCAGGCCGACGACGATCACCAGCGCGGGGATCGTCAGCGGCAGCAGGCACAGGAACTCCACGATGCGGCGTGCCCACCTCGCCCGCAGCCGGACCCAGATCATGGTGGGCACCAACAGGATCAGCATCGCGACGACGGTGAACACGGCGAGCAACAGCGAGATCACGATGGCCCGGTACAGGGCCTCGTCGGCCACCAGGTTGCCCCACGCGGCCAGGGTGCGTCCGCCCGAGATCAGGTTGCGCGTCGAGAAATCCGCCATCGCGTACAGCGGGAACAGGAAGAACAACCCGAACAGCACCCACAGCGTCACACGCGCCACACGGCGCAGCGCCTGGTTCGAACCGGTCACCCCGGTCGTTCTGGTCGCCGTGCTCATCGCAACCACCTGGCGGTGCGCCGCATCATCGCGTTGTAGGCGAACATCACGACCGCGACGACGACGATCATCTCCAGCGCGAGGGCGTAGGCGAAACCGGACTGTCCCATCACCACCTCACTGGTGAGCGCCGCGCGGATCAACAGCGGCACGATCGGGCTGCCCTGACTGACCAGGGCTGCCGCGGTGGCATAAGCGGCGAATGCGTTGGCGAACAACAACAGCGCCGAGCCGAGGAACGCCGGCATCAGCAGCGGAACGGCGACCTCCCTCAGGTATTGCCACGTCGACGCACCGAGGTTCACCGCGGCCTCGCGCCACTGCTCGCGCAGTCCCTCAAGCGCCGGGATGAACACGATCACCATGAGCGGGATCTGGAAGTAGGTGTACACCAGGATCAGTCCGGCCAGGCCGTACAGCCAGCCCGATCCGGCGAGGTCCCAGCCGAACAGTTGCCGGGCCCAGAGTGTCAGCACGCCGTTGAGCCCGATGGTCGCCAGGAACGCGAACGCCAGTGCCACGCCGCCGAACTGGGCCAGCACACTGCACAGCGCCAGCACCGCGCGCCGCAACATCGACGTCGCCGGGCTACTGACGATCAACCACGCCAGTGCGGCGCCCAGCACGGCGCCGATCAGTGCCGTGCTGGCCGACAGCAGCACACTCTTGCCCAGCGCCGTCAGTGCCGAACCGGTGAACAACGCGAAGATGCGTTCCATCGAGAAGGATCCGTCGCCGAAGAACGCCATGACGATCACCGTGATCGTCGGCACGATCAGGAACACCGTCACCACCGCCACGAACGGCAGCAGCGGCAACGCGTCCCTGACCTGCCGGCCGAGGGTGCAACCCGACATGGTTGGTGTCAGCCGATCGCCCTGGCCCAGTTGTCGGCCAGATACTTTGTGGCGGCCTCGGTTTGCTGCTGGGTGGGTACGGTGACCGGGCCGTGGACGACGGGAAGACCGGCGAACGCGGTCTTGTCCTCGGTACCCGCGGCGATCATGGCGTCGGCACGGACCGGGCGCACACCGCCTGCGGCGTAGAGATTCTGGCCCTCGTCGCTGTACAGGAACTCCTGCCACAGCCGGGCGGCCGCCGGATGCGGCGCGTCTTTGTTGATCGCCTGATAGTAGTAACCCGCGACGGCCGCATCCCCTGGCACCAGCACCTGCCAGGTGGGTACCTTCTTGCTCTCGGTGGCATTGAGGTAGTTCCAGTCGATCACCACGGGCGTCTGACCCGACTCGATGGTGGCCGGCGTCGGGTCGACCGGCAGGAAGTTGCCCGCCTGCTTGAGCTTCGAGAAGAACTCGACACCTGGGGCGATGTCGTCGGCGGAGCCGCCCTGGGAGACCGCGACCATCAGCACGCCCGAGAATCCGGCGCCGGCCTGCGTGGGATCGCCGTTGAGCGCGACCTTGCCCTGGTACTCGGGCTTGAGCAGATCGTTGACGCTCGTGACCGGCGGAACCTTCGACGTGTCGAACCCGATCGACATGTAGCCGCCGTAGTCGTTGACCCATGCACCGTCGGGATCCTTGTACTCCGCGGGGATGTCGTCGAACGTCGCGACCTTGTACGGAGCGAACATCGACGTGTTCGCCAGCGCCACCGACTGTCCGAGGTCGAACACGTCGGGCGCGGTGCTCTTGCCCTTCTGCTGATTGGCCGCATTGATCTCGTCCTGGCTGGACGCATCGGGCTGGGCCGAGTTCACCTTGATCCCGTACTTGTCGGAGAACGCCTTGATGATCGCACCGTAGTTCGCCCAATCCGGGGGCAGTGCAATCACGTTGAGCTCACCTTCGGCCTTGGCCGCCTCGACCAGCTTGTCCATCCCGCCGAAGTCGGCCGCCGAGGTCGCCTCGGACACCTTGACGCCGCTCTCGGTGTCGCCGCCGCTGGATTCCTTCTCCGGTGGCGCGCAGGCCGCCAGGCCCACGGCGACCAGTGCCGATACGGCGAGAGCCGCGGCTCTGGGCAGGATCCGATGTGCGGTCGGTGAAATGATCATGGACAGAACCTTCCGATGGTCAGGAGGCGTCGCGGTGGCGCCCCGGTTACCGAAGCTCATCGCCAACCGGTCACCTGCGTGAACGAATCCGCGACAGCGGTCGCGTCGTTTCCGACCGGCGCATCGCACACTATCGTGACCTCGCGAAACTCGCTGCCCGTTCGGGCCCATTCCACCGATGCGGGCCTTGTCGAGCATTTCCCCAGGTCGTCCGGCTAACATCGACAAGATGTCCGAACGCGAAGCCGGGGGAAGCTTCGACTATCTGTGGGAAGAGCTCACGCCGCCCCCTGTGCCCGAGCAGAACGGGTTCGACGCGTTCGACGACAACACGTGGGACTTCAAACCGGCGCCTGTTCCGTGGTACCGGACAAAGGGTGCCGCGGTCGCGCTGTTCGCGGCGGGCCTCGCGGCGGCCGCCATCGTGGTGTCGCTCGTATTGCTGTTGCTGCGGGATTCGTCGCCGGTCACCGACGACGAGCAGCCGACGTCGGTGACGCCCACGACGACGGCCACCATCGCCCCGTCCCCCTCACTGCGCGTGGGCGTACCACCGGCACCGCCGCCACCGCCCGCTGCGCCGACGCAGGTGGAGGCACCGAGGCAGCCGGCGTACCGGCCGACGCAGCGGCCACGGGACACCACCAAGAAGCCCGAGATCGGCGTGACCCGCACGCCGGTGACCCGTTCCCCCATCAGCGTCGCACCGCAACAGCGCGCACCCAGGAACTGAGCGCTTACCCTTGAGGCATGGCCGGGTTCGACGCAGTGACGGCGTTCGCGGATGCGCCCGTCGCGATCCTCTCGACGCTCAACGCCGACGGTGCACCGCATCTGGTTCCGGTGGTCTTCGCCGTGCACACGCCACACGCCGACGGTGAGCCCGCCCGCATCTACACCGCGGTGGACGCCAAACGCAAGACCACCCGGAACCTGCGCAGGCTGGCCAACATCGACCGCGACGGCCGGGTGAGTCTGCTCGTCGATCACTACGCCGACGATTGGACGCAGCTGTGGTGGGTGCGCGCCGACGGTGTGGCCACCACACATCACAACGGTGACCAGATGGCGACGGGATACGCGCTGCTACGCGCCAAATACCGCCAGTACGAGAGGATCTCGCTCGACGGTCCGGTGATCTCGATCGAGGTCACGCGGTGGGCGTCCTGGCAGGCGTGAGCCCGTCGTCGGACGGAATGACCCGCAGCCCGTACAGGTAAGTGGTCAGGTACTGCTCCAGCACGGGTGCGCGAGCATCCCTGGCTTGCGGGATCGTGATGAGCAGCGCATAGAGCCCACGAGAAACGACACCCGTTGTGCATGACGTCGACGTCGGGCGGGATCTCACCGCGCTGCCGCGCGCATCGCGTTCCTCGATGATGACCGTGAGACCGGGGTATCGCGTCCACTCTTCCGGTGGTGGTCTGTGGTGGAGAAGCGCAGCGCCAGAAAGTCTTTGAAGAGCACCCGGCCCAGTCCCTTATCGCCGCCCCCAGCAGACGCTCACGCGTCTGCATGCCCGTCCTCCGCCGTTCGGAGGGCGCCCGCTTCTGCACACGTCACCATTCACTGACTGTACTCAGTTCCAATACTTCCGTTTACCTCGTAGGCACGCTACCGTGCAGAGCGGAGAACACGGGCGGCAAACGGTAACTCGCAGGAAAAGGTCAACCGATCGGCTGGAAAATCCACCCCTCCTGCGTCTCGCGCAGCTGACCTTGGTCAATTCGTGACTCCATCGAACAGACGATGTCGGAGGTATCGGTGCAGATCCTCGAAGAGGCCCGGGACCTGCCGGGGGCCGGGAACATCAAGGCACAGTGGGTCAGCCTGTGGACGGGCCCGGCGGTCGGCGGGGTGCTGCTGGTGGCGTTCGTGGCGTTTCCCGGCTTCTGGCCGCCGATGTCCCCCGGCCTCCCAGCCGATCAGGTCGCGGCGTTCTACGCCGAGAACACCGCGTGGATGAGGTTCTCCCAGGTCACCTTCAATCTGTGCGGGATCCTGGTGCTGCCGTTCTTCATGGTTGTCGCCGTGCAGATGAAACGCATGGCCAACCAGAGTCACGTCTTCGCCTACTGCTACCTGACCGCGGTGGTCAGCGGTGCCACCACGTTCGCATTGTCGAACATCCTGTTCCTTGTCGCGGCCTTCCGTCCCGACCGCGATCCCGAACTGGTGATGCTGCTCAACGATCTGGCCTGGATCGTGTTCATCGCACCGATCGGCATGGTCGTGAGCCAGTTCGTGATGCTCGCGCTGGCGGTCTATTTCGACAACAAGGGTTCGGTTGAAGCGATCCTGCCCCGCTGGGTGGGCCACTTCTCGCTGGCCACGGCGATCATGATGATCCCCGCGGCAGGTGCCGCGGTGTTCCGCAGTGGGCCGCTCGCGTGGGACGGCTTCCTGTCGTTCTGGTTACGCAACGGCGCCTTCGCGGTCTTCGTGGTGGTGATGTTCTTCGTGCTCCGCCGCGCGGTGATCCGTCAGGCCGTCACCGAGGGGGCGGTGGCCGGATGAGCACACTGACCCCCGAACAACCCGTCGGCGATCTGGCGCAACCTCGTCGCGGCAAGCCCGACGTGGTGTTGATGACGTGGTTCTTCCCGGCCTGGTACGCCGTCTTCGGCATGATCATCTGCCTCATGGCGCGCGTGACGCCGCCGCCGCGTCCCGACGTCACCGCCGAGGACAAGGTCGCGTTCTTCGTCGAGAACGGCACGACCATCAGGATCGGCTTCTGCCTGCTGTTGATCCTGCTGGGCGGCGCCGCGCTCACCAACGGTCTGGTCGCCTACCAGATGAAACGGATGTCGGTCGGCTCGGTGTTCGCCTATGGCTACATCGGCGGGATGGGAGTCGGTGCGCTGCCCGGTTTCCTGTTGGTCGCGGTGTGCTTCCTGACCGCGACGTTGCGACCGGAGCGCAACCCCGAGCAGGTCAGCCTGCTCTACGACCTGGGCATGCTGTCCTACAACGGCTCGCTGGGCTGCTTCTCGGCGGCCTATCTGGTGCTGGCGATCGCGATCCTCTACGACCGCAACGAGATCTTCCCGAAATGGTTTGCCTACGTCTCAATCTGGCAGATCATCACCGAGGTCATCGCCACCCAGATGTTCCTGTTCCATTCGGGGCCGTTCGCCTGGAACGGTTCCCTGGCGTTCTGGCTGGCGGTCGTGGTGTTCTGCGTCTGGCTCAGCGCGCTGATCGTGCTTCTCAAACAGGCGGCGACGCGCGAGACGCTCGACGAACCGGCACTGGACTGACTGCGACAGAGGACGTTTCGTGACTCGAACCGAGGAGATCACCGCCGCGGCCAACCGCGAACACCTGCCCGGCGATGGTCACATGTGGGTCATGGTCCTGGGCGACCTGGTGATCTTCGCCGGGTACTTCGTCATCTTCGCGGTCCACCGGGCCATGAACCGCGACGAGTTCCTGCAGGCCCAGCAGCATCTCGCGATCAACATCGGGGTACTCAACACCGTTGTCCTGCTGAGCAGCTCGTGGTTCATCGCACGTGCCGTCCTGGCCACCCGCGCCGGACGGCACCAGGCGGCAGTACGGCACCTCTACGCCGGCGGAACGCTCGGTGTCGCGTTCTGGCGGTCAAGAGCTACGAGTGGTTCGTCAAGATCAACGCCGGGCACACCAATTCCGAGATGTTCTTCTCGTTCTACTACGTGATCACCGGTGTGCACCTGATACATGTGCTCATCGGGTTGATCGTGCTCGGCGTGCTGGTCCGAGAACTGCGCACCCGCCGCCGGTCGTCGCTGGTGGAGTCAGGCGCGGTCTACTGGCACATGGTCGACCTGCTCTGGGTCGTGATCTTCGGCCTGCTCTACGTGATGAGGTGAAATGACCACGCGAACAAGGACGCTGGGCGAGAGCACACGCAGCATCACCTTGGCCTGGCTCGCGCTGACCGCGATCACGATCGTGTCGTGGTGGCTCGCGCCCGCGCACGTCACCGGCACCGTGCAGGCGAGCACCCCGATCACGGCCGTGGTGCTGGCCCTCACCTTCGTCAAGTGCCGCTTGATCATTCGGCACTTCATGGAGGTGCGTACCGCTCCGGCATGGCTCAAGCACGCCACCGATGGATGGCTCACCGTGCTGTTGACCACGGTGTTCGTCATCTACCTGTTCTGATCCCGCCGTATGGTGGTGGCGATGAACGACGCGCCGCGCAAGAAGCCGCGCCAGCAGCGGTCCAGGGAGACCGTCGAGGTGGTGCTGGAGGCCGCCGCGCAGGTGTTCAACCGCGAGGGGCTTGCCGCCACCACCAACCGCATCGCCGAGCGGGCCGGGGTGTCCATCGGCTCGGTCTATCAGTATTTCCCCAACAAGCGGGCGCTTCTCAACGCGCTGGCGCAGCGGCACGTACAGGAGGCGTCGGACCGCCTCGACGCGGTGTTCACCCGACTGCGCCGCGATGCACCGGCATTCGACCAGGCGATGCGCTCCATCCTCGCGGCCGTCGTCGACCTGCACCACGACCGGCCGGGCCTGCACCGGTTGATGCACCGCGTGGCGGCACCGCGCGATGATCAACTGAAGGCGATGCAGCTGTTCGAGACCAGGCTCGCCGAGGAGGTCGCATTCCACCTCGTGCGGTGCGGGCGCGTGCCCGACCCAGACGACGCCCTGGCCGCCGCCCGTACCGTGGTGCACGCGGTCGACGCACATCTGCACCGCGTGCTGCCGCACCGTGACATCACCCAAGAGGCCGCCACCGACGAGCTAGTCGATCTGGTCGAACGGTTGCTGCGCCGCTGACGCGAGGACACTGTCCCTGACCTCGTACAGTGCTTCCACCAGTTGGCTCAGCCCGGGCTCCTCGATCGGGTAGTGACCGCAGTTGCGCAGCAGCACCGTCCGTGTCGGCGCCGGCATGCGGTCGAGGAACCGGATGCTCAACGACGGCGGTGTCCATTCGTCGGCGCCCGGATGCACGAGCGTGACCGGTGCCGCGTCGAACTGTTCCGGTGCGGTGTGGCTGAAATTCAGCCAGCTGCTGAGGAATCCGAGCGGGATGTGAACCCCGCCGCCGCGGCTGTCATGCACCACCAGCCGGGTCAGTTCCGGGTCTGCGCTCATCGCAGTCATTTTCACGAGCCAGCGGATGGGCATCGCCAGCCCACCTACGTACCGGTCGACCGACCGGAGTGCCTTCGGGGCCGCCCGCCCGAGCACCGGGACGCGGGCCGCGGCCGCGCGGGCCGCCGGGTCGGCCGGATCGAGCAGACACGTCGCCACCACATGCGCGACCTGCCGGGTGCGCGCGGCGACCTCGTATCCGAGCAGTCCGCCCATGCTCGCCCCGAACACGACGAGTGGCCGGTCGTCGTTCTCGCATTCGCGGCGCACCAGATCGCTGACGCACTCGACCCAGTCGTCGTAACGTACCCGTTTGGGGGCAGGTACCCCGGTATGTCCGTAGAGCGGCAGATCCGGTGCGAGCACGTCGGCACCCGCCGCGGCGGCAACCCCGGCGAACGGCCACAGCGCCCCGGCGTGCCCGCCCGCACCGTGCAGTACGAGCACCCGTACCTTGCTGCCAGGCGTCTCGGCGCGCAGGATGTGCACGTCGTGTCCCCGCCACGGCCACCACGTCGAGGTCGGTGCGAACCCGTCGACCCGGTACCGCGCCGGCAGGAAGCGGGCGTAGCGAGCTGTCTTCTCTCGAACTTCTCGACCTTCCGGTACGACATCCATGTCCCAAGCGTCTGTCGGTGCGAATCGCCTGACAACTCGCATTCAGCGGTGGTAAAGCCGCTGGTGAACGGGGTGCCGCGGGTGCCTGCTCGCGTTCGACAGGGACTTGTGTTGCAGGTCACATCGGGGAATGGTGGAAACAGGCACGGCGGGGCTCGGCGGGGCGCCGGGGGACCAGGAGGACAGCTATGGCGGACAGAACACATTCTTCGGCCGGCAACGGATCCGTTCCCACGGCGGACAGTCCGGTCGTCATCCGGAACGTGGCGCTTGTCGGACCGTCCGGCGGCGGGAAGACGACTCTGATCGAGGCGGTGCTGGTGGCCGCGGGTGTGCTCACCCGGGCCGGGACGGTGGCCGACGGGTCGACGGTGTGTGATTTCGACGAGGCCGAGATCGCCCAGCAGCGATCGGTGGGCCTGGCGTTGGCGTCGTTGTCGCACAACGGGATCAAGGTCAACTTGATCGACACACCCGGCTACGCCGACTTCATGGGCGAGTTGCGCGCGGGTCTGCGCGCGGCCGACTGCGCGCTGTTCGTGATCGCGGCCAACGAGACCATCGACGAGCCCACCAAGGCGCTGTGGCAGGAGTGCGACGAGGTGCAGATGCCGCGGGCCGTGGTGATCACCAAGCTCGACCATCCTCGCGCGAACTACGACGCCGCCCTCGCCGCGACCCAGGAGGCGTTCGGCGACAAGGTCGCCCCGCTGTACTTCCCGGTCGGTGACGGCGAGCGCTGCACGGGCGTGGTGGGTCTGCTCACCCGCACGTACTACGACTACAGCGGTGGCACGCACACCGCGCGACCGCCGGACGGCTCGTACGACGCGGTCATCGCCGAACTGCGGGGCGCCCTCATCGAAGGCGTCATCGAGGAATCCGAGGATGAGACGCTCATGGAGCGTTACCTCGGCGGCGAGGAGATCGACGAGGCCGTGCTCATCGCCGACCTCGAAAAGGCCGTGGCCCGTGCCTCGTTCTTCCCGGTGATCCCGGTGTGCAGTCACTCCGGGGTCGGTACGCTCGAACTTCTCGACATCGCCACGCGCGGCTTCCCGGCGCCGCCGGAGCACAAGTTGCCGGAGGTGTTCACCCCGCAGGGCGCACCCCGCACGCCGCTGACCTGCGATCCGGACGGGCCGCTGCTGGCCGAGGTGGTGAAGACGACGTCGGATCCCTACGTCGGCAGGGTCAGCCTGGTACGGGTGTTCTCCGGCACCATCAGGCCCGACGCCACCGTGCATGTGTCGGGCCATTTTTCTGCGTTCACCGAGACCACGGGCTCACCGGGGGCCGCAGGCGACGACGGCAGCACCCACAGCCACGCCGATCATGACGAGGACGAGCGCATCGGCACGCTGAGCTTCCCCTTGGGCAAGCAGCAACGCCCGGCGCCCTCGGTCGTGGCGGGTGACATCTGCGCGATCGGCCGGTTGAGCCGGGCCGAGACCGGCGACACGCTGTCCGACAAGTCCGACCCGCTGGTGTTGCGGCCGTGGTCGATGCCGGATCCGCTGTTGCCCATCGCGGTCGCACCGCGCGCCAAAACCGACGAGGACAAGCTGTCGGTCGGTCTGGGGCGGTTGGCCGCCGAGGACCCGACCCTGCGCATCGAGCAGAACCCCGAGACTCATCAGATCGTCCTGTGGTGCATGGGCGAGGCGCACGCTTCGGTGGTGCTCGACGCGCTGTCGCGGCGTTACGGGGTATCGGTGGACACCGTGGAACTGCGGGTTCCGTTGCGGGAGACGTTCGCCGGCAAGGCAACCGGACACGGCAGGCACGTCAAGCAGTCCGGCGGCCACGGCCAGTACGCGGTCTGCGACATCGAGGTCGAGCCGCTGCCGGAAGGATCGGGCTTCGAGTTCGTCGACAAGGTCGTCGGCGGCGCGGTCCCCCGCCAGTTCATCCCGAGCGTCGAGAAAGGCGTACGCGCCCAGATGGAGAAGGGTGTCACGGGGTCCGGCGACGGGTCAGGTTACCCCGTCGTCGACATCCGGGTGACCCTGTTCGACGGCAAGGCGCACAGCGTGGACTCGTCGGACTACGCCTTCCAGATGGCCGGTGCACTCGCGCTGCGCGAGGCTGCGGCGGCGACGAAGATCAACCTGCTCGAACCGGTCGACGACGTCACGATCATGGTGCCCGACGAATTGGTGGGTTCCATCATGGGCGATCTCGCCGGCCGCCGCGGACGCGTGCTGGGCACCGACAAGTTGGACGCCGACCGCACCGTGGTGAAAGCCGAGATTCCCGAGGTGGAGTTGATCCGCTACGCGACGGACCTGCGCTCGATGTCACATGGTGCAGGGCAGTTCCGCCGGTCGTTCGCGCGCTATGAGCCGATGCCGGAATCGGCCGCGGCCCGGTTGCGCACGAGCGCCTGAGTCACTCGGGGGCTCCAATCGTGGCGATCACGATCATGTGGTCGATCATGCCCATGATTGAGCCCGACGTCGCCGGCGCGCGCAAGCCGCCGGTAAGTGCTGGGTGGAGTACTTGCTGATTCTGTGTTTCTGCAGGTCAGCTCACGCATATCCACACGTCGAGAAAACTATGTGATGCCAGACACATTCAACGATTCCTGGATGGGCCCGGGGGTTCGCGGTTGGGATCGGCTAGGGCTGCGGATTCTCCGCAGCCTCGTCCACGAGGACGGGTTCCGCAGGCGCCCCGAACGGTCGGCGCCCTCGGTCGCGACGAGCTTTGCTACGGCGGCATTGCGGGAGTAACTCATTCCAGCATCGCGGCGGCGGGCAGCGTCGAGGTAGCTGGCACGTGCGGTGTCCACGGCAGCGGCCATGTCGGCGGCCGGAATCGAGTGCCTCCAAGGCGATTTCGAGTCCCTGCCCTTCAGCTCCGATCCGGTTCATCGCGGGAATGAAGGCGTCGTCGTAGTAAGCGCTTGTCGTTGGCACCGTGTGCAGGCCCATCTTGTCCTCGGGCCTGCCGAACGTCAAACCCTCGGTTTGACCCGGAACCAGGAAGCAGGAGATTCCCTTGGCACCTTCTCCGAGGCGGGCGAACAAGTTGTAGAAGTCAGCGATGCCGCCGTGCGTTATCCAGGCCTTGGTGCCGGTAACCCGGTATCCGCCGTCACCGGCATGGGCTTTGCATATGAGCGCAGCGGCATCCGATCCGGCCTGGGGCTCGGAAAGGCGGTATGCGCCGACGGTTTCGTCCCCGAGCATGTCCGGTAGCCATCGCTGATTCTGTTCATCAGAACCGAATTTGAGGAGTGGATGGCAGGCCAGGCTGTGGACACTCACCGCGACGGCGACGGCCGCCCAGCATGCCCGGTCACGAGTCTCTCTTCTTGACGTGGACGTGCGCTTCTCCGGACGGTGGATGGGTTGTCACGGCGGTTTTCAGCCGGCCGCGGCCAGTTTGGAGTATGCGATCTCGTCTGCGGCTCGACCTGGAGCGACGGATTCCGCTTCCGCGTGCCGCAGGATCGTGATCACAGAGTCGTAGATCTCCTCGACACGTCGGCGGATGACGTCGGCGCCCACACCTTCACGTTCGCCCGCGACCTGGATGAGACCACCGGCGTTGGCTACATAATCAGGAACCCAAACGATTCCGCTGTTGTGCAACCGCACGTCAATCTCCGGGGTTCGTAGCTGATTGTTCGCAGCACCGCAGACGATCGACGCGGTGAGGCGCTCGAGTGTCGCCTCGGCGAGAGTTCCGCCGAGGGCGCACGGAGCGTAGATGTCGAGCTCTTCGGCGAGGAGGTCGTCGGTGACCATGACACCGGAGTAACGCGCTGTGACCGTGACGGCCGCCTCGCGGTTCACATCGGTGACGATGACGCGGGCTCCGTCGGCATGTAGCAAAGCGATGAGCTCCGATCCGACCTTTCCCGCTCCTTCGACACCGATGAGGCGATCTGCCAACGAGTCGGTGCCCCACGCCACAGTGGCAGCAGCGCGCAACGCCTGGTAGACCCCGAGTGCAGTCATTGGACCGCTGTTTCCAGACCCGCCCGCCGATCGTGTGCGCCCAACTAGGTGGCTGGTGTACTCACCGATGATGTCTAGGTCCTCAGCATTGGTGCCGACGTCCGCCGCAGAGATGTAGCGACCCCCCAGCGTTTCTATGAAGCGACCGTACGCGTGCAGGAGCGCGGATGTCTTGACGCGGGCAGGGTCTCCGATGATCACGGCCTTACCGCCGCCGAAAGGTAAGCCGGTGACGGCGGCCTTGAATGTCATTCCCCGTGACAGACGCAGCACGTCTGTAAGGGCCGACGCCTCGTCGGGATACGGAAAGAACCGGGTACCGCCGAGGGCAGGGCCGAGCACCGTCGAGTGGATTCCGATGATCGCTCGCAGGCCGGTGGCGGCGTCCTCACAGAACACCACCTGCTCGTGTGGAAGTCCTGGAACCGCGTCTCTGCGGTCGAATACGGCAGAGTCTGCGGTGGCGTCGAGAGCGGTGGTGCTGATCATTGTGATTCCTTGGGCCTGTTCTCGAGGTGGGGGGTCAGTGGTGTGCATGCAGTGGACGTCCTGCAAGGGCGAGATGTGCCTCACCGAGTGCTTCGGCTTGGGTCGGATGTGCGTGTACCAGAGCAGCGACTTCATCTGGGCTGGCCTCCCAGTTGACGATGAGTTGTGCCTCACCGATCAGTTCGCTGATCCGGTGGCCGACCATGTGAATACCGACCACAGGGCCATCCTGGATGCGGATCAACTTGACACCGCCGGCCGTCCCGAGGATCTGGCTTTTGCCGTTCCCGGCAAGTTCGTACTCGAAGGTGCTGATCGCACCGTGCTTCTCGCGAGCCTGATGTTCGGTCAGGCCAACCGACGCGACCTCGGGCTGGGTATAGGTGACGCGCGGTATATCGAGTTCGTCGAGCTGCACCGGATCATGTCCAGCGATCTGTTCGGCGACGTACAGCCCATGTTGAAAACTGCGGTGGGCGAGTTGCGGGCCGCGAACGAGGTCGCCGACTGCCCAGACTCCCTCGTGGTTGGTCCGCAATAGGCTGTCGACGGCGACATATCCTCGATCCAGTTCGAGACCAGCCTCGGTGAAACCTGCTCCCGCAGTGCGGGGTCGGCGTCCCACAGCCACGAGTAATAGGCTCGTCTCGATTTTCTCCCCGTTGTCGAGGCTGACGACGACGGTGTCCCCCGACTGGGTGGTCGCCACCATCTTGGTCGACGTCATGGTGGTGATGCCGCGCTTGCGGAAGGCGCGGGTCAGCTGTTTAGAACTCCAATCGTCCTCGGCGGCGAGCAGCCGCGGCAGCGCCTCGATTACGGTGACCTCCGTGCCGAACGAGGCCAAAACGCTGGCAAACTCGACGCCGATCACCCCACCTCCGAGCACCACCGCACGCGCCGGGATCTCCTCCAGTTCCAGAAGGTCGTCACTGGTGACGATCCGGCCCCCCACTGGAGTGTGCGGGAGCTCACGCGTCTGCGATCCGGTGGCCAGGACCACCCCGCGGCGAGCTCTGAGCGTCTGCCCGGCGACGTCGACCCGGCGCTCGCCGAGGTACCGGCCGTGTCCAATCACCACCTGTATGCCGTGACTGGCGATGAGGCTTTGCAGGCCCCGGTGGAGCTTGCCGACAACCCCCCGCTTGTATGCCTGCACACGGGCGGGGTCAATACCGGCGAGATCGCCGAGCACTCCGAAACGTTCGCTGGCACGGACAGTATCGGCTACCTCGGCAGCGTGAACCAAGGCTTTGGTGGGAATGCAGCCGCGATGCAGGCAGGTACCACCCAACTTGTCGGCTTCCACGACGACCACCGAAAGGCCGAGCTGTGCGGCACGGATAGCACAGGCGTACCCACCTGAACCTCCGCCGAGCACGAGGACGTCCGGATCGTCGGTCATCGTCGGGCTCCCGGTGTCGATGCTATGTGTGCACTCTGGGCGGCGGCGGGTCATCCGAGTGCGATCATTTCAAACGGGTCGGAAAGGATGCGTCCGATCTCGGCGAGGAATCTCGATCCCTGTTCACCGTCGACCAGGCGATGATCGAAGGACAGGCTCAGTGTCGCGACGGAGCGTAATGCGATGGCACCCAGATGCTCCCAGGGCCGCTTCCGAATGGCGCCGACGCAGAGGATGGCGGCTTCGTCCGGGTTCAGGATAGGCGTGCCGGTATCGACACCGAACACGCCGACATTGGTGATCGTGATTGTGCCCTTGGCGAGGTCTGCCGGAGTCGTCTTCCCGGCCCTGGCGGTGCCGGTCAGATCGTTCAGTGCTGCTGCCAGTTCGCGCAGCGACATCTGGTCGGCATTCTTGATGTTTGGGACCATGAGGCCGCGCGGTGTCGCTGCCGCGACGCCCAGGTTTACGTAGTGCTTGGTCACGATCTCTTGTGCAGATTCGTCCCAGAACGAGTTCAGGCTGGGGTTGGACCGTAGCGCTATCAGGAGCGCTTTGGCGATCAGCACCATCGGGGTCAGCCGCGTTTGCGCGAACGCGGGATGTGTACGTAGCCGTTCCAGCAGCTCCAGAGAGGCCGTGACGTCGACGGTGACGAATTCGGTGGCGTGGGGCGCGGTGAACGCGCTGGCGACCATCGCTGCAGCGGTCTGCTTGCGCACACCTTTGATCGGAGTGCGGGTTTCGGCTCCGCCGAAATGCATCTCGTCGGCCGGGGGAGACTCACAGCCGTCGCTCGTGTCAGCGATCAGGTGGCGCTGGCCGTCGCGTGCCGCCGCCAGGTAGGCGGCGACATCGCCGCCCGTGACCTCGCCCTTCCGACCGGTGCCTTCGATGTCCGCTAGATCGACGCCGTTCTGCTTCGCGAGGAACCGGACGGGTGGCTTGGCCATCTTCTGTTGTGGTGCAGGCGGCTGCGGGCCGGCGGATAGCGGTCGCGATGGTGCGCCGACCTGCTCCGCCTGACGGCGTCGGCCTCGACGACTCACAGCCTCACCAGCGACGCCGTAGCCGACCAACACCGGGACTTTCTCCTGGTGCTGATGTTCGGGGGCCGCGTCGTCGGTGTCGATGTCGATAATCGGCCGGCCGACCGCAACCGTTTCGCCTTCGGCGGCGTGCAGTGCACGGACTGTGCCGGCATACGGTGACGGCAGTTCCACAGACGCTTTTGCCGTCTCGACTTCGGCGACGATCTGGTTGAGATCCACGGTGTCCCCGATCGATACGAACCATGTGACAATTTCAGCCTCGGTGAGGCCTTCACCCAAGTCGGGCAGCACAAAACTCTGTACAGAAGTCATGGTGGATTCCTTGTCCCCTTACGCAGCGATCGACCGGTCAACAGCGTCGAGGATTCGGTCGACGTCGGGCAGGAAGAATTTTTCAAGCTTGGCGGGTGGGTACGGTACGGCGAACCCACCCACTCGCAGGACCGGTGCCTCGAGGTGATAGAAGCAGCGTTCGGTAATACGGGCGGCGATTTCGGCCCCGATGCCCATGAACGTCGATGCTTCGTGCGTGACGATCAGGCGACCGGTCTTACGGACCGAAGCGGCGATGGTGTCGATGTCGACCGGGGAGATCGAACGAAGGTCGATGACTTCGATCGAGATACCCTCTGCGGCTGCCACTTCGGCGGCTTGTACGGCGGTCCTGACAAGAGGGCCGTATGTCACCACTGTGGCGTCGGTCCCTTCCACGAGGATCCGCGCTCTATGCAGCGGGAACGAGTCCGGATCGGCATCGAGGTCGACGTCACCCTTATCCCAGTAGCGGCGTTTCGGTTCGAAGAACAACACCGGGTCGTCACAGCCGATGGCCTGGCGAATCATCAGGGCGGCGTCAGCGGCGTTACTGCACGTGACCACCCGGAGTCCGGCGGTTTGAGCGAAGTATCCTTCCGGGGACTCGGAGTGGTGTTCGATAGCGCCGATCCCTCCGCCGTAGGGAACGCGAATGGTGATCGGCATCCGCACATTGCCGCCGGTACGGTAATGCAATTTTGCGACCTGCGAGACGATCTGATCGAAGGCGGGGTAGATGAATCCGTCGAACTGTATCTCACACACCGGCCGGAACCCGCGCATCGCGAGTCCGATTGCGGTGCCGATGATTCCTGACTCAGCCAGAGGGGTGTCGATGACCCGCTGGGGACCAAAGTCCTTCTGCAGGCCGTCTGTGATACGGAAGACACCCCCCAAGGCACCGATGTCCTCCCCCAGAAGGAGGACCTTCGGGTCGTCTTCCAGAGCGCGCCGCAGGCCTGCGTTCAGCGCCTTGCCCAGTGGCATATTGATGCTCATATTGTCGATCCTTCGAAACCTGCTAGATAGGAAGCGAACTGCTCCCGCTCTTCGGCTACCAGCGGGTGGGTGTGTGAGTACACGTTGTCGAACAGGGACATCGGTTCGGGTTCTACAGTCCCCAGACAACCTTTGCGCAGGGCCGCGGCGACTTCGTCGGCACGCGCCTGAACTCGGGCGTGGTAATCGTCGTCGTAAATCCCCTGGCGCTCGAGGAGCTTTCGGACCCGGTCAAGGGGGTCTTTGGCGCTCCACTCGTCGTCGAGAGTCGAAGGCCGGTAGCGAGTCGGGTCGTCGGAAGTGGTATGTGGACCCATACGGTAGGTGACGGCCTCGATCAGGCTGGGGCCGTTTCCGTCTCGTGCATCTGTCAGTGCTGCCCGCGTGGCGGCAAGGACCGCGAGTACATCGTTGCCGTCCACCCGGATCGAGGGAATACCGAACCCGCGGCCCCGCTCGGCGATGGTGACTGTCGTTTGCAGCGATACCGGCTCCGAAATGGCCCATTGGTTGTTCTGGCAGAAGAACACCACCGGCGCTTTGAAGCTCGCCGCGAATCCGAAAGCCTCGGAGATGTCTCCTTGGCTGGTGGCGCCGTCGCCGAAGTAGGTGATGGTGGCGCCGGACGCTCCGTCCAGAGCGGTTCCCAGCGCATAACCTGTCGCATGGAGCGCCTGGCATCCGACAATGATTGCCGGTGTGGTCATTCGGTACTCGTGCGGATTCCAGCCCGAATGGGTCGACCCGCGCCAGAACCGCAGCATGTGGGTCGGATCGACGTCGCGGCAGTAGGCGACGCCGTGTTCGCGGTAACTGGCGAACACGAAGTCTTCAGCATCGAGTGCCCGCGCTGATCCCACCTGGGCGGCCTCCTGGCCGAGAAGTGGCGCCCAGAGACCTAGTTCGCCTTGCCGCTGCAGGGCCGTGGCTTCGGTGTCGATGCGGCGCACAACCACAAGGTCCTCGTACAGGTCGCGCAGCCGGACATCATCGATGTCTGCGACAAGCGGTGCCAACACGTCGTCGTCAACCCGCAGCCCCTCTTCGCTCAGCAGTTGCGTAGGTGTGTTCTCGATCTTGTGCACGTCATTCCTCCTTATTTACAACGGATTTGACGCTTGATGGTTTTCACCCAAACACCTCGTTACAGACTGCACAACTGTTGCTCGTGAGATTGCGCACTCTGCGTAGTTGGCCCCACATCGGGGCCTGCGACACTGCGCAATTTGCGTGGCCGTCCTCCGCGGACCTCGGCACCCACGATTGGAGAGGTGTCTGACCGTTGCTGTCAAAGTATCGTGGCCGGACGGCCATAACATCGTTGCACGACAGCTCGCCGACGCGAGACATCCATCGTTCGTGCAGCCAGGCTTGTATGCCAAGGTATTCCGGATGTGGGCGGCATTAAACCTGTGGCTTCGCCGCGGAATCAGGACACCGTGTCGGAGGAACTTGAGCTAGACATCGACCACGATGAGCTCCGTGCGTGACCTCGATACGCACGGATACATCCGCCCGTCGGGTGCCCCGACGTCGTCTCGATGCTCGGGTTCGCCTGAGAGAACTGCTATCTCGCAACTTCCGCAGACACCCTCTCGGCATCCGCTGACTGTGGCGATACCGGCCTTGGTCAGCGCGTCCAGCATCGTCTCGTTGCTGCCGACGGTAACAGTCTGGTTAGATCTGGCGCACATGACTTCGAACTCGTTGTTGGGCGGAAACACTCGTGCCCGGGGGCGGAACCGTTCGACCTGTACCGGCATCCCGTCCGCTGCCGCGAACGCGTTCTCGACCGCCGCGAGCATCGGTTCGGGTCCGCACGCGTAGACCTGGGTGCCGCAGTCGAGATTTGCGGCCAGTTCCGAGAAGTCGGGGCGTCCCTCCTGGTCATCAGATGCCACGATGAGGTTGTCACTGTGCGGATCGAGCTCGTCCAGAAATGCCATGCTGGAACGTGACCGTCCTGTGTACAACAGCGTGGCACGCTCGCCCGCAGCACGGGCGCCCAGGAACATCGGCAGCATCGGCGTGATCCCGATACCACCTGCGATGAACATCATCGGAGTTCCGGGCTGGGGTGCCTCAAAGGTGTTGCGCGGTGGTGAGATGGTCAGCTTCGCACCGATACGGAGAAAGTCGTGTATGTACTCAGATCCACCGCGACTCAACTTCTCACGCCGCACCGCTATCCGGTACCGCTGTAGGTCAGCGGGGTCTCCGCACAGTGAATACTGGCGCACCAACCAGTTGGGCAAAGTGAGGTCAATGTGCGCACCGGCGTCCCAGGGTGCCAACTCGCTGCCTGATTCGGAACGAAACAATACCTCGACGATGTCCGGGGCCAACTTCGTGATTGCTTCGACTCGGACGTCCTGACCCCGGAGGGGTGTCGCTGCGAGATCCTTCATGGTGATCGGCTCCGATTCTGTCAGAAAAGAGTCTTGTAGCCGACTTCGACTACGCCGTTGATAGTTTCGGCGTCGAGTCCTTCCGGGCGAATTTGATCTGCGACCATGTCAGCCATGCTCGGAACCTCAGCCGCCAGTGTTTGGCTGTCCGGATCCCACAGTCGAGACCGGATGATCGCTCTACCGCAATGGATGAAAGCCTCTTCGACCTCGACAATCACTGCCAGCCGCGGCGTCTTACCCTCCACTTGCAAACGGGTGAGCACATCGTCATCCTCGGTCAGGTAGCCCTTGCCGTTGACGCGAAGCGTCTCTCGGTGGCCTGGCACCAAGAAGATCAGTCCGATACTGGAATTAGTCGCCAGGTTCTCAAAGGAGTCAATTCGGGCATTGCCCACCCGATCGGGGATCGCCACAGTGGTGTCGTCCAGCACCTTCACGAACCCGGGATAGTCACCGCGCGGTGAGCAGTCGGCAGTGCCGTCGGCATGCGAGGTGGCCATGCACAGGAAGGGGGAATGCGCGATGAAGCGCCGGAAATGGACGTCTAGAGCGGGCTGTACCTTGGCTGCCGCCAGCGCCTCTGGCTCACCGATGATCTCACGCACCCGTTGCGGGGAAAGCGCGGCCGGTCGTCTGTCCACAGAAGTCGCCACTGTCGACCACCTTCCAGATAGGTGAAAAGGTCAGGGCCAGCGTGCTCCCGGTTTGGAAAGAAGAGCAATGTGCAATTCGTGCGGTCAGGATGATGTTGTTGGGCGTTCTGTCGTATCAGTTCAGTTCGGCGAGGTGGACCGCAAGCTGCGCAGCCAGTCTGTCCTCGGCGTCGGCGAAGTCCAGCTTCAACAAGGCGGTGATTTTCTCGAGCCGATGCAGAACCGTGTTGCGGTGGATGTTGAGCGCTTTGGCCGTCGCGGTGGCCGAGGACTTGTTGTCCAGGAATGCCGCCATGGTGCGCTCCAAATCGCCGGAGGTGTCGGCCTCCCGCAGCGGAGCCATCAAATGTGCCGCGACTTCCCGTAGGGCGCGGTTCGAGTAGTAGCCGATCAACAGCCGGCGAACGCTGGTGGAGTCACTATGCTCGACGGCGACCGGCTGCGAACTTGTCCGGGCAAGTAGGCATGCGTGCTCAGCCTCCTGGATCGATCTCCTGATACCCTCCGGGCCCTCGAAGGGTAGACCGACGCCGGCGGCCAGCGACGCCGACGGCACCTCATGGTTCACCCACTCGAGGGCCGTTCGAATCCGGTCCATCAGTGCGACGCCGTCGCCCGTAGACGGCTCGAGCTCGGTCGTGATCCAAAAGACCCAGCCCTCCGGACGTTCCACGAGGTCAGCGTTGATCTTGTGGAGTTTGAGACCGTCTTCGACCACCCGAGCGGCCAGGCTCCCCCGGGCATCAGCTCCTCCGTCTCGGCTGGTGACCGCGACAGCAGTGTGCCATCCCGACAGTTGCCAACCGAGCGCCGCAGCCCGTTCGACGGTCTGGCGTGGCAGCGAATCCGAGTGCTCCACTATCTCGGTGAGCAACATCGATCGCTGGCGCCCCTCGCGCTCACCGGTGAGTGTGCGCTGAAGCAGGGCGGCCGTGAGCGGCCAGGCCGACACAGCAAGGAGGTGACGCGCATGGTCCACGCGAGCCTCGATACGTGACTCGATGTCCGCAGCCAGCCAAAGGTGTGCCGTCCGTTCCTGTGACCGGGTGATCGGTTCTATGACGGTCACACCACCAGTGTCGTCCTCGATCGTCCTTCCAACAGCTGGTGACTGCCTGAGGTGCTCGAGGAGAGTCTCAGAGGCTTCGAATGCGGTGGTGCCACGGACTCGTCGTCCGTGGCTGTCGATAAGAGCTACCGGGCAGGAAAGTTGTTCGGTCAAGGCAGCAAGGAGCCGGTCGGGTGATTGTCCGGTATGGCGTAGTTTGCGGATGAACTCCTGCAAAGACCGCGCGGTCGCAAGTTCCGGGAACCGCGCCAGGTTGTCGAGGCGGTCGACCGCCTCGGCGGTCGAGGTCAATCGACAGACGATGACGGGCAACCCCAGTTTGTCCGCCAGCCGGCGAGTCGTCACCAGGGCGTCGCGTGGCTCCTGACTGGGGAAGACCAACGCGGACAGGTTGAGGCCGCCGGCCAGCCGGATCGCGGTCTCAGCGTCGAGATCTTCGATGGTGGGGCCCTCGGAGGTGAACACCGCGACAGTGTCGGTACCCAGCGTTCGCAGGCGATGTGCAGAGTCGCAGGACGTAACGGTACGGACACGGCGGCCCAGCCCCCGTCGTCCGCCAACGAGTTCGGTATCGCTCAGGATACCGCTGGCAATCAGTTGAGCGACGTTGAGAGACAAGATGTTTCCTCTTCGGGAGCTGACGAGACGGGTTGAGACGACGTCATCGCGATTGCAAGTCGAGTACGGGACCCACCGCCCGAACTCGTATTCGTGCGCCTCGACCCGGCGAATAGCCCAAGGGCGTCTCCCTGACACTGTCGATCCTGATGTGCCGGATATCGGCGCCGGATCGCACGGCAGCAAGTGTGGCGGCTTCGATACTTTCCGCCAAGAGCTTTTCCCGAGACTGATTTTCGTAGTCACACGTTCGATCGATACTCCCTGAGACGTCAGCGACTGCAGCCCCGACCGCCGCGGCGGCGGCGGCGTGTTCCACCACCGCTACCTCGCGCGCGGCACCGCCGATCCGCTCGAGCAGGTTGGCGCTGTCTCCCACCCCGAGCAGAGGCATGTCACGGTGCGGACCCGCTAGGCGTTCTGCCGCACTTACACACCAACGTTGTTCCGACTCTGACAAGACATCCGGGCCGAGAGGAGACGCTCGGCCCGCGCGAATCGTGATGAGATCAGGCATCCGACAATGAGTGCGGATACCCACGATGTCGGTCGGAAGGGTGGACTCCAGCGGATACCCGTCCACCAGCGCTCCGAACCTGATCATCGTCGGCTCTGCATGAGCGACAATGGCATTGGTCGTGTTAGACAGGTGCGCGGCGCCGCGCATGGCGTGTGGAGTACCGCTTTCCAGGGTGAAGATCGGGCGCCGCGCTGCTTCGGCCAAACTCAGCAAAGTTCCGTCGTTCTGGGCAATGAGGATCTCGCCAGTCAGGCCGCGACGAGTCAGCTTGTCACTGCAGGCACGCAGCGCCCGGGTGAACGACCGAACCAGAGCCGCGTTGAGGATGGCGCCGTTCTCACGCTGCAAGAGTCCGACACCCCCGATCTCGTGTGCCAGAGTGACCGGAATCCGGTGACCGAGCACCGATCGAATGATTGCGGCGGCTCGCTGTTCATGGTCAGAGTTGACGGTCGAACACAATCCGGTGACTGCGATCGCGTCCACCGCGCCGCGGCAGCGAAATGCGAAGGAACGCACTGCCGCGAGATCGAGGTCGGCGAGTTCACCGCCGGTGTAGTCGTGTCCACCACCGATGACAGCCGATTCCACAACGACGCTTGCGGCCAACTCGGCAGGCCACGTCGCCGCTGGCGGAACCGAGATACTGGCCGGCGCCGAGATGCGTAAGGCTCCGACCTTCGCAAGATCCTGGTGCTCGATCGCTTCCCGGCCGACGTTGACCACGATCCCGACATAGGCAATGTCTGTTAGATCGATTCGCGACGGTCCGTTCGTGACCAGGGCGTCCAACGACTCCGCCAAGGTGCCGGATCGGGGAACTGAGAACGAGGTGGCAACCCGCAGCGACGTGTCGATCAACGCGGCACTGAGCGTGCTGTCGCCAATGTGAATACCCAACCGAAAGCTGGTCAACCGGCACTCTCGAACGCGGAGTAATCGAGGTCGTACCCATAAGCTCGTGGGCCGGCCATCGCGATTCCCTCGGCGGTGGTCCAGCCGTGGTGGACAGGGATGCCGATGACCTGCACCCGCTGCCCGACCGCGATGGCCTCGGTGGCCACCGGTTGCAGGGTCTCAAGGCGAAGGATAACGATGAGGTCGGGCGTGGTGGCTAGAGGCCGTCCATCCTCGATGGCGATGATGTTCTCTGACTGGTACTCGATCCGCACAAGGCGTTCCGGCGACTCTTCAGCCTCGATCAACACCGTTCCACGGCCGTTGCGGACGTTCACTTCAGGTCGTACGACGTGGACGACGGCCCCATCGACAAGGCAGCGCCCGCCCACCAAGCCGAGAAAGCCATCGAGGGCGTCGGGCTCGTGCGGGTCGACAGCGGCAAGCTGCCGGCCGATTTCAAGACAGTGCGTCAGCGACCCCTGCGCGCAGGTTTTTATGCACTGCTCACTAGTCATCGGGTAGGCGCAGAGCACCGCCACCAGCCCCATATCGCGAACGCATCCGCGCGCCATCGATTCGATACCGCGATTGGTGGGAGCACGCAGCACCACATCGTATCCGGAACACCCCGCCAGTACCGCAGGGCCTGCTCGGACTCCCCGCAGCGCTGGCAAGGTCATGTCGATGTGCGGAAATGCACGATGCATGGCATCTGCGTCGAGGCACGGAACACCCGCCCAGGCGGCGGCGGCCAGCGGGAACAACGCGTTCATTCCGCCGACTTCGATCGGCATCACTGCGGCACACTTTGCACCTACCACTCTTTCGAGCAGGTCCAAACTTCGTTTCACTTCGCACGGTCCCGGAAACTGTTCGAGCATCGCCGTAGGTGCCCCTACCAGTCCAATGGTCGCGACCCGATCTGTCGCCGGCAGTTGCGACGCGTCGACCACCTCGATGGGGCCGTACTCGGCGATCGCTTGGGCCAGGATCGCCGTGTTCACCCATGGATCTCCACCGCCCCCCGCGCCCAGAACGGTAGCTCCTAGCGCCAACGCGCCGATGTCTTTCTCGACGATTTCCAACACCAGATCCTGCCACTCGACGTCCCGCCGGACAGTCAGTCAATCACATAATTTGATGTGTAGCCTGTTGCATTCGCCCAATGCAGCCGCTTCCGCGCAGCGAAGTGCACATTGATTTCCCGATCCACCCGCCACAGTCTGATGCGCACGCAGCTCGACGTGAGACCTACGCAACAGGCGGGTCCCGGAGCAGCCAGATCTGCTGACGACAACAGGAGCGCACCTCGGCATGAGACTCGGAATCGATGTGGGCGGCACCAACACCGATGTGGTGCTGCTCGAGGGCACAACCATTCGTGCCACCTGCAAATCGCCGACCACCCCGGACATCACATCCGGTATCCGTGATGGCATCGAGAAACTGCTGTCAACCTGCTCCACACGCGACGTCGACGCCGTGGTGATCGGCACGACGCACTTCATCAATGCCGTCACTCAAGCGAAACACCTTGCTCGAACGGCAAGTATCCGTCTGGCGACGCCACCCCAGACGCTTATGCCGCTGACCGATTGGCCAGAACCTCTTGCCGCCGCCTGTAACGCAGGCACGTACGTCGTTCGTGGCGGCACTCAGTTCGACGGGAGGCCTCTCCACGATCTCGATGAACCCACCTTGCGCGAGATCGCCCAAGAGATACGCCGGCATGGTACCCGGCATATCGCAATCTCCGGCACCTTCTCCCCACTCGATCCGGCCGCCGAAGAGCGCACAGCACAGATCCTGCTCGAGGAGATCCCGGAGGCGTCTTCTACGGTTTCTCACGAGATCGGCCGCATCGGCCTCTTGGGCCGGGAGAACGCCGCCATCTTGAACGAGAGCCTTCGTCCGCTCGCTGGTTCCGTGGCCTCGGCATTCACCGATATTCTTGACGGGCTCGATCTTTCGGCGCCGATGTTCATCACAGGCAACGACGGCACACTCATGACACTCGGACAGGTCGAGAAGTATCCGATCTTTGCGATTGGCTCTGGCCCCACCAACTCGATGAGAGGAGCCGCCGCGCTGTGTGGGCTTGCCGCCCACGATGCCGCGGTGGTGATCGACATCGGCGGCACCACCACCGACATCGGTTTGCTCCGTGCGGGTTTCACGCGAGAGTCGACAGTCTCGGTTGATCTCGGAGGTGTGAGAAGCAACTTTCGGATGCCAGATGTGGCCTCATTGGCGATCGGGGGTGGCAGTATTGTCGATGTTTCCACCGGTCTGGTCGGCCCAGCGTCAGTCGGGTACCGACTGACCAGCGACGCGCTCGTCTTCGGTGGCAGCACACTGACATTCACCGACATTGCTGTCAGAGCGGGATTCGCCCAGATCGGCGATGTCGACGCAGTCCGGAACGTACCCCGGCAGCTGGTGGAGCGCGCACTCGCCTACGTCCGCGACAAGGTCAACGCCTTGATCGAGCAGACCAAGATGACCGACGCCCAGACCGTCATCTCGGTGGTCGGAGGCGGCGCCCCACTGATCGCCCCGCTCATCGCAGGCGCCACAGAAGTGCCAACTGAACCAGGCTCGGCCAACGCCGTCGGGGCAGCCATGGCGATGGCCGGCGGAGAAGTCGATCGGATCGAATCACTCGCCGGAACAAGCCGCGACGATGTCCTGATCCGCGCTCGAGTAGACGCACGCGACCGCGCGGTCACCGCCGGCGCTGACCCTGCAACCGTCCGCATCGTCGACGAGGAAGACATCCCCCTGTCTCACCTGCCCGGCGGCACGGCGATTCGGGTACGGGTCCGGGCAGTCGGCGACATGCAGTTGAAAGGAGCGCTGCTATGAGGTACATCGACGAATCGGCATTGGTCGACATCGCGCTCGGCGCCACTGTCCTGGGAGCGGGTGGAGGAGGTGACCCCTATATCGGCCAGTTGATGGCGCGCGAACAGATCCGAGCCCATGGTGAGGCCCCGCTCGTCGAACTGGACGACCTGGCAGATAACAACCGCATCTGCTTCGTTGCGGCCATCGGCGCCCCGGGGGTCCTGGTCGAGAAACTGCCCCGTGTGCAAGAAGCAGTAAGCGCTGTGCAAGCACTCGAGAACTTCCTCGGTGCACGCTTCACCCACATCGCTCCCATCGAAGCGGGCGGTCTGAATGCCGTTGTCCCTTTCAGCGCGCTCTCTCTAGGTCTTCCAATCGTCGACGCCGACGGCATGGGGCGCGCATTCCCCGCACTCGAGCTCGTCACGCCCACACTGTACGGAGGATCAGCCACGCCGCTGAGCATGACAGACGAGCACGGCAATGCCGTGGTGCTGACCGCGTCCTCGAACCAATGGGCCGAGACACTAATGCGCGCAACGACCGTCGCATCCGGTTGTTGCAATATGACGGCGCTGTATCCGATGACCGGGAAACAAGCCAAGGAGTGGCTGATCCCGGGAGTGATAACCCTTGCCCAAGACCTCGGGCGTCTGGTCCGCTCCGCCAGGGCTGAACACCAGTCAGCCGCCGATGCGGTGGTCACCCACCGAGGTGGCCGAATCCTCATCGAAGGCAAGGTCACAGCAGTCCAGCGCGCGAACTCCGGAGGCTTCACCCTCGGGACGGTCACATTGCAAGGTCTCGACGAATGGCAGGGCCAGGAGATGACCATCCATTTTCAGAACGAGAACATCGTCGCCCTCCGCAACGGCGAGTTGGTGGCGACGGTTCCCGACCTCATCGTCATGATGACCAGCGACTCCGGGCAACCCATCACTGCTGAGGAAGTGAAGTTCGGGTACCGTCTCTGCGTCCTAGGTCTCCCATGTGACGACCGGTGGCGATCAGAACGAGGACTCGCACTCACCGGTCCTCGAGCGTTCGGCTACGACGCAGACTTCCGACCTGTGGAAGAAGCCAAACGTTAGGCGCCGAGCCCATCGTCGGCCTCAACGGCGGCCGGAACACCTGAGTATGTGACCGGGGTCTCGCGCGATGAGTTTTTTGATGTTGGCCGCAGTACCGCCGATTTGTTGCGTCGGACGCCGTCAATCTGGAAAGGTTTGCCGAGCTCACCTTTTCGCTGCGTCAATAATCGGGGGTTGGCAGTTGGCGTCATCCGCGGCGTTGCGGGATCGCTTCGGCCAGCGGTTCAAGCACTGGCGTTACGACCCGCCGTACAAGACCGCATGCGCGGGCATGGTGATCCTTCTGGTCACGGTGTTGGTGCTGACCTGGATGCAGTTCCGTGGTGCCTTCGAGGACAAGACCGAGATCACGCTGTTCGCGAGCCGGTCCGGTTTGTCGATGGATCCCGGCTCGAAAGTGACGTTCAACGGTGTCCCGATCGGCCGGCTGGCGGCGATCGACGTGGTCGAATCGGGTGACCAACCCGAGGCCAGGCTGACCCTCGACGTCGATCCGAAATACCTCGACCTGATCCCGGCCAACGCGGTCGCCGAACTGCGCGCCACCACGGTGTTCGGCAACAAGTACATCGCGTTCACCGCGCCGGAGCATCCCTCCGCCGAACGATTGTCTGCGGCGACCCCGGTCTACGCCCAGGGCGTGACGACGGAGTTCAACACGCTGTTCGAGACCATCACCGCGATCTCCGAGCAGGTCGACCCGATCAAGCTCAACGAGACGCTGACGGCCGCCGCGCAGGCTCTCGACGGGCTCGGCGACAAATTCGGCCGTTCCATCGTGGACGGCAACGCGATCCTGGCCGACGTCAATCCGCGCATGCCGCAGATCCGCCGCGACATCACCGGTCTGGCGAACCTCGGCGAGGTGTACGCCGATGCCGCACCGGATCTGTTCGACGGGCTGACCAACGCGGTCACGACCGCACGCACCCTCAACGACCAGCGCCACAACCTGGATCAGGCGCTCGTGGCGGCGGTCGGCTTCGGCAACACCGGCGGCGACATCTTCGAGCGCGGCGGGCCGTATCTGGTGCGCGGAAACCAGGACCTGCTGCCGGTCGCGGAGATGTTCGACCGCAACAGCCCCGCGCTGTTCTGCACGATCCGCAACTTCCACGACGCCGCGCCCAGGTTCGCCGCGCAGACCAACAACGGCTATTCGTTCCAGCTGAACGACACGTTCGTCGGCGCAGGCAACCCGTACGTGTACCCGGACAACCTGCCGCGGGTGAACGCCAGGGGCGGTCCGGAAGGCCGGCCCGGCTGCTGGCAGCCGATCACGCGCGACCTCTGGCCCGCACCGTATCTCGTGATGGACACCGGCGCCTCGATCGCGCCCTACAACCACTTCGAACTCGGTCAGCCGATGTTCAACGAGTACGTGTGGGGCCGCCAGGTGGGCGAGAACACCATCAACCCGTGACGGTCTTGGCCTCCAACTCTGCTTCGAGGCTCTCCTCGTAGGCGCCCTCGTCGCGGCCCAGCGCGATCGTCGCTGCTGCCATCGCGCATATCGCCAGGGTCAGCGCGAGGGGTTCCCACCCGGTGATCGACAGGTGCTCGCCGAGCACGATGGAGCCGAGCAGCACCGCGACGACGGGTTCGAGCACCAGCATCGTCGGCACCGACGTCTGCAGCGATCCCGCGTGGAACGCCGACTGCTGCAGCAGGGTCGCCACGACGCCGAGCAGCACGACGAGATACAGCGCCGGCGTCGTCAGCGTCCTGAAACCGGCTCCGCCGGCGACCATGTGCATCACGATCTTGGTCAGCACTGCCACGACGCCGAACATCACACCGACCGCAGCGGCCAGCAGCACCGCGCGCCGCCAGTTGGTGCTGCGCGTCGCGAGCACGACGCACAGGGCGACGACGCATGTGCACGCCACCGCGACCATGACTGTCGTCGACACCGACACCGAGTAGCTCCCCGTGCTGGCACGGGCCAACAACACGAACACGGTCAGCGCTGCCGTGAGCAGCAGGGCCCACGCCCATTCCGCGCGGCTCACCGTTCGATGTGCCAGCCTTGCGCTCAACGGCAGCGCGAACAACAGCGCGGACACCAGCACCGGTTGGACCAGAAGCAACGACCCGAACCCGAGCGCGAGCGCCTGGAACCCGTATCCCGCGACGGCCGAGGCGGTGCCTGCCCACCAGAGCTTGCGGCGCAGCAGCGTCCGCAGCATCACCGAACTGACGCCTTTTTCAGCCGGTACGTCCAGTGTCGCGCGTTGCCGGACGACGATGCCGACGGCCATGAAGATCGCTGCGCACAGAGCGAGGAGCACCGCGAGGCTGTTGCCGAGCACGCGCCGTCAAACCCTTCTTGTCTGGCTGGTCTGCTACTCGCCGGAGCGGTCCGGCGTCGCGGTCAGGAAATCCAGGATGCCGGTGATGTCGAGCAACCGCTCCAGATGTGGTGGCCGGTGATCCAGGTGCAGCTTGATGCCCGCGGGCGCCGTCTGGCGGTGGATGTTGAGCAGTCCGGACAGACCCGCCGAATCGCAGAAGGTCAGCGCGGCGCAGTCCAGCCGTAGATCGTCCAGCGCCTGGGTGGTGATCAGCTCACTCACGTAGTCGACCAGCGTGTTGGTGGTCATGAAGTCGAGTTCGCCGGCAACGGTCACCGTGGCCGACCGGCTGTCGGTCCCGGACGCGGTGGACAGTGAGAGGTTCATCCAATGACCCTTGGGTAGGTGGCGTGCAACGTATCGCGGGCGGCGCTGAGCATCCGCTGAGTCCTGGGAAAGTCCTGCAACTGAGCTCCGAGCGCTTCGAGGGTGGGCTGTAGCGAATCTACCGGTACACCGCGGGCATCGAGTACCTCGGCGGTCCAGGCCATGAACCCCGTGAACAGCTCGGGGTCGTCGACGTAGAGGGCCGTGGCGAGGAAGTCGACGATGTGCGCGACGTCGGTGCGGGTGTGTTGACGTTGTAGTTCCGAGTAAGACGCCATCGCGGGTACCCGTTTCTCGAGCTCGGCAACCGTGCCGCCGACCAGGTGCGGAACCCTCGTGCTGACCATGGTGTATTCCTGATCGGCGAGGTGCGCAAGCTCGTCGAACAGCTGGGTGCGGGGTGCGCGCGTCTTCAGCTGCAACTCCTGCTCCAGCCGTGCCGCGGCGGTCCGCGCATCAGGCGCCCACGCATCTGCCCCGAGCAGTCGCGCGTAGCGGCCCCCAGGACCGAAACCCGCGCCGCCCGCGAGCACCGGCACGCCTGCCGCCTGACACGCCGTGATGGCGGCGTGCGCGGTGGGCAGGCGGGTGGATATCGAGCAGGACAGCGCGACCGCGTCAGGTCCGTGCTGATGCAGGTGGGCGATCAGGTGGGGGGTGGGCACCTGGGCGCCGAGGAAGTCCACGCGCCAGCCACGCAACCGCAACACCTCGGACAGCAACCGGGCCGGCAGCGCATGCCATTCCCCGTCGGCACATGCGACCGCGACCCGTCCCCCGGTGGTCGCACGCACCACGGCCGGATGCCGCACCAGTGCGGCGATCACACGGTCGTTGATCGCCGTCGCGGCGTGCTCGGCGGCGACGGTCAGGCGGTTGCCCGCCCATTCGACACCGACCCGGCGCTGGACCGCGGCGATGACGTCGAGCAGCAGATCCTCGGCGGGCACGCCGTCGTCGAGCGCCTCGAACACCACGCCGACAGCGGTGTCCTCGTCGGCGTCGAGCACCGCCTCCCACAACCGGCCCCGCACCGACTCAAGCACATCGGGATGCGCAGCAGGCCCGGTCGCCGCGCGCTCGCCGTGATTCACGACGAAACCCCGCCTTGCAGAGAGCTTTTGACGCTGTCCGGGGCGCGGCGGCCACGTCGGGGCGCAGTGATCGCCACCACCGCGACATCGTCGTGACCGCGTTGCCGGATCCACTCGGCGGTCAGCATCATGATCCGCTCCACCACCGCCTCCGCGGGAAGGCCTGCACACTCCGACACGGCCGCCGCGAGCCGGGCCTCACCGAACAACTCGTCGCCCAGCGGACCGCCCCGCGCCTCGGTCACGCCGTCGGTGTAGAGCAGGCACGTCTCACCTGGCTGCAGCATCGTCTCGCATGTCGTGGCGTGGATCTCGGGGACGACGCCGACGAGCATTCCGCGCGTACCGGTCTCCTCTACGCTGCCGTCGCGGCGCACGATCAGCGGGGCCAGGTGGCCCGCACTGGTGAGCCGCAGAGTCACATGGTCGTCCCGGCGGGCGGCCGAGGCGAGCACGAGGGTCGCGAAGCGTGTGTGGGCCGCCGAGAGCAATGCCCGATTCAGCAGGCTCAGCACGTGGCCGTGGTCGCCGGCCAACGGCGCGAGGGCCTGCAGTGTGTTGCGGATCTTGCCGGTGAGCACCGCCGCGTCGAGACCTTTCCCGCAGACGTCCCCGAGCACCACGAGGGTTTCGTCGCCCGGCGCCGTCGCGGGGTGCACGTCGTAGAAGTCCCCGCCGACGGTCTGGTGGTCCTCGGCGGCGCGGTAGCCGCCCGCGATCTCGACACCGTGCTGGTGCGCCAACTGCGGCGGCAGGAGTTCGTCCATCAGGGTGCGCGTGATCGCGGCCTGCTCGGCGTACAGGCGCGCGGCCGACAACGCGGCGCCCGCCCGCGCCGCGAAGAGCCGGGCGAACACCTCCTCACCGTCGTCGAACGCCGATTTCACGCTGTGCCGCAGCAGCACCAGCGCTCCGGCAGGCACCCCGTGCCCCGGCAAGGGCGTGACGACCACCGATCCGACGGTGCCGGTGAAATCTGTCGGAATGAGCCACTCCGGCAACGAATTCGGGTCGATCCATCGTGACGGCACCGGCGGGAAACCGCGAAGCGCTTCGGCGAGACCCGCGATGGTGGCCGGATCCGCCTCGATTCTGCGGTGCTCGACAACGCCGGCGGCACACACCATTTCCAGACGTTGGCCGGTCGGCGGCGCGATGACCACGGCGGCGTCGGCGAGTCGGGGGACGGCGATCCGCACGATCGACTCCATGCATCGGTCGGCGTTCAAGGAGGCCATCAGCACCGCCGACACCTCGTCGAGGAAGTTCGCGCGCTCGCGTTCGCGGCTCAACTCGCGCCGCGCGGCCCGCAGTTCGCGGGTCGTTCCGGGCCGGCCCGGTGCGATCAGCCACCACGCCACCTCACCGTGCGGCAGCGGCGTGGGTTGCGCCGTGCACCCGTCGGGTCCGGTCGCCGTCGGCGCCGGAGCCGCGCCGGACGGCCGGGTGTGCGTATCCCACAGCCACGGTGCGCACTCGGACAGATGGCGGCCGGTTCGCAGACCGGGCAGTGCCGCACGTGCCTTCCGGCTTGCCGATCGGATGACGCCATCGGCGTCGGTGACGATCACCGGGTGGGGAACAGAGGTCCATACGTCGTCGAGACCGCTCTCGACGACGGCGGGAACCTCTTCCCTCATCCGATCTCCTCGTGTCCAGTCCTCGCGCCCGCCTCGGGCACGAGGACTAGACGACCTGCAGGTGCCGTCTGGGACGCGCGTGCACGTCGTCCTCGGACGGTACCGGTGGAGCCGGTGGCGGCGGAGCGATCTTGTCGTTGACGCTGGCCACGACCGAATCAACGCGATTCACCGCGTTGTCGCACAGATCGCGCACCCGACCGCTGGCGGTCTCAACGTCGTCGGCTGCGCTGCGCAGGTATGCCCTGAGGTTAACCCGAAGCCGTTCGCCCGCGCTGCGCGCCCGCTGTCGCACCCGGTCGTCGACCTCGATGGTGACGTACCTCGTCAACCGGAATCTCATGGCCGAAACCTCATAGTCCCGCTCCCATCGTCGATGCCATGGATCACACTAACCGGGCGCGGCCACGGCACAATCCCGACGTGACCGGCACCGCAGCCCCGCCGCGCGTGCGTGACCGATCACACCATGATCGGGGCCGGGTCAACGCGCGATGCCGTCCCAGTCCACGAGCGTCCAGCCCTCTGTCGGATTGCCCCGGATCACCACGTAACCGGTGTTGCCGAGTGGATGGTGCGACAGCAGGCTCAGGTCCGGGTTGTCGACATTCATGCCGACCCACAGCATGATCGCACCGGCATGGGAGAACGCCACCGGATTCGCGCCCCCGCCGTCATAGATCTGGCGCACGGCCTCGTCGAACCGGGCGTCGAACTCGTTACCGTCGATCGACCCGGGTATGCGTGCGGCCCGGTCGCCCTGCAGCCACCGCGTCGGGGCGGTGAAGTAGGTGACCCCCGCGAGCGCCTCCGGCTGCCCCTCGTACACGCCGGCCTCGACCTCGCGGAGGCCGGGCAGCACCGAAACGGGTTCGCCGAGCAGCTCGGCGAGCGGCTGCGCGGTCTGCTGTGTGCGGATCATCGAGGAGGCATAGATGCCGTCGATGGGGTCGCGTGCGTGGTCGGTCACGAGCCGCTGCGCGACCGCGCTCGCCTGTTCGCGTCCCAGCGCCGTGAGTGGCGGACCCGGTGTCGACGAATCGATCAGCCCCGAAGCGTTGCCCTCGGATTGGGCGTGCCGCACGAGGGTCAACGTGATCGTGCGCTGCGTGACGGCACGGGATTCGGGGACGGCCAGCAGCCCGGCGAGCAGTACCGCGATGACCCCGACGATCGCCGCGGTCCGTGCCGTGTGGAAGGTCATGTCAGCTCCCGGTCGCTCGACGGCGGTAGTTCGACGGGGTCTCGCCACAGAACTGTGCGAAGCATCTGGTGAACGAGCTCAGGTTCTCGAAGCCCACGGCGGTCGCGGTCGCCTGCACCGACTGGCCCGGATCCGCCAGCAGCGCCATCGCGCGCAACATCCGCGCATGCAGAAGGTATGTGCGCCAGGACATTCCGACCGTGTCAGCGAACAATCGCCGCAATGTGCGCTCGGAGACCGACACCGCGCGACTCACCTGTTCGGCCGTGACCGAGTCGAGGTGCTCCTTGGTGTAGGCCAAGGCCGCGGCGACGATCGGGTTGTCCGATGTCGGCAGGCTCAGCGGCGCCTCGTGGTCGAGTGCCTCGACCACGAGGTTGGCCAGCGTCTGGAAGAAGCCGTCGGACACCTTCTCGTTCTCGGCGTCGCATTCGCGACGGTCGATGGGCCAGCGCAGGCCGTAGATCATCATCTCCCGGATCAGCGGGGACACCGCGATGATGCGGGCGCGCGTGCCGCCGTCGGGAATCATCTTGGGATCGAACATCACCGCGACGGTCTTGACGTCCGGGTTCATCACCGCCTGGTGTTGCAGGCCGGCCGGGATCCACGCGGCCTGTTGCGGCGGCAGCAGATAGTGGGCCGCGTCGGTCTCGACCTCGACGACGCCGTGCAGCGCGTACTCGATCTGGTGCACCTCGTGCGAGTGCCAGCCGGTGATCAACCCCTCACCCTCGTAGAGATAGCTGCCGGCGAGCGCGCGGCCTCCGCGGCGCAGTTCGATGACCGGCCGGGCAAGGTTGGCCGATTCGGTCAAACCTCTGTCCGAAGGCGCAGAGACGGTCACATCTCAAGACGGTACTACTGAGTTCATGCAGACTGACGACCTGATCCTGGTGAGCATCGACGACCACGTGGTGGAACCGCCGGACATGTTCCTACGTCACGTCCCGGCCAAGTACAAGGACGAGGCGCCCATCGTCGTCACCGACGACAAAGGTGTCGACCAGTGGATGTATCAGGGCCGCCCGCAGGGTGTGAGCGGTCTGAACGCCGTGGTGTCATGGCCGGCCGAGGAATGGGGACGCGACCCGGCGGGGTTCGCCGAGATGCGGCCCGGAGTCTACGACGTGCACGAACGCGTGCGCGACATGAACCGCAACGGCATCCTCGCCTCGATGTGCTTCCCGACGTTCACCGGATTCTCGGCGCGCCACCTCAACATGCACCGCGAGGAGGCCACGCTGGTCATGGTGTCGGCGTACAACGACTGGCACATCGACGAGTGGGCCGGATCGTATCCGGACCGGTTCATCCCGATCGCGATCCTGCCGACGTGGAATCCCGAGGCCATGTGCCGCGAGATCCGGCGCGTCGCCGCCAAGGGGTGTCGCGCGGTGACCATGCCCGAACTGCCGCATCTCGAGGGTCTGCCGAGCTACCACGACGAGGACTACTGGGGTCCGGTGTTCACGACCCTCTCTGAGGAGAACGTGGTGATGTGCCTGCACATCGGCACGGGCTTCGGGGCGATCAGCATGGCGCCGAACGCGCCGATCGACAATCTCATCATCCTGGCCACCCAGGTCTCGGCCATGTGCGCGCAGGATCTGCTGTGGGGTCCGGCGATGCGCAATTACCCCGAGCTGAAGTTCGCGTTCTCCGAAGGCGGAATCGGTTGGATCCCCTTCTATCTGGACCGCAGCGATCGGCACTACACCAACCAGAAATGGCTGCGGCGTGACTTCGGCGACAAGCTGCCTTCCGACGTCTTCCGCGAACATTCCCTGGCCTGCTACGTCACCGACAAGACATCACTGAAGCTGCGGCACGAGATCGGCATCGACATCATCGCCTGGGAGTGCGACTATCCGCACTCGGACTGCTTCTGGCCGGATGCACCCGAACAGGTGCTGGCCGAACTCGATGCCGCGGGCGCGAGCGATTCCGACATCAACAAGATCACCTGGGAGAACGCCTGCCGGTTCTTCAGCTGGGACCCGTTCGCACGCACGCCGCGCGGGGAGGCGACGGTGAAGGCCCTGCGCGCCAAGGGTTCCGACGTCGACGTGTCGATCCGCTCGCGCGCCGAATGGCGCAGGCTCTATGAGGCGAAGCAGCTCACCAGAGCCTGATCCGGCGGTGCGGTGCGCCCTCGCTCACCGCACCACGATCGAATCGCCCTGCACCGAGACGTCTTTCGCGTTGAGGGGACGGGTGGCAGGACCTTTCGCGACCGTGCCGTCCAGGTTGAAGCTGCTGCCGTGGCACGGACAGTTGATCCTGCCGTCGCCGATCTGGTTCACGGTGCAACCGGCGTGCGTGCACACCGACGAGAATCCCTTGAACACCCCGGGTGTGGGCTGGGTGAGTACGACGTCGTCGACGATGACCCCCGACCCGACGGGCACGTCCGCGACCTTGGCTATCGCCTGACCGCCGCCCGGTGCGGGCTCGGCTGCCGGTGCCGGGCGGCTCGGCTCGGGCGACGCGGTTCCGGTCGGGCCTTCACCGTAGGTGGCGCAGCCGGCAACGGTGGTCGCGGCCAGTGAGATACCGGTGCCCACGAGGGCTTGGCGGCGGGTGACGATCATGAGGGTCTCCGCTTTCTAGAAGGTGAGGCCTGTGGTGTCGAAGAACCACAGCGCCGAGGTCAGCCAGACATAGACGAGCACAAAGAACAGCAGACCACCGATGACGGGGATGACCCATGGTTTCAGCCCTTTCCGGGTCAGCAACATCATCTTGGTGACGAAGATGCCGTAGAAGAAGCAGCCGAACAGCGAATGGAACAGCACGCGTGAGTCGCCGCCCTGGAATCCCAGGGCGTACAGGCAGTGCACCGCGACCGGGACACTTGCCAGAACCGCGACCCGGCCCGACCACACGTGCGCCGGCCCGATCCATCTCGGTGCGCGACCGCTCGGCGTGAGCCGGTACATCACGAACGCCGACACCAGCTGGAAGATGGCCAGACCGACGGCCAGCGTCGCGAGCCACGATTTCACCGCGGTGCCGCTGGAGAAACCGGCGAGACTGATCGAGAAGAACTGCGGTTCGTGCACTCTGCCGAACACCCCGAGGCCGACCGCGACCGCCGATCCGGCCAGCACGGGCACCAGGATCATCGAGGTGCCCCGTGGCGTGACGGCGGGCGCGGGCCGGGTGGGCGCCGAATGGAAATCGGGATCAGAAGACACTGGTGGCTCCCGGTACGGCCGTGAAGTCCCAGTTCTTGTCACCGATCCGCAGGTTGCCGACGACTTTCCCGACGGCACCGTCGCCCCGGTGTGTGCCGTTGAGTTCGGCCGTCTTGGCTTTGTCGGTCAGCTTGAGCACGCCGCCTTCGGCACTGCCCCACATCCACGTCTCGACGCCCTTGTTGTCGCACGCGTAGGCCCGTGCCTTGACCCCGTCGACCCGGATCTGAAGGGCGATGTTGCCGGTCTTGGTGGGGATGTCGGCGGTGAAGTGCTCGCGTTCGGCGAAGGGCCGAGGCGCGGGAGTGGTGGGCGGTGCCGCCGGGGCGGGGGCCGGGGACAGCGCAGCGGTGCCCGTCGGCGCCGGTGTGGTGGTGGTTGACGTTGCGGTGGACGAGTTTTCGGACGCCACCGGTTCTGGTTGCTGGCTGACGTTGATCAGGAAGAGGCCGGTCCCGACGACGGCAACTGCACCGATGGTGGCGATGGGTCCTTTGATGTTCATGCCGACGAGCATGCTCGCCGACGGCCGCCGGGCACTTGGAGAAGATGTGGAGATCGTCTGGAGATGTTCCGCAGACGCCAGGCGCGCAGGCCGACACGGCCCACCGCGCGGGAGGCCAGGGACCGTTGAAGAAGTCCGCCGAGAACGGATCGAACACCAGCTGCGACGTCGCCACCTGACCGCCCCGCCCAGGCTCGGGCCGCCCGACTGTAATGGTCACAGTCGGGCGGGCGCCGTCAGTGCGTGATCTGCCAGGCCGCCGCTTCGCGCTGCTGACGCCAGAACTCGTCGAACCGGCCACCGGCGGCGAGCAGTCTTTCGATGGTGCCGTCCTCGACGATTCGCCCACCGTCGAGGAACAACACGCGGTCGGCGTGCCGGATGCTGGCCAGGCGGTGCGCGACGATCACGCGCGTACGCGCCTGCAGATCTGCGGTCAGCGCGTCGACCACGGCGGCCTCGTTCTCGGTGTCGAGAGCACTGGTGGCCTCGTCCACGAGCAGAACCGGCGCAGGCTTCACGAGCGCTCGGGCGATGCTGACGCGTTGGCGCTCACCGCCGGACAGCGCCGCACCGGCCTCACCGACCTGCGACGCATCACCGTCGGGCAGCCGGCCGATGAGTTCGTCCACGCGTGCGAGCCGGACCGCGCCGGCCAACCGGCCGTCGTCGGCACCGGGATCGCCCACCAGGATGTTCTCGCGGATCGACCCGTCGAACAGATAGGGGTGCTGGAACACCACACTGGTTGCGGCCCTTCGCGATTCGGCGTCGAGACTCGCTGCGTCGACGTCGTCGATCAGGACCCGGCCCTCGGTCGGCTGGTGCAGGCCCGCGATGAGCGACAGGATCGTGCTCTTCCCGGATCCCGACGGGCCGACGATCGCCGTGGTGCTTCCCGGCTCCAGGACGAAGCTCACGTTGTCGAGTACGGGGTGATCGCCGTAGCTGAAGGTCACGTGGTCGAACTCGATGCGCGGCGCGGACTTTCGAGCACCCAGTCGCGCGTCGCCCGCGGTCAGCGTGGGCGCGTCGAGCACGGCCCGGATCCGGCCGAGCGTGGCCCGGGTGGACTCGATGGCAGGCGCCAGATCGCTCAGCGCGGTGAACGGTTCGAGGTAGCGCGCCACCACGACGATCATCGCGACGGCCTCAGGCACGCTCAGCGTGCCGCGCATCGTCAGCCAGGTGGCCATGCCCGCGAGCAGGATCAGCGCGAGCTGGCTGGCGAGGCTGAACAGCAACTGCCCCGGGATCTGCATCGCCAGGAGTCGCACGCTGGCACCGTGCTGGGCGGTCAGCGCGTTGCCGACGAGGCTGCGCGTGGATTCGACGCGGCGTGCCGAGCGTAGCGCCTGTTGGGTGCGCGCGAACTCGATGATCCGTTCGGTCAACGCGTTGGTGCTCTCGTCGGCGACGGCATCTGACTTGCGGCTCAACCGGTTCGACGCCCACAGCGAGCCCAGCAACACCACGACGCCGGCCAGGGCAGCAAGTCCCAGCGGCGGCGACACCGCCACCAGCGCCACGGCGATCGCCGCAGGCAGCAGCACCGCGCCGATCAGCGGGGTGAGCAGGTTGACCACCAGGCCCACCAGTTCCGGCCCGGTGGAGGCGATGGCCTGTCGGGCCGTTGCGGTGTTCTCCGTGGTCAGCCAGTCCAGCCGGATTCTCGGCAACCGGTCGGCGACATCGTGCTGTGTGTGGTCGAGCACCGCGAAGCCGAGGTCGAAGCCGAGCCGCGACGTCGCGGTGTCGACGATCCAGCCGAGCACGGTGGCAGCGGTCAGCCATCCCAGCCACGGCCACGCGTCCTGCGGAGTGCCGCTGAACAGCGCGGCCACCAGCGGTACGAGCAGCACCGTGCCCACCGCACGGATGATCACGGAGATCACCGTCAGCACGGAGTACAGCCCCAGCCGGCCGCGCTTGTCGGCGGGGACGAGGGAGATCAGGGTGCGGATCATCGGGCGGCCTCCCCCGCGGTAGCGGTGACGGCGGGGCGCTGTCCGGTCTCCCAGAGTCGCCGGTAACGTCCGGCCGCGTTCAACAGTTGGTCGTGCGTGCCGGTTTCGACGATGCGGCCGTCCTCGAGCACCACGATCTGATCGGCGTGCGTGATGGTGTGCAGGCGATGCGCGATGACGAGCACCGTCCGGTCCTTCGTCAGCCGGTTGAGCGCCTGTTGCACCAGGTATTCCGACTCGGGATCGGCGAAGGCGGTCGCCTCGTCGAGGATCAGCACCGGGGTGTCGGCGAGAATCGCCCTGGCGATCGTGAGCCGTTGCTTCTCACCACCGGACAGGCTGGACGCCGCACCGAGCGGTGTGTCGTATCCATTGGGCAGGCGCAGGATCCGGTCATGAATCTGAGCGTCACGGGCAGCGTGTTCTATCCGCTCGATGCTCGCGTCCGGATCGGCCAACGCGATGTTCTCGGCGACAGTGCCCTGCACCAGTTGGGTGTCCTGTAACACGAAACCGACCTGCCGGTACAGCTCGTCGGCCGTGAGGGTGCGGATGTCTCTGCCACCCAACCGGATCGCGCCCGTGTCGACGTCGTGGAACCGGGCCAGCAGCGCGGCCAGCGTCGACTTGCCCGATCCCGACGGGCCCACGAGCGCGGTCACGGTACCCGGTTCGAGCTGCAGTGAGATGTCCTGCAGCACCGGGATGCCCGGCCGGTACCCGAACGTCACGTTGTCGAACACCACGGTCGGCCCGTCGTCGCGCTGATCCGCCTGCTCATGCACGTCGAGTTCGGTTTCGTCGAGTGTGGACTGGATGCGACGGGCCGCGAGCATGCCGCCGCGGATCCCACCGAGGCCGTAACCGATGCCGAGCAGCCGGACGCCGAATGTGGTGCCCAGCAACAGGAAGGGCAGGATGTCAACCGGGTCCATGGCGCCGGAGACGATCATCGGCGTGCCGACGGCGACGATGAACCACAGGAAGGTGCCGGGGCGCGTGACGAGATCCATGAAGGATTTCTTGCCGACGAAAGGCTGCTGCCAGGCGACCAGGAACCCGATGTACCCATCGAGACGACGACGGAAGCTCGAGGCCGCCGCGCCACCGAACACCCGGACCACCGGCTGACCTTCGAGATAGGCCCCGGCCTCGCTGCTCATCCGCTCGGCCCAGCGCTGTGACTGGGCGATCTTGGGCCCGGACTGGATGGTCATGACGGTGGTCAGGACGAGATAGGCCAGGACCGGGATGAACATGACGAGGGCCAGGCGCCAGTCGATGACGAACAGGTAGACGAGTACCGCCACCGGCGCGATGACCGCGGCGACCGCGTCCGGGATCGCATGCGTGATCAGGTAGTGCAGCGAGAGGGTGTCGTCCTGTACGAGCTGCTTGATGGCGCCGGAGCCACGGGCGGTGAACCAGCCCAACGGAAGTCGTGACATCTTGGTCAGCAGCCGCCTGCGCAGGTCACGCGCGAATCGCGCGTCGACCAGGTGCAGCCACAGTGTCAACGCGGCCGCCAGGACGCTGCCGGTGCCCAGCAGCGAGATCGCGACGACGCCGAGTGTCCAGAGGTGCTCGGACGATGCGCCCGACAGCAGCAGCCGCGCCAGTTCCACCAGCAGGACGAACGGTGCGAGTTGGACGAGGGTGATGATCGCCTGCAGGACACCCGAGATGATCAGTGTGTTCTTCAGCGGCGCGAGGAGCCGGCCCGCGGCCTGCGCACGCCAGTTTCCGCGCGGGGGCTCCTTCTCAACGGGAACCGACTGGGCCGCCGGTGCCGCGACTCCGGAGGGCGCCGGCGTGGTCGCGGCCTCGGTGCCGCGGTCAGTGCCCATCGCGCGACCCTCGGTCCAGTAGGCCTGCGGATGCATTTCGGTCTTGGGGAAACCGAACTCGTCACGCAGTCGCGTGCGCAGGTGTTTGAGCGAACCTGCCTCCGGCGTGACCCAGCAGTACCAGTCCGACCAATCACGCGCTTCGATGGCCGCCGCCAACGACGTCGCGTCCACTCGTTCCACCCAGTGCAGCCGCATCCGAGGGTGATCGGCGATCGGGATGAGCAGATCGTTCTCGTCGTGCTTCTCGAGATACACCTCGATCGGGATGTCGTGCGGGACAACACCGATGATGCCGTTGATGGCCGGGGTGGCAGCGGCATCCCCGATCAGCAGATACCCGGCAGGCGGCTCCGGGGGGACGCTGAATCCCCGCGACCCCAGCGCGACGACCGGCACGGTGTCCCCCGGCTTGGCAGACCTGGCCCAGCGTGAGGCTGGACCGGCGGGTTCGTGGAGGACCACGTCGATACTGAAATGGCCTGTGTCAGGGTCCATCTCGGCCATCGTGTAGGCACGTTGGAATTCGGTTCTGGAACCGTCTGGATCTGGGAACCAGAACCGCAGGTACGACGTCGGTTCGGCCAACGCGTCCTCGAACAGCGTCGGTGAGACCATCCGTAGCCGAAGGAGATTCGGCGTGATCGCCTCGGTGCTGACCACCGTCGCTTGGTGGTCGCGCGCGCCGAAGCCCCGCAGCATCACCCCCTGGAATCCGCGTGCCATCAACGGTCCTCTCCCGTGGTCGTCAGTTCTGCCACGATGTCCTCGATCGACCGGCCGGGTACTGCTGCGGTCAGCAGACCCCGGATCACAGCGCTGAGAAGAAACGCAAGGTACTGCTCGCCGGTGAGCTGCATCCCCGCGGCGTGCACGGGTCCCAGCTCGGTGTCGGCAGCAAGGCGTTCGGCGGCCGCGTCACGCTCGCGGTTGTACCCGTCGTCGGAGTGGCTGGCCTCGGCCTTCATCTCGTGCTGTGCGGCCACACCGATCGCGACGAGCGCGACCGAGCTGCTCAGCAGGGCCGCGGCTTCGGGCGGGTAACCGCGGCGGCCGAGGATGGCGACCTCGTCGGCAAGCAGTCGGGCGCCGGCCTCGCCGCGCGGGAACAGCAACTGCATGTAGCGGGCAAGTCCGGGGTTCGCCAGCGCGAAGCGGTGCAACCTCATGCCGAACGCCAGCAGGTGCTCCTCGATGCCGCCGGAGTCGTCTTGGCCGAGTTCCAGATCGGCGAGCAAGCTCTCCCCCACCAGCCGCTCGAGCTCCCAACGCCCGTCGATGTGGCGGTAGAGCGCGGTCGCCGAGACTCCGAGCCGGGTGGCGACGGCGTTGATGCTCAGACGGCGCATTCCCAGTTCACGACCGACCGAGACGATGTCGGCGACGGTTATCAGCGGCGGCCGTCCACCGACCCGCGCCGTCACGTCCTGCACTGCCACCACTACCTCCAAGGAAAGTTACCCCCACAAACTAAGGGTGGCCTTACTTTCCGTCAACTCCCTGCTGGTTACAGAGCAGTTGCTCTGTTACGGTGGTGGCATGCCACGGCCGCGCGTCCACGATCCGGAGGCGATTCTGGACGTGGCCGAGTCCCTGGCCGTCCGGGACGGGCCCACCGCGGTGACCATCCGGGCGGTCGGCGAAGCGGTCGGGGTGTCCAACGGGGCGCTCTATCACGAGTTCGGATCGCGACAGGGCCTGCTGACCCGCGCGTGGCTGCGCGCCGCAAACCGCCTGCACGCGGTGCTGCGTGAACTCGTCGACGCGGCCGGCGACGGCGCGGCGGCGATCGCGGCGGCGGCCGGGGCGTCGATCACGTTGGCCGAGCGACACCCGTCTTCGGCGGCCCTGGTGCTCCAGACGCGTCGCGACGAGCTGCTCGGCACCGACCCGCCCGCCGAGGTTGTCGGTGCCCAGAAACGTCTGGTGGACTTGATGGTTCAGCTCGCCGAGGCGACCTGGGGACGGCGCGACCGAGCCGCCGTCGACACCGTCACCACGTGCATCGTCGACCTTCCCACAGCAATTCTGTTGCAACGCAACCGAATTGCTGATCCCATCGCACGCAGACACCTGCAGGCCGCCGTCACGGCCGTCCTTGCCGTCGGCCCGGCACCTCGAACACAACCAAAACAGGAGGCATCATGACAGCGACCCTCGACTACGACGGTGACATCGCGGTTCTCGATCTCGGTGACGACGAGAACCGGTTCACGCCCCAGTTTCTCGACGAGGTCGATGCCCTTCTCGACGCCGTGCTGGAAAAGGGCGCGCACGGCCTGGTGACCACTGCCGACAGCAAGTTCTACTCCAACGGACTGGACCTCGAATGGCTTGGTGCCCACAGTGATCAGGGGGCGTGGTACGTGGGCCGGGTGCAGGGTCTGCTGGCCCGGGTGCTGACGCTGCCGATACCCACGGCCGCCGCGGTCGTCGGGCACGCATTCGGCGCCGGGGCGATGCTGGCGATCGCCCACGACCACCGTGTGATGCGAGAGGACCGCGGGTTCTTCTGCTTCCCCGAGGTCGACATCCACATCCCGTTCACCCCCGGCATGGCAGCGTTGATCCAGGCCAAGCTGACGCCGCGCGCCGCGATCGCGTCGATGACCACGGGCCGGCGCTTCGGCGGACCGGACGCGCGGGACCACGGACTCGTCGACGCGACGGCGCGCGAGGGCGCGGTGACGCTGACCGCGACGGAACTGTTGCGGCCCATCGGCCAGAAGGACCAGGGCACGCTCGGCGCGATCAAGCAGGTGATGTTCGGTTCAGCCGCGACGGCCCTGCGCAATCCCTAGAGCGCACGCGACGAGGTCAACCACCCCAGCCGCGCTGGCCGTCCCAACCGCCGCAGATGCCGTTGATGCATCCGTGACCCCAGCCGCCCTGCACGGGATTCCAGCCGCCGCACCCGTTCCAGCCGGGTCCGCTGTCGCATCCGCCTCCACCGCCCGCGTCGCCGTGGCCCGACGGTGTCGCCAGCACAACTTGATTGGTGCCGGTCAGGTCGGTGAGCGTCGAGGGTGCGTCGGCGAGAAGCGTTGCCGTGGGGCCGGCCGCGATCGCCGCCGCGGCCCCCGCTACGAAGACTGACCCCACGAGTTTCCGCATCGTTAGCATGCCTCCATAATCCTCCGATTCGGCCGGCATGCCAAGGAGATCGTGTCTGCTCACGACAAGCTCACGTCCATGGACAGTCACGCGGCCGTGTAGCGCAACATGGTGGCGGCCTCACCGGGTACGGCGTCAGGACGGTCGCAGAACACGGGCCTCACGCGCATTCCCACCATGAGTTCATCCGAGGCGACGCCGACCATCTCGGTCGAGAATCGCGGTCCCTCATCCCATTGCACGATGGCCGGCAACTGCGGAACCGCATCGGCGAAGTGCGGGCCCACAGGTCGGCGTGCGACGGTGTACGAGTACAACGTGCCCATACCGGAGATCTCACGCCATTCGAGGTCATCGGCCAGCGAACCCGGGGCGAGCACCCGCGGATAGAACACGTACCGCTCGGTGGACGGCGAGTACTGGATGACGATGCGATGTTCGGCGAGAGCATCCCAGAACGGCGTCGTTGTGGTGGTTTTCACGGGCACCGGGCGGTCGAATCCGGCCATGCTCAATCACCTTCCAGGATCAGGGCGGTCTGCTCGGAGAGGATGCCGCCGTTGCCCGAGACGAACGCGCGGTTGCAGTCGTGCCCCTTGATTCCGCCTCGTGTGCGGGCCACTTGAGCGGCATCGCCTCGGCCCATGATCTGACGTGCCGCATCGCAAACATGGTGCATACCACCGGCGAGCCCGGCCTGGCCGAACCCGAGCTGGCCGCCCGCGGTGTTGAGGGGGAAGTCGCCCCGGAACGTCAGGTCGTGATCCGAGATGAACGCCATGCCTTTGCCTTTCTCGCAGAAGCCGGCGTCTTCGAGGCTCAGCAGCACGGTGATGGTGTAGCAGTCGTAGATCGAGACCATGTCCATCTGGTCGCGGCCGAGACCGCTCATGGTGAACGCGGTTTCGGCGGCGTGCCGCATCGGGGTGTCGAGGAGGTTCTCGGCGTACGTCAGGGTCTTGAACGGCACGTGCTCACCGAATCCCTTGATCCACACCGGCCGGTTCTTTGCCTTGGCGGCGACATCGGCGCTCGCGACGACGACTGCCGCGCCCCCGACACACGGCATCACGATCTCGAGCATGTGCAGCGGATCGGCGATCACCGGACTGGCCAGCACGTCGTCGATGGTCAGTGGTTTGTCTTTCCAGATCGCGCCTTCGGTGTGGTTGGCGTTGACCCGTTGGTCCACGACGATCTTCGCCATGGCGCGCTCGTCGTACCCGTACTCGTAGGCATAGCGCTGCGCGACCTGGCCGTACGGACCGTTCTGCCCGAGGTTGCCGTAGGGGATCTCGAATTCGGCCTGGGGCGAGCCGAACTGGTTGCTGGAGGATCCGAAGAACACCGCGTCGGACAAGGGTTTCGGCTTGAGATCGGACATCGGGGTGATGTAGCGGGCGGGCAGCGCGCACACGATGACATCGCAGATCCCGAGTTCGATCGCGGCGGCCGCGCGCCACACCATTCCTGCCGCACTGGCACCACCCAGGTCCAGCATCTCCGCGAAATTTGCCCGCACGCCCAGGTATTCGGCGACGGTGGAGGGTACGAAGATCTCCGACTCACCGAGGTGCGACGTCACGATGCCGTCGACCTGCTCGGCAGGCAACCCGGCGTCGGCCAGGGCCGCGGCCGACAGCAGCGCCCATTGTTCGAGGGTGAACGGCGCCGGGGAGGCCGCGCTGAGTCGCTCGGGGGGTAGTTCCACGTAGCCGACGATCGCGGCCTCGCCCCGCAGTCCCTTCCGTGGTCGCATCCGGCTCCTCAATGTCGTGGCAAGCCCAGGATCATCTGGGCGATGATGTTGAGCTGAATCTCGGTGGTGCCGTCCCCGATCAACTCGGCGGGCAGGTCGAGATAGGGGGCCACCACCGCGGGCTCATGTACGTCGCCTCGATGCGAAGAAATGCGCCGCCTGCGCGATGGCATCCGGTGCCGGTGCGGGTTCCCAGCCGAGTTCCCGCACGGCCTTGCCGTGGTCCATCGACGGCATCACGTGCATGAGCCGCACGGTCACCGGACTGAGTCGGGTCTCCCGCTCGCGCAGGCGCGCGATGGTCGACGACACACCCGCTGCGGCTGTCATCAGCCGGATCGGCACGCCGCGCCGCGGTGGTTCGACACCGACCGCCCCGCACGCGACCTGGTAGATCTCGCGTGCCGACATCATGCGTTCCGCCACGATGTAGCGCTCACCGGATGTCCCGCGCTCGCCGGCCAGGACGAGCGCCTCGGCGGCATCGGCCACGCCGACCACCTCAGCTTCGGCGCCGTCGATGTAGAAGGGCATCCTGCCGTGTACCGCGGCCGCGACGAGCCCGCCGTGCGGCGTCGGCACCCAATCGCCGGGCCCGTAGGTGTTCGAGACACACATCGCGACCGCAGGCAACCCACGGTCCTGGTGATACCGCAGCACCACCTGCTCGGCGCGCACGCGGCTGCGCACGTACTCACCGCCTCGATCGAGCCAATTGTTCTCGAGATCCTCGGTCGCCGGCCCACTTTCGGGGATGCCGATGGTCGCGATCGAGCTCGTGAACACGAACCGCCGCAGATCCGAGGCGATGCCGGATTCGGTCATCACGTCCAGGACGTTCCGTAGCCCCTCGACGTTCGTGCGCCACAGCGGCGCCGCGTCGCGCAGCCAGGCACGCGCGTCCACCACGCAGTAGTACACCGTGTCGCACCCGCGGGCCGCGGCGCGCACGGAGTCGGCGTCGAAGATGTCGCCGTGACGGACCTCGATCCGGTCCATCAGGTCGTCGATGCCGCGCGTCGAGCTCGTCGTCCGGACCAGGACGCGCACGTTCTCACCGCGCTCGACCAGGCGCCTGGTGACATGAGAACCGAGAAATCCGCTGGCCCCGATCACCAGTTTCGTCGTAGTCATAGGCCCTTGTGGTTCGCGTTTCCGACGTAGACGAGACGCTACGTCTCGTCTTGTGGCACAGTACGGGGTGTAACTTTTCGTGTAAAGAGGGCCCGTGACGACCACCGCAGAAGCGCCGCGCAGGCGCAGTGAGAAGTCGCGGGTGGCCATCATCGAGGCCACCCGCGCATTGCTGCTGGAACGCGGATTCGACGGTCTGAGCATCGAAGCCGTCGCCGCGAAGGCCGGGGTCGGGAAGCAGACGATCTACCGCTGGTGGCCCAGTAGGCCCGCGCTCGTGGCCGACGTACTGCTCGAAGACGCCGACAAGATCCTGGCCACGATGCCGAAGACGGCCGACGTCACCGCCGATCTGGCCTCGTGGGCCGGCACGCTCGCGGCGGCGCTCACCACCAGGCGCGGCCACGCCATGTTGAAGACGCTGATGGCGGCGTCACTCGAACACGAGGACACCGCGGGGCGCCTTCGCGAAGGGTTCAGCCGTCCCCTCATCGAGTCCGTGCGGGACCGGTTGCTCGCCGAGGATGTCGATGCCGACACCGCGCAGGCGGCCGCCGACGCCCTGCTCGGCGCCGTTGTCTACGCGATTTTGTCGGAAGGGCGCAGCTATCCACCGCGGCGTGCCGAGGCCACCGCACGCATTATCGTGGCCGGCCTGCGCCGCAGCTAGCTCAGCCTCGCGGCACGGCCCCCGGCGCGCGGACCACCATCGGGACCGCCGGGAAGTACGAGGCCATCTCGGAGCGCGACTTGCGCAGGGCCGCGGTGCCGTAGCCACGCTTGCGGAAGTCCGGATGGATCCAGATGCGGACGTTCACCTCGCCACTGACGAGCTCGCCGAACACCATGCCGACCTTCTGCTCGCCCTCGACCGCGACGAACCAGGCCGCCTCTTCGGCGTCGACGCGGCGCAGCGCGGCACGGATCTCCTCGTCGAGATCGGCCGCGGGCGCACCGGAACCGTCACCTGACGCACCGACGTCCGCGGTACGGGCCGCGAAGATGTCGCGGTCCTCGGTCGCCGAGAAGGCCCGAAGCTCGAGGGTGTCACCCGTGCTCGCGGGCCGTTCCCCCAGCGTGAAGCTCAACTGGCTGTTGAGGTCATCGAGCTCGGCGGCGATCTGCCGGCGCGACTCCTTGGTGATCTGCGCGAACGACAGCCCGATGACGGCCTCGGCTGCAACGCGCGAGGTCCCGAGCAGGCCCGCGACGGCGTCGATCGCCGCACTCCGATCCTCGGATTCCACGATCACGTCGAGCACCTCGTGCCTGCGGTTGAGCGCGTTGAGCAGAGCGTCGGTGATGTCGCGGCGCGCGGCGGCCTTGTCGGGGTCGGTCATAACGCCGAGCGTAGCGGTCAGTTCAGAGCCGGGTCATCTCCCGAGACATCAGCGCCGATTCGAAGTAGGTCCACTTCGTCGGGTACTCGTGGTGGCACCCGTGGTCATGACCGTCGACAGGGTGTTTCTCGAGCCACCGAGCGATCACCGTGGGCCTGTGCGCAGCAGCTGTCAACATCGCACGACTCCTTCGTCGGGTGCGTTTCACCAGCAAGACGGCCTTGTCAGGCGCTTCTCGGTACGTCTGAGAGAACCACCGGAAGCCCCCGTGGACATCCTCAAAACGGATGAAGTCGACTAACATTTACTGTGACGTCAGACACATGACAGCCCTTGAGAGTCCCATGCCGGTGTCGATGAGTGCCCCAGGAGCCGTGAGGTGTTCACGGTCGAGGACTTCTCACGTCTGATCGCCGGCATCTACGCCGCAGCGGTGACTCCCCAACACTGGGAGTCCGCCCTTCGCGACATCCGCAGAACCCTCGGTGGCGACGGCGGAGCCCTGCTGAGGGCGCGCGATTCGATCTGGACCATCCAGAACGCGATCCTGCCTCCCGGCGCGGCCGCGAGCTACCACCAGTACTACTGCCGGCTCGACCGCCCCCTGGCTGCGGTCGCCACCGGTCCGCGTGACGTGGTGCGTACCGGAGCCGAACTGATTGCCCCCTACCGGAATTCGGAGTTCTACGTCGACTGGCTACATTTGCACAGCATCGAGGACGCCCTGTTCGTGCGGCTCACCGACGGCTCTCGTCCGTCGTGCATCGTCGTCCACACATCGGTGACTTCCGAGTCCTTCGCAAGCCCGGAACGCGTGAAGGCGCTGGGCGCACTCGTACCACACCTGCAGCAGGCGCTCTGCACGCAACGTGCGCTCAGCCACGCCGCGCACGGGGAGTCGGATCTGGCCGCGGCACTCGACACCATCGAGCACGGCATCGCCGTACTCGATTCGCACGGGCGGGTACGCGATCTCAACGCCGCCGGCCAGCGCATACTGCAGGGCGACGACGGCCTTCGCATGACCGCGCGTCACATCACGCCGTCGGCGCCTGGCGCAGGGGCCGCGCTGGCCCGCGCCCTGCACCGGGCGCTCGAGTCCGACGTCCCTGCCGGGGACTCGTTCACCGTCGAACGCCCGTCGGGTGCAACACCGTTCATCGTCCACGTGGTTCCGCTGCAGGTTCACGACGGGCACCGGCACGCCCTCCTGGTACTCGTCGACCCGGCCCACGAGCCCGAACCCAGCATCGCGCTGGTACAGCGCCTGTATCACCTGACCCGCACCGAGGCCGAGGTCGCACTGCGCGTCGCCCAGGGCGCCGAACCCAAGCACATCGCCGACGATCTGTCGGTGTCGATCACCACCGTGCGCACGCATCTGCACCGCGTCTTCCACAAGACCGGCACCCACCGGCAGGCGGAACTGCTCCGGCTGTTGCTCAGCGTCCGAGCAATTCCTGTCCCAGATGGACCTCCGGCGAACGCACCCCCGGCAGGATGACGAACACCGCAGAACCGATCGCCGTCGTCCACTGATTGAGCGCGTCGAACTCGGCAAGCCGCCGCTGCACCGGCAGGAACTGCGTGTCGATGTCGCGTTGGTAGGTCGCGAAGAGCAGTCCCGTGTTCGACGTGTGTCCCGGTTCGGGCGGGTCGTCGTAGTTGTAGGGACGCCGCAGGAACCGTTCCCCCTCATGGCGGTGACGCGCCAGCGCGATGTGCGAATTTCCCGGGATCACCGGGATACCGTTGCGCGACAACGTGAAATCCGGCTCGTCGGTTTCGCGCTGCCCGGTCAGGGGCGCTCCGGTGTCGAGACGCCGACCGACCGTGAGCTCCTTGCTCTCCCGGTCGAGTTCGTCCCACGTGTCGAGTTGCATCTCGATGCGCCGCAAAACCATCAGTGTGCCCCCGGCCAGGGCTGGCTGCACCTCGTCCCCCAGCCATACCAGTTCGTCGAAGTCGCTGGGTGCGAGGTTGACGGTGCCGTCCACCTGGCCCATCAGGTTGCGCATCGACGTGTCGGTCCGGTCTGCGCCGCGCGCGTTGCGGAAGCCGGTCTGACGCCACCGCTGCACGGTCATCGATCGGACGTTCTTCGTGAGCACCCGGGTGGCATGCGCGATCGCCACCGGGTCGTCCCCACAGATCTGCAGCAGCAGATCGCCACCGGACCAGCGCGGCTGCAGCCGGTCAGGACCGAACTCCGGCAGTTCCCGTGCCGACCGTGGGGGCGTTGTGCCGAGCCGTTTCATCAGGGCCGGTCCCATTCCCACGGTGATGGTCAGCCGGGCCGGGCGGGTCGCCAGTTCGGGTTCGGTGTCCGCCACCGCGGGCAGACCTGCGGTCAGTCGCGCCGCGTCGGCGGTCCACAGCCGCAGGATCGCGGTGACTGTGTCACGTGCGCTGCGGCTGCCTGCCGGTTTCACATCGAACGCGATGAAAACCGCATGTGCCTGTGGGGCGGTGGCGATCCCGGCCTGATGTGGGCCATGGAACGGTTCGACGTCGCTGCCGAACCCGTGATCGACGACTGCCGAGTTCGCGACCCCGGAGGCCGTGACCGATACGCCCGCGGCCAACGCGGCGGCACCCCCGGTGAGGAGGCGCCGCCGGTTGACCCTCACAGAGGAGGCGTCAGCCATGGTCGTGCGGTTTCGCCGGCTGATAGTTCTCCTTACCGCCCGGGAAGTCGCGGACCTGTGCCCGGACCGGCAATGACGAGCCGTCCTCGAACACCACCGTGACCTCCACATCCGCACCCGGTTGCAGCGGTGCGGTCAGGTTCATCAACATGATGTGGTCGCCACCGGGGACAAGCGCGTGTTCACCGCTCGCGGGGACCGTGAACCCATCCTCCTTGGGCCGCATCGTTTTCGTGCCACCGCTGTCGGCAGCGACCTCGTGCAGTTCGACCATCTCGGCCGTCGGCGACGTCGCCGACACGATGTGCGCGTCGTGGTTTCCCGAGTTCTGCAACGTCCCGAACACGGCTGTCATGCCGGCCTCAGCCGCACTGGCCCACGGATCGGCGAATGTCACGGTCTCGGCCATCTGCTGGTCTTCGTGTCCCGGTGCGCAACCTGCGAGGATCAGGGCTGCTGCACCGAAAATCGCTGCGATCTTATGCATTTCGATTCCGCTTTCTCTTCGCGATGATGGCGTCGACCACGAGGAACGCCGTGAGGCTCAATCCGAACAACGGCAGGCACCACCCGATGGCCACGGCCGTCACCACCACTGCGGCGATGCCCCACGGCGGCAGTCCGTGGATCGCCCCACGCAACGGTGGGCGGCCCGCCGCCCATCGCGACCCTCGCGTCGGTCGCCGGTGCCACCACATGCGATAGCCCTGCACAATCAGGACGATGAGCCCGATCATGCTGAGGGCCAAGACGATCTGGTTCACCACACCGAACAACAGGCCCATGTGTGCGTCGATCGTCCACCGGGTCAGCTTCGCCAGCAGTGGCCAGTCCGCGAAGTTCACCCGATCGGTGATGGCACCGGTGTTCGGGTCCACCGCGATGGAGTCGTTTCGTGTCGGCCAGTCACGCTTGCGTTCCGACACCGTCCACGCCGCGCCGGGTTCGGCGGGTGGGTACAGCCACATCGGACCGCTGAGCCCCGCCTGCTCGGCGGTTTTCAACACGGTGTCGGCGCCGCCGAGGGTCGTCGCACCAGCGCTGTGGCCGTGGTGTACCGGTGTTGCGGCGTCGACACTGGGTGCCGTGGAATTCAGCCTGGCCTGCAGAGTGCTGATGGTTTCCCCGCCGTAGCGCGACCACGTGATACCCGTGACCGACAGCGCGAGCAGCACCGCGAGCACCCAGACCCCGATCACGGCATGCCAGGACATGGCCTTGCGCCGTCCGCTCGCTTCGCGGGCCGGGACCACGAGACGGGACAGTTTGTCGCGTCGCTGCAGGAGCCACAGCGCGAGTCCGGCCAACGCGATGACCCACATCCAGCTCGCCGCGAGCTCGCTGTAGTTACGCCCGAACGCCCCGAGATGAAGGTTGCGGTGGAGTTCGTCGAACCAGGCCCGCAGCGGCATCCATTGGCCGTACGTCGTCAGCGCACCCCGCACCTCGGCGGTGTAGGGGTCGACGAACACGGTCCTTGCGTAATCCGGCGGTACGTCGTCGACGCTGAGCTGGATCTGCGTCGTCTCGTCCGGTGTCACCGGCGGCCGGATGCTCGCGACGGTGCCCTCGGGGTGGGCCGCTCGCGCTGCTGCGATTTGATCGGCCATGGGCAGGCGCTCTTGTCCGACGTGGTCGACGGTGAGTTCGTGGCGGTAGACCATGGCATCGATCTGTGGGATCAGCGCATACAGCAGGCCGGTGACGGCCGCTATCAGGATGAACGGGCCGACGAACACGCCCGCGTAGAAGTGCAGCCGCATCAGCAATTGGCGAATCGTCGCGCGGGTGGTTGGTGGGGGTGATTCTGTGCGTGGTCGATCGTCAGGGGTTGTGGTCATGGAAATGCTTTCGCTCAAGGGTTTTCGCGCAGGCGTGCGCGCAACGGGTAACAGCCCGTCGCAGTCGACGGGCTCACGTGAAGCGATGTGCGGGCGTCAGACGCCGGCAGAGAGCGCCCGAGGTGGCGCTCGCATTCCCAGACCGGCACGCAGCAGAACGGGGCGTGCCACCACGTCGTCGGATGGCCACCAGGCCACGTCACCCGCGGGCTTGATGCGGCCGACGGCAAAGAGGCGCAACCAGCTCAGGACGGTCGCGCAGACGATGTACAGGTATTCGACGGCGCCGATCAGCAGTCCCAGCCCAATTGCCGCTGCGCCGTGCAGCGCGAGCATCGGCGCACTCACCATGGCGTCGCCGTGGTGATGTCCGCCGGTCATGGCGAGGGTGAGGTGGCCGAGGGCCTGCCCGGATCCCAGTCCCACGATCAACAGGGCCGTCGCGGCCGAGCGGGTCTGCGGCGAGATACCACCCACCGCGGCGCCGAGCGTCGCGCATGCGATCAGTAGGAACACCAGCGGGCTGCCAGACGGTGGCACCCCGCCGGCCGCGGTGTGCGCCACCGCTGCGGTCAGTGCCGAGCACACGCCCACCAGACCGCCGCGCAGGTGCGCCGCATGGTTGGTGAGGGTGCTCACCCGCGGAACTTTACCCGGGGCGCTGCAGACGTTTGTTGCTGGTGGCGCCGAGTCCCGGTCCTGCGAGGCGAACTGCCTACCGTGGTGTGGGTGTACGAGCAATACGACGTGATCGCCGCCGAGTACGCCAGGACCTTTCCCGACGACTTCGCATCCAGACCCTTCGACCGGGCGCTCGTCCGTGCCTTCGCGGGTCTTGTGCACCAGTCCGGTGGCGACAGCGTGCTCGACGTCGGCTGTGGTCCCGGCCAGGCGACTGCACAGCTCGGCGCTGCCGGTCTACGGACCCATGCCATCGACGGTTCACCGGCCATGGTCTCGATCGCGCGCCAGCGCCATCCCCACGCGACGTATCAGATCGCGGATATGGCGTCGCTCCCCTACGCCGACGGCGCATTCGCCGGGGTGTGCGCGTGGTACTCGATCATCCACACTCCGGCCGACCGCCTCGGCGGGCTGTTCGGGGAGTTCTCCCGGGTTCTCGCCGACCCGGGCTGGCTGCTTCTCGGTTTCCAAACTGACGCTGCCCCTTTGATTTTCGACGAGGCTTTCGGCCACAAGGTCGACATGACGTTCCTGCGCCACGACGTCACTGCAGTGCACGAAGCACTGCTGGCGGCCGGCTTCACCGTGTACGCGACGTCCAAACGTGAACGCCTGCAACACCTGAACGAGACTGCCGCCCAGGCGTTCGTCATCGCGCACCAGGGGCCGATTCGCTGACTACGCTATCCGGGTCCGTCATCGTCCCCGGCCGTCTTCTTGTCGATGTGGTTCTTGACCGCGCGGCTGTTCCTGTCCCCGTTCCTGTTGCTGCGGCCGGTATCTGCATTGGTGTCGCTACTCTGGGTGCCTCGGGTGTGGTCACTGTTTGTGTCGGTGACTCCTCTGCTGATGTCTCCGAGCAGGGTTTCGGGGTGGTGGTAGGTGTTGGTGCGGTGTTGGCCGCGGTCGAGGAGTTCGGGTGGGATCCATTCGCATTGGCCGTGGTCGTTGATGCGGGTGGTCCATTTGTTGGGTGCATCGCCGACGAGGCGGTTGTCGCATCCGCAGGCCAGTGCCAGGGCGTCGGCGTCGGTCAGGCCACCTTTGGCGTAGTCGGTGGTGGCGTGGTGGGCTTGGCAGCGGTAGCCGTTGGCGGTGCATCCGGGGCGGGTGCAGCCGCGGTCGCGTGCCCAGATCGCCAGGCGTTGCCCGGCGCTGGCGGTGCGGCGGGCCCGTCCGAGGTAGAGCGGGATCCCGGTGTGTTCGTCGTAGACGACCAGGTAGTGATGCGCCTGGGCGGCCATGCGGATCAGGTCGGCGATGGACAGTTTGGTGCCGCCGGCGGTGACCGCCACCCCCGCGCCGGCTTCGAGTTCGCGCAGGGTGGTGGTGATGAGGATGGTGGCGGGCAGTCCGTTGATCTGGCCGAGGTTTTTACTCGACATCAGGTGGCGCAGGGCGGTGAGCATGGCGTCGTGGCGGCGCTCGGGTGCGCTGCGCTCATCGTGATCGATCTGCTCTTGGCTCGGTGTGCCGGAGAGACACGGGGTGGGATCGGCGGGGTGGCACATCCCGGGTGCGCCCCATTTCTCGTCGACCGGATCGAAGGTCGCTTTGAATTCGGCGCTGACCCTGCCGCGCAGGTTGTAGGAGCCGTCGGGTTGTTGTGGGCCGAAGGTGATGCCGAACGGTTTCGTGGGTGGTTTCTCGGTGGGGGCGGGCCCGTCCTGATCCAGCAGGAACAGCGCGTGGTCGACGGCCTGGCGTACGGTGGCGGGGTCGGCGCCCACGGCTCCGGCGACCAGTTTTTCTTCCAGGCGGCTCTGTTGGGCGGCGCTGACCCAGTCGGGGCATTTGTCGAAGAACTTGAACAGTTCGGTGATGTGGTCGGGGGTGAGGGCCCCGGCGGCTTGGGCGGCGGCGATGTGTTCACGTGTGGGCGCCAACACGTCGCCGGTCAGCGAGACCCGCGGGCCGAGTTCGGCGGCGTCGGTGCAGCGGCGGCGGGCTTCTTTGGCGGCGATGCCCAGCCGGGTCTGTAACACCAGCGGCCAGGTTTTCGCCCCGATCGCGGCCGGGGTGGACTGTTCACACAGCGCTGCGATGGCGCGGTGTTCGACGGCGGGGGCCAGGTTGCGCACGTCTTGGATGCCGGCGCACACGTCCAGCAGGTCGGCATCGGACAGCGCGGTGTAGGGCAGGGCGAGCACGTCGCGCATCGCGGTGTGCAACGCCGCGAGTGCCGTGTCCACCTCCGCCGTCATGTATCGAACACTAGTTCGATTCACCGACAAAAGCGGTCAACTTGTGACCGCTGTGATCGAAGAGCACAGATTGATCAAAGGTGTTGTTGTACATGGAGTTACATCTGCACACTCGCCCCCGACGAGCGTGCGTCGACTGCTGACAAAAACCGGTGTGTCGACCGGCAGACACGCACCCTCGCGGTGCAAAGTGCGGACCAGCTGGCGGTGCCGCTCGCCGTGCGGCTGGCGGTGCCGCTCGCCGTGCAGCTGGCGGTGCACGGTGACAGTGACCCGACCCGTACCCTGGCTCTGTGGTCGACCTTCACCCGAACATTGCCCCACTGGCTCCGCTACTGGGCACGTGGGCGGGCCCTGGCGCGGGTGAGTATCCGACGATCGAGTCGTTCGAGTACCTCGAGGAGATCACGTTCCGGCACGTCGGCAAGCCTTTCCTGACGTATCAACAGCGCACGAAGGCCCGTGATGACGGACGCCCGTTGCACGCAGAAGTCGGCTACATCCGGGTCCCGGCATCGGACCGGGTCGAGTGGGTGCTCGCACACCCGACCGGCATCACCGAGATCCAGGAGGGCACGCTGACCGTTGACGGCGATCTGATCACGATGGACGTGAAAGCCACGACGATCGGGTTGAGCGCGTCGGCGAAAAATGTGACAGCCCTTGCCCGTTGGATCCGTGTGGATGGCGACGAGCTGACGTACAACTTGCATATGGGCGCCGTCGGGCAGCCATTGCGACACCACCTGGCAGCGACACTGCGGAGGAACCCCACATGACCGGCAAGATCTCTGTGCCTGCCGATCTCGACGCGGTGACCACGATCGGCGAAGAAGACCATTCGGGTATCGACGCCCGGGCGATCGAACGGATCTGGGAGTCGGTGCGGTACTGGTATCGGTCAGGCCTGCACCCGGCGATCCAGGTGTGCCTGCGGCACAAGGGAAGAGTCGTACTGAACCGGGCCATCGGCCACGGCTGGGGCAACGGGCCAGACGACTCACCGGATGCCGAGAAGATCCTCGCCACCCCCGAGACCCCGTTCTGCGTGTACTCGGCCGCCAAGGCGATCAGCTCGACGGTGGTGCACATGCTCGTCGAGCGTCGGTACTTCTCGCTCGACGATCGCGTGTGTGATTACCTGCCGGACTACACCAGCCACGGCAAGGACCGCACCACGATTCGTCATGTCATGACCCACAGTGCGGGCGTGCCGATCCACACCGGTCCCCGCCCCGACGTCACGAGGGTCAACGACAGCGAGTACACCCGCCAACAACTCGCGGCGCTCAAACCGGTCTACCGGCCGGGCCTGATCCACATCTACCACGGCCTCACATGGGGTCCGTTGATCCGCGAGATCGTCTCTGCGGCAACGGGTCGCAACATCCGCGACATCCTCGCCGAGGAGATCCTCGAGCCGCTGAAGTTCCGATGGACGAACTACGGTGTGCTGCCGGAAGAGGTCGACCTGGTCGCACCCAGCCACGTCACGGGCAAGCCGTTGCCCGCGCCCATCGCCGCGGCATTCCGTGCCGCGGTGGGTGGCACACCCGACCGCATCATCCCGCTGAGCAACACGCCGCTGTTCCTCACGAGCATCGTGCCGTCGTCGAGCACGGTGTCCAACGCCGACGAGCTGTCACGCTTCGCCGAGATCCTCAGGCGCGGCGGCGAATTAGATGGCGTGAGAATACTGAGCCCAGAAACCCTGCGTGCGGCGACGGCCCCATGCCGCCGGATGCGCCCGGATGTGGCGACCGGCCTCAAGCCGATGCGCTGGGGCACCGGCTACATGCTCGGCGGGAAACGCTTCGGCCCGTTCGGCCGCAACACCGAGTCCGCGTTCGGCCACACCGGCCTCGTCGACATCGCGGTGTGGGCCGACCCGGCGCGCGATTTGTCGGCCGCCGTCGTCAGCAGCGGCAAGCCGGGCGCGCACTTCGAGACCAACCGCTATCCGACGGTGCTCAACCGGATCGCGGAGCAGATCCCGCAGGGCTGACCGGACCTGGTCAGCGCAAGCGCTCGCCGTACACGCGCTGCACCGACAGCGCCATCAGCACCCTACGGTCGGACACCATGACCGACCGGTACTCACCCCAGTCGGGGTGTTCGCCCGCCGCGTTGCGGTAGTAGTCGACGAGGGCTTCCACCTCGGGGCCGTGCGGGTCGGTGCCGGGGCCCGTGAGGGTCACCGAACCTTCCGCGGTCGCCCACGCCCACCCGTCCTCACGGGTGACCTCGAGTGCGGCACGCGGATCGCGCCGCAGGTTCGCGGTCTTCGCGCGTCCTTCGGTGATGGACACATAGATGACGTCAGCATCCCGGTCGTAGTACGGCGTCACCGGCGACAGTTGCGGTAACCCGTTTGCCTTGATCGTGGCGAGCACCCCGATGCGGGCCTCGGCCAGCAGCGAGCGCGGATCGAACGCATCAGATGAGGTGGCGGTCACATGGTGCGCAACTCACGACGGACGGCCCCGTATTCCACGGGATGCCGGCAACGGCCGACGACGACCCGAACCCAGACCACAGAACCCATTGACTACACGCTGTAGTAGTCGTAGCGTCCGCCACTATGAGGCAGTGGAGCTTCGCGCAGTGGGGGCTGCTGACCATCTCGCTGTTCCACGTGATTCAGGCGATCATCGGCCTTTTCATCGAACCCAGTTTCGCCATCGGCCCTGATGCGCCAACGGCACAGATTCTGGGCATGGATTTCAACGGTTGGCATTCGCTGGCGGGGCTGGGGCTGTTCGGCCCCGGCCTGGTGCTGTGCCTGTGGAAGTCGTGGTCGGTCCTGTACCTGTTGCTGGCCGGGGTCGCGGGCGCACTACCGGGCATCTGGGCATTCTTCTCGAACCAGGTCGCCTACGTCTTTGCCTTTCCCAACAACATCACCGACGCGATCGTGCACCTGGTTACCGCAGCGATGATGTTCTCGATCGCCGCGGTGCAGATCCGACGGGACGGCGGCCTCCGGAACTCGCTCGGCGAGCTAAGCCGCAAGAGTTGACGGCACGCCTTAGCTGACCGCGGCCGCAGATAACGATTTGATCACTGCGCAGATCACGATCATTTAAGAGCATCCGACCGACTCTGAGAATCGTCTCGCCCTCAGCGGAAATACCGCGCGAATTGAGGCGTAATTCACGCTCATCTGCTGTAACACTTCCGCAAACGCCGCTGGCCCTCGGTGCAGTGAGGTTTTGCTCGCGGCAAACGTGGTTACTTTCGATTCGGGCGGGGAAAACAGCGATCGACATCGCGACCCATCGCGACACGAAGGAATGATCATGAAATTCACTGGAATCACTGCACGCCGCGGAATTGCCGGCATCTGCGCTTCCGGTCTGCTCGGGGGCGTCGCTGCGGCGGTCATCGCGGCTCCGACGGCCTCGGCCGCGCCGGACTGCAGCGCGAGCGGCCTGGCCAACACGGTCAGCTCGGCGACGGGCGCTGCCAAGTCGTACCTCGACACCCACCCGGGTGCGAATCAGGCCGTCACCGCTGCCATGACCCAGCCGCGCGATCAGGCCGCTGCGACGTTGCGCGGGTACTTCACCGCCAACCCGCAGGAGTACTACGACCTGCGCGGCATCCTGGCGCCGATCGGCGACGCGCAGCGCGCATGCAACGTCACGGCGTTGTCGCCGGAGCTCTCGGCCGCCTATGACCAGTTCATGGCCGGCTGATTTCTCCCCGGACTGCCCGCCGCCACATGAGGCGGCGGGCAGTTTCTGACTCAGCGATCCCAAGACGAACCTGTCCGCCTGGCACGGAATCGCAGAACCGAATCGCCTTGATAACGGAGGGGTTACGCAAGGCGTGGCCCGGAGGTGACCGGTCGACGCGTTGTTAGCGTGCCCGTGTGAAGCCCAGGTTCCTTTCCACGCTGTCACATCGTGTCGCGGCCGGCGCCGCGACGATGCTCATGCTGACGGGGCTGATCGCGACCGGCCCGGTTCCGCACGCGGCGGCCTATTCGCGCGACGGTCTGCCGGTCGAACGCCTTCAAGTGCCATCCGCGGCGATGGGCCGCGACATCACGGTTCAGTTCCAGGGCGGCGGGCCGCATGCCCTGTATCTGCTCGACGGACTGCGCGCGCAGGATGACGCCAATGGCTGGGACATCAACACCGCGGCATTCGAGTGGTTCTACCAGTCCGGCATCTCGGTGGTGATGCCCGTCGGCGGCCAGTCCAGCTTCTACACCGACTGGTATCGACCCGCGGTCGGCAGCGCGGGCACCACGACGTACAAGTGGGAGACGTTCCTCACCCGCGAACTTCCCGCATGGCTGGCGGCCAACCGAGGCGTCGCCCCGACGGGCAATGCGGTTGTCGGGTTGTCGATGTCCGGTGGAGCGGCGTTGAACCTGGCCACCTGGTACCCACAGCAGTTCATCTTCGCCGGTGCGCTGTCCGGGTTCCTCAACCCGTCACAAGGGTTGTGGCCCACCATGATCGGCTTCGCGATGAAGGACGCCGGGGGCTACAACTCGGCCGACATGTGGGGGCTGGCCAACGATCCCGCCTGGCGGCGTAACGACCCCATGGTCAACATCAACCGGCTGGTGGCCAACAACACCGCGATCTGGGTGTACTGCGGTAATGGCGCACCGTCGGATCTGGACTCCGCGGGCGATTTCGGCCAGCTCTACAGCGCACAGTTTCTGGAGAACATCACCGTCAACACCAACAAGGAGTTCCAGAAACGGTACCTGGCCGCCGGTGGCCGCAACGCGGTGTTCAACTTCCCGCCCAACGGAACCCACGCATGGGCGTACTGGGGTGCGCAGTTGCAGGCCATGAAGCCAGATTTGTTGCGGGTCCTCGGCGTCGGTGCCCCGGCCCCTGCTCCGGCCGCCCCTGCCGCACCCGCGCCCGTACCCGCGGTACCTGCCGTACCGGTGGCTCCCGGCGTCCCGGGTGTGCAGGGCCTACCCGTCGCCCCCGCGGTGCCGACGGCGCCGGTGGTGGGTCTGCCTGTGACCCGGCCGGTTTAACCGGGGTATCGACCAGTGGGAACCTCGTCCCGCACGCCGCGGTAGATGCCGCGTCGCACGATCCACGGTTGCAGTACCCGCCGGATCGACCACGCGGGGAAGTGAAACCGGAAACCGTTGGGCGCAAACACATCCAGGCCGTCGAGTTGTGGTCCGAGCACCGAACCCCATCGGCGGCCGGGTGGTCGGTAGGCACGCATCCGTCTGCCGGTGAAGAATGCGGCGACGTTGTGGGCCGCCAGAGCGTCGGCGCGGTTGCGTGCCGATGACCGCAACTCATCGGTCGCCGCGACATCTCCGACCGCGAAAACTCCTGGCACGCCGGGCACTTGCAGTTGTGGGGTGACCCGGACGAACCCGTCGTCGTCGAGGATGTCTCGTGGCAACCAGTCGGTGTTGGGTGTGACACGGCCGATCGCCCACAGCACCGCGTCGGCGCACGCGGGTGGCTGCCCGGTGCTGAAGTGCACCGTGTCCGCGGTGATCGTGTCGCATCCGAAACCCTCCGGCACCATCGCCCGGTGGCCGGGATACAGCTCGACATTGAGTTCGTCGAGCCGTTTCGTGATCCATCGACGCGTCCTCCGATGGTGCTGCGGCAGGATCTCGTCGCCCCGGAAGTACAGCGCCACCCGCTTACCAGGCCAGCGGGCCGCCAGGTTGGCGGCGCTGCTCACCGCCGCCGCTCCACCACCGAGCACGATCACCGACGTCGCCGTCGACAGCCGGTCGTGGGCCTCGCGCAATCCCAGCTCCACGTCATCGGGCGACTGCAGGACGGGGCGACGCCAGAAGCCGTTGGTGACGCCGGTGGCGATGACCAGCGCATCGAAGGGCTCGCGACGTTCGGCCCCTGCCGCATCGGTCACTGTGATCGTGCGCGCCGCAAGGTCGGCCCCGGTCAGCGCACCGTGCACGGTGCGCACCCGATCGAGACCATGGAACCGGTGGAACGGGATCCAGTAGTCGCGCGCCCAATCGTCGGGTCGGGCCAGGCGGACGCCGAGTTCCTGACCGCTGACCAGCCCCGGCTTGACGGACACCCCGACCACGTCATGACGGCCGGCCAACCGGATCGCGGTCAGCACACCGGCGTCCCCCAGCCCCGCGATGACCACACGCTTGGGCGTCACGCCCGCAGACCCTACCGGTGTGGTGCGTGTCACGCGGCGTTATTTGTGGTGACCTGATGAGCAGCGTGTCCGATGCCGAGCTGGTGGCCGGACGGGCCCGGCAGGTCGTCTCCGAGCACGGCCCCGAAAGCGTTCCGATACCGGAGTTCCTCGCGGCCTGTTACGACGCCGGACTGTCCTGGGTGCACTTTCCCGAGGGCATGGGTGGCCTCGGCGTTTCGCGCGGGCTACAGGCCCTGGCTGACCGCATCCTGGGCCGAATTGATCTTGGACCGAGCGGTTTTGGATCAGGCAACCATCGACCGGGCACCACGCGTCGCGACGGGTGCAAGCTGATCGGCGGAAAACCCTCCGTCGCGCTTCCGCGACCGTAAACTCCCGCTATGAGTACGCCCACCGCACCGCGAACCGTCGCGGTGGACGGCGTGCGGTCACCGGTGCTGGTGGCGGGTCCGGACGGGTCCGAAGCCGGTCGCGAAGCTGTGGTGTTCGTGCACGGCAACAACGCCGGCGCCCCGTGGGATCCACTGCCGGGGCGGGTCTCCCAGTTCAGCCGGGTTGTCGTGCCGGAGATGCCCGGTTTCGGCGCGGCCGACAAACCGGCGCAGTGGCCGTACACGGTCGCGGCGTACGCGCAGCATCTCAACGGCATCCTCGAGCAGCTCGGTGTCGAACACGCGCATCTGGTGGCCCACGACTTCGGCGGGCCTTGGGCGCTGGCGTGGGCCGCCGACCATCTCGACTCCGTCGCGAGCATCACGCTGATCAACGCACCGGTGGTGATCGATCACCTCGCGGCCAAGCTGTGGCGCATCCCGGTGGTGGCCGAGGCCCTGTGGCGGATCACGCCACCGGCCGTCCTACGGCAGGCGCTGGCCCGCAACGACCCGGGACTGCCCGGCGACGCGGTCGACCGCATCGCCGCGCACATGCTGGCCCCGGGCACTCCGTCTGCCGTCCTCAGGCTGTACCGCACAACCGGGCCGGATGCCGTTGCCCCCTACGTGGAACGACTCGCGGGGTTCGACCGCAACGTCCTGATCATGTGGGGGACCGAGGACCGCTATGTGCCGTTCACGCAGACCGAGGAGTATCGGCGGATCTTCGCGCACTGCGAGATCCACGCCGTCGCCGGTGCGGGTCACTGGCCGTGGCTCGAACAGCCCGATACGGTGGCCGGGTATCTGTTGAACTTCCTGCGTCGTTTACCGCGAAAGGCCACGTGAAACTACGCCGTGTCCGCACTGCAGCCGGCCTGCGTGTGGAATCCCTTGACGCTGAGGGGAACTGGGTCCCCCATGACGATGTCACACCACTCGGCGGACGCGTGTTCGACGCCGACTGGCTGGCCGCGGCGGCCGATCGTCAACTGCGGGGCAGCCCGCATCTGCTGCCGTTCCAGCCGGTGTCGTTCCGCGACTTCATGCTCTACGAGCAGCACAACATCGACGCCGCGCGCGGTCTGATCCGGCGCTTCCATCCCGGGCTGTACCGCATCACGTCGACGTTCGAGCGGTTCACCGGACGCCCGGTGCCACAGTTCAAACCGAAGCCGCTGTTCTATCGGCAGCCGATCTACTACATGTCGAACGCGCAGACGTTCGTGCCGACCGGTACACCCGTGCCGGTTCCGGACTATTCGCACGCGCTGGATTTCGAGCTCGAGATCGGCTTCGTTCTGGCAGCGCCGCTGTTCGACGCCACACCCGCCGAGGCGACCGCTGCCATAGGGGCGTTCGTGGTGCTCAACGACTTCAGCGCCCGCGACGTCCAACGCGCCGAGATGACCAGTGGGTTCGGCCCGCAGAAATCGAAGCACTTCGCGAGTTCGATGTCGGACACCGCCGTCACGGCCGACGAGATCCTGCCGCGCATCGACGCCCTGACGGGGTCGGTCGCCATCAACGGCGAGATCATCGGCACGGTGGACAGCGCGGGCATGCAGCACAGCCTCGGTGACGTGCTGGCGCACGCGTCGCGTTCCGAACCGCTCTATCCGGGTGAACTCTTCGGCACCGGGACGCTGCCGGGCGGCAGCGGCATGGAGACCGGACACTGGTTGCGCCCCGGCGACACGCTGACGTTGATCCTCGACGACATCGGTCGCGTCGAACACACGATCCGCTAACGCGCGACGGCGTCGATGGCCTTGTAGATGCGCTGCTCGCTCACCGGGCGCGGCGTGCCGAGTTGCTGTGCCCACAGGCTCACCCGCAGTTCCTCGATCTGCCAGGCGATGGCGGTGACATCGGGTGCTGCCGCGCGTGCCGGCGACAGGGCCTGGACCAGATCGTCGTAGGCGTCCTCCACGGCGTGCACACGTGTCATGCGTTCCCGGTCGGCGCTGATCGCGTGCGGCAACCGCTCGAGTCGCCGCGCGATCGCGGTCACGTACCGCGTCAGGTCGGCGAGCCGGGCGATCCCGGTCGCGGCGACAAAACCCTTGGGCAGCAAGCGATCCAGTTGCAGACGGATGTCTTCGACCGCGTCGGCCTGAGCGGCAGGCGGTTTGTCGGGTAGGGCCACGCCGACCTCGTGCGCGGCGGCCAGCACCTTCTCGACGCGGGTCACCGCGGCCTGTGTGATGGGGCCGAGTTCCTTGGCCGCCTGCTCGGCCAGCGCGGTGAAGCCGACGCGGGTCCAGACGCTCTCGCGTAGCAGGGTGTCGGCCGCGGCATCCGCGCAGTCCTCCAGCAGCTGCGCGAGGTTGCCGTCGGGGTTCGCGTTGAGCGCGAGTCGTGTCCGGGTGCTCAGGCCGCGCTCGATGGCCTTGACCGGCGACGGCACGCTCAACCGCAACAGCCGCCGCAGCCCCGGTCTCATCGCGGCGTCCCGCTCGGTCGGGTTCGCGAAAACCCGGATGTCGACGGTCTTTCCGGTGTCGACGAAGCCCGGATACCCGCGCACGGTGTGCCCACCGCTGACGTTTTCGACAGTGCGGGGAAGCTCGTCGAGATCCTCGGGCCAGGCCCGCAGCCCCGTGCGCTGCAACCCGTCGTCGACGGCCTCGGCCACCGCTCGGGCGACCGGCACCGCCAGTTGCTCACGCAGCGTCTCGATGTCCTTGCCGCGGGCCACCTCGGCCCCGTCGGCGTTCTCGACCGCAAACGTGACCCGCAGATGCGGCGGCACCTTGTCCAGGTCGAAGGCGTCGACAGGCACCAGGATGCCGCTGCGCCTGCGCAGTTCGCGCTGCACCGCGTCGAGCAGCGAACCAGCCCCCGGATCGATGTGCGGCAGGATCGCCCGCGCCGTGTCCGGTGCGGGGACGAAGTTGCGGCGCAGGTCTTTCGGCAACGACTTGATGAGCGCGGTGACGAGCTCCTCACGCAGGGCCGGTACCTGCCATGCGAAGTTCTCCCCGCCGAGGCGCGCGAGCACACCGACCGGCACGTGCACGGTCACCCCGTCGTCGGCGGCGCCGGGTTCGTACCGGTAGCTCAGGGGCAGTTCCAGATCTCCGGCCCGCCACGTGTCGGGGTGATCGGCGGCGTCGTCGGTGCGCAGCAGGTCGTCACGCGTGAAGGTGAGGAGGTCGGGGGTCTTGTGGCGCTGCTTCTTCCACCACGCGTCGAAGTGACGGGCCGATACGACGTTTGCGGGGATGCGCGCGTCGTACAGCGCGAAGATCTCGTCGTCGCCGACCAGCAGATCGCGGCGCCGGGCCCGTTCCTCCATTTCCTCGACCTCTTCGCGCAGGCGCGCGTTGTCGCGGAAGAAGTGGTGCCGGGTCTGCCAGTTGCCCTCGACCAGGGCGTGCCGGATGAACAACTCGCGGCTGACCGCGGGATCGATCTGGGAGTAGCCGACCCGGCGGCGCGGGACCAGCGGCAGGCCGTAGAGCGTCACGCGTTCGAACGCCATCACTGCGCCGCGGCGCGCATCCCAGTGCGGTTCACTGTAGGAGCGCTGCACGAGGTGCCCCGCGACCCGTTCCACCGCCTCCGGTTCGATCCGCGCCGCGATCCGTCCGAACAACCTGCTGGTCTCGACGAGGTCGGCCACCACGATCCATCGTGGCGGCTTCTTCGTGAGCACCGAACCCGGCGCGAGCACGAACTTCGTGTTGCGCGCACCGGTGTAGTCACGGGAGTCGCCTTCACGCAGCCCGACGTGGGACAGCAGGCCCGCGGTGAGCGCGGCGTGGATGCGGACCGGATCGGCGGGCTCGTCGGACTCTCGGATCCCGATGTCGCGGGCGATGCTGCGCAACTGGCCCACCAGGTCCTGCCATTCCCGGATCCGCAGGTAGTGCAGGAACTCATCGCGACACATCCGGCGGAAGGCGTTGCCGGACAACTCGTTGCGCTGCTCACGCAGGTAGTTCCACAGGTTCAGGTAGGAGATGAAGTCGGAGTGCTCGTCGGCGAAGCGGGCATGCTTCTGCCGCGCTGCCTCCTCGCGGTCCGACGGACGTTCGCGCGGGTCGGGGATGGACAGCGCCGCCGCGAGCACGAGGACCTCACGCACGCAACCTTCGGCGTCGGCCTGAAGGATCATCCTGCCGATGCGCGGGTCGAGCGGCAGGCGCGCGAGGCGCCGTCCGGTCTCGGTGAGCGCACCGGATGAGTCGAACGCACCGAGCTCCTGCAGCAACTGCACGCCGTCGCGGATGCTGCGGGCCTCCGGTGGGTCGAGGAACGGGAAGTTCTCGATGTCGCCGAGGCCCAGCGCGCTCATCTGCAGGATCACCGCGGCGAGGTTGGTCCGCAGGATCTCCGGATCGGTGTACCGGGGCCGGGATTCGAAGTCCTCCTCCGAGTACAGGCGGATGCACACACCCGGCGCGGTACGCCCGGACCGGCCTGCCCGCTGCGCGGCGGAGGCCTGCGAGATGGGCTCGATGGGCAGCCGCTGCACCTTGGTGCGCCTGCTGTAACGCGAGATCCTGGCGGTGCCGGGGTCGACGACGTAGCGGATACCCGGGACGGTCAGCGACGTCTCGGCGACGTTGGTGGCCAGCACGACGCGTCGGCCGGCGTGGCTGGGCTGGAACACCTTCTGCTGCTCGGCGGTGGGCAACCGTGCGTACAGCGGCAGCACCTCGGTGTTCCGCAGATCCTTCAAAGCCTCTGCGGTGTCACGGATCTCCCGCTCGCCGGAGAGGAACACCAGTACGTCGCCGGGCGGTTCGGCCTCGAGTTCGCGGACCGCGTCGACGATGGCCTCGGTGGGATCGCGCACCTCGGTGCGCACGATCTCGTGGTCGGGATCGTCAGGATCCTCATCCTCGGATGGCGGCACGGGGACTTCCAGTGGCCGGTAACGGATCTCGACGGGATAGGTGCGTCCCGAGACCTCGACGATCGGCGCGTCATCGAAGTGGCGTGAAAAGCGCTCGGGTTCGATGGTCGCCGACGTGACGATCACCTTGAGATCAGGGCGGCGCGGCAGCAGTTCGCGCAGATAACCGAGCAGGAAGTCGATGTTGAGGCTGCGTTCGTGGGCCTCGTCGAGGATCAGGGTGTCGTAGCGCAGCAGCCTGCGGTCACGCTGGATCTCGGCGAGCAGGATGCCGTCGGTCATGAGTTTGACGAGCGTGGCATCGCTGGCCTGGTCGGTGAACCGCACGGTGTAGCCGACGGCCCCGCCCAGCGGCGTGCCGAGTTCGTCGGCGATGCGCTGTGCGACGGTGCGCGCCGCGAGCCTTCGCGGCTGTGTGTGGCCGATGGTGCCGCGGATCCCGCGGCCGAGTTCGAGACAGATCTTGGGCAGCTGCGTGGTCTTGCCCGACCCCGTGGCACCGGCCACGACGACGACCTGGTTCTCGGTGATCGCCTTGGCGATGTCGGCGCGGCGCTGAGTGACCGGCAGGTCGGGGTAGGTGATCTCGGGCACCGCGGCCTGTCGCGTGAGTACCAGCGCCTCTGCCTCGGCGATCTTCTGCGCGAGCTGCTCGGCATGCTTGCCGAGGTCGCCTTCGCGGATATTTTTGAGCCGACGACCGAGTCGCGCCGCGTCGCGGATTGTCAGTCCGTCGAGACGCGCACGCAGCTCACGCAGTTCCTGACGTTCCGACACTGGGACCAGGATAGTTGACGCATCGCGGCGTCATGGGCGACGGCGGCGACCGGGTTTGCTCGTGTGATGCATCACTGTCGGGTTCTCGGGAACTTCACAGCAATCTGGCTCGTCTTTTTCTTGAGAGCCGATTCTGTCCACTACCCAGAGAGAGCCATGCGACGCGCCAAGCGCAAACCTCGAAGTCCCTCGCACCACTGTGATCCGGCCGCCCGGGGTGAAACCAAGGCATTGACGTGCTGACCGGCCTCGGAATCGGACTCGGCGTCGCAGTGGTGCTGGCAATAACGGCGCTGACCGGCTATTTCGTCGCACAGGAATTCGCCTTCATGGCGGCGGACCGCTCGCGCCTCAAAGCGGCCGCGGAGTCCGGCGACCAGGGCGCCTCCCGGGCCCTTGCGGTGACACGGCGGACGTCGTTCATGCTTTCGGGCGCACAACTCGGGATCACCGTCACGGGACTTCTGGTGGGGTACGTGGCGGAGCCGTTGATCGGGCGCGGGCTGGGCGAGCTGCTCGGCGGCGCAGGTGTGCCCACCGGGATCGGCATCGCCATCGGCGCGGTGCTCGCGGTCGCCTTCTCCACTGTTGTGCAGATGGTCTTCGGTGAACTGTTCCCGAAGAACCTGGCCATCGCCCGGCCCGAGCCGGTGGCGCGACGACTGGCGCTGTCGACCAATGTCTACCTGGCAGTGTTCGGGTGGTTGATCAAACTGTTCGACGCGTCGTCCAACCTGCTGCTGCGCGCACTACGCATCGAACCGGTGCACGATGTCGAGCACTCCGCCACGCCGCGTGACCTCGAACACATCGTGGCCGATTCACGTGAGGCCGGCGAACTGCCGCAAGACCTGTCCACCCTGTTGGATCGGATCCTGGATTTCCCCACCCGCACCACCGAGCACGCGATGATTCCGCGCAGCCGCGTCGACGTCGTGCACGCCGACGAACCGGCACCGGCGGTGCTGAACCGGATGGCCGCAGGCCACACTCGTTATCCCGTCGTCGGCGCGACCCCCGACGACCTGGTCGGTGTGGTGCACCTGCACGACCTGCTCGCACCGGACGCTTCCACGCAGACCGCCGCGACAGCCTGCCGACCGGCGGTGATCGTGCCGACCACCCTGCCGCTGCCCGACACACTGCGCAAACTCACCGAAGCCGGTGACGAGATGGCGCTCGTCATCGACGAGTACGGCAGTTTCGCGGGCGTCCTGACCATCGAGGATCTGGCAGAAGAACTCGTCGGCGAGATCGCCGACGAGCACGACCCCGATCTGACCGAGATCGTTCCCGTCGACGACGGCTGGCTCATCCGCGGCGACGTCGCTCTCGACGAAGTCGGCCGCACCGTCGGACACGATCTGCCCGAGGGCGATTACGAGACCCTCGCGGGCCTGGTCATCGCGCAATTCGGCGGGCTGCCCGGTGTCGGCGACACCGTTCACATCGATCTCGCGACCGATCCGGCCGATCTCCTCGCGAACCATCCACCGATCGCACGACAGTTGCATGCGGAGGTCCGGACGGTCGAAAAGCGGGTTCCTGCACTGATATTCGTATCGCTCACCACAGAAGAGGGTGACGTCCATGAGTAGCCCCCTGGCGGTGGTGGCGGTGACGGTCGCGCTGATCGCCGCGAGCGCCTTCTTCGTCGCCGCGGAGTTCGCACTCATCGCCGCCCGCAGGCACCGCCTGGAGGACGCGGCGGCTCAAAGCCGTTCGGCACGAGCGGCGTTGCGGTCGGCCTCAGAGCTTTCCGTCCTGCTGGCCGGATCACAGCTCGGCATCACCGTCTGCACGTTGGCACTCGGCGCGGTGACGAAACCCGCTGTCCACCATTGGCTCACCCCGCTCATCCGGAACTGGGGCGCACCGATGTGGCTGGCGGATGCGGCCGGCTTCGTACTCGCGTTGGTCATCGTCACCTTCCTGCATCTCGTCGTCGGTGAGATGGCGCCGAAATCCTGGGCCATCGCCCACCCGGAGAAGTCGGCCACCATGCTCGCCGTGCCCATGCGAGCGTTCATGTGGTTCACCCGCCCGTTGATCGTGACACTGAACCGCCTGGCCAACTGGTGCCTGCGCAAGGTGGGCGTCGAGCCCGTCGATCAGGTCAGCACCGGCCAGGATCCAGAGGCGCTGCGCCATCTCGTCGAGCATTCGGCGACCGTTGGCACCCTCGACGCGCGCTACCACGGCCACCTGGTCAGCGCGTTGGAACTGGAGGCGCTGACCGTCGGAGATGTCGCCAACCCCGATCCGAATCCCAGCAGTGTGTCCCCGAACGCCACCCCGGCGCAGATCCAGGACGAGTCACGCCGCACCGGGCACCTGCGCCTGTTGGTACGCGGCAACGGCAACGCGCGACCCGTCGAAGGGGTCGTGCACGTACGCGACACGGTCAACGCCGCGGACGGTACCGCGGCAACCGACTTGATGCGGCCGGTGCTCACACTGGATGCCTCCACGCCCGCCTACTCGGCCCTGCAGACCATGCGGGAGACCCGCAGCCATCTGGCGGTCATCCAGCGTGATGGCTGCATCAGCGGTCTGATCACCCTGACGGACGTCCTGGCCCGCCTGTTGCCCACAGGGCCGGACCGACGCGTAGGGTTGTAGCCATCGGCGGTAATTCGCACATGTGACCATTTCGAGCATGTCGTCGCTGATCTGAAGAATATGGCCGATTCACGGCCGAGACAGGAGCGTCGTCATGACGCCGCAGCAGACACGCAGAAGCGATCAGAACACCACTGTGCCGGCGCACACGCCGCGATTGCGGTTGAAATCCAAGGCGCCACAAAGTGGATACGTCGACGGGGCATGGTGGCCACACAGCGATGACCTCACCGCGGAGCTGCCCGACCTGTTGGCGGTGCTATCAGTACGCCTCGGCCGGGTCGACCGCGTCTTGTACCACCTCGGTGCTTGGGCGAAAGCGCCACGCAAACTCACCACGGGAGGACGCGCGGTACGCCTGGACGGCTACCGTTTACAGCCGCTCAACACCATTGAGGTTGTCGGCCTAGATGGCGGCCGAGGCAGAGTGACCCTTCTGGTGATCCCGCCACGCATGGACCCAGAAGACGCCCACACCATGATGATGACCGCAGCCGAGTCCGGCAACACGGCCACCGTCGACGGGTTGCTCATGATCAGCCCGCGAGACCGCGACTGGCGCGCCCACGCATCCGATGCTCGGAAGCACTGGGAAGCAGGGGCCGGAGGCAACGACGCCACGGTCGGCGCGGGTCACCGGTAGCACAAGGTCACGGGCAACGGGCCGCCCGCGAAGAACGGCGCGGCCCTGTGGTGCGCCCCGAAACCGCGGCGCCGCGATAGTCACCGCCAGCTGGGTGTGCAAGAGTCAGCCGCGCACCTCGGTGAGGTAGTTGTAGATGGTGTAGCGAGTCACGTCGAGCTGCCCCGCGACGTGTTCGACGGAGTCGCGGATCAGGAAGAACCCGGCCTCGTCGAGTTCACGTACCACCGCCGCCTTGTGCTGCTTCTTCATCTCCGCGGGCGGCACCCCGACTTTGGCGATCGCGCGGTCGATGAGAAACCGCTGCAGGCTGTCGATGTCCCGGGGGAACGTCTCCGGCCGCTCGGGTGCGTCAGCCGGAACCGCTTCTGTCATCGCGCTGTTCACGCACAGGCAGCCGACCGCGACACCGTCGGCGTCGCGCAGGAACAACGTCGAGGAGCGGATCGGCCTGCCGTCGGGGCTGTTGGTGCGGTAGTTGATGAGATCCTGCGTGGTGCCGCGACGGATCAACCCCAGCAACAGGTCGGTCATGGGACCGCCGACGGTGCGGCCGGTGAGGTCTCCTGCGATCGCCACGATCGAATCCGGCAGGCGCGAAAGATCGTGCAGCAGTACCTCGTTGCCCGGCCCCAGCATGGCCGCAAGGCCGTGCACGGCAGGCACCAGCGAGGTCAGCAGTTCGTGCGTCGCGGGACCGGACGCCGAAGGTGGTGCCGCCGTGGCGGTCCGGGATCTCGTCAGGGTCGCCAGCGCGGAACGAACCTCGTCGACGGTGTCCAGCGGCGTCGACGCATGCGGTGACAACCGGACATGCTCGGGACGCACGGTCGCGGCGATGCCCGCGGCGTTGAGTGCGATACCCACCTGTTCGGCCGGATGATCGGGCAGTGTGAACGCCAGGATGCCTGCGCGTCGGTCGGTGGCCGACACGATCGTCGCACCGAGGGATTCGAGCATGTCCTGCAGGGCGTCGACGCGTTCGGCGACGTGTGCGGCGATGGCCGTGATGCCCGCGTCCTCGGCGAGTTCGAGCGCCGCTGCGAACGCACCGGAGGTCACCGGGCTCAGGTTCGAGATGGACCACGCGGCCGCGGTGCCCTCCGGCGGGTGGATCGTGTTGTCGAACAGGCCGGGATCTCGCGCACCGGTCCATCCGGACAGCACGGGTTCCATGCGTTCGAGCATCCGATCGGACACCATCGCGAACCCGGTTCCCCACCCGGCACGCAGCCACTTCTGCCCACCGACCACCAGGACGTCGGCCACCTCCCACGGGGCCTCGATGATGCCGAACCCCTGGATGCCGTCGACGACGAACAACCGGTCTCCGACCACGTCGCGCAGGGCGGCCAGGTCGGCGCGGTAGCCGGTACGGAAGTCGACGGCACTGACCGAGACCACGGTGACGTCGTCGGTCAGCGCGGCTGCGACCGCGTCCGGGGTCACGTGCCCCGCGGGCAGTTGACGCACCGAGATCCGGCCGGCCTGTTCGGCACGCGCCCACGGATACGTGTTCGCCGGGAACTCGGCCTCGGACACCAGCACCGTGCCGCCGGGCACGCTGAACGCGGCCTGCAGCAGGCCCATGCTGGTATGCGGCTGCAACACAATGTGATCGGTGTCGCTTCCACACAGTCGTGCCGCGGCTGCCTTGGCCCGCACCTCCTGCCGCATCAGTTCGTCGACCGTGGCGGGGCCCGCATGTGCGGACTGCTCCAGCAGTCGCGCGGTGGTGTCGAGGACCGCGTAGGACGGTGGGCCGAACCGCGCGAAGTCCAGGTACCCGGCCGATTCGTCGAACTGCAGCAGGTAGCGCGGCGAGAGGGGCCTCACGCGAGCACCCGCGCCAGGAACTGGCGGGTGCGGTCGTGCTCGGGGTCTTTGAGCACGCGGTCGGGCGGACCGGTCTCCACGACCGTGCCGTCGGCCATGAACACCACCTCGTCGGCGGCCTCTGCGGCGAAGCCGATCTCGTGCGTCACCACGACCATCGTCATCCCTTCCCGGGCCAGGCTGTTCATCACGGCCAGCACCTCACCCACCAACTCGGGGTCGAGTGCGGAGGTCGGCTCGTCGAACAGCATCAGTTTCGGTTTCATCGCCAGCGAGCGGGCGATGGCCACGCGTTGCTGTTGTCCGCCGGACAGCTGGGCGGGGAACGCGTCGGCGCGGTCGGCCAACCCGACCCGTTCCAGTAATTCCATGCCCTCCCTGCGCGCGACGTCGGCGGCGAGGCCGCGGACCCTGACCGGACCTTCGATGATGTTCTCCAGCGCGGTCCGGTGTCCGAACAGGTTGAAGCGCTGGAACACCATACCGATGTCGCGGCGCTGTCTGGCGACGTCACGCTCCCGCAACTCGTGGAGCTTGCCGTCGCGCAGCGCGAACCCGATGGGTTCACCGTCGACCCACACCTGCCCGGCGTCGATGGTCTCCAGGTGGTTGAGGCAACGCAGGAATGTGCTCTTCCCCGCACCGGAGGGGCCGAGCAGGCACACCACCTGACCGCGACGCACCTCGAGATCGATGCCGCGCAGAACCTCGTTGTGGCCGTAGCTCTTTCGCACACCAACCGCGCGCAGCAGTGGTTCAGACACGGGCACTCCTCTTCAACGGCACCGCACGCAGGGCACGGGTGGCCTGTGCGGCGGCGCTGCGCTCGGCCCCGCCGAACCACCGCTCCAGGTAGTGCTGGCCGAACCCGGCAACCGTGACCACGACCATGTACCAGATCGCCGCGGCGAACAGGGTCTCCATCACCAGCAGGTTGTTGGACGAGATGTTGTTCGCGGCGTGCAGCAGTTCGGTCACGCCGATCACCGATGCGATCGACGTGCCCTTCAACATGTCGATGAAGTCGTTTCCGGTGGGCGGGATGATCACTCGCATGGCCTGCGGCAGCACGATGCGACGCAGGGTCTGGGCCGGGGTCATCCCGATGGACTTGGCGGCCTCCACCTGTCCGGGATCGACGCTGTTCAACCCGGCCCGCACGATCTCGGCCATGTACGCGCTCTCGTTGAGCGCCAGGCCGAGCAGCGCGGCGGTGAACGCGCTCACAAGCGCGTTGGTGGGTTCCTGCAGCAGGTACCCGCCCATGGGCAGCGGGATCGAGATGACCGGGACGACCAGCGCGAGGTTGTACCAGATGAGGATCTGCAGCAGCACCGGTAGACCGCGGAACAGCCAGATGTAGGCCGCGGCGAACCACCGCGCCACCGGGTTCGCACTACGTCGCAACAGCGCGATGCCGACGCCGATGACGATGGCGGCGGCCTGCGCCACGACGGCGAGCAGCACGGTGTTGACCAGGCCCACGACCATGACGCGGTAGACCACGAAGTCGGGCACCGACGACCACTTGATCTGCGCGCGTGACAGCGCAACGACCAGCAGGGCCAGCAGTGTGCCGATGACGGCGGCGCCGACCCACCGGCCCCAGTGTCGGAGCCGGACGATCGGCAGGGGTTCAGCTACCACCGTTGATCACCGGCTCCTTCAGTGCACCCTGTTCCACTCCCCAGCTCTCCAGGATCGTCGCGTAGGTGCCGTCGGTCATGAGTTCACCGAGGGCCTTGGCCACTGCATCGCGCAGTGCGACGTTGTTCTTGTTGAAGCCGATGCCGTATGGACCACCTTCGATCGGTGGGCCGGGGACCACCTCGAATGCGTTGCCGTCACCCGCGGTTCGTGAGATGTAGACCGCGCTGGGCAGATCGTTGAGGATCGCCGCGACCCGGCCGGTGCGCAGCTGGTTCTGGTTCTGGGTGTCGCTGTCGGTGGCCGTCACGTTCACCGGCGGCTTCCCGTCCTGTTCGCACCGCCGGCTCTGCTCGGCGGCGAACTTCTGGTGACTGGTGCCCTGGACGACGGCGACGTTCTTGCCGCACAACGACTCCGGGCCGGTGATGTTGTCGGGGTTGCCCTTCTGGATCATGATCGTGATGCCGGACGAGAAGTAGTCGACGAAGTCGATCTGCTGCTGTCGTTCCTTGGTGTCGTTCATCGCGGCCATCGTCATGTCGACGCGGCCGGACTGCAGGCTGGTGATCAGCGATCCGAACGCCATGTCCTGATGCTTGGCCTGGACGCCGAGCTTGGCGGCGATGGCCTTGGCGAGATCCACCTCATAGCCGATCGGCGTCTTACCGTCGCCGGCATAGAAGTTGTTCGGCGCGGACTGGATGTTGGAGCCGAGGTTGATGGTCTTGGACTGCGCGATCGCCGGCGGCAGCGCCGCGCTGAGCTCGGGATCGGCCTCGATCGCGGCGATCACCTCGGTGTTGTCGGGAATCGCCGACGCGGTGCCCGCGGCCTGGTTGTCGCCCGCCGCGCCGCCGTCGGCACCGCCACAGGCGGCGACGGCGGTGCCGGCAGCCAGGAGCAGGGCGGCCAAACCCATACGACGACCCGGTCGAGAACGCAACGTTGATGGCATCGAAAACCTCCAGTGCGGTGTGATGCGCGGAACGCTACAACAATTTGTTGAAATCTTCTCTACAAACTGTTGAAGCCAGTCGAGGCAGCCGAAAACCGCCCGGCCGAGCGGCCGGGCGGTGCGTATCGCGACAACGTTGTGGGAGGAATCAGCCCCGGTCAGGCGACCAGTGTTCGAGCATCTCGGCGAGGGTGGCGAATGCCGGTCGCGAGACGCCGTATGCGACCTCGAAGTGCACGCTCAGCGGGAAACCGAGCTCGCCGACCCCGTCGACGACCCGCTTGTAGAGATCGACCATGAGGCGCCGCTTCTCTTCCGGCTCCTGTTCGGCCAGTCGGCTGACGAACTCCTGCTCGGCCGCGACAGCCGGATTGCCGGGATCCTGGATGAGCCACCTGATCAGTCCGACCTTCGATTCCATCTTCGGCACGAAACCGAACGACAGCAGGATCTCCGGACGGTGATCGGTGGACTCGGCGAACTCACTGAGAAAGCCGACGATCGCGTCGGAGTACAGCAGCTGCGTCATGCCGTAGGTGGCGCCCCGATCGCACTTGAAGTTGAACCGGCCCTGCTCGCCCTCGCGGGTCGGGATCAGGATCGCACCGCGGTTGGGTACCAGGTCGGCGTATTTCGACAGCGCGTCGGTGGGTGCCACGCCCTCACCCTCGCCGTCCTTCATGGTGCGGGGCACACCGACGAAGGAGATGCCGTTGAACCCGGCGCCGCTGAGATCCGTGAGACGCGCCCGGAGCGCATCCTCGCCCAGGAACGACGTGACCTGCGTACACAGCCCTCGCATGCCGGGCAGCTCGGGCCGGATGATGTTCCAGTACTCGAGCACGTCCATCTTGGGCTTCATCTCGATGGGACGATCGTCGTCCTCGTCGATCATCCCGGGGATCATCACATGGCGGATGCGGCCCTCGATGCCCGTCTCGGCGGCCAGTGCCAGCACCTTGTGGGCCTCTTCGACCGCGTACGACGCGCCGCGTTCGATGTTCGGCGGCACGAGCTCCAGCGCGATGGTGTTCAGAGGCACGAACCTGCTCCCCATTCCTGACGACTTCACAGGTGGACCTGCCCACCCTACGGAGTCGGGCTGCGAGCGTGCTCAGGATGGTCGGGTATCGGCTGCTCGGACGCCGACTCGAACAGGGACAAGTGCTGCTGACCGTGATAGACCTCCCCCATGGCTGAACGCGTCCGGTTCCCCAGTTCGACCGGCCCGATGCTGGCAGGCGCGATCGACCTGCCCGAGGGCGAGGTCCGGGGGTGGGGCATCTTCTCGCACGGATTCACCCTCGGCAGGAACTCGCCCGCATGCTCACGCATCTGCAAGCAACTGGCCGCCGAAGGCATCGGCATGTTGCGGTTCGACGCGCTCGGCCTCGGCGAATCCGAGGGCGACTGGGGCGACGGCTCCTTCACCGTCAAGGTCAACGACATCATCGAGGCCGGCCGATTCATGGCCGAGCGCGGCACACCCGCCGACATCCTGGTCGGGCATTCGTTCGGTGGCGCGGCGGTGCTCGCGGCGGCCCGTCAGATCCCCGGCGTGCGAGCGGTTGTGACAGTCGGCGCGCCCGTGGATCCGGTGCACGTCGAGCACCAGTACGACGCGTGCCTCGAGCAGGTGTTGGCCGAGGGCAGCGGCGAGTGGATGGTGGGCGGACGCACCCTGACCCTCAAGCGCGCGTTCGTCGAGGACGTACGCGCCGCCCAGTTGCGTGACAAGATCAGGTCCCTGCGCCTGCCGCTGCTCATCCTCCATTCGCCCACCGACAACACCGTCGGCATCGAGAACGCCAGCCACATCTTCCAGACCGCACGTCACCCCCGCAGCTTCGTCTCCCTGGAGGGTTCAGAACACCTGCTCACCGGGCCCGGGCAGGCCCGCCGGGCCGGGCGGATCATCGGCGCCTGGGCGGATGCGTATTTAGGCGACCGGTGAGGGTCGTGCGATAGTTCGCTACATGTCTGACGTCGCCACCCAGATCGCGTTCGTGCAAGCCACCTGGCATCGCAACATCGTCGATCAAGCCAGGGCCGGGTTCACCGACCGGATCCGCGGCCTGGGCTTCGCCGACGACACCCTGGAGTTCTTCGAGGTGCCGGGGGCGTTCGAGATCCCGCTGACCGCGAAACGACTCGCGCAGACCGGACGCTACCGAGCGGTGGTGGCCGCAGGGCTGGTGGTCGACGGCGGGATCTACCGACACGAGTTCGTCGCCTCCGCGGTGATCGACGGCCTGATGCGCGTACAGCTCGACACCGACGTTCCCGTGTTCTCCGTGGTGCTCACGCCGCATCATTTCCACGAGCACGACGAGCACGTGCGGTACTTCACCGAGCATTTCGGCACGAAGGGCGCCGAAGCCGCCAACGCCGTCGCCGCGACCTTGGGCCTGCACGCCTCGCTGCGCTGACCCGGCCACGCACCGACGCTCATGCCATCAGCGGCTTGCGGCCTTGACGGAGGTTCGCGTGAGCAGCGGCATAGCCTAACCGGTCGACTCGGCGGCGCTGCCGCCGACTTCGGCGGGCAGCGGGGGCGGCAACGGCGTGGTCGGTGTCGTCGATTTCGGTGCGCTCGCGGCGGACCCGGAGTCGGGACCGTGGAAGTCGACCATCTCTTCTTCCCGGATCACGTTCTCACCGGTGCTCACGACCAACGACTTCGCGGTCACCAGATACTCGACACCGGCGTTCTCGGCCAGGAAGGCGCCGTCGTCCGAACGTGTCGCGGGGATGATCAGCTTGGCGCCGTCACGCAGTCGGACGCCCCGGTACTCGTACGTGCCGCCCGACACCTCGCAGATCGCGATCCGGGACAGGTCGGTGCTGCCGAAAAGCACCGTGGCGTCGGTGCTGGGGCAACGCGCTGTGGAGTCCACGTACCCTTGCCCGTCGCTCGCGGGAGCCGCCGTCGCGGGTGGCGCGGCGAGAGCGGGCACTGCGATCACCGTCGCCGCGGCGACGGTGTGGATGCAAAGCGAAAAACCCTTGGCGAACATCGATCACCACTCAACCACCGCTTTGCTGCTGACGGACCCGTCAGCGCCGTGGCGCCGCCGAATCGTTAGGCGGCTGAGACCAACTCGTCAGCTTGCCGCGGGCATGGCGGTCAACCGGTCGGCTGCCGTGACAGCTGGTCGGCCTGGCGGGCCTTCCGAGCACTAGACGAGGTTGCGCAGTTGCTCGATCAGTCGCACCCGGTCGGCGGCGGTCTCCCCGATCGGCACGACGTTGAGAGTGGTGACACCGGCCTCCCGGTAGGCCGCGATCCGCTCTTTGACGAATGCCGCGCTGCCGATGAGGTTCACATCGCGGACCAGATCGTCGGGCACGGCCTTGGCGGCCGCCTCTTTCTCACCCGCCAGGTACAACTCCTGGATGCGGTCGGCCTCGGCCCCGTATCCGTAACTCGTGGCCAGGGAGTGGTAGAAGTTCTTGCCCTTGGCGCCCATACCGCCGATGTACAGCGCGAGGTGCGGTTTGACGAACTCCCGCAACGGTTCGACGTTGTCGCCGATGGCCAGAACCGGCCCGGCGTAGACGTCGAGCTCGCCGAGGGCCGGATCACGTTTGGCCTTGCCGGCTTCCAGTGCGCCACCCCAGACCTCGGCGGCCTTCTCGGGCAGGAAGAAGATGGGCTGCCAGCCTTCGGCGATCTCGGCGGCCAGTTCGACGTTCTTGGGGCCCAGTGCGGCCAGCAGCACCGGGATACGTTCTCGGACCGGCTGATTGATGAGTTTGAGCGCCTTACCCAGGCCCGTGCCCCGATCGGCGGGCAGAGGCACGGTGTAGTGCTTCCCGTCGTACTGCAGGCGCTCACGCCGCCACACCTGCCGGCAGATCTCCACGACCTCACGCGTCCGTGCGATCGGAGCGTCGTAACGCACACCGTGAAATCCCTCGATCACCTGCGGCCCCGACGCGCCGAGCCCGAGGATGAAGCGGCCATCGGAGACGTAGTCGAGCCCTGCCGCGGTCATCGCGGTCAAAGTCGGTGTGCGCGTGTAGAGCTGGAGGATGCCCGACGCCAGCTGCACACGTTCGGTGCGGGCCGCGAGATATCCGAGTCCGCTCACGGCGTCGAACGAGTACGCCTCGGGTACGAAGACGATGTCGAGACCGGCACGCTCGAGGTCGGCGACCTCTGCGGCAACGTCCTTGAATCCACCGGCGTAGTTGATGGACAGGCCGATTTTCATGCTCATGCCTCCCCGAGGGCTTCGTGCTGGATCCGGTCGAACTGCGCGCCCATCGCCGCGGCGAGCGCCTGGGCACCGGACAGCGGACGCACCATGACCATGAAGTCGTCGATGAGACCGGACTCGTTCGTGCGGATGAAGTCGCAGCCGTTGACGGTCTTGCCGTCGACCTTGGCCTCGAAGATCAACGCGTGGTCGCGGCCATCGGGATCGCCGATCTCGCGCACGTACCGGAAGTCCTCGAACACGCGCATCACGCCGCGCAGGATCGCGGCCGTGATGGCCTTGCCCGGGTAGGGCTTGTACGCGACGGGACTTGTGAACACCACGTCGTCGGCCAGTAGCGCGATCATCGCGGTCTCATCTCGGGCCTCGACGGCTTGACGGAACGGGTGCATCCCGACCCCCTGAATGGTCACTTTGTTGAGCAGGTGTGCCTGACGCTAGGCAGCTGACCTGCCGATGTCTATGTGGGACTAATCACTTTGTTGAGTATTCACTTCTCTACCGCTTCGGGCGCCCGGCCCGTAGGGTGTGGCCGTGGCGCTACGCGACGCGGTGCTGGCCGCACTCCTGGAGGGCGAGTCCTCCGGCTACGACCTGGCGAAGAGCTTCGATGCGTCGGTGGCCAACTTCTGGACGGCCACACCGCAACAGCTCTACCGCGAACTCGAGCGGCTCGCCGCCGACGGCCTGATCGAGGCCCGCGTGGTGCAACAGGAGCGCCGCCCCAACAAGCGCATGTACTCGCTCACCGACGCCGGACGCGCGGCGCTGCGCGAGTTCACCGCCAAGGCGCCCCGACCCTCGACCATCCGCGACGAACTGCTCATCAAGGTCAACGCCGCCGACGCCGGTGACATGGCGGCGGTCGCCGAATCGGTCGCCGGGCAACTGCGCTGGGCCACCGCGAAACTCGCGCGGTACGAGCGCATGCGGATCCGCCTGCTGGCCGGCCGCAGCGAGGACGAGTACGTCGCCGGCACCGACCGCATCGGCCCGTATCTGACGCTCCTGCGCGGCATCTCGTTCGAGCAGGAGAACGTGCGATGGGCCGAGCATGCGCTGCAGATGCTCCGGCGCCGCACCGATGTGGGCTAGGGCTGCATGCTGCGCAGGGTGCGACGCACATAGTCGTCGAGCAGTTCGTCGCGCGTGGGCCAGTCGTTGGTGGTGACCAGCAGGGCGTAGAAACCCAGCAGAAAGAACACCGCGCTGTTCACCGGGTTCACGTCGGCAGCGACGTCACCACGCTGCTGGGCCGCGGTGATCTCGTCGGCCACCTTGGCGATCACGGGGTGCTCCATGTCTTCGTCGACACGAGGTCGGGTCTGCGAGAAGTGCAGCGCCAGAAAGTCTTTGAACAGCAGGTCACCGAGGCGGCGCTCGAGGCCGATGACGAGCCGCATGGATTCGCGCAGCGCAGACTCCAGATCGTGCGGCTTCTTGAGGAACTGGGCGAACTGCTTGGCGATGCGCTCTTCCTCGCGCTGCTCCAATTCCAGCAGCACGTGTTCCTTGGTGGGGAAGTGAAAGAAGAAGGTGCCGTGTGCCACCCCGGCCGCGGCGACGATCGCGCCCACGTCGGCATCGGCCATGCCCGCACGTTTGAACTCGGCGATCGCCGCGCCCAGCAATCGCTCACGAGTCTGCAGGCGCTTGGCCTCGCGGCCCGTCAGCCCGTCTGCCCCTGCCATGCCCATCCTTCGCACCGAGATCCGTCCGACGTGGACCCTATCCGAACCGGGTCACCCCGCGGCGTCGCGCAGGATCTGCTGCAGCCGCTCCAGCGGATCCCCGGACCCGGGGTTGAGCCGGTTTCGGGTGTCGACGTCCGGCGGCGCGCCATCCGCGCCGGGCGAGGATGGGACGGGGGCCGCCGCCGGAGGTGGGGGCGGCGGTGGCGGCGCCGCGGTACGCATCGCGGCGAGCTTGTCGTCCAACCGGGCGGCCGCCTCCTCTCGGAGGGCCCGGCGGTGTGGGTCGGTGTCGTCGTTGCCGGTGAAACAACCCTGGGGCGCCCGCGTGACGACATCGCGCGCCGCCTCGTAGAACTCGATGGCCGCCGGGGTGTCGAACCGGGACGCGGCCCGATCCCCGAGTGTCTCCCGGACCAGTTCCAGATCCACACGGACGGGACATGAATCCGCGGCATCGGTGTGGGTCAGTGCCTCGCTGTACTGGCGTTCGGCGTCGGTGAGCCGGTTCTCCAGCACCGCGCGGGCACCGTCGGCGACATGGACCTTGGCGGGTTCGACGACGTTGAACAGGCGCAGCACCGCGATGTCACCGGCCATCGCGCCGGCGTCCCGGTCGGCGTAGTCCGACGCCACCGATCGGCCGGCCACCACGAGCGACAGCAGCTTCACGATGATCAGGACCGTCACGACCGCGACGGGTGCAGAGTAGACCAGCAGGCGGGCACGCCGACTCCGGTTCTGGCCGACCGTCATGACGGCACCACCGTCTCGGTGTTGCGCCGCAACTCCCGCAGCACCAGGTAGAGCTCGATGAGCACCAGGAGTGCGGCGACACCGGCCGGTGCCCAGTAGATCTCGACCCGTCCGGCTCCGATCGCCGGGGTGCTCGTGGCGGCCGTGCTCGTGTCGTCGGGCAGCACCTCACCCAGCGGCGCCGTACGGCTGACGTACGGCACCCCGATCTGATCGGCCACCGCGCGCAACCGCTCGGCGCCGTCGTAGCCGAGCACCGCACCACCGTCGACCGCGCCCTCGGGCAGCTCGAACTCGCGCTGCGGCGCTTGGGAATCGACGGCCCCGGCACCGAGGTAGTACACGAGGTTGGCCGCGCGCGGGAACTGCTGTTGCGCACTGATGAGCTGATAGCGCAACACGTTGCCCGCCGCCCCCACATTCTGTTGCGCAGGGTCGGCCGCGGCGTCGATGTCGAGCCCTGCGACCACGGGGCGCAGGCTCCAGGTGTCGGCGGACAGGGGCCACGTCAGCGTCGGACGCGACGTGAACCCGATGACCGCGAACCGCGCATCCGGATGGCGGCCGATCAACTCCGCGATGTCGGCGCGGGCGGCGGCGATGTGGGGGCCCATGCCGGGAGACCGGTCGACGAGAACGAACACGTTGGGCTCACGGTCACCGGCGGCGCGCACGGCCTCCTGGTCGGCGTCACCGAACGTCGGACGCAGCGCCGCGATCACAAGTAGGAGGGCTGCCGCGGTGATGCCTCCCCACCGCAGGCGGGCGGCGCGTCCACGCACGTGACGCAACATCGCGATCCGCACCGCGAGCACCCCGGCGGCAGCCACGGCGAGCACGAGAACCGGAACGACGGGATGCACACTCATGCGACTCTCCGGAAGCCGAGCACCGACAGCGCGAGCACCGCGCACAGCCCCACCATCAGTGGTATGTCGGGAGTTTCAGAGGACCGCACCTGAGTCTGTCCCTCGGCGTTCGCCTCGGGCGGGTGCTGCCGGATGTCGGTGAGCGCCGAGACGACGTTGGCGTCGGCGCGATACGACCGGCCGCCGGTGCCCACGGCGAGCCGCTCGAGCGCACCCTCGGAGCCTGTGATGACATTGATTTGCACACCCGCCGTCCGCGCCATCTCGCCGACCCGGTCTGCGGTGAAGAGCTGACCGGCCTCGGTGGTCGGTTGCGGACCGACGTAGATCAGCGACCGCCGCTGCGGCGCCGGCTCGTCGAAGCGCGGGAAGCCGGTGAGACACAGCGCCAAGAGGTCCTCGACGTTGCGGGCGTAGTCGACGTATGACACCGGCGATACGAACGGTGCACCGTCACCCTCGTCGCTCGCGTACTCGCCGAATTGTGCCGCCGCGTACTGATAGTCGCGTGTGAGCGGGACGACGCGGCGGTTACCGGAGGTCAGTCCGATGCGTTCGGTGCCGAATGCCGGTATGCGGCCCGCGAACCAGCGCAGCGTGGTGGCTACCGCGGGATCGTCGAGCGGCGCGCCGATGCACACCATGATGTCCTCGGGTTGGGCGGCCGGAGAGTTCTGCGTGGCCGACGGCAGGCCGGTCGGCCGCGCGGCGGCCGCGACCGCCGCGATGAAGGTCACCACGAGCAACACGGCTGTTGCGCAGGCGATCAGCACGCGCATCCGGACCGCCCGTACGTACTCCGGTAACCGGGTCAGGCGCGCGGTGTTGGCCAGCGGACGCAGGTCCCCGAGCCGTTCCGCGCGGGGCCACAGCAGCGCTGCCAGGACACAGGCCGCGAGCGCCACACAGGCCGCGATCGCGACCGGCCACCAGATCAGGTCCATGTCCGGATCAACTCCTCGGCGGCGCGGCCGGCGACATCGGCGTCGACCGCGGTGTGCCGGTTGAACTGGAGATCCGTCAGGTCCGACAGCAGCGGCGCGGCGGGTGCAAGTTCACCGTCGGCGATGTCGCCGACCTGCATGTACTGAGCACGCAGGCCGGTCACGGCGTGCAGGAACTCGCGCACCTCGCGGCTCAGTTCCGCGGCGGCCTGCGCGGCGGTGAGTTCGCCTTGGCGAAACCGCGTGCCGATACCGCGTACGGCACGCACCGACCTGCGCTTGGCGAGCTCGGTGCGCGCAGCGGTCAGCCCCGGCACCTGCCGACCCGGTTTCGTGAACACGAAAACACATACGTACCAACCGATCAGGGCGACCGTCAGCGCGACCGCGACCCACAACCACAGTGCCGAATAGGGTGTGGGTCCGATCAGGTGGCTCAAGAGGTCATCCGGCACGCGCGTACACCCCGGTCATCGCGGTGAGAGCCGTTCGGATGCGCGCACTTCCGCCGACCCTGGTGTGCGGTATGCGCTGACCGGTGAGAAACTCCGAAAGACGTTGTCGCCGTTGCTCCTCGGCGTGTCGATACGCGCTCAGGACGCCCGGCCCGAGACCGTCGGCGATGAGCCGGCCGTCGGTGACCTCGTAGCCGCGTTGTTCCCCGGTGCCGAGTGCGGGCATATCGGCGATCATGGGCCACAGCACATCGTGGCGGGCGGTCAAAGACCGCAACACCGCATCGAGGCGATCGGTGACCTCGGGCTCGTCGGCCACCACGAACACCAGAAGCCGGTGCCGGTGGTGACGCGCGACCCATTCGAGTTGTACCGCAATGTCACTGGGCCCCGGTTCGGTGATCGCGTGGTGGTGGAACCGGTGCAGCATGCTCTCGATGTGGGTTTCGCCGCGCCGCAGCCGGATGTCCACACAGCCGCGGCGATCGCCCACCACCATGCCGATCTCGTCGGAACGCGGCAACGTGATGAGGCCGATCGCCCCGATGAGGTTCAGTGCCACATCCCTTTTCAGTTCGGTCGACGGCGCCATCGCCGACATGTTGCGACCGCCGTCGGCCACCACGAGGATTTTGTGGTGCTTCTCCGAGACGAAGCGCTTGATCAGGGTGTGCCCGGACCTGGCCGTGGCCTTCCAGTCGATGTCGCGGACGTCGTCGCCGGGTACATAGGGCCGCAGTTCGTCGAATTCGAGACTGCGGGTGTGGACCAGCGAGTAACGGCCGCCTTCGAGGAGTCCACTGGCGTCGCGACCGAAATGCGCCTTCGCGGCGTCGAGATGTCTGCCCACCGTGCTCCCTTCACGGCACTCGGACCGCGGCGAGCACGGCATCGACCACCACGTCCGGGGTGATCCTGGCGCTGGCGGCCTCGAATCCGAGAATCAGGCGGTGTCGCAGCACCCGGTGGGCGAGCCTGGCGATGTCGTCGGGGACGACGTGGTCGCGTCCGCGCACGATCGCGAGTGCCCGCGCGGTCCGGCACAACGCGATTGTGGCGCGGGGACTCGCGCCGTACTCGATGAGACGGGCAAGGTTGGCGGGCAGGTACTTGTCGGGTTCGCGTGTCACGCCGACGAGCCGGCCGGCGTACTCGACAAGGGTGCGATCGAGATGGACCGATTCGACGATGCGCTGCACACGCCGGATGTCGTCGATACCCACCACGGGCGCGGCGTGCCTGCCGCGTTCGTACAGGCCGGCGTCCATACGCGCGATGATCTCGACCTCGTCGGCCACCGAGGGGTAGCGCACGATCTCCTTGAGCATGAACCTGTCGGTCTGGGCCTCCGAGAGCGGATATGTGCCCTCCTGGTCCACCGGGTTCTGCGTTGCGATGACGAGGAACGGCTCCGGGATCGGGTACTCGACGCCGGCGATCGTGGTCTGGCGTTCCTCCATCGCCTCGAGCATCGCGCTCTGCGTCTTCGCGCTCGAGCGGTTGATCTCGTCGAGCAGCACGATGTTGGCGTGCACGGGCCCCAGTTGGGTGGTGAACGAATGGGTCGCGGCCTCGTACACCTGGGTGCCGATGATGTCGCTGGGCAGCAGATCGGGCGTGCACTGGATGCGGTGGAAGCTGCCGTCGATCGATTCGGCGATCACCCGCGCCGCGGTGGTCTTGGCCAGGCCCGGCACGCTTTCCAGCAGCAGGTGTCCACCGGACAGCAGCGCCACGAGCATCGATTCACGCAGGTGGTCCTGGCCCACCACCTTGGCCGAGAACGCCGACGTCACCGCACCAACGATCTGCTGGGCTTCGGCGACATCGCGCTGGTCGAGCTGCAATCGTGGTGCTGTCATGGGTCCTTCCGTCGGGGTGCGTCCCCAGCGGTATGTACCCAGGTGCCGCCGAACTCATGCCCGCGCGAGGCGCTGCGGCTCTGCCACGGGTGCGAACTGCAACCAGATCGCGAGGTTGCGCACGTAATCCTTGAACACCTCGAGGTGCCGCGGGTTCGCCTTCATGGCGTCGCCGGGCAGTTCGGTGACGAACGACGGTGCACCGAGGTCGACGTCCCAGTTGTAGTCGGCGAAATGGTGGAACGTCGATTCGGCGACCGCACGCCCCATCGGCGCACCGTCGTCCGTCGTCTCACCGTCGAGCGCGACCGCGAGGTTGAAATGCCTGCCCGTGGAGGTGCTGCGCCCCCGCGCCAGCACCTCGGCGAACGGCAGGTCGGCCGACACCGCGCCCTCGTGCGGGTGCGCAGGGAACCACTCGATGCGCCCGCTCGCCGTGCGATCGGTCCGCAACAGTTCGTGCACCGGGTCGTCCACCAGGACGGGCTGGTAGTCACCGTTGGCGCCCGAATGGTAATTGGGCCACGAGATGTCCGGGTTGTCCTGGTCGTCGCACATCGTGGCGGGGTCGACGTCCGCGTCGTGGAACTGGTTGACCAGGCCGATCGAACCGAGCCCGAGCAGGCAACTGCCCAGGTCCTGGTGGTCGCGCGCGGTGAGCACCCCGCCGCGGTTCTCGCGGAACCGCCGGATCGCCGTGCACTCCGTGGCGGTCAGGCCCGCCCCGACGTCGACGGCCATCAGCCACAGCTGGTCGAACTCGAGTTGGTCCAGCCGGCTCAGCACCGGGTCGTCACCCGCGTCGGCCCGGTTGCGTGCCGTGACGTCGTGGCCGGCCGCACGCAATTCGTCGGCCAGAAGGGAGAACCGCGTGACGTCCCAGTCGTCGAGGTTCTCGGTGATCGTGGTCTGCAGCAGGATTTTCGCCATCTCCAGTCATCGCCTCTCTGTGTCCGCCGAAACCGCATGCCGTCAGGCGTCTACTCGCACTGTTCCTGCTGCAATGACCTCGGCGAGATCGGATCGTGTCGCTATCAGCCTGACTCGGGCTCTGCGTACCGCGGACCCTTGAGAATCCGTGGTTCGGTGATCACTGGTCAGCGTGGAGGGTGAGCACGCTGATGTCCGGTGGCGCGCCGATCCGAACGGGCGGGCCCCAGAAACCCGCACCCCGGGTCACGTACAGCTGGGTGTCGCCCACCGACGACAACCCGGCGATCGACGGTTGTACGGCGGACACGATGTGATGGAACGGCCACATCTGGCCTCCGTGCGTGTGTCCCGAGAGCTGCAGGTCGATCCCCCGGTCGGCGGCCTCGGACACCAGCACCGGCTGATGCGCGAGCAGGATCTTCGCCTGGTGGTCGGCCACACCGGCCACGGCCTGGTCGAAGTCCGGTGGCTCCGAACGCCGTTCGCCGACGACATCGTTGACACCGAGGAGGGCGAACGTCGCGCCGCCCCGTCGGATCGGGGTGTTCTCGTTGCGCAGCGGCGCCACGCCGAGCCGCTCGAGTTCGTTCAGCCACTCGCCGGTGTCGTCGGTGAAGTACTCGTGATTGCCGGTGACGAAGAAGCTGCCCTCGCGGGCGACCAAGTCCTGTAACGGCTCCACCGCGGCACCCAGTTCGTTCACCGTGCCGTCGACGAGATCGCCGACGATCGCCACGAGATCGGGCTCGGCCTCGTTGATCATCCGCACGATCCGCTCGGTGTGCGAACGGCCGAGCATGGGGCCCAGATGCACATCGGATACCACCGCGATGCGGAAACCGTTGAATGCCGGGTCGATTCGCCCCAAGCGCACGGGGACCTGCAGCAGCTTCGGCGGGCCGAGTGCGATCGACGCACCGGTGCCCACCAGTGCCACCGACGCGACACCGGCGGCCACCGCGCCGCCGCGGGCGAGGAACATCCGCCGGTTGACGTCCGCGGACCCGGGCTCGGCGGTCTCGGCGGGGGCGTCACCACTTTTCATGCGGCGCTTCGTCGCGCGCCGCAGCACCAACCGCACCGGCTCGAGCACCAGTAGCGCCAAGACGAGATAGAAAACCACGGCAAGCCACACGAACGCCGGCCATGCCAGCCATGCCGGTTCTTGCGCGTCGAGCACCCTCGGCACGATCAGCCCGACGAACAGCGCGGCCGTCGGGATGAGGAACAGCGCGGTCGCCACCCGTCGCGACCGGCCCCGCGTCGTGGTGTTCTTCGCCAACCGCGTCCACACATAGAAGTGCATCAACGCCAGTACCGCGATCAGCACAAAGATGAACATGCACTTCCTTCCGGAAATGCCGCCAGCTTAGTTCGCAGCGCGCCGAACCAACTCGTCGATCACCGACGGGTCGTCGGTGTCGACCACGGGGAAGCCGGATCCGGGTTCGCCCTCCCAGTGCAGCTCGATGCCCGGGTTGTGGACGTCGGATCCGTCGGCGAGGAAGAAGTGCGGGCTGCCCTGGACGTCGTCGGCATGTGCGCGGTATGTGCGCATCATCTCCGCTCGCGCGGTGCCCTCGTCGAGGTCGCGACGCAACGCGTCGGGGTCGACGGCCGGGCATGCGCCTGCGATGTCGATGATCTCGTGCAGCAGCGATATCGGTCTGCTGTCGGTGAAGAACGCGTGACGTATCGCCATGTCGAGTTGTTCGGCGGCCCGCGGGGACTGTCGCTTGGCCGCGTGCACCGCCTCGTTGGCGAGCAACGCGGTGATCGGCCATGTGGAGGCATCGCCTTGCCATGGCACCCAGCCGAAGTCCGGCGCCAAGGCGCCGACCACGGGAATCTCGCTGTCCAGGAAGCGTTTCGGGATCGGGAACCGGTTGACGTCCTCGAGCAGGTACAGCTGATGGTCGACGTGCACCGCATCGGTCAGCCCGGCACGCTCGCGTGCCTGATAGAACCGGTGCAGTGCCACGGTCGCCCAGCCGCACACCACGTCGCTGAAAAGTACGACGGTTCCCGGCTCCACCTGCACGCTCATGGCTTCAGGATGATCTTGACGGCGCCGTCCTGCTTCTTCTGGAAGATGTCGTAGGCGTGGGGCGCCTCGTCGATGGGCAGCACGTGGGTGGCGAAGTCGTCGACGCCCAGTGGGTCGTCGTCGCCGAGCAGCGGCATGATGTCGTCCACCCACTTCTTGACGTTGGCCTGGCCCATCCGAAGCTGGATCTGCTTGTCGAACAACGTCAGCATCGGGATCGGGTCGGCGGTGCCGCCGTACACGCCGATCAGCGAGATCGTCCCGCCGCGGCGCACGATGTCGATCGCTGAGTACAGTGCGTCGAGCCGGTCCACGCCTGCGTTCTCCATCATCGGTTTGGCGACCGCGTCGGGCAGCGCAGCGGCCGCGGTCTGCATGATCTTCGCAACAGGTGAGCCGTGCGCCTCCATACCGACCGCGTCGATCACCGAGTCGGTGCCCCGACCGTGGGTGAGTGACCGGATGACGTCGCCGAGCGGCTCGTCGATCGCACCCAGATCGATCGCGCGGATCCCGCGGTCCGCGGCGCGGCGCAGGCGCTCGGGAACCCGGTCGACCGCGAAGACCTCGAAGCCCAGATGGTGGGCGATCCGCGCGGCCATGTCACCGATCGGACCGAGACCCAGCACGGTCACCGTGCCGCCGGCGGGAATGTCGGCGTAGGCGACGGACTGCCAGGCGGTCGGCAGCACGTCGGACAGGTACACGTAGCGCGAGTCGGGCGGCCCCTCGGGCACCTTGATGTGGGTGAACTGGGCCTGCGGCACGCGCAGGTACTGGGCCTGCCCGCCCGGGACGCTGCCGTACAACTCGGAGTAGCCGAACAGCGCGGCTCCCATGCCCTGGTCGCGTACCTGCGTGGTCTCGCACTGCGTGTACAGCTGCTGATCGCACATGAAGCAGTGCCCGCATGAGATCTGGAACGGTATGACGACCCGGTCGCCGACCGACAGACCGTTCACCGCGGCACCGACCTCGCGCACGATGCCCATCGGCTCGTGGCCGAGGATGTCGCCTTCCTTCATGAAGGCACCGAGCACCTCGTACAGATGCAGGTCGGATCCACAGATGTTGGTCGAGGTCACCTCGATGATGGCGTCGGTGGGTTGCTCTATCTTGGGGTCGGGCACGTTGTCCACACGCACATCGCGCCTGCCGTGCCAGGTGACCGCTTTCACGTATCGCTCCAATCGTCTCGGCTGCCGGATGGGCTACCCCGCCGCGCACGGTCCAAACCGGGCGGGCACCGGTCTCATCCCAGCGGGGTCTGCTGGTAGCAGGCGAGCTTCCAGCTGCCGTCGACGCGGTGATAGACGCTGGTCATGGCGGCGGTGAAGGGTTCGGCGCCCTCGCGGCGCGCGGTGCCGATGTAGACGAGGGCCGCGTTCTCGTCATCCAGCGTGACCAACCGGATGTCGTCGATGCTGTAGGTCTGCCATGGCGGCGACTGGGCGAGCGCCGCGACCACGTCGTCGCGCCCCAGCACCATGCCGTTGGCGACCACCATGACGCCGTCGGGCAGCATCACGTCGCCGTAGAAGCCCGCGGCGGTGCCGTCGCACAGCGAATCCCAGCCGGCTCGTTCGAGGTCGAGCAGAGTGGTGAGAACCTGATCGGACATGTGATGGCTGTACCCGCCGCAGGCCGGGTCCATGTGCGTGTCGAGAACGCCGGTGGGCCGTCTGGCACGCTGGTGCGACGATGAGCGACACTTCCCCGCTACTGGCCGATACGGCCGATCTGTCCGGCCTGCGCGCGATCGGTGCCGATCCCGACGGGCTGTTCGCGTCGTTCGCCGCGTGGGCCGAGGCGAACGGCACCGTGCTGTACCCGGCGCAGGAGGAGGCGCTGATCGAACTGGTCAGCGGCGCGAACGTGATCCTCGCGACGCCGACCGGGTCCGGGAAGTCCCTCGTGGCGACCGGGGCGCTGTACGCCGCGCTCGCGGCAGACAGGCGCAGCTACTACACCGCCCCCATCAAGGCGCTGGTCAGCGAGAAGTTCTTCGCGCTGTGCGACGTTTTCGGCGCGGTCAACGTCGGCATGCTCACCGGTGACGCCGCGGTCAACTCCGACGCGCCGATCATCGTGTGCACCGCCGAGGTGCTGGCCAACATCGCGCTGCGAGAGGGCGGCGACGGGCCGCTCGGCACGCAACCGTGTCTGGTCATCATGGACGAGTTCCACTTCTACGGCGACCCCGACCGCGGCTGGGCGTGGCAGGTGCCGCTTCTGGAGCTGCCGGCCGCGCAATTCCTGTTGATGTCGGCGACGCTCGGCGACGTCACGTTCCTGCGGGCGGATCTCACGCGCCGCACGGGGCGGGAGACCGCGCTGGTGGCCAACGCCGCACGGCCCGTGCCGCTGTTCTACAGCTACGCGACCACGCCGATGCACGAGACGATCACCGAACTCCTCGACACCAGGCAGGCGCCGATCTACGTCGTGCACTTCACGCAGGCCGCGGCGCTGGAACGCGCACAGGCGCTGATGAGCATCAACGTCGCGACCAAGGACGAGAAGGCCGCATTGCGGGACATGATCGGCGCGTTCCGGTTCTCGACCTCGTTCGGGTCGACGCTGTCGCGGTTGGTGCGGCACGGCATCGGCGTGCACCACGCCGGCATGCTGCCCAAGTACCGCAGGCTCGTCGAACAGCTCGCACAGGCCGGCCTGCTGAAGGTCATCTGCGGCACCGACACGCTCGGCGTCGGCATCAACGTCCCCATCCGCACCGTGGTGTTCTCGGCGCTGTCCAAATACGACGGCACGCGCACGCGCCTGCTCAACGCACGCGAGTTCCACCAGATCGCCGGCCGGGCCGGACGCGCCGGATTCGACACCGCGGGCACGGTCGTCGTGCAGGCGCCCGAGCATGAGGTGGAGAACCTCAAACAGTTCGCGAAGGTCGCCGACGATCCCAAGAAGCGCCGAAAGCTGGTGCGCCGCAAGGCTCCAGCCGGGATGGTGCCCTGGAGTGAGACGACCATGACCCGGTTGGTGGAGGCTCCCCCGGAGCCGCTGAGCAGCAACATGCGCGTGACGACGTCGATGATCCTCGACGTCGTCGACCGGCCCGGTGATCCGTTCGTGGCGATGCGCAGGCTGCTCACCGACAACCACGAGCCCCGCAAACGGCAACTGCAGCTCATCCGCGAGGCGGTGGGCATCGCCCGGTCGTTGCTGCAGGCCGGGGTGCTCGAACGGCTCGACGCGCCGGACGCCGACGGCAGACGGTACCGGCTGACGGTCGACCTGCCACCGGATTTCGCGCTCAACCAACCGTTGTCGACGTTCGCCCTCGCCGCGGTCGACGTCCTCGACCCGTCCTCGGACACCTATGCACTGGATGTGGTGTCGGTGATCGAGGCGACGTTGGAGGATCCGCGGCAGATCCTGGCGGCCCAGCTGAACAAGGCAAGGGGCGAGGCCGTGGCCCAGATGAAGGCCGACGGTATCGAGTACGACGAGCGCATCGAACTGCTCGACGACATCACCTACCCCAAGCCGCTCGAGGAGATGCTGGACCACACCTACCAGGTGTATCTGCAGACCAATCCATGGGCGGCCGACGCACGCCTGTCGCCCAAGTCGGTGGTTCGCGAGATGTGGGAGCGGGGCATGACGTTCCGTGAGTACATCAGCGCCTACGGCCTGACCCGCGCCGAGGGCGCAGTGCTGCGGTATCTGTCCGACGCCTTCAAGGCGTTGCGGTCGGGGGTGCCTGCCGCGGCCCGCACCGAGGAACTCACCGACATCGTCGAGTGGCTCGGCGAGTTGGTGCGCCAGGTCGATTCGAGTCTGCTCGACGAGTGGGAACAGCTCACGAGCCCGGATCAGCCGCTCGACACGCCGGTGACGGTCCCGACCCGCCCGCGACCGCTGACCGGCAACGAGCGCGCGTTCACGGCGATGGTCCGCAACGCGTTGTTCCGCCGCGTCGAGCTGTTCGCGCGGGAACGCTGGCACGAACTGGGCGCGCTCGACGACGAGTGGAACGCCGAGCGGTGGCGCGAGGTAGGGGACGCGTACTTCGCCGAGCACGACGACGTGGGCATCGGACCGGACGCGCGCGGGCCTGCGCTCCTGATCATCGACCGCAAACCGGACGTGTGGCGCGTACGCCAGATCCTCGACGACCCGGCCGGTGACCACGACTGGGGATTCGACGTCGAAGTGGACCTCGCGGCCTCCGACGAGGAAGGCACGGCCGTACTGCGGATGGTCGACGCCGGCCGGATGGACTGAGTCACCTCCAGGCGAACACCGGCTGTTCGAGGTCATGGACCGGATCGCCGCGGCCCTCAAGGCACAACCACCGCACCTGCAGCAGCACCGCACCGGTCGGCGCGTGGATGAGGTCGTTGCCCAGTGGGATCTGCACCACGGGCCGCGGGCTCTCCGGAATCTCGATGAACCTCGGGGAGTCCTCGCGCTGCAACTGATGCAGGCCCACCCGATACGCGGCCACGACCTCGTCCGGGGCGGGCCGCACGTCGAGACGCCCGCCTCCCCAGATGACGACCGGGGTGATGACGTAACCGGATCGCGTCGGGTAGTCGTCGAGCAGCCCCAGCACGGTCGATTCCGCCAGCCGGACACCGAGTTCCTCGTCGAGCTCCCGCAGGGCGGCTTCGACGACGGTCTCCCCGGGGTCGACGCGTCCGCCGGGCAGAGCCCACTGCGCGGCGTGCGAGGTGAGCCGCGCGGCGCGACGGCACAGCAGGAACGCCGCACCGCCGGACACGTCAACCATGCGCCCGTCCAGCCCGGGCTCCAGCACCGCCCGACCGTCGATCCACTCGTCGACCGGTGCCGGATCGACCCGGTCCTCGCCGAGCTCGGAGTCCACGAGGACCACCGCGACGGCGGCGTGGCGCTTGGTGGGATCGGTCGTCACACGACGGTCGTGACCTCCCAGATGGGTGCGGATGCGTTCGCGCAGGGCGTCGTCATAGGCGATCGTCACCGATCGACCATATGTCCGGGCCTGTGGTTACGGCGCGTCCGCCCGCCCGGCCAGTCGTCTGATGGTGCGGATCTCGCCGTCCCGATAGGGTCTGCCGTCGGTGTGGAACAGATCGTGGAACCAGGGGTTCGGCGGCGCGGGATACGGGTGGTCCCACGAATCCCACGGCAGGTAGGTCTGCGTCTTGCCTGCCACGAAGCCCCAGCAGTAGGCGCCAACGTTGCGTCGTTTGGCGATCGGCAGGATGCCCTCGATGGTGCTGCCCTGCGAACGCGCGAGGTACTCGGTGCACAGCATCGGCCGTCGCATCGGTGCGAGTTCGCCGATCCGGTTCTCGAACCCGGGTGGGTCGTCGTAGCTGTGGAACGTGATGATGTCGGAGTTGTCGAGCTGGATCTTGCAGATCTCGGTTCGTTTCTGCGGGTCGGCCCACGTGCCTTCCCACACGCCACTGGTCAACGGCTGGATCGGATCGACCGAGCGGGCCCAACGGAACACCTGCGGCAGCAGTTCCGTGACGAACTCCAGCTTGTCGGTGCGTTCGACCTTGCGGTACACCGCGGCCGGGTTGTCGGGCTCGTTCCACAGATCCCAGCCCAGGATGCGGCGGTCCGTGCGGAACCGGGTGATCACTCCGGTCACATATTCGCGCAGGTGACGGTGCCGGCGCCGATCGAGATACACCGCACCCGGACTCTGCACCCAGCCCGAGTTGTGAATGCCCGGTCGCGGCGGATGCTGACCACCCAACTTGGGCAACGGATCCCAGCACGAATCGAACAGGACGAGCAGCGGTTTGATTCCGTGACTCGATGCGAGAGCAACGAATTGGGCGAGCCGTTCCAGGAATCCGGCGCGATCCTGGTGCCACAGGAGGTCATGCAGGAACACCCGGACCGTGTTGAAGCCGATCAGCCGCGCCATCCGCAGCTCACGGTCGATCTGCTGCGGATCGTAGGTGTCCGGTTGGAACATCTCGAGCTGGTTGATCGCGTTGGACGGGATGAAGTTTGCGCCCACGAGCCAGCCCTGCGCCGAATACCAGCGGTTCGCCCGTTCCACCGACCACCGCGGTTCCTTCGCATCGGCACGTGGTGTCGGGGACAACGCGGCAAGTCCTGAGATCCCGGTCACAGCCAGGGGTAGCTTGAGCACGTTGCGCCTGGCCATGGCTCGACAGTCGGGGTCGGAGTTGTTGCTGTGCGTGCGAAACAAACTGCGGTCCTTCATATTCGGGGACGGTGACTGTGCTGTCACGGTGTACCCCGCGCGCTCCCCACATCAATCGGGGCGCGCGACCGCACCGGACGGATCAGCCCAGGGCCCGCCAGTGCTGGTCGTCGTCCTGCGAGCGCTCCGCGGCATCGAGGCGGCGCCACAGGTCGGTCAGGTCGACGTCGTTGGCCTGGCGCGGGCGACGCCAGTAGAACTTGGTCTCGTCGAAGCTCGGCGGGCAGCGGAACTTGTGCAAGGTCAGGCAGCGTACCGGCCAGCGGGCCTCGTGCACGCAATCCAGGTCGATCACGAGGCGCGACCGACGGTCCACAGCGAAGCGATTGCCCTCAAAAGTGTCCTGCGTCAACCTCATCGACGCATCGAACAGGTACCAGCCACCGTAGACCGTCTTCAACCACACCGTGTCCACATCACAATGCCGGCACGGCGCCACTACCGAGGGTGCGTTGCTGTCGACCAGCATGCGCCCCACGTTACAAGAAGTGCCCGACAGACCGGATCTCGTGCCGAACGGCCAGTTCAGGTCGGTCCAGGTCAGTTTTCCGAGGATTTCGCGGGGATGTCCCTGAAATTCCGCGACGGCGCCCACTTCGCCGCGCTCGATGGCGGATCGGTCACCCTCGCCCTGGCGACCCCGGTGGATCACCCGATCCCGGGCAAGGTGGTCGTCGGCATCAAGACCGCCGATGTCGACGCCGGTCCCCGATCATCGAACCGACCCGGCGGCCGCGAGGATCACGTCGGTCACGGCGTCGGGGTTCTCGTAGGCGGCGTCGAAGCGCCGGAACGGCAACGGAGACGTGATCAGCTGTCGGCGAGTCGGTCGAGTCGCGTTTGCGCTTGCGTGAGCGCGGATTCGGCGGTTCGCACGCTGTTCTGCAGCTTGTCGGCCGACCGCTGCGCATCGTCCAGCTGCGCCTCGGCCGCCGCGAGATCACGCTCGGCGGCGGCGAGGGTCTCGAGCTGTTTCTCGTAACGTCTTCGTGCTGTCGCGACCTTGTCCTTGCGCTCGGCCACGGCGGCGAGCGCGTCGCCGTGCGCGGCGCGCGCCTCCTTGAGCTCGGATTCGGCGGCGTCGCGCTTGCCACGGGCCTCCTCGACCGCGGCGACGTCGGAACGTGGCGCCTTCTTCGTCGACGGTTGTGGGGTGGTCCGTGACGCGGCGGACGAGGTACCCGGCCGGGTCTGAGCAACCACCGCGGAGGATGCTCCGAAATCCCCGAAGCCGGACCACTCTTCGGCCTTGGACAGTCGGCCCAAACGCGCCGCGACCTCGGGATCGGCGACCGCGGCGTGCAGCGTGCCGATGACGTCGTCACGCAACGCCGCCGTGGGATCGCGCAGCTCGGCGGCCGCCAAACCGTCGCGGGAGAGCTCTTGCACGAGTTTCCGCTGTGCTGTGGACAGTTCGCGGATCCGGTGTCCGTCCATCTCTGTGTGCGCGGTGCGTAGGGCTTCGTGCAGTTCGGTCAATCTCGCCACCACCGTCGCGTCGGTCAACGCGAGCAGATTCACCACCCACGCCGCGGTCGTCGGCCGTCGTGCCGCGGCGATCACCTTGGCGCCCTCGGTGTCACCGCGTTTGCGCGCCGCAGCCGCGAGTTCCTTGCGCCGGGCGGTGAATTCCTCCGGCCGCAGGCGGTAGAGCGAGTCGAGGTCGTCGTCGACGGTCACCGGCACCTCGCAGCGGGGGATACCGCGCGTCGGTATCCGGGCCCGACCGGCAGCCACGGCCCTGCGGCATCGGCATGTTCGACGCTTTTCACCAAATACGATCGTAAGCCGTGACCCGCGAACCGTGCGTTTTCACTGTCATGTGCGGTCACGTCGATACTCAACTGTGCAACGGCGCATCGTGGTGAAGTGGGCACACGGCCTTCAGGAATCCGACGCGGTAACCCCGCGCAATCCGCGACGCGACAATGAGCTGAGCCATCCGGGTCCGACGGCAATCGAGATGAGCTGCAGAATCCCACTTTTGCCGCGATGCCTGAATCGGCCTTTGATCGCCGCGGCGCCACGACCACGTCGACAGTACGGTGAGGCCTTCAGGGATCTGGCTGCCTGGCGCGATCAGCGCGGCTGCGTTGGTTGTGCACTCCACCTCCCGGGACACTGCGGGTGCTGAGACCAGGCCTTACGCGCAGGCGTCGAGATGCCGGCAGAATGACGCGTCGCCCCACAGCGCGACGAACCCATCGAGCCCGACCGAGTTCGCGCCTCTCGTAGTGTTAACCCAGTGCGCGCACCCGTACGTATAATTACGCATCTGTCCGTACCGTTGGGATATTAGGGATGTATACGGTACTTTGAGGATGTGAGTCTTGCTGTGTACTCGGCTGAGCAAGTGGCCGATATTCTCGGATTGCACGTGCGGACCGTGCGCGGCTACGTCCGCGACGGCCGCCTGCCGGCCGTGCGGATGGGCAAGCAATACCGAATCACCGAACGAGACCTGCAAGCCTTCGCCGGCGTAGTCGCCGACGAGCCGGCAAGTCGCCCACGCGCTCACGTCTCTGGCGTCGTGCACGTCGACAATGTCGACCGCCTCGCGATGGATCGCATCACCGCGCATCTCGGTGCTGCAACGATCAGCGACTCAAACCGGCCAGGACAGCTCGACGTTCACTCGTCGTATGACGAATCTGCTCGCCGTCTCACCATCTTCGTCGTCGGCGACCCTGAAGCCACGGCCTCCGCCATCGGACTGATTGGTGCCTTGACACGTCAGGACGACAAGTGAATGCCGACATCTACCGCTCCCCATCTGGCCGGCGCGCCGTTGAGCGCAGTTACCGCGAGCAGCTTCAACGCTGGGCGATGCCGCTGCGGCATCGCACCGTCGCCACACGTGAGGGCGACACCTTCGTCCTGAATTGTGGAGCCACCGGCGCTCCACCGGTCGTATTGCTTCACGGCGCGGGGAGCAACAGCGCGATCTGGCAGGCCGATGCGTCGCGCTGGTCACAGTCCCACAGGCTGTACATGGTCGACGTCATCGGCGAACCCGGATTGAGTGCACCATCTCGCCCGCCGCTCAACTCCGACGCCTACGCGTTATGGCTCGACGACCTACTCGACGAGCTGGGCGTCGACGCAGCTAGCTTCGTGGGGGTGTCGTTGGGCGGCTGGCTGGCCACTGATTACGCGATCCGCCGACCGAGCCGCGTCGGACGACTGGCGCTGCGGGCGCCGGGTGGTATCGGCCGTCAACGTTACGGAGCCGTCCTCGCAGCACTGGCCCTTATGCCATTTGGAGAGCGTGGTACGCGTCTTGCTCTACGGATTGCGCTCGGGCCCGGACGCATTCCTGACCGCGTCATCGATTACATGCTGTTGATCCAGCGCAACTATCGTCCCCGCCGCGACACGCTGCCGGTCTTTTCCGACGAAGACCTGCAGGCTATCACCGCACCACTTTTCGTCGTGTTGGGTGCGAGGGACCGCATGCTCAACTCGCACGACACCGCCGCACGGCTGGCACGCCTGCAGCCCGCGGCATCGGTCAGTCTGCTCGCCGGCGCGGGGCACGGTCTCCTCGACGACGGCAACGACCTCCACTCCTTCCTGAACCAAGGCGCGAGAGCATGAAACACACGGAGGATTCCTGGGCCTTTCGCGAAAGAGTGCGTCGTGACCTTCGCGCCGCGCTCAAATCGCGCCAACCGGAAACGGTCTCAGTCCTGCGAACAATGATCGCCGCCATCGACAACGCAGAAGCCATTCCGCCGCAAGCTGGGTCTGAGTCGCCGCGACATGCTGACGGTACCGTCGCCCACTCCTCGCCTGGAGTCGGATCAACCGAGGCGCCCAGGCGCGAGCTGGCAATGCCAGACGTCTACGCGATCGTTCGAGAGCTCCAGCGCGAGTGCGAGACGCAGGCAGCCCATTACCGCTCGACGCACCAAGACGACGCAGCCGACCGCCTTCGCCGCCAAGCCGACGTGTTGTGCGCCTACCTCCATGCATGACATCGGATCCGGTGATGGCTGCAGCTTGCAGACCAGATATCCCGAAGCTGTGCTCACCGTAGGTTTCGGTGACCAAGGTGCACCACTGCTGGTGTCCGGTCCGCCAGTACTGGCAGCGAGCCTGTTTTGAGCGCCGCCGTCGCGCCTGACACATGGCCCACGATCCCCGGTTGGCACCGCCGCTCGATCGGCAGGGCGGGCAGCCGGTGCTTGTGTCGCGGAGTCTTCGGTGTCGGTAGCGGCAGCGAGAACGGGCCGGTGACCGAAGACTCCGGTTCCTGTGTCGTTCGAAAGCCACGCAAGCGAACCGATGACGACGAGATCGCCGCCTACACCGTGTTGGTGCGGGTCCCAGGGTGGACCTGAACTGCTGAGTGTCTTCACCCGTGCTGCGGCTGTCCGCCCTGCCCCTTCCGAGGTGGCTCCTACAGGGCAAATGTTTCGCGAGGGTTTACAGGACACATCGGCGACTCGGCGAGCAAAAATCCTCGAGCTGTCCGAAGATGACAGCCAAGAGTTTCTGCCTGATCCACGAACGGAATCGACGTCATGTCCGCAATCGCCACCGGGTCACCCGTGCCTGGCACCACCGAAAGCCTCGAGTCCGACCTCACCGTCATTCCCGAATCGAGCCGGACGACCGACCTGCGGGGACAGTTCTGGATCTGGGCCGGTGCCAACATCGCCCCCATCAACTGGCTTCTCGGCGCGCTCGGCGTCACGATGGGTCTCGGCCTGTTCGAGACCATCGCGGTGCTGGCCGTCGGCAACGCGATCGGCATGTCGCTGTTCGGCACATTCGTGGTGATCGGGCAACGCACCGGCGTGACGGGGATGGTGTTGTCCCGCGCGGTGTTCGGTCGCCGCGGTGCCTACGTGCCCGCCGCCGTGCAGGCCCTGGTGTGCATGGGGTGGTGTGCGGTCAACACCTGGATAGTGCTCGATCTGGTGATGGCGTTGCTCGGCCGCATCGGCATCGTCGACCCTGACAACACCTCCGCCGCACCGCGCATCCTCGTGGCCGCGATCATCATGGTCATCCAGGTCGTCATCGCGTGGTTCGGCTACCGCGTCATCGCGACGTTCGAACGCTGGACGGTACCCCCCACCGTCGCGGTCCTGATCGCGATGACGCTCGTCGCATGGTTCACGCTCGACGTCGACTGGGGTTACCCGGGTGTGCCGACCCTGACCACCACCGAGCACATCGCCGCGCTCAGCGCAGTCATGACCGCGATCGGAATCGGCTGGGGCATCACGTGGTTGGGCTACGCGGCCGACTACTCCCGGTTCGTCTCCACCTCGGTGCCGTCCCGCAAGCTGTTCGCCGTCAGCGCGCTGGGTCAGTTCATCCCGGTGATCTGGCTCGGTGCGCTCGGCGCGACGCTGGCCACCCTGAGCACATCGTCTGATCCCGGCGAGATCATCGTCGACGCCTATGGGGCGCTGGCGGTCCCGGTCCTGCTGCTGGTCGTGCACGGTCCGCTGGCCACCAACATCCTCAACATCTACACCTGCACGGTGTCCACCCAGGCGCTCGACATCCACGTCAATCGCCGTGTGCTCAACGTCGTGATCGGCGTCGTCGCGATGGCGATCGTCACGGTGTTCGTGCTCAACGGGGACTTCGCCGCGACCATCGACGCCTGGCTGGTGGGTATCGTCGGATGGCTTTCGCCGTGGGCCGCGGTGATGCTGGTGCACTACTTCTTCATCGCGCGCAGGCACGTCGATGCCGAGGCGCTTCTCGCCCCGCCCGAGGCCAAGCTGCTGCCCATGGTGCGGCCGACCGCGCTCGCGGCCCTCGCCATCGGCGTGGTGTGCACCTGGTTGTTCATGTACGGGATGACACCGCTGCTGCAGGGTCCGGCAGCACTCGCGCTCGGTGGGGTCGACCTGTCCTGGCTCGCCGGCGGTCTGTCCGCCGGGCTCACCTACCTCGCGCTGGAGGCGGTCCGGACGCGTCGGGCCACCGTCAGCTGACGCTCGCCGCGCGACCGACCTCGTCGTCGGCGCCGTAGTCGGCCTCCGCGGCGCTGTCGCGCTGCGCCGAAACCTCGGCCAACCGCGCCGTGAGCGCCTCGGTCATCAGGGTCCACGCGTCGGAGCCGAGCACGAGCCTGCGCGGCGGGTCGTCTGAATCGGCGGCCCGCACGATGGCCGCCACGGCGCGTTCGGGGCTCACCGGCATCTCGTCGACCGACAGCTGCGCGCGGTCCGCGGGGCCGCCGCGATAGGGCGCGCCGACCGGAACCCGTTCTGCCGCATCGAAGAACCCGGTGCGCACCACCCCCGGTTCGATGAGCGTGGTGCGGATACCGAACGGCTCGATCTCGGCGGACACCGCGTCGTAGAAACCCTCGATACCCCACTTGGTCACGTGGTAGAGGGAGAAGCCGGGGAACGTGAGGTGCCCGCCCATGCTCGACATCTGCATCAAGAGCCCGCCGCGCTGGTTGCGCAGGTGCGGGATCACGGCCCGGGCGAGCTGGATCGAGCCGGTCAGATTCGTCGCGATCATCTGCTCGATCTGCTCGTCGCGCAGATCCTCGGCGGTGGCGAACACTCCGTAGCCGGCGTTGGAGACGACCACATCGATGCGGCCGAGCGCGGCGAACGCCTGGTCGACCACGTCACGCAGCGCCGCGGTATCGGTGACGTCGAGCGCGCGGCGCCACAGGCGATCGCCGTGACGACGCGCCAGATCGTCGAGTTGTTCGGGTCGCCGCAGTGTGGCCGCCACTCGGTGGCCGCGGTTCAGAACCTGTTCGACGAGTTCGCGTCCCATACCGCGGGAGGCACCGGTGATGAACCAGGTCTTGGTGTCTGTCGTGTGCGCCATGACCGGTGCAACCCCCGGCACGCGCCGGAACCATCCATACGCGTCATGACGGTTTCGATGGTCAGCCATACGCATCGCGCATGCCTAAGGTGGGGCATGGCCGAGATGACGCTGGAAGGACTGCGCATCTGCCGAGAGGTCGCACGGCTCGGATCGTTCACCGCAGCCGCGCAGGCACTGGGGTACTCGCAGCCCGCGGTCTCCCGGCAGGTCGCCGCGATGGAGGCCGCGGTCGGCTACCCGCTGTTCACCCGTGAGGTGCGCGGCGTGAGCGTCACACCCGCAGGAGCGCTCGTCGTCGAGCACGCCGACCGCGTCCTCGGCGGTGTCGCGGCCCTGCGCCGCGATCTCGACGGTCTCGGCGACCGCCTCGCGGGCCGCGTGACGGTGGGCGCCTTTCCCGCCGCGATGGCGGCGTTGGTTCCCCGGGCGGTCGCCCATCTCGCTGTCGCGCATCCCGGCCTGGTCGTCGGCCTCACCGAGGAATCGACGCCTGCCCTGCTGCGAGATCTGCGCACGCGACTGCACGTCGCGGTGATCGGTGTCGGCGACGGTCTCCCCGATTACGACCTGCAGGGCCTACGTCGGTATCCGATCCCGGCCGGCGACCTGTGTGTGGCGGTGCCCGCGGACCACCGTCTGGCCTCACGTACCGCGGTGTCGGTGCGTGAGCTCGTCGAGGAGCCGTGGATCGCCGGGACGGGTTCGGCGGGCGATCCCCAGTTTGCGGCCTGGCCCACTCTGACCGACCCGGTGATCCGTCACCGCGTACGCAGTTGGCCCGCGCGGCTCGGACTGGTCGCCGCCGGGCTGGGGATCTGCCTGCTTCCCGAACTCGCCGTGGCCTCGCTGCCTGCCGGTGTGGTCACCGTGGCGGTCGAGGACCCGACGTGGCTGGGACGTCGCACCGTGGCACTCACCGCGCCCGACCCCGGCGACGCGGCGCTTGCTGTGGTGGCGGCTCTGCGGACGGCGACCGAGCAGCTGCGCCCCCGTGCGAGGTGAGCCGGCGCGTCCGGGCACGCAGGTACGTTGGTGGCGTGGAGCAGCCAGACGGCGGAGACACCGGCGGGAAAATCGATGCCGGCGCGCTGACCGGGGTGTCGGAGACCGCGTTGCTGACGCTCTACGGCAGGGCCTTTCAGGCCGGTCACCCACAGGCCATCCTCGATGATCCGATGGCGATCCGCCTGGTCGAATCCATCCAGTTCGACTTCGAGAAGTTCGGCCGCAAGGGCCAGGAAATGGCCTTGCGCTCACTGGCTTTCGACCGCGCAGCCGTCGAATACCTCACGGCGCATCCCCGCGCCACCGTCGTCGCGTTGGCCGAGGGCCTGCAGACCACGTTCTGGCGTCTCACCGAGACGCTACCGGATGCCGAGTTCCGTTGGCTCTCTGTCGACTTCCAGCCGATTGTCGATCTGCGTAAACGCCTGCTGCCCACCGATCCCCGGATCACGTATCTGGCACAGTCCGCACTCGACTACAGCTGGATGGAACGGGTGGACACCACCCACGGGGTGTTCATCACCGCCGAGGGGCTGTTGATGTATCTGGCACCGGAGGAGTCGATGGGTCTGATCACGCAGTGCGCCAGCCGTTTTGCCGGCGGGCAGATGATCTTCGACCTGCCGCCGGTGCTGGTGAAGATGTTCGCCAAGAAGGGTCTGCGGTCGTCGAAGCGCTACCGGGTTCCGCCGATACCGTTCAGCCTCACGCCGAATCAATTGCAGGACCTGGCGCGCACCGTGCCGGGGATCCGAGCGGTGCACGACCTGCCGATGCCCGCCGGGCGCGGGTTCCTGTTCGGGAAGGTGTTCCCCGCGTTTTGGCAGTTCACGCCGACCAAGCAGATCCGCGGCGCCTACACGCTGCTGGAATTCGGTTGAGGCCACGCCGACCTCACGCCGAGACCGAACCGTAATGCTTACGGTGCAGCCCATCGGTATACGGTCTGGGTATGCGCACAGTTTCGGTGATCACCGGTGGCGCCGGTGGCATGGGTGTGGCCACGGCCAAGATCGTCGGAAAAGAGCACGCGGTCGTCCTCTGCGACGTCCGGCAGGATCGGCTCGACGCGGCGGCCTCGACACTGCAGGACCTCGGGATCACGGCGACCATCGTCAACTGCGACGTCACCGACCGGCACGCGGTGAACCGGTTGTTCGCGACCGCGGCCGGGCTGGGAACGCTCGCATCGGTGATCCACACCGCGGGCGTGAGCCCCAGCATGGGCGACGCCGAGTACATCATCCGGACCAACGCCCTGGGCACGGCCACCATCAACGAGGCGTTCTACGCCGCGGCACCCCGCGGCTCGGCGATCGTCAACGTCGCGTCGATGGCGGCCCACTTGGTGCCCGAGGAGATGATCCCGACACACCTCTTCCCGCAGGCGATGCACGCGCCCGACGTGTTCCTCAAGGACATGCTCGCGGCATGCGAGATGGCCGCGAATGAGGCACGCCCAGGTGTCGCCTACGCGCTGAGCAAGAGTTTTGTGCGGTGGTACAGCATGTCGCAGGCCGAACGGTTCAATGGCCGCGGGCTGCGCATCGTGTCGGTCTCACCGGGGTCGGTCGACACCGAGATGGGGCGGTTGGAGGAGAAGGCCGGCGCCGGCGCGTTGGTCGCCGATGCCGCGGTGCCGCGCTGGGGCAAGCCCGAGGAGATGGCGGAACTGTTCGCGTTCTGCGCCAGTGATCGGGCCGGGTACCTCACCGGCACCGACATCCTCAACGACGGGGGCGTCGTCGCGTCGATGCGCGAACGTGCCCGCCTCGCATCGGAGAACGGCTGAACACATTCGGCTACGCGTGCCGCAGCACCAGCAGCTCGCCGGTCAGGCCGCCGTCGGCGAGCAGATCCGCGATCTTTCCGCTCTGCGCCTCGGCCATCTGCCATGCCCGTTTGTGGCCGTACCGGTCGGCGAGCGCCTCCTCCACGGCGTCGACCCGCTCGTTCCAGCCATCCGGGATCGCGGGCAGGTCCGCGGTCGACAGCTGCTGCTCCACCACGAGGTCGGCGGTGTCCACGAGGTGGCGCAGATGCTCGGGGGTCGGAAAGTGGTTGCCCTCGAACTCCTCTCGCGGGATGTCGCGGTGTGCGACGAAAACCAGCAGACCGACGCGGCCACCGGCGCGCACCACGCGGTGCAGCTCCTGTAGCAACGGCAGCTGGTCGGGCGTCGTGCACAGCACACCCAGGCACCACGCGACGTCGAAACTGTCGTCGGCCAGCGGTAATGCCGCCGCCTGGGCACGCAACACCGGATGCCCGAACAGGGTCGCCGCGGCGCGGCAGGCCCCCGCCTCGGGTTCCACGAGCACCGGACTCGCCGATACCGCCTGCGCCGCATAGGCCGCGGGCCCCCCGACCCCTGCGCCGCAGTCCAGCAGGCGTAGCCCCGCCGCGAGTTCGGTGCGGTCGATGAGCCAGTCGAGAGCAGCGGGGCTTCCGCTCCCGCGGCAGCCCGCCGGGATGTGATGGTCCGGCCCGAGATCGGCAGCCACCTTCGCGGTCCACTCCGCGACGGTGTCGAACTCGGCTTCCATGGCCTCACTCACGGCGCCTCCTCTCGGTCGTTGTCGATACTCATGCACTTGATCCGGCGGCCGACCTCGGCTTTGATCTCCGCGCCGACCCGGGTACCCGACGACGACGCAGATCCGGAGAGGTTCACGCCCTCGACGCCGTCGATGGACAGAAGTGCGCGTGCCTCGTCGACGGCTGCCTCGATCCCGGCCTCCACCGGATCGCCGGCACCGAGTACGCGTTCGGTGACGGCCGAATCCAGTTCCAGGCCGGGTAGTCCCTGAAGAACGGCCGCGGACACGGTGTCGGTGAACACCGCGACCGCGGCGATCACCGGAATCCTCAGCCCTTCCGCGCGCGCCGACTCCATGAACCGCGCAACGATCTCCGGGCGAGGAACGTGATTGAGGACCGCGATGGCCGCCCCCGCCTTCTGTTTCTCGACGAGGCGCCGGGGCCGTGCCTGCACGGGCGGCGCGCTCGGGGTCTCCGGCACGGCCGCGACGATGCCGAGGGATGCGGCCAGTGCCACGAGCCGGGGCCCGTCGAGATCGAAGGTCTGCGTGACGTCGGGGCGGACGTCGTACCCGCGGCCGTCTCCGGTCACACACATGACGGTGTCGACGCCGACGGTGCGCAGGCCCTGCAGTTCCTGTTCGAGCACCACCCGGTTGCGGTCGCGGCACGACAGGGTGATCCACGGTGTGACCTCGGCGTCGGACAGCGCGTCGAGCAGGATCCGCCCCATCAGGGTCGGCGGAAAATCCGGTTTGTTCTGGTGCTCGCCGACGAGCACGGCGTCACAGGACCCGGCGAGGATGGCGGCCGTCTGAGCCACATCCTTCTCGTCGAACGGGGCGCAGCTGAAATCGGTGAGCACCAGCGGCGCACACACCGACGGCGGGGTCGTGAGCGGCCCGTCCCAGGGCACCACATCGTCGAATATGCAATCTCCCGAACGCATTTCACATTGCCCATCGGGCCGGACCCCACCGCACGGCCCGTATGTCATCCGCTTCGGGCACCCGCAGCGCCCCGAAGGTGTCACGCGCTGTCGAGCTCCTCGTCGGTGAGCGCCTGGAAGCCCTTGGCTTGCGCACGTGCCAGCCCGGCACGGATCACGCCGACGATCAGGCCGTGGATCGCCGCGGCGATGATGGCTTCGCGAGTCGAGCGGGAGAGATCCTCCGGCTCCGGTGGTTCCTGGTCCGTCCGGCTGACCCGTTGCCAGATCTCGCTGAACACCTTGCCCGCCAACAACCCGCCGGCGACGCTGATCGCCATCGACAATGGCTTGTAGATCGCTTGGGAGGTACTCACTCCCGTTAGGTTCCCGGTCAGCAGTCCGTCAAACCCTTGGCTCGACGGTGTCAGCCCCAGTACGCGAAGTTGCACGTGGGTCGCGGCTCGCTCTTGAACGACACCAACTTGTCGCCATCCATGGTGATGGAACAGATCAGCGAGGCGTCCCCGCCATCTGCGGTGACCTCCGACTCCAACTCGTCGTACACCGAGTACTGCTTCTCCCACGGCAGCGTCACGTTCGTCTCGGTCTGCTCCGGCCCACCGTTGATCCGGTAGCGGATGGTCACCGTGCCGCTGCCCCCGGTGACGCTCATGACGGCCGACCCGACAGGGGCGGCTTGCGCGGATGGCATGGCGGTGGAGGTGGCGGACGACGGCCTGGTCGATGCGGCGGCGCCAGGATCGGCCACCGGCGTGCCGGTTGCGGTCTTGGCACACCCCGTGCCCGTGAAACCGACCGTGACGACGACCGCGACCATACCGACAGCGGCGCCGACGACGTTGCTGTGGGAACGCATGACTCAGCCTACGACGGTGCCCGCCCGGGTACGAACGGCAATTTCACCTGTCCGCGACCCACTCACGGACGAACGGCTCGACGCGTTCCGCGCCGGTACAACAGCCACCCACCGCCGATGAGGGCGAGGCCGAACATCAGGAACCCGATGTCCCACGACAGTGGGGCGCCCAGATCGTCGCGCACGTGATGCACCCCGAGGATCTGATGGTCGATGAGCCCTTCGACGACGTTGAACACGCCCCAGCCGAGCAGCAACAGACCGAAGTGGAACGACCATGTGGGTGCGAGCCGTCCCTGGCGCCATGACACCAGGGTCATGATGGAGCCCGCCCAGACCAACAGCCATGTGGCCACGTGGAAGAACCCGTCGGCGATCACATTGAGTTCGAGGCCCGCGAGTGTATCGGTGGGTTCGGCGCCGCTGATCATGTGATGCCACTGCAAGATCTCGTGCAGCACGATGCCGTCGACGAAGCCGCCGAACCCGAGGCCGAGGAGCAGGCTGGGCCACACGCTGGGCTTCTTGTCGGGCATGGCGCCGGCATACCCGGCGAGATGCGGACGAAACCGGCCACGCCAGGCCCAATTGGTCTATACCAAAGTTTCACCTTCTGTTCCCACCTCGCACACTCCGCGGACAAGGCACCGTCGCGGTCTCCGGAGAGGGTCGCACCCATGGCGCGGCTACATCAGGAAGCGCCGCGACTTCAGGAGGAGACAGGTGGGTCAACAGAATTGGTCACGGTGGCTGATGCCGGCCGTACTCGCCGCCGTCACGCTGCCGCTCGCGGCATGCGGCACATCGGCCGGTGGTGCCGCGGTCGATGCCTCGGCACCGCCCGACGTCAACGCCGCCAAGGAACAGGCCAAGCAGTTCCGGACCGCGGGCATGCCCGACGACTGGATCAACTTCGGGGAGTTCTACCAGTCCGTATGCGACACCTATGACCTTGGCTGCAACGGCTTTGCCGTACAGGGCGTCAACCGTGTCGACACCGACATGAGTTCGGCCGAAGAGATCGCGGCGTTCAAGAACGAGACCACGAATGCCCCGATGTGCTCGGACATCGGTATCGCATTCGGTCAGGTCGCCGAGGCCGAAGGCGTGCTGCTCAACTACACACCGGCGGCCGCGGCCGATCTGCCCGCCGCCTACAAGGCCGCCGACGGTGGATGGGTTGCCACCGCGGTGGGCGTCATCTCGATAATGACCAACACCGACGTGATCCCGAACCCACCGAAGTCGTTCGCCGACCTCCTCAAACCGGAATACAAAGGCAAGGTCTCGATCTCCAACCCGGTCACCTCGGGAACCGGCCAGGCGACGGTCTTCTCCACCGCGGCCGCGCTGTCCAAGAACAAGGGACAGTTCGACCTCGACGCCGCCATGGATTACTGGGCCGAGTTCTACAAACTCGGTCAGCGCAACGAGGCCGAATTCTCGGCGGCCTCGTTCGAACGTGGCGAGACGCCGATCCGGCTCGCGTACGACTTCGTCAACATCCAGGCCGCCGACCTCGTCAAGGACAAAGGCATCCACACCGAGAACGTCATCCCCGCCGAAGGCGGGGTGTGGCAGCCATCGGCGACCATGTGCAACAAGAAGACCGAGGATCCCGACCTCGCCAAACTCGTTCTCGATCACACACTTTCGAAGGAAGGACAGCTGACCTTCGCGAAGGTGGGTGCCCGCCCGGTGCTGTACACGCTGGGCAAGCTCGACGTGCCCGCCGAGCTGAAGGCCAACTGGCTGCCCGAGGCCCAGTACGCCAACGTCATCCAATATCCCGATGATTCGTGGCCGGATCCCTCGGTGGTCGCCGATCGCTGGGAGAACGACGTCCTCACCGCGGGCGGATGACCACCATCAGCCGTGAGGTGGCCGGCCCCACCGACGACGTCTCGGTGGGGCAGGGCCTCCCGACCGCGGGTTCCCGACGCACCCTCGGGGCGCTTCGCCGCATCGTCACGCAGTGGGGTCCCGCGGTGCCGTTCCTCGTCACCGCGGGCGGAGTGCTTGCCGGCGCGGGGCTCTGGCTGATCCGAACCAGCTTCAGCGGTCCGGACGGTGGCTGGACACTGCAACCGTGGCAGGACATCTTCGCCCAGCAGATCACCCGCGCAGCCATGGTGCGCTCCCTCGGGTTGTCGGCGGTCGTGGCGACGCTGTGCCTCGCCGTGGGATCGGTGCTCGCCCACCTGGTTTCCGGACTCGCCCGCCGCGGACGCACGGCCGCACAGGCATTGCTCAATGTGGCCGCGAACTTCGGCGGCGCATCTCTGGCGATCGCGGTGGTTTCGACCTTGGGCGCAGTCGGTTTCGTTCGGCTCCTCCTGCAGGACTGGTTCGGGTACGCGTTGGGGTTCGACCTGTACTCGTTCTGGGGTCTGGTCGTCACCTACATGTACTTCATCCTGCCGCTCTATGTGTTGTTGGTGCTGCCTGCCATGTCGGTGCTGCGTACCGAGTGGTGGGATGCGGTGCAGGCCGCGGGCGGGACCCGGTGGCACTACTGGCGTCGCGTCGGTCTCCCGGTGTTGTGCCCGTTCCTGATCTCGGGCTGGGTCCTGACCTTCGCCTGGTCACTCGGTCAGTTCTCGGTCCCCTACGCGCTTCTCGGCGAGACGACGGCGACGTCGTTGATCACCACCCGGCTGGGAAACTTCCTGTTCTCGGCAACGGGCGGGACGAACCGCTTCGAGCGGGCCGCGGCGCTCGCGGTCTTCCTGATGGCCATGTCGGCGGTGGCGCTCGTGCTCTATCGCCTCATCGCCGCCCGGATGCTGGCACGCTTGGAGAACCTGCGATGAGACGGCTCGACGCGCCACGCTGGGTACTCCTCGGCCTCTGGGCCGCGTTCCTCGCGCTGCCGGTCGCCGCGACCCTGCTCTACTCGCTGGCCACGGTGTGGCGCGGGAGGGCGTTGCCGGACGGCTACACCCTCGCATGGTGGCTGAACACGTTCAGCGAACCACGGGTGGTCTCGGCACTGCTGCGGTCGGGCTGGCTGGCGGCCGTCACCGTCGTGGTGGTGGCGGTCGTCGTGCTGCCCGCCCTCTACTGGGGTCACATCCGCAACCCGCGCATCCGCACGGTGATGCAACTGTGCGCACTGCTGCCGTTCGCCCTGCCGTTCGTGGTGCTGGCGTACGGCATCAAACGCCTCGCGGGTGCCAGCGAGTTCACCCAACCGTGGGAATCGAGCCCGCTTCTGGTCGTACTCGGACACGTCGCGCTGGCATTCCCATTCTTCCTGTGGCCGGTGGACGGCGCCATGAGCGCGGCAGGGGTACGGCAGTTGTCCGAGGCGGCCGAGACCTCCGGCGCCTCACCGCTGTCGACGCTTTTCCGTGTCGTCATCCCGAACATCCGCACCGGCATCCTCACCGGAGCGATCCTGACCTTCGCGACGTCCTTCGGCGAGTACTCGATCGCGCGCGTCATCACCGGCAGTTCCTTCGAGACGTTGCCGGTCTGGCAGGTCGCCGCACTGCAGGACACCCGAGGAAACCCCAACGGCGTCGCCGTCATGGCGATCTTCACCTTCTTGCTCATGTTCGTCGTCTCGGTGCTCATCGCGCGGACCGGCAGGGGCCAACCCCTGCGCCTGCTCCCCGCCATCGGCAACACACGATAGGAGTCAGCGTGCCCAGTGCAGTTCAGATCGACTCGGCCACAAAGGCCTACGGGTCCACCATCGCGCTCGACAACATCTCATTGCAGATCGACCCCGGGCAGATGGTCGCACTTCTCGGGCCGTCGGGCTGCGGCAAGACATCGCTGCTGCGGGCCATCGCGGGCCTCAACCCGCTCGACCGCGGAGCCATCCGGATCGGTGACCGCGACGTCACCATGGTGCCTGCCCGGTTGCGCCCGATCGGCATGGTGTTCCAGCACTACGCGCTTTTTCCCAACATGACTGTCGCGGACAACATCTCGTTTCCCCTCATCATCAGGAAGCAGCGGCGCGCACAGCGTTGCCGACGGGTCGCCGAACTGCTCGAGCTGATCGGCATGACGTCACTCGCGGACCGTTACCCCAACCAGCTTTCCGGTGGTCAACAACAACGGGTGGCGCTCGCGCGCGCACTCGCTCCAGAACCCGACGTCCTGCTGCTCGACGAACCGCTTGCCGCACTCGACGCCGCGATCCGCAACGACCTGCGCGACGAGATCCGGCGCATCCAGCACCGGGTCGGCACCACAGCGGTTTTCGTCACGCACGATCAGTCCGAGGCGATGGCGGTCGCCGACCGCGTCGCGGTCATGGATCGGGGTCGCATCCTGGAAGTGGCTGCGCCCGCCGAGATCTACGAGCGACCCGCCTCGAGGTTCGCGGCAACGTTCGTCGGTTCCCGCAACGCGCTGGAGTTGCCGGTCGATGCCGACCGGATCGTCCGTTGGGGCACGGCCTTCGCGGTACCGGCCCCAGACGGTGCGAACGGCAAGGCCCTTGCGGTGTTCCGTCCCGAAGACGTCCGGCTCACCGCGCAGCAGGGCGTGACGGGAACAGTCGACGTGGTGGTGTTCCTCGGCGCCACGAGCCGGGTGTACGTCACGGTCGCGGGCGAGTCCGCGGACCAGACGGTGCATGTCGATCTGCCCTCCCGCTCGGCGGCGAATTTCTCACCGGGACAACGTGTCTGCGTGCTCGTCGCACCGGAGAAGGTTCGGGTGTTCGCCTCGTGACCGGGCCGATGGTGGTTCTCGTCATCCTCGACGGTGTGGGCGCGCGACAAGTGCGGCCCGGCACGATGCCGACGCTGTATTCCCTTGCCACCTCGGGTGCCTGGCGGCCCGACGGCTCGGAGGCCGTGTTGTGCTCGGCGACCTATCCCAACATCCTGACTCTGGTGACCGGCAGCTCGCCGGCTCAGCACCGGGTGTTCGCCAACCCGCTGTTCGGACACGAACTGGCCGCTACCGCGTCGCCCCGCACGATTTTCGAACGTACGGGCAACCGCGACACGGAGTTCGTGGTCGGCGACCAGTACCTGATCGACGTGGGCCGGGCGCGAACCGCGGGGCGGCACTGGCCACCGGAAGGGGTCCTACCGAACGGCACGGTACGCGACGAGTTCGGTTACGCCGTCGATGCCGAGGTACTGCCCCACGCCCTTGCCGCCGTCGAACGCCGTCCGGACCTGCTCGTGGTGCACCTCAACGGCCCCGACACGGCGTCCCATCTACACGGACCGGACAGCGAAGCCGCGGCGGCGTCGTACCGCACTTCTGACACGGCGCTGGCCTCGCTGGTGAACGCGCTGCGGCCGCACTGGGACGACCTGCTGCTGTTGGTCACATCGGACCACGACCAGGAGACGATCCACGACGACCGTCGCATCGATCTCGTCGGCCTGGCCGCGACCCGCGGCGTCGACGCGACGGTGTTCCACGAGGGCACCGCGGCCGTGATCGTCGGTCCGGGCGCCGCCGACGCCCGCTGGTTGTCCGATGTGGCAGGCATCGAGCGGTCGTGGCTGGTGGAATCGGAGCTTCGGGTGGCCGCGAGCGAGCGTCATCACTGGTTCGCGGCAGCAGGACACCCCGCCCGCGGTGGGGCACACGGCGGGCCGAGAACCCGCGGACAGGTGGCCGTCGCCGCCGGCGGGCACCCGGCGGTCAGCCGCATCGCGCAGATATGGCGACACCGCCGGCCTCGTGCCGAGGACTGGGCGGGTCTGGCGTTGTCGGTGTTCACCTGATCGCGGGCCGCGCCCGAAACAGGTCACCGGCATCTACGGTCGAACGGTGAATTTCGACGAGTACCGCACATTCGACGCCACGGGACTGGCCAAGCTCGTTGCCGACAAGGAGGTGACGGCCGCCGAGTTGCTCGAGGTGGCCACCGAGCGTGCCGCCGCGGTCAACCCGAGGATCAACGCGATCGTGCGCGACGTTCCCGCCGCGCCGGCCGACGCGGCTGACGGCCCCTTCAGCGGGGTCCCGTTCCTGATCAAGGATCTCGGCCAGGACTACGCCGGCCTGCCCACGTCGCGCGGTTCCCGTGCGCTGAAGTCGGTGCGGGCCACCGAGCACGCGACGGTCGTGCAGCGCTGGATCGACGCGGGTCTGGTGATCTTCGGCAAGACCAACACGCCGGAGTTCGGGGCGAAAGGCATCACCGAGCCGCAGGCGTGGGGCCCGACCCGTAATCCGTGGGATCTGGCCCGCACGCCCGGCGGGTCATCGGGCGGGTCGGCGGCCGCGGTCGCCGCGGGCATCGTGCCGTGCGCGGGCGCCAACGACGGCGGCGGGTCGATCCGGATCCCGGCGGCGTGCTGCGGTCTCGTGGGCCTGAAACCGGGGCGCGGGTTGACGCCGATGGGACCGGCGTCGGCGGAATCGCTGCACGGGTCGGCCGTACAGGGCGTGGTCTCCCGCACGGTGCGCGACACCGCGGCGATGCTCGACGTGATCGGCGGAGGCGAGCCGGGCGGGCCGTACGCGCCGAAACTGCCCGACGCGTCATTCGCATCGGCGGTGGGTGCGGAGCCGGGCAAGCTGCGGGTCGGGATGCGCGTGCCTGCCGCCATCAACCCGAACCCGCACCGCGAGGCGTATGCGGCGGTCGAATCGACCATGAAGACGCTCACCGATCTCGGTCACCACGTCGAGGAGCTTCCCCAGGCGCCGTTCGACGATGCGGCCCTGGCGCGCGAGTTCTTGCGCTCCTGGTTCGTCCACATCGCATGGGAACTCGACGAGGCCAAGCGGATCTCGGGTGCGCGCGACGACGGGTTCGAGCGCGACACGCTCATCCTGGCCGCCATCGGCCGCGCGACCGGCAGCGTCGCGTACCTCGACGCCGTGCAGCGCCGCCACGACCACACGCGTCGGCTCACCACGTTCTTCGAGTCCTACGACCTGCTGATGACGCCGACGCTGGCCACGCCCCCACCGCGGATCGGCGAGTTCGACCTGCCCGAGTTGCTCAAGCGCGGGTCCGACGTGCTGCTCAAGACCCGGTCCGCGGGTCTGCTGCGGTTCACAAAGATGCTCGACGACACCGTCGACAGAAACCTGGCCTGGGTGCCCTACACGCAACTGGCGAACATCACGGGGCGGCCCGCGATCACGCTGCCGCTGCACTGGACGGCCGACGGTCTGCCGCTGGGGGTCCAGTTCGTCGGCCCGTTGGAAGGTGAATCGCTGCTGATCTCTCTCGCGGCGCAGCTCGAAGAGGCGATGCCGTGGCAGGGGCGCGTCGCTCCGGTGTGACGGCGGTCAGGCGGTGAGCTGGTACAGCATGCTGCGCAGCCACCGATGGCTCGCGTCGTGGTCCAACCGGGGATGCCACACGGCATAGAACGGTAGCTCGGGAAAACTCTCGGGCGCGTCCACGATCCGCACCCCGGACGGATTGGTGAGCTTGGCGACGAGGCGGGCAGGGAAGGTCACCACCAGGTCGGTGCCCGAGAGCATGTCCACCGCGAAGGTGTAGAAGGGCGTGGAGATGGCCACTTTCCGCGGGCCGGGTAGCGCGTCCTCGATGAGGTGGGTGGTGCCCTGCTCGATCTCGATACGGATGTGGGGGTACTTCAGATAGTCGTCGATGGACAACTGCCCGCGGTCGGCCAGCGGATGACCGTGCGAGACCGCGCACACGAAGTGATCGGTGAACAGTTCACGGTAGGCGAGGTGTGACGGCGCCGGCCTGCCGAGGACCAGCAGATCGATGCCGCCGGCGTTCAACTCGGCAAAGGCCTCGTCGCCGAGTTGCTGGTAGACGACCGACGAACCGGGCGAGCGCTGATGGATCGTGCGCGCCAGGTCTGCGCCGAAAAGCGCGACCGAGTAGTCGCTCAGCGCCAGGCGGTACGAGCCGGTCGCGGTGCCCGGCTCGAAGTGTTCCGGCCCGAACAGCGCATCGAGTTCCGGCATCACCCCGGCCAGCCGTGTCCGTAGCCGCTCGGCCCGTGGTGTCAGTGTGTAACCGTCGCGGCCGGGAACCAGCAACGCGTCGTCGAAGATCCGACGCAGCCGCTGCAGCGCGCGGCTCATCGCGGGCTGACTCAGGCCGACGCGTGTCGCGGCACGTGACACCTGGCGTTCTTCCAGCAGTACGAACAGTGCCGGGAGCAAATTCAGATCAACACCAGCGATATGCGTTTGACGCATACCGCCAATACTAGGAATTCATTGGGCAGATAGCAGGGGTACCGCGCACTCTCTTAGTACGGCGGCTGTCGTTCGAAAGGAATTGGCGATGAGGTACCGGACCCCCGATGTTCCGTTCGGCCCCGCTGCGGGTATCCACGGTCGACCTGTGCCAACTCGACAAACTTGCGCTGCTGCGTTGTCGGCGTGGTCCAAGCATTGTCTTTGCTGAGGAGCCACCATGGAAAGTGACGACCAAGGAAGGGAGGGAACCGTGCGCCGCCATGGCGCCGGCCACGCGGGAAGAATCACCTGGGGGCCGGTCGACGACTCAGAGACCACAACCTTCACCCTCGGCATCCCGCGGTGGCCGGTTCTGATACGTCTGCGGGGTCGTGATCCTCTCGTACGGACCATCGATCGCGTCGAAGCCGTGCTCCTCGCCGTGGTCATGGTCGTGGCGATCGTCGCCGTACCGGTCGTCGGGGCCATCGGCACCGCCGTCCACGATGCCCGCAGCCAACACAATGCCGAAATGGCCGCCAGCCGCACCGCCGTGGAAGCAACCGTCACCGACATCTCCACCGACCCCGGTGACGCGATCGCCAACACCCGTACCGTGACCGCACGGTGGCAGGTCGACGGCACCGATCACTCCGGCGTGGTACCCGCCTCACCGACCGCCGAAGTCGGCGACGCCGTGCCGATCTGGGTCGACGAGTCAGGCGCGTGGGTTCCCGCATCGCCGCCGGCGTCAGGTGCTGCCGCCGACGCGATCACGGTTTCGGCGCTCACCCTGTTCGGTTTGGCCGGTGTCACGCTGACGATGCTGGTGCTGATCCGGAAGTCTTGCGATCGAATCCGGTTCAGTCGTTGGCAGCACGGTATCGACACCTTCATCGACCACGGGGACGGGCACGCCAGCCGGCCCTGACCACGTTGTCGGGAACCACGCAGACCGACGGGGGTGGATCTGGACCCGGGAGTCCTCACAGTCCGAGTTCTGCGATCTGCTGCAGGAACGCGCGGGCAGGGCCCGAGGCGCTCGCCGAGACGGCCACGCCCAGGTTGCGGACCGTCGTCGGTGTCAGCGGCCTGGTGACCACCCCATCCGGCAGGTCCGGCAGGCCGGCGCTCGGCAGGATGCTCACGCCCAATCCGGCCCGCACCATCTCCAGCACGGCCGACAGTCCCCGTGCTTCGAAGGCGATGTCGAGGTCCACCCCCACGCTCTGCGCGACGGGCATGAAGGTGTCGGCGCATCCGCCGGTCGACCGGATGAACGGCTCTTTGGCGAGCTCGACGTAGTCGACCTCGGCCCATCCGGCGAACCTGCTGTCGGCGGGCACCACGGCGACCATGTCCTGCTCACCCAGCACCGCGGATTCGAGGCCGTTGACCGGCAGGCTCACCACACCGGCCTCGGCGGCACCCTGGTCGAGCCAGTCCCGTACCTCCTCCTCGCTGCCTTCGAGAAGCCTGACGGTGACCGCCGGATGGCGCTCTTCGAACTCCCGCACATGCGGGGCGACGAGCGTCCCGGTCACGCTCGGCAGGCTCGCCAAGGTCAGGTTTCCGCTCAGTGACCCGGCGAGTGCCGCAACCTCTTTGCGCATAGCGGTGAGGTGCCGGACGGCCTCGCGGGCGTGTACCAACGCCATCTCACCGCCCTCGGTCAGCGACACCCCGCCGCGGTCGCGGACCAGCAACGGCAGCGCCAGCTCCTTCTCGAGCGCGGCGACCGCGCGGCTCACGGCAGGCTGTGAGAGTCCGAGCTGGCGGCTCGCCGACGTGAAGCTGCCCGCGTCCACGACCGCCACGAACGCCCTCAGCTGCAGCAGAGTGGACATCCCGCCCCCTGGCATACGACGATCGACATACCTGCATATCGACTACCGCATGCAAATTACTCCCGGTCAGTGCGTTTCTGTAGATAGGGAACGCATCCGCAGGAGGAAACCATGCCCACACCGCAGCAACACACGGTCGGCCGTGCCGCCGACCCCGCGGCCGTGCGAAGTCTGACGATCGACGACCTGACCGCCACCTACGCCGTGGACGGGGTGATCGCACTCCGTCCGGAGGTGTTCTTTCCCGCGATCCCCGCTGACGCCTGGACGCAGTTGTGCACGGCCGACGGGAATCTGACGATGAGCGCCGGCGGGTTGCTGGTCGAGCTCGGCGGCACCATGGTGCTGATCGACACGGGCGTCGGAGACATGACCGAGCAGCTCTCGTTCGGTGGCGTCGACTGCGGCTCGCTGATCGACGTGCTCGGCGCACTCGGCGTGCGACCCGACGACATCGACGTCGTGGCATTCACGCATCTGCATTTCGACCACGCCGGTTGGGCTTTCGCCGACGGGGACAAGACGTTCCCCAACGCGCGCTACGTGGTGGCCGCCGCGGAACTCGCGCAGTACACCACCGTCGAACGCGGCGACGATCCGATCGCGCCGTGGCACGCAATCACGCAGATGGCCCGCGGCGGCCGGAACGTCGTTCTGGTCGACGACGGTGATCAGGTCGTGCCCGGTATGCGAGCGGTGGTCACGGGCGGCCATACGCCCGGCCACACGTCGTACGTCCTCACCTCGGCCGCGGGCCGCCGACTCGTCGTGTTCGGCGACGCGTTCCACACGGCAGCGCAGCTGTCGCATCTCGACTGGTTGTCGGCGGTCGACACGGATGTCGACAGCGTCGTCCGCGCCCGCCGTCGCCTCCTGGCAGAACTCCGCAGGCCCGACACCGTGGGATTCGCCTTCCATTTCGGCGACCAACCGTTCGGCCGCGTCGTCACCGACGCCGCGGGTGCCGCGGTGTGGGAGCCGGTGGCATCGCGGGTGGTGGCCCCGGCGCCCCGTCAGAGCGCGGCGATCACTCCGCGCGGGCGCGTAACGCCTCACCCAGGCTCCACACCGAGACCCCGATCAGCACAAGGTCTTTGAGCAGGAACTGGCCGGGCATACCGGACAGCACCGGGATCGGACCCGCGTGGGTGGCGACGACACCGGGGGTGGTGAACAGGAAGCTCAGCGTGCCGAGGAACAACACCGTCGCCATCGCACTGCCGATCACCGTCGCGCGCACCGAAAACGGACGCGCCGCAATGAGAATGGCGGCGACGATCTCCGCGGTTCCCAGGCAGTACGCCACCGTGGTCACGCTGAGGAAGTCGTACAGCCAGCTCATCAGCGGGCTGTGCTCGATCAGCACGCGGCTTTCCATCTTCACGTACTTGCCCACACCGATCCATGCGAGCACGACCACCAGGCCGTACCGACAGATCACCTGCCCCGTCGTGGTGATGCGATCGGCGATCACACGATCCGCGGTGGTGATGGTCATCAATCAGGCTCCTTCGACTGGTCGTCCTCCGCAGCGATGGCGGCCAGCAGCCCGTCGAAGTCCTCGGCGCACGGTCCACAGGCACACAGGTGCGCAGCGACACCCGGATACCGCTGGACTCGTACGCCGGCCGGCAGGTCGGCGTAGATGTGCAGAACCTCCATCGCCTCGTCGCAACCGACGTCGCGCGGATCGGTCGTGAGAAACCGCTGAATTCGGATCCATCCGGTCACGGTCGTTCCAATGCCACGTGGTTGGTCAGATACTCGTTGGTGACGAGAAATTCGCGGATCTTACGTCGCGCGTCGAAAATCGTCTTGTAGACCGCGTTCCGGCTCACGCCAAGCTTGTCGACGAGCGCGTCCAGGGGTATGCCCTGCACGACGATGGCGACGAACATCTGCCGCTGCCGGTCGGTGAGGGTGGCCTCGACCGCGTGCCGGATGGCCGTGGACAGTTCGGCGGCTTCGGCATGAGCACTCGGGTCGATGCCGAAACGTTCCGGCAGCCGGTTCCAGTCCTCGGTGTCGAGCGCGACGGGAGGGTCGCGCCAGAAGTGGCGGCCGATCTTGTTCGCAACCTCGAGGATCACGAACTTGTAGGCCCATGTGGTGAAGCGGCTCTCCCCGCGGAAGCTGTCGAGCTTCCCGAGGATCGACAGTGTCGCGTCCGACGCCGCCTGCTGCGCGATGTCGTCGAGTTCGGCGCCGGTGATGGCGGTGTGGCGCCGACGCACCTCACGCCGAGCCACCCGCAGCAACTTCTCGTGCAGGCGCGCGGTCGCGGCCCTGCGTTCGGCAGGACCTGCGCCGGCGTCGAGAAGCCGCAGCCACTCACGCGACTCGGCGTCCACCCCTGGCCCCTCCGATCATCGTCGTCGAACTAACGAGGCACCCTCTCGAATGGTTCGTGTCGACACCGCGGCCCCGTCTTACCAAGTCCGAGGGAAAAGTTATCGGAGCGCACCGAGGGCCCCTCCCTTCGTCACGGACGCGGTGTACATTTCAGACCACTCTCTTGTCCATCGCGGCGCTGCGTGTACCGCGCCGCGCCTCCATAGGCTTCGCATCATGACAGCCACGTTGACGGGCGGCCCCGACTTGCGACAGGCCCGCCGGATATTGACCGAAATCCCCGGCCCGCGGTCGCGTGACCTGGCCGAACGTCGCAACGCCGCGCTCCCGGCCGGCCTCGCCAGCTCCGCGGGCATCTACGTCGCGGCCGCGGGCGGCGGAGTCGTCGTCGACGTCGACGGCAATTCGTTCATCGATCTGGGCAGCGGCATCGCGGTGACGACCGTCGGCAACTCGGCGCCGGCCGTGGTCACCCGGGCGTCCCACCAACTCGCGCAGTACACCCACACATGCTTCCTGGCCGCTCCCTACGAGCCGTACATCGAGGTGGCCGAGCGTCTCAACGCGCTCACCCCCGGTGACCATGAGAAGCGCACGGCACTGTTCAGCACGGGCGCCGAGGCCGTGGAGAACGCCGTCAAGTACGCCCGCGCCCACACCGGTCGCGACGCAGTCGTGGTGTTCGACCACGCCTTCCACGGCCGCTCGCTGCTCACGATGACCATGACGGCCAAGAACCAGCCCTACAAGCACGGCTTCGGTCCGTTCGCCCCCGAGGTGTACCGCGCCCCCATGGCCTACCCCTACCGGTGGCCATCGGGACCGGAGAACTGCGCCGCCGAGGCGTTCGGCATGTTCACCCAACTCGTCGACGCTCAGATCGGCGCCGATCAGGTGGCGTGCGTCATCGTCGAACCGATCCAGGGCGAGGGCGGCTTCATCGTCCCGGCCGAGGGTTTCCTGCCCGCGGTGGCCGAGTTCTGCCGTGAGCGCGGCATCGTCTTCATCGCCGACGAGGTGCAGAGCGGCATCGCGCGCACCGGCGCGTGGTTCGCCAGCGAGCACGAGGGCCTGGTGCCCGACCTGATCACCACGGCCAAGGGCCTCGGCGGCGGCCTGCCGTTGGCCGCGGTCACGGGCCGGGCCGACATCATGGACGCCGCGCACGCGGGCGGCATCGGCGGCACGTACGCGGGCAACCCCGTGGCGTGTGCCGCGGCGCTCGGCGTGTTCGAGGAGATCGAGAACGGCGGGCTGGTCGAGCGCGCCCGCGCCATCGGGGAGGTGATCGAGCGGGAACTGCGCAGCATCGCCGCCACCACCGACATCGTCGGTGAGATCCGTGGCCGCGGCGCCATGATCGCCGTCGAACTGATCGAACCCGGCACCCGCGACCCCAACAGGGAAGCGGTCGCCACGCTCGCCAAGCACTGCCATGACAACGGCGTATTGATCTTGACGGCAGGGACTTTCGGCAACGTCCTGCGTTTCCTGCCGCCGCTGAGCATCTCCGACGAACTGCTCACCGAGGCGTTCGGCGTCGTCCGCGACGGCTTCGCCGCCCTCTGATCACCACGAAACCCAGGAGCTCAACATGACCCTCACCGCACCCTCGGCCAAGAAGGCCACCTACGCGCCGCTGGAACTGTTCGACACCGATCGCCTCCTCGATCAGGATGAGCGCGACATCGCCGCCACCGTGCGGCAGTTCGTCGACGTGCGTCTGAAGCCCAACGTCGAAAGCTGGTTCGAATCGGCCACCCTGCCGCGCGAACTGGCCAAGGAGTTCGGCAATCTCGGCGTGCTCGGCATGCACCTGCAGGGCTACGGCTGCGCGGGCACCAACGCCGTCAGCTACGGCCTGGCCTGCATGGAGCTCGAGGCCGGCGACAGCGGCTTCCGCAGCTTCGTCTCGGTGCAGGGCTCGCTGTCGATGTTCTCGATCTACCGCTACGGCTCGGAAGAGCAGAAGAACGAGTGGCTGCCCCGCCTGGCCGCCGGTGACGCGATCGGGTGCTTCGGCCTGACCGAACCCGACTTCGGCTCGAATCCCGCCGGTATGCGCACCCGCGCCCGCCGCGACGGCAGCGACTGGGTGCTCAATGGCACCAAGATGTGGATCACCAACGGCAACCTGGCCGACGTCGCGACGGTGTGGGCACAGACCGATGACGGCAGCGGGGGAATCAAGGGCTTCCTGGTCCCCACCGACACACCGGGATTCACCGCCAACGAGATCCACCGCAAACTCTCGCTGCGCGCGTCGGTGACCTCAGAACTGGTGCTCGACAACGTCCGCCTGCCCGCATCTGCCCAGCTGCCGCTGGCCGAGGGTCTGTCCGCCCCGCTGTCGTGCCTCAACGAGGCCCGGTTCGGCATCGTGTTCGGCGCACTGGGTGCCGCGCGCGACAGCTTGGAGACGGCGATCGCCTACACCCAGTCGCGCGAGGTGTTCGACAAGCCGCTGTCGCACTACCAACTGACGCAGGAGAAGCTGGCCAACATGACCCTCGAACTCGGCAAGGGCATGCTGCTGGCGATCCACCTCGGGCGCATCAAGGATGCCGAGGGCGTGCGCCCGGAGCAGATCAGCCTGGGCAAGCTCAACAACGTTCGCGAGGCCATCGCGATCGCGCGGGAATGTCGAACCCTCTTGGGCGGCAGCGGAATCACCCTCGAGTACTCGCCGCTGCGCCACGCCAACAACCTCGAGTCGGTGCTCACCTACGAGGGCACCTCCGAGATGCACCTGCTGTCCATCGGCAAGGCGCTCACCGGGCAGGCGGCGTTCCGCTCATGACCCCGGTCACCATCAACCACCTCCTCGCCGGTGAATGGGTGGCCGGTGCAGGCGACGCCGTCGTCAGCGTCAATCCGACCCGGCCGAGCAATGTGGTGGCCCAAGGCCACAACGCGACCACCACCCAGGTCGATGCCGCCGTCGTCGCCGCCGCCGAGGCCTTCCGCAAGTGGGCGGAGACGCCGATGCACCAGCGCGGCGCGATCTTGCTGGCGACCGCGCAGATCGTCGAACGCAACGCCGAGACCTGGGGTCTGGAACTGGCCACCGAGGAAGGCAAGACCAAGGCCGAGGGCATCGGCGAGGTCCGGCGCGCCGCCCAGATCCTGCGGTACTACGGCAACGAGGGCGACCGGCAGGCCGGGGAGATCTTCTCCTCGCCGCGGGCGGGCGAGCAGATCCTGGTGACCCGCAAACCGCTCGGGGTGGTCGGTGTCATCACGCCGTTCAACTTCCCCATCGCGATCCCCGCGTGGAAGATCGCGCCCGCGCTGGTGTACGGCAACACCGTGGTGTGGAAACCCGCCAGCACCGTTCCGGTGCTGGCGATCCGCCTGGCACAGGCACTCACCGAGGCGGGCCTGCCCGCGGGCGTACTCAACCTGGTGATCGGCGACGCCGAGACCGGCAGCGCAATCGTCGACCATCCCCGTGTCGACGGACTGACCTTCACCGGGTCGACGACGGTGGGTCGTCAGCTTGCGGCCGTGGCCGCGGCGCGCGGTATGCCGATGCAGGCCGAGATGGGCGGCAAGAACGCGGCTGTGGTGCTCGATGACGCCGACCTCGACGTGGCCGTCGAACAGGTGATGCTTGGCGCGTTCCGGTCGACCGGGCAGAAGTGCACGGCCACATCGCGTTTGATCGTCACCGAGAAAATCGCCGACAAGTTCACGCAGGCACTGGTCGAACGCGCCCGCGCGCTGCGGGTCGGTGACCCCGCCGACGATGCGACCGAGATGGGCCCCGTGATCACCGATGCCGCGCGCGCCTCGATCACCGCCGGGATCGACACGGCGGTCGCGCAGGGCGCCACGGTGCTGGTCGGCGGCCGGCCCTACACCGACGGACCGCTCGCCGACGGATATTTCATCGCTCCGACCGTGCTGGAACTCGACGGATCGCCGGCCAAGGTGTGGAGCGAGGAACTGTTCGGCCCGGTGCTGGCCGTCCGGCGGGCGGCGGATGCCGACACCGCGTTCGAACTGGCCAACGACAGCGAATTCGGACTGTCGGCAGCGATTTTCACGCAGGACGTGACGCGGGTGCTGCAGGCGATGGAGCAGATCGACGTCGGTGTGCTGCACATCAACTCCGAATCGGCGGGTGCTGACCCGCACGTACCGTTCGGCGGGGACAAGAAGAGCGGACTCGGGCCCAAGGAACAGGGAGCGGCGGCCCGCGACTTCTTCACCCACACCACCACCGTGTACCTGCGTGGCGGGCGGCCGGGCGCATGAGCAGAGCCGCACTCGAGGGAATCGTCGTCGCAGACTTCAGCCGCGTCCTGGCCGGACCGTACGCGACGATGATGCTCGCCGACTTCGGCGCCGAGGTCATCAAGGTCGAACGGCCCGGCACCGGGGACGACACCAGGCACTGGGGCCCGCCGTACGACTCAATGGGCGTGGCAACGTATTTCAACTCGGTCAACCGCAACAAACGCTCGGTGGCAATGGATCTGGGTAGTCCGCAGGGCCGCGAGCAGGCACGTGAGTTGATCCGTCGCGCCGACATCGTGGTCGAGAACTTCCGGCCGGGCACCATGGAGAAACTCGGCCTCGGCTACGACGACGCCCGGGAGATCCGCGCCGACGTGATCTACTGCTCGATCACCGGCTTCGGCCACGGCGGTGGGGCCGCCCTGCCGGGTTACGACCTGCTGGTCCAGGCCGTCGGCGGATTGATGAGCGTCACCGGCACCGAACCGGGTGATCCCACGAAAGCCGGTGTTGCGCTTGTGGATGTCCTCGCCGGGATGCACGCGCTGAGCGGTATCCTCGTCGCGCTGGCCCACCGGGACCGCACGGGTGAGGGCCAGCGGGTCGACACCAACTTGTTCTCCGTGCTGCTGTCATCGATGGTGAACCAGGCGTCGGGTTATCTCGGCGCCGGTGTGGTGCCGGGCATCATGGGCAACAGGCACCCGAGCATCGCGCCGTACCAGACCTTCGACACCGCTGACCGGCCGATCGCAGTAGCAGTGGGCAACGACAAGCAGTTCCGTGCGTTCGGCGCGGTGATCGGAAGCCCCGAACTGGCCGACGATCCGCGGTTCGCGACGAACCCACAGCGTGTGGCCAACCGGGATGTGTTGTGTCCCCTGATCGAGACGGCACTCAAAGCGCACGGCGCCGATCACTGGTACCGCGCGCTGACCGCCGTCGGGGTGCCCGCGGGCCCCATCAACGATCTGTCGGAGGCGTTCGCGTTCGCTCGGGAACTCGGTATCGAGGCCGTGGTGCAGATGCCCGATGGTCCCACGCCACAGGTCGCCAACCCGATCTCGCTGTCGGCCACCCCGGTCACCTACCGCAACAGCCCGCCGCCGCTCAATTGATGTCGGGCCGTTCGCGGCTCACCAGCAACTGCCACGCCCGGATCGCGAGCCACAGCTGCGCCCGGGTGTCGGCGGTGCCGAGATCGTCGGAGAGCAACTCGCCGATGCGGCGCATACGGTTTCGCATGGTGTGCCGGTGGATCCGGAGCTCGCTCGCGGCCGCCTCGAGCTGACCGTTGTGACGCAGGAACGCCGTCAGTGCGTCGATCAGCTCGTCCCCGCCGGTCAGTAGCGGTTCGAGGGGCTGGGCGAGCACGCGCAGCTCGGCGGTACTGCGTCCGCCCAGCAGCGTGCCGAACACCGTGACGTCGGTGAACTCGGTGATGCCCCGTCGGGAGTTCGAATGTGCTGCGATACGGGCCTGTTCGGCGCCGATGACCGCGTCCGCCAGGCGCACCGGACGACTGCTGCCGCCGTTGACCGTGCGCCCGGTGACCCGGCCGAACTCTTCGACCGCCGCGTAGACGCGCCTGCGGCGGGCGGCATGCACGATGATCGCGAGCTCGTCACCGGTGCTCGCCATGAGATACGACCCGGCCGGGCTGAGGCGCTGGCCGAGATCGTCCTGGGCCGTCAGCAGCGGCGCGAAACCCGTGAGCAGGAGCACGACAACCTCGTCGTCGGGTTGGAATCCCAGATAGCGCAACACCGCGGAATCGGTGATGCCGGTGCCGCCCAACATATCCCGGGTCACGGCCGACCGCAGCCGTTCCTCGGCGTCGACCACCCGCGCCGGCTTCTCCAGTTCGATCGAGATGAGCGATACGGCATGCGCCACCAGCAGTCGCTGTGAATTCGACATCGGCTGCTCGGTCCGTACCGCGAGGTGCCCGCGCACGGGCTGTGCCGCCCGCAGGCTCTGCACGGTGACGAATCCTTCTTCGTCGGCGATCACGCCCACCTGCGCCCGGGCACCGGCGCTCCGGGCCGACTCCAGCACCTCGATCAGTTGCTGGTCGGCCCCACCGCGGGTCGCCAGGATGCGGCCCTCGATGTCGGCGACCACGACGGCCGCGGACAGGCATTCGGCGAGCGCGTTCACGACCGCGGGGATGCCGCCGCGCAAGGTGGCCCGCACCAGCACCTGCTGCTGGTCGACCACGCGCTGTACGGTGCGCAGTTCGTCGGCCTTGACCGCGTCGATCACGACGCGCGCGATCGCGATGAACGGTGTGGAGGCGGGCACCTCCAGCACCGGCAGCCCCAGTTCGTCGCCGGCAGCCAACACTGCCGCCGGGACCTCCCGCAACGTGGTACCGGTGTCGACGGCGAGCGCCGCGATACCGGCCGCCGACAATCTCGCGACGTAGTCGCGTTGTTCGGCCGCCCCGGCACCGATGTTGATGCCGGTGGTCATGACGAGTTCACCGCCCTCCAGATACGGTGTGGGATCGGGCAACTCGTTGGCATGGGCCCAGGTGATCTCCCGGTTGGCGCCCTGTGCGCCTGCCACCAAGATCAGGCCGAGGGACTCGACCTGTGTCAGACCGTGCGCGGTGATCACTCCGCGGGCGCCGCCGCGACCGATCTGGACTGCCGGGCCTGTTCGGCCGCGTCCACGAACGCGCCGAACAGCCGCTCCCGGTCGGCCTCCGACCCGTCGGTGTCCTCGGGATGCCACTGCACCCCCAGGTAGAAGCGGTCTGGATCCTCGATGCCCTCGGTGATACCGTCGAGCGCCCTGGCCGCGACGACCAGGCCACGGCCGAGACGGTCGACCGCCTGGTGATGCCCGTTGCGACCGATCACACGGTCGGTGCCGAGGATCGACGCCAGCCGGGTACCGGGCATGACGTCGATCGGTTCGTCGAGGAACACCGGTTCTCCCGGCCCGCCGTGGTGCAGTGTGTAGTCGACGATGTCACCGATGAGCGACCCGCCGCGGGCGACGTTGAGCAGTTGCGACCCCCGGCAGATCCCGAAGACGGGACGGCCCGCGCCCTCGGCCGCGGCGATCGCGGCGAACGCGTCACGGTCGGCACGCAGATCGACCCCATAGGACTTCGGGTTGGGTTCGCACACGCCGTAGCAGGAACCGTCGACATCGCCGCCGCCGAGCAGCAGTAGGCCGTCGAAATCGGCTGCGGCCGACGGGTTCTCGAGCGTCACCGTGGTGTCCCACAGTTCGAAGGACGCGCCGAGTGAGACCAGTGTGGCGAGTGCCGTGCGGGTGAACCGCCTGACCAGTCCGGCGTCGTGCTCGTCGATGTCCGGATAGTTCAACGAGGCAAGCACGCACACGTGGGCGCGCGCAGACGGCGGCTCGGACGGGTTCGGGATGACGTCCTCACGACGTACCCGAATGGTCATCGCGATTCCTTTCTCTTGCGGGACCGGTCCACCAGGTCGGCGAACAGGGCGGCATCTGAGCCGGCGGTGACGTGCCGGTCCTCGGGATGCCACTGCACGGCGAGGATATCGGCCCGCCGGTGCTCGACGGCCTCGATCACCCCATCAGCGGCCACACCGGTCACCGTGAGATCCCCACCCAGCCGGTCGATGGCCTGGTGGTGATACGACGAGACGTCGATGGTGTCGGTCCCCACGATGGAGTGCAGCCGCGAGCCGCTCACGACCGACACCGGGTGCACGGCGTTGTGATGCGGCGTGGTCGTCTCGGTGATGTGCTGCACGAGGGTGCCGCCGAGAACCACGTTGAGCACCTGCAGACCGCGGCAGATCGCCAGCGTCGGCAGATCGAGGTCGAGCACGGCCCGGATCACCCCGAGGTCGAAGTCGTCCTGGAACCCCATGGTGTCCTTGGTCTGCGGCGCCGGTTCGGCGCCGTATCGGCACGGTTCGAGGTCGGCGCCGCCGGGCAGCACTGCGCCGTCGAACGCGGCGAGGCGCTGCGGCAGCTCGGCGAGCGGGTCGGCGGCGGGGCCGTGCAGGATCAGGGGCTCACCGCCGGCCGCCCACACCGCCTCACAGATGGCCTCGGCGGCCAGGGTGGCCGAGAACCGCAGGATCGGCACGCTCTCGGCCCGCCGACCGGGCACCGCGATGAGTGGCCGGATCACTCGCCGAAGGGATAGTCGAGGGTCGGCAGCCACTCCTTCCAGACGTCGCGCAGACGTCCCGTATCGATGAGGCGCGCGAGCGCCCCGTCGATCTCGGCGAGCGTGTCCGGACGGTCCTTGGACACCGCGATGCCCCACTTGTTGGCCGTCTGCACCGTGAACGCCAGTTCATAGTCGGGGTGCGTCGCCCCGAGCGGCACGAACACCACGTCGTCGTCGACGACGGCGTCGACCTCCTCGGCCAGCAGTGCCGCGAGCATGTCCGCGTACACGTCGTCGGAGCCCGCACCGAACGGCACCGGGATGGCGCCGGTGAAGGTCTCGACGAGTTTCATGTTGGTGCTGTTCTCGATGGCCGCGACCTTGCGGCCGACGAGGTCTTCCTGGCTCTTGATCCCGGTTCCACGACGAATCAGCACACCCTCGTGGAACACCGCATAGGGCCTCGTGAAGTCGATCTGCGCCTGCCGTTCGGGGGTGATGCCCTGGCCGCACAGCACGGCGTCGGCGTCACCGCGCTGAACGGCGGGGATCATGTCGACCCACGGAACGCGCACCCATTCGACGGGCCTGCCGAGTTCGGCGCCCAGCGCCTCGGCGACCCCGGGTTCATACCCGGTTCGCCCGTTCTCCGGTGTCCACAGCGAGAACAACGGCGGGGCCTCGGCGTCGAGGCAGGCCAGTCGCAGCGGCTTCCGGCTTGCTGTTTCGGTCACGGTGCGTCACTCCAATACATTTCGCGTTCCCATTCGGTCACGTATCCACAGAACCGGGCCCACTCATCGGCGTGGAAGTCGATGAGCAACGACGAGAGGTCCGGCCCGAAAGCCTGCGTGAGCACCTCGTCGGCGCGGAAGGCGACAATGGCCTCACCGAGCGTCAGCGGCAGTGCGGGGAACCGGTCGTCGACCGGCGCGTCGTAGGACGATCCCTGCGTGGGCTCGCCGGGGTCGATGGCGTTCTTCATGCCGTCCTCACACGCCGCGAGGATCACCGCGTGCGACAGGTAGGGGTTGACCGCGGCGTCGGGCAGCTTGTACTCGAGGCGCCCGACCGCCGACAGACGCACGGTGCAGGTCTTGTTGTCCAGACCCCAGTTGATCCGTGACGGCGCGAATTGTCCCGCGTCCCAGTAGCGTTTGTACGAGTTGACCGTGGAACCGTTGATCAGCATGGCTCCCGCCGAGTGCGCGAGCAGACCGCCGAGCGCGTGCTGACCGAGTTCGGACAGGTGGAGTCGGGTGATGCCCGGCTCGGCGAGCACGTTGACGCCGTCGCGCCACAGGCTGAAGTTGTGGTGGCAACCGTTGCCCATCATGCCGGTCGCGGGCTTGGGCATGAAGCTCGCGTGGATACCGAGCTCCCGCGCCACCTGCTTGCAGACCTGGCGGTAGGTGATCAGCCGGTCGGCGGTGAGGTCGGCCCGGTCGTACATGAAGTTGAGCTCCACCTGGAACTCGTCCTCGTAGTCACCCTCGATCATGTCGAGGCCGAGCGCCTGGGTGTATTCGATGACCTTCTTGACGATCGGACGGTTCCGCTCGAGATGCTCGATGTGGTAGGCCGGGCTGGATCCCGGGCGGAAGTGCGCCTCCAGACCCTCACCCTGCCAGGTCATCTCGGGTTCGCAGCCGGTCCGCAGCTCAAGGCCCGTGCGGTCGGTGAAGCCGGCGTGCATCCGGCGCAGCAATCCTCGTGAATCGCAGGAGAATTCGGCGCCCGCACGCTCGGTGAGATGGTCGGGTTCGTACAGCCGGCAGAACACCCTGGCGAAGCTGGTGTCCCACGGCAGCACTGCGAACGTCTCCAAATCCGGGATGGCGGTGTACTCCGGGGCGTTCACCCCACCGGCCAGCAGCACACCCTCGCGGGTGCCCTGCAGGTTCGCCACCGCGGTCTGGTGCTGCTGCACACCCTTGACGGCGAGGCGTTCGAAGTGCTTGGCGGGAGCCACTTTGCCCACGACCCGGCCGGTGATGGTGATGGCCTGGAAGTAGACGAACTCGACTCCCCGTTCGGCGATGGTCTCCAGCGCGGCAGCGAGGTCAGGGCTCGTGGCATTGGCCTGCCGATGCACATCAAGGGGTGAGATGGTCATGGTGATCAGTCCTCGATCGTGATGGCCTGCAACGGGCAGACGTCGGCGGCCTCTTCGACTTCGGACCGCTCGGAATCGGGAGGGGTGCTGATGTATTCGAGCACGCCGTCATCGGTCATCGAGAACACCGAGGGTGCCGCGATGACGCACTGGCCGTGGTCCTGACAGCGGTTGAGATCAACGGTGACGCGCATGGTGGATCCTTTCTGGGCGGGTGGGCAGTTTTTCCGCGTTCATGGGGCGGGGGTGAAGCCGATCGGAAGGGTGTTCGGACCGGTGTTGCCCGAGTCGGGCAGCCAGCTGGCGCCGGGCAGTTCGTGGGGGTCCCGTAAGCGGCGCGCGAGCAGCGGAAGCGCCTCGCTCATGTCCGAGCGGGCCACGAAGTGACCGAGGCAGTGGTGCACACCGCCCCCGAAACCGAAGTGGGGCTTGCGTTCCGCCGCGATGTCGAAGCCAGGTTCGAACACGCGGGGGTCGGTGCCCGCCGATTCGCTGTAGAGGTGCACGGTGGTTCCGGCGGTCAGCGTGAGGCCTTCGTACTCGAAATCCTCGATCACCTCTCGGGTCACCCACCGCACGGTGGGATTGACGCGCATGACCTCCTCGACGGCCTTGCCGCCGAGATCGGGACGCTCGCCGAGCAACCGCCACTGGTCGGGGTGCTTCATGAACGTCTGCATCGCGAGGCCGAGTTGGTTGCGCGTGGTGTCGAAGCCACCGAAGATCAACAGCAGGATCGCATCTCGTAGTTCTTTGTCACTGAGCCTGCCGTCGTCCGGACGCGACGCGTTCACCAGCGTGGTCATGAAGTCCTCGCGCGGGTTGGCGCGGCGGTCGGCGATCAGTTCGTCGCTGTACTCGTAGAGGCGCTGCACGGCGGCCTCGATCTTGGGCAGGTCCTCGCGCAGGGTGACACCCATGGCCAGGCCGATGGTGGTGGATTCGGTCGAGATGACCTTCCACTCGTCTTCGGGCAGGCCGAGCATGATCGCGATGACGCGCGCCGCGTACGGCTCGGCGAACTCGCTGACGAACTCACAACGGTCTGGCTCGGCGAAGTTGTCGATGAGTTCGTTTGCCAGCGCTTGGAATCGGGGAACCAGCGACCCGATGAGCTTGGGCGAGAACGCCGGGTTCATGAGCCGCCGCAGCCGATGGTGTTCCTCGCCTTCCTTGTTGAGGATCCAACTGGCGAACCACTCCGCGAACGGCCCTTCGGTGACGCCGTTGTGGGCCGGCCACGCGGCGCTGCCCTGACGCAGTTTCGGGTGCTTGATCAAGCGGCTGACCTGCTCATAGCGCAGTACGGCGATCCCATACGGGGTCGTCGCGTACCAGCTCTGTTCGCGGGCTTCGTGGACCTCGGCAGATGTGATCGAAAACGCCGGGTCGGTGACATCAAAACTGGGGACTGAGTCGATTGTGGTCGACGACATCAGTGCTACCTCCGAGAGTGCGCGACCGAATGGTCACTAAATACTCTAGAAGTAGATTCTTGAAGTCAATAGCCCGACAGCAATCAATTTCGGGTGATTCCGTCAAACCTCGATCACGCCTGTCAGGGCGCTGTTATCCGCCGGCCCTCACCTGGCGATCGCGACGACCCACCCCGTGCCGAGCGGCATTTCGGCCACCTCGCCGAACTCCTGGGGTCCGGAAGGCGCGGACGTCTTCGGCATCTCGGGCAGCCGCGAACCGACGAACCACCGCGGGGTGTTGGCGGCCAGGACACGGCGCTCGGTGTTGACGACGACGGCATCCCGCTCGGTCTGGCGCAGCACCGCGAGCAGTTTGCGTTCCACCTCACCGACCACGAGGTCGGCACCCGCGATGCCGAGGAACACCCCCTCGGCGACCACCGGGACGGTGGCCGTGATCGTGTACATATCGGAGCCGCTGTAGTCGACGTAGGGCCCGTACGCCACGCGTGCCTGCCCACGTTGCGCCAACTGGTAGAAGTCCATCTGCAGGTAGTCGTAGACGTCGACGCTGGTCGGATCGAAGTTGAGCCGCAGCCGTGCCACCCGGTCGTCGGCGCGACGCTGCCACCAGGCCAGATAGCGTTCCTTGCCCTCGACCACGAAGGGTGCGGCGATGAAGCCCATGCCCCACACGTCATGGTGGCCATGCAGCACCTCGGCGAGCCGGCGCTGCAGCCCACTGAAGTGCGCCTCGGTGAGCGGCGCGCGCGGCGGCCTGCTGCGCAGCACGTCCTCGGCGATGCTCTCGAGCAGCCGGTACAGCGGTTCGAGCGCCTCCGACGCCTCGTCGGCCAGGCGTTGGGCCAGGACGTTGTCGCTCATTCGCCGGCCTCCTTCGTCGCGAGATCGAGGTTGATCTGCGTCAATCGGGCGAGCTGACCCGTCACATGAGCCTCGGCCAATTGGCGCGCTTCTGATGCGTTTTCGGCGGCGATGGCGGCGGCGATCGCGTGCTTCTCCTCTACATAGGCGGCGACGTCGATGGGTGGCCCGATGGGCAACCAGATCAGTCCGGACACCTCCGCCTGCAGATTCGCCTCCCGGCGGGCCAACCGCGCCGACTGCGCCGCTACCGCGACCTGGATGTGGAAGCGGCTGTCGGCCCGGATGCGGTCGCGCAGCGAGGTCGCGGTGTCGAGCTGATCGGTCAGCGCGAACAGCCGCCGCACCGTCGACGGCGCGGCCCGCTCGGCGGCCAGTCGCGCGGCCTGACCGGCGACCGCCGTGTGTTCGTCGAACAGATCACGCAGGTCAGAGGCACTCATGGCGGCGAGGCGGGCGGTCAGCTTCTCGACCGGCGGGCCCGCGGGCCTGCGTACGAACGAGCCGCCGCTGCGTCCACGCCGGGTTTCCACCAGCTCGAGTTCGCGCAGCGTCGCCAGCGCCTCGCGCACGGTCATCGGCGCGACGCCGAACTGTGCGGCCAGATCGACCTCGACCGGCAGACGCTCGCCGTCGTCCAGCAAGCCGAGGTGGATGGCCTCGGTGATACGTTGCACGATCTCGTCGGCGCGGCCCACCGGGGCCTCGGGCGCGACGAGCGGCGACAGCGACACCGGTGCTTCTCCTCTTCTCACGATCCATGCAGATCTTGTCCACATACAGATGGGCGATCCCGGATGGGACCGGTTGGCCAGATCGGCCTGTCCGATGTCGGCAATCTACCCGATTTGCGACAAATTCTGCCGTTCCTGTTGCCGCATAAACAATAGGAATGTAGTTTTTCGCTCACTTGGCGCAGCACCTCCAGCAGAAAGCAGGCTGATGTCTATTTCCAAGTCCCCCGTCAGCCCCTCGGAAGGGGCCGCAGATCCGGAATCCGTCGCTCACGACTCCGACGCAGCCCACCTCGACAAGCTCGGCTACAAGTCCGAGTTCAAACGGGACATGAGCCCGTGGGCCAACTTCTCGCTCGGATTCACCTACCTGTCGCCGGTGGTCGGCATCTACACATTGTTCGCGTACGCGCTGGCGACCGGTGGCCCACCGATGATCTGGAGCCTCTTGATCGTCGGTGTCGGACAGCTGCTGGTCGCGCTGGTGTTCAGTGAGGTCGTCGCGCAGTTCCCCGTCGCGGGCGGGGTGTACCCGTGGGCCCGACGACTGTGGGGCCGCCGCTACGCATGGATGACCGGGTGGGTGTACCTCGTGGCCCTACTGGTGACGATCTCGTCGGTGACCTACGGCTCCGGCCCGTTCATCGCCGCCACCTTCGGAATCGACGCCACCGTGAACAACACCATCGCATTCGCGCTGCTGTTGCTCGCGCTGGCCACGGTCATCAACTTCATGGGCACGAAAGTCCTTGCCAAGGCCGCGATCATCGGTTTCACGGCCGAGATCATCGGTGCGCTCGTGGTCGGCGGCTGGCTGCTGGTCGCACATCGTGAGCACAACCTCGGCGTCATCTTCGACAGCTTCGGCGCGGGCGGTGACGGTAGCTACCTGTGGGCATTCGCGGCCGCGGCGCTGATCGGTGTCTACCAGTACTACGGTTTCGAGGCCTGCGGCGACGTCGCCGAGGAGGTCCCCGATCCGGGCCGGCTGATCCCCAAGGCCATGCGTCGCACCATATACATCGGCGGTGCCGCAGCCACTTTCGTGTGCCTCTCGCTCGTCCTCGCGGTCGCCGACATCCCTGCGGTGATCGCCGGTGAGGACGTCGACCCGGTCAGCACCGTGCTCACCGAGGCGTTCGGCCCGATCGGTTCGAAGGTCATTCTGGTCATCGTCCTGATCTCGTTCCTGTCGTGCGCGATGAGCCTGCAGGCCGCCGCGAGCCGACTGGCCTATTCGTACGGCCGTGACGACATGATCATGGGCAGCAGCCTGCTCAAGAGGTTCTCGGCTTCTCGGCACGTGCCGCCGTACGCGCTGATCCTGGCCGCCATCGTGCCCGCGGTGATCATCATCGGCTCCAAGATCTCCACCGACGCGATCACCAAGATCATCAGCTTCGCGGCGTTCGGTATCTACCTGGGCTTCCAGATGGTCGTGCTGGCCGCGCTGCGTGCCCGGCTCAAGGGCTGGGTGCCGTCCGGCAAGTACACCCTCGGCAAGTGGGGCGTGCCCGTGAACATCGCGGCGCTCGTGTACGGCATCACCGCCATGGTGAACATGGCGTGGCCCCGCACCCCCGACGCTCCCTGGTTCGACAACTGGATCGTCGCACTGTCGGCCGCCGTCGTCGTGGTGACCGGCCTGATCTACATGGCAGTTCACCCGTTGCACGACCGCAGCACCGCGCCGTACTCCGACGCCATTCCCGCCACCAAGGGTTAGGCGCACACCGTCCGCTTATTCCGCTCACGATCGAAAGAGGAGTCTTGACCGTCACCATCCAGCCGCCGTACCGCAGCACCAACCCGGCGACCGGCGAGGTTCTCGCTGAGTACGACACCGCCACCCACGATCAGGTCTCGGCGGCGATCACCGCCGCCGAGACGGCGTACCGATCCTGGCGCACAACGCCTTTGGACGAACGCATCGACGTGGTCCGGACCGTGGGGAAGCTGCTGCGCGAACGTGCCGAGCACTTCGCGAGGTTGGCGCAACTGGAGATGGGCAAGAAGCTCGGTCAAGGAGCCGGCGAGACCCGGTTCTCGGCATCGATTTTCCAGTTCTACGCCGACCGGGGCGCCGACCTGCTCGCCGATGAACCCATTCCAACGTTCACCGGCGGGCAGGCGGTCATCCGCCGCCAACCGGTCGGCGTCCTGCTCGGCGTCATGCCGTGGAACTTCCCGGTCTATCAGATCGCGCGCTTCGCGGCCCCCAACCTGCTGCTGGGAAACACTTTGTTGCTCAAGCATGCCGAGTCGGTTCCCCAGTGCGCGCTCGCATTCGCCGAGTTGATGCGCGACGCCGGTGTGCCCGACGGCGTGTACACCAATCTGTTCGCGACGTTCGATCAGGTTGCGACGATCATCGCCGACCCACGGGTGCAGGGGGTATCGGTCACCGGGTCGGAGCGGGCCGGCGCGGCCATCGCGGGATTGGCCGGACAGGCACTGAAAAAGTGCGTGCTCGAGCTGGGCGGATCGGATCCGTTCATCGTGCTCGACGGAGATCCCGGAGAGCTCGCGCGCACGGCGTGGAACTTCCGCATGCACAACATGGGCCAGGCGTGTAACTCCAACAAGCGAATCATTGTCCTCGAGGAGATCTACGACGATTTCGTCGCCGAGTTGGTCTCGGCAGCAGAGGGGTTCACCGGTGTCGAGGTGGCCCCGCTGTCCTCACGCGCAGCCGCCGAGACCATCGCCGCGCAGGTCGCCGACGCGGTCGACAAGGGCGCGACGCTGCACACCGGTGGCGTGCTGTCCGAGGCACCGAAGGCGTTCTACTCGCCTGCGGTGCTGACCGGCGTGACACCGGGCATGCGCGCCTACACCGAGGAACTGTTCGGCCCCGTGGCTGTCGTCTACCGCGTCGCCGACGAAGCGGAGGCGATCACGCTCGCCAACTCCACGGAGTTCGGGCTCGGCGCCTCGGTTTTCAGCTCCGACACCGCCAGGGCCGAAGCCGTGGCACGGCGCCTCGATGCCGGCATGGTCAACGTCAACACCCCCTCCGGAGACGGTCCCGACATCCCGTTCGGCGGCATCAAGCGGTCCGGCTTCGGCCGTGAACTCGGCACGCTCGGCATCGACGAATTCGTCAACAAGCAGGTCTACGTCGTCGCGGATTGAGCCGGGACCCGAGGCCGACGTCACGAAGACGGTTTGTCCGACCACCCGGAGTCCCAGCCGATCACATTGTCGAGCGACAAGGGGCCCGGGCCGGACACCAGGATCACGAGCGACCCCGTCAACAGCAGCAACGCGATCTGCATGCCTCCACCGGACTGCGGCGCCAACCCCTCGTGGACATCGATGAGCGCGACGGCCAGTGTCATGTGCCCGATGAACCCAATGGCGACCCACCGGGAGAACAAGCCCAGGATGAACAGCGCACCTCCGATGTAGAGCATGAGCGTGACCAGCCACGCGACGAGGGTGCTGAGCGGCAGGCCCAGCCGCTGATCAAGGATCACGCCGAACTCGTCGGGCGTGAAGTGACCCGCGTGGGCGATCATCACCATTCCGACGACCACCCGCACGGCCAACGGGGTGACCGCTCGGAGTCGACGTGAAAAGGGCAGGGATACGAGGCCGATGATCTTCGCGGCCTTGTGCCGCAGAGCTGTGTTCACGGTGTCGACGCTATGGCCGGTCCCGGAAGACACCGACGTTCTCATATCGAGTACATATAAACGGTTCCACGATGTCAGCAGGGTGCGCCACCCTAGGTTTGGAGACAGCTGACGTGCCGCGCTCTGAGAGTCGAAGGAGGCCCGCATGGCAGGCAACACCAGCGTCCCCGGGGCGACGGTGGGAAGCCGACTGCTCGCGGTTCTCGACTGCTTCGACGTGGACCACCGCGAGCTCACGCTGACCGGGATCGCACAGCGCGCCGAGTTGCCACTGTCGACCGCACGCCGGCTCATCACCGAACTGACCGACTGGGGCGGTCTCGAACGGCTCCCCAGCGGGGCCTATCGGATCGGGGTCCGCCTGTGGCAGGTGGGTTCTCTTGCCCCACAGGCCCGTAATCTCCGTGAGGCGGCTCTGCCCTACATGCACGACCTGTTTCAGGCGACAAGGGAAAATGTGCAGTTGGCCGTCCTGGACGGCATCGAGGCGTTGTGCATCGAGAAGATCACCGGGCACAAGGCCGTGCCTACCGTCACGCACGTCGGAGGGCGGCTACCCCTGCACACGACCGGTGTCGGCAAGGTTCTCCTCGCATTCTCACCGCGTGATCTCCTCGAAACCGCTGTGGCTCACGGACTGGAGCGCAGCACCATCCACTCCATCACGGAAGCAGGCCGGCTGGCAACGGCGCTGGAACGCGTCCGCCACACCGGACTTGCCTACTCCTACGAGGAGATGACGCTCGGAGCGATCTCCGTGGCCAGCCCGATCATCCATGCGGGCAGGCTGTCGGGGGCCGTCAGTATCGTCACGCACTCGGGTACGTCGCTCGACAGGCTCGCCCCCGCGGTTCGCACCGCAGCGCTTGGCATCTCCCGCAGCCTGCTCTGACGCGATCCCGTCGACGTGGTCACGACTTCGGTGTAACCGAAGACGCCGGCCATGTGTTCTTCCTGCGCATCGATCGACGGCGGCCCACCTGACCCGCTGCCGCTGAGTGGCAACACGTCGTTCGTGGTGGCGGTTGTACCGCCGTAGCGTCAACCCTGACCTGGGGAGGAAGAAACATGTTGCACGACCCGATCCGGACCGCGACCGTCAATGACGTCGAACTCGCGTACCGAGTCATCGGCGACGGCGCGGAACCGATCGTCCTGCTGCACGGCTGGCCTCAAACCGGTCAGTGCTGGCGCAAAGTCGCCCGCCCGCTTGCCGAGCGGTACACGGTCATCGTGCCCGATCTGCGTGGTTACGGCGCGTCAGGGCTTGCCTCATCCGGATACGACAAGCGGACCACCGCGGGCGATCTCAGCGCACTGCTGCGGCAGCTCGGCCTGGACAGCACCATCGTGGTGGGGCATGACCGCGGTGCACGGGTCGCGCACCGGTGGGCGCTCGACCATCCGTCGGAGGTCAGCGCACTCGCGCTGCTGGACGTGCTGCCGACCCGGGTCGTCATGCGGTCTTTCGACCGACATTCCGCGGCACAGATGTGGCACTGGTTCTTCCATCTGCAACCCGATCTCCCCGAACTGCTCGTGGCAGGCAACGCGGAGGCCTATCTGCGGTACTTCCTGCGTGGAGTGCTCGAATCCGGCGCCGTCGACGAGCCGGCCTTCCGGCATTACGTCGACGCCTATTCGGATCCGGCTCACCTGCACGCCACGTTCGAGGATTATCGCGCCGGGTTCACCTCCGACCTCGCACTCGACGATGCCGACCACGCGCGCGGGCTGCGGTTGCGGTGTCCCTTGCTGCTGTTGTGGGGCGCTGAGGGCGGTCTCGCCGACGCCGACGTGCTGGGCATCTGGCGTGAGCATCACGAAGATCCGGCGGCCGTCACCGGGGCACCCGTTCCCGGTGGACATTACGTGCCCGAAGAGGCACCGCACGCCGTGCTCGATGCCCTGAACCATTTCCTCGAAAAGTCACCACGAAAGGAGCCGAACCCATGCGTCTAGTGGGCAAGATCGCCCTCATCACCGGCGCTGCCAACGGAATGGGCTGCGCCACCGCCGAGACCTTCAGCCGGGAGGGTGCCGTCGTCGTCATCGCCGACGTGGACGACGAGGAAGGTAGCCGGGTCACCAAGCAGATCAGGACCGCCGGTGGCACAGCGGATTACATTCACCTCGACGTCACCGACGAGACGGCGTGGACCGTGGCGATCGACGCCGTCCTCGGCAGGCATGAACGCCTCGACATCCTGGTGAACAACGCCGGGATCAGCGGCACGTTCGATCCCGACCTCACCAGCACCGAGTTCTTCGACCGGCTGATCGCGGTGAACGCGCGCGGCGTGTTCCTCGGTATGAAGCACGGCGCTGCCGCGATGAAGCCCACCGGCGGCGGGTCCATCGTCAACCTTTCCTCGATCTCGGCGCACATCGGCCAACTCGGCGTGCACCTCGGCTACGGTGCCTCCAAGGCGGCCGTGAAGGCGATGACGACAACGGCGGCAGTGCATTACGCCGGCGACGGCATCCGCGTCAACGCGGTCGCGCCTGGCATGCTGCCACCGATGCGGACCTCGCGCGGGTCTGCCGATCCGGCATGGCGGGCCAAGCAGATCGACGGGGTGCCGTTGAGACGGGAGGGCAAAGTGCAGGAAGTTGCCGACGCGGTCCTGTTCCTGGCCAGCGACGAGGCCTCGTATGTGACCGGCACCGAACTCATGGTCGACGGCGGCCTGACGGCCGTCTGACGAGTCTTACCCGCTCACAACGAAATCCGCCCCGGTGTGACACCGGGGCGGATTTCGTATCGGGCGTTCACGCGGGCAGTTGCGCCTCGGTGGACCGCGGGGACGGCAGGTGCACCCCACCGGCGGTGCGTGCGCACCGGCCCTTGGCGACGACCGCCGCGATGCAGACCGCCACCGGGATCAGCAGGGCGAGGAACACCTGCTGATAGTGCATGCCGAACGCGACGAGCACCGTTCCGGCCGCCGCACCTGCGATGGCGCCGAACCGGGCGACGCCGGTGGCCCAACTGGTGCCGGTGGCCCGGATCGCGGTCGGATAGAACGCCGCCGACAGGATGGGGAACCCGGTGGCCACGGAGTTCGTGAACATGCCCAGCACGAAGATCAGGACGCCGATGACCACGACCTGCTGCGGAGCCACCGCGATGAGTGCCAGCAGCACGCCGGCGCATCCCATCCCGATCGCCACGATGCGGTGCAATCCGAATCGGTCCATCAGCCAGCCGATTCCGATGTTGCCGATCGTTCCGCCGACCTGCAGCAGCAAGCCGATGGTGGCGGCGGTGCTCAGCGCGAAACCGACGTCGGTCATCAGGATCGGAAGCCAGCTGTTCATCAGGTAGACGATGAAGAAGGCTGCGATGAATCCGATCCAGATCGTGAGCGTGCCGAGTCGGAACCGTCGGCTCAACAGGGCCACGAACGGCGCGCGCCTGCCGGTGGGCGGCTCGTCGAGCACGAACTGCGTTCCCGCCGGAATACTCTCGGGCACAACCCTGCCCATCAGTGAGTTGAGTTCGGCCTTCCGTTCGGGTATGCGGGCCAGGTACTTCGGCGACTCCGGCAACGCGACGGCGACCACCACGGCGTAGATCAGCGGGAGCACACCCCCGACGACCAGGACCCAGTGCCAGCTCGCGATCTCCACGATGACGCTCGTGAGGTAGCCGGCCACCGCCGAGCCCAACGTCATACCGCAGTACGTGATCGCCATCATCGCGCTGCGTCTCCGTGCCGGTGCGTACTCGGAGACCAACGTCGTCGCGTTCGGCATGGCCGCGCCCAGACCGAATCCGGTCAGCACCCGCAGTATCGAGAACTCGAGAACTCCACTCGACAGGGCCGTGGCGGCGCTCATCAGACCGAAGAACACCAGCGACCCGATGATGATCTTGCGACGGCCGAACCGGTCCGCCAGCGGGCCGGCGATCAATGACCCGACCGCCAGGCCCAGCAACCCGCTGGTGACCACCGGGCCTAGCTGCGCCTTGCTGATGCCCCAGTCCGCGATCAGCGAGGGGGCGATGAAACTCACGACGGCGACATCGATTCCGTCGAGGATGAGCACACCGAGACACAGCAGCAGCACTCGGCGTTGGAGCCGTCCGACGGGATGGCGGTCGATGACGGTCTGGAGCTCGAGCGTGGCGGGCACTGACATCGTGGGTCCTTATCGTTGAGTGGATTCGGTTCGGGCGGCGATGCCCGCGAAGGCGTTGCCGAGGAGAAGACGCAGTTCGGTTTCGGTGACCGCTACCGGGTTGTGGTATGGCGCTTTGAGCGCCTGTCGCACAACGGCTTGCAGTCCGTCCTCGGGCATACCGAGGTTCTTCAGCGCCATCTCGGCGCCGAGATTCCGGGCCAGTTCGAACAAGCGCGCGGCCGGGTCGGCTGTGTCGAGCGCACGCCGCAGGGCGTTGCGGGCGTGTGGTGCGGCCGTGAGGTTGAGTGCCAGCACGTGCGGCAGGACGGCGGTGTGGGTCTCGGCATGGGGCAGATCGAATGTGCCCCCGAGGATGTGGCACAGCTGATGGTGCAACGACATCGTGGTCGCCCCGAGCGCCGTCCCTGCCAGCCAGGCGCCGTAGAGGGCTTCGGACCTGGCGTCGAGATCGCCCGGGTCGGCGGCGACACGGGGTAATGCCTCCGCGAGGGCCCGCACCGACTCGACGGCCACCAACGCTGTCACCGGTGAGCAGTCCGGTGCGTACAGTGCCTCCGCGGCATGCGCGATCGCATTGAATCCGCTCACGACGGCCGTCGCGGATGGCAGCGATACGGTGAGTTGCGGGTCGTAGATCACCACGGCGGGCAGCACGCGGTCGTCGCGGCCCGTGCTCTTGCGGCCCGCGTCGGTCACACCGAACACCGTCGTCATCTCGGAACCGGCGTATGTCGTGGGTACGGCGATGATCGGGATGCCCGTGTCCCTGGCAACGGCCTTGGCCAGGCCGATCGCCGATCCACCACCGATGGCCAGGCAACCGTCGGCGTCCACACTGCGGGCGGCGGCGACGGCCGCGTCGGCGACCGCACGCGGGACGTGCATCGCCGCGCGCGGGTGGATGGCGGCGACGGCCGGTCCCAGCGGTGTGGTGACCGCGGCAGCAAGCGCGGCCTGCCCTGGCGTGCACACGACGAACAGCCTGCGCAGCTGTAACCGCGTGACTTCACGCGGTAGGAATTGTGTGGCACCGGTCGCGAAAACCACGCGTACCGGGCGGTTTTCGTGGACGAAGTCGCGCATCATGAGGCGACCGGGTCCAGTATGACGTCGAACTCGATGAGCTGGAACGGGTTGGCCACTTCATACTGGTCGGCGCGGCGCGGGTCATCGACCAGCACCACCGGCCGGATCAACGACTCCTTCACCCCGAACACGGTGTCGGAGTCCAGATACGGACTGTCCTCGACGAATACGTGGGTGGTCACCGGCGCATGCCCGTCGGCCTCGGCGATCACGTGGATGTGGGCCGGCCGGTTGGGATGCCGCTTCGTGGCTGCCAGTAGTTTCCCGACCGGTCCGTCATCCGGGATCGGGTAGAAACGCGGTACCACCGTCCGCAGCCAGAAGCGACCGTCGTGGTCCGCGACGAACAGGCCGCGCAGGTTGCGTTCCGGCTGCAGGTCGGGTTGCTGGACGTCGTAGAAGCCCGCACCGTTGGCCTGCCAAACGTCCACGCGGGCGCCGGCCAAGGGAGTCCCGTCCACCGACCGCACCTGACCCGCGAACACACACGGCTCGCCCACGGCGTCGAGTGAGATGTTGGCGCCGAGCTCACGCGCCGGTGAGGAGACCATGTGGAAGGGCCCGAGAACCGTGGTGTCGGTGGCGGTCTCGGATCTGCGGTTGTTGATCGCATCGACGAGCATCGACACACCCAGCACATCCGAGAGCAGAACGAACTCCTGACGGGTGTCGTCGCACATGTGCCCCACCGCGGTCAGGAACGCAATCGCCTGTTCCCACTCGAGGTGCGTCGGCTCGACGTCTTTGACGAATGCGTGCAGATGCTCGACGAGGCTGCTCAGCACGGTCTTGAGTCGCTCGTCGGGGGTGTCACGGAAGCTGTCCACAACCACGTCAGCCGAGTTCTGTTCGTGTAACCCGGTGATGGTCATCGCGGATCCCCCGCGGTCTGCGAACCGGCCAACCACTTCTCGCCTTCTTGATAGAGACGCTCGACCGCTTCCCCCGTCAAACCTGGTAAGCCCAGCTTGACCGTGAAACCCGACTTCGTCTGCAGATAACCCAGGTGGCGATATCCGAGCGGGAATCTGGCCAGCAGATCGGTGTCCAAGGCGAGCGTCGCCGACGGATCCACCACATCGAGCCGGTCCTTCTCGTAGATGGGCTGGCGCCGCACGATGGTCCAGCGGTCGCCATACCGGGCGATGAAATCGTAGAAGCGGCCCGTACAGGTGACGTCCACCTCCACACCGTCCACCACGGCCCGTTGACCGATCGTCATCTTGGTCTGCGCGACCGCGCGATCGTCGGCGATGTCGGCGGTGTGCCCACCGAGGAAATGCAGGATGGAAACGCCTGCGTCGAAACCGCGGCGGCTCTGCTCGATGAACTCCGTCGCGGGCCCCTGGAACCATGTCGCGCTCATCCATCCGTCGACGGGATGCCACACCGTCGCGAACCGCTCCCAGTCTCCGGCGTCGCGCCACACCGCCCAGTTCTCGATCAGTTGGCGGATCGCGATTCGATCCAAGTCTGTGTTCGGCATGTGACCTCCGTCTGCATGGCACTCGTTGCGCTGCACTGCATAGTGCGGTGCACGCCGAGACGAGGGACACACTCGACTGCCGCTGAGCGGCAGCGAAGGCACCGTGGCTTCTGCCGTCGCGCATACAGTCGCAAGGACCGGATTCGACCCTGCGAATCCGGTCGCCCCAGCAGAGAAGGACCGCCTGGAACATGTCCGAACAGATTGGAACGCAGCATCTTTCGCTGCACCACCTCACGAGACTCGACGCCACGCCGTTCGAACTGGTTGAGGCGGCAGCCGAGGGTGGATTCGACATGTGCGGTGTGCGCATCGTCCCGGTGGATCAGGGTGAGGCGGTGTTCGACCTCGTCCGCGACCCGGACATGCGTCGCCGCTTCGCACGCCACCTGCACGGCAACGGCGTGCGACTTCTCGATGTCGAAGCGGTGTGGATCCGGCCGGATACCGACCTGGCCAGCCTCGATCCTGCGCTTCAGACCACCGCGGAGTTGGGCGCCGATTACGTTCTGACCGTCGGCTACGACCACGACCGGACCAGGCTGGTCGACACCCTGGGCCAGTTCGCGGACCGCGCCGCCGAGTACGGGTTGACGCTACCGATCGAGTTCATCACCTATTCGGCGATCACCAGCCTCGCCGACGCCGTGGACGTGACACGCGCCGTCGGCCGCGACAACCTGGCGATACTCGTCGACTTCCTGCAGTTCTTCCGCGCCGGGGCCGAGTGGGACATCCTTGCCGGCATTCCCGCGTCGGCACTGCCGTATGCACAGATCAGCGACGGTCGGTCGGCGGCCCCACGCACGGTGGAAGCGCTGCGCCTGGAGGCCAGGTCGGCGCGCATGATCCCCGGCACCGGCGAACTCGATCTCAAGCGGCTCATCTCTGCCCTGCCCGCAGGTATCCCCCTGTCGGTCGAGGCGCCGACGGTGGAACTCGCCGAACGGCCGCTGGGACAAGCCGCCCGCATCCTGGGAGAGGCGATGCGCCGACTCCTTGCAATATCTGCCACGACGTCCCGGCCGTAACCACCATCTCGCCTCAACGGGTCGACCGAACCGGCGTGTACGCACGCTTCCAGAAAAGTGAGAACAAGTGTGTACAGTTTCGGTTCATGTGTGCCACCATCAAGCCGTGGGCACGACTCGACGCCGAAGTGGGCACGTCATGGAGCGCAAGCGCACGCCGGCGGAGCTGGCGGATCTGTTGACCGTGGTGGGCCTGACGAATCAGGTGGCAAACATCATCATGCAGCTGGCGCTGCCCGGCGTCGGCCATGGTGTCAACGAGAGTCGCGTGGTTTCGGGGAGTCCGCGACGTCGCCCCGTCAAACGGGCGCGAACCACCGGTCAGTACCTTGCGTTGGCCGTGATGGGAAGTGACGAGGACCGCGACGCCTATCGTCGCGAACTCGCGATCGTCCACGCGGCCGTGCATTCCACGCCGGACAGCCCGGTTCGCTACAGCGGCAACGCGCAGCGGCTCCAGAAGTGGGTTGCCGCATGCCTGTTCCGGTATTACCTCGACCAGTACACACTGCTGTACGGACCGCTGGACACCGCCACACTGGACCGTCTGACGGTCGCGGCGGCACCGCTCGCGACCGGTGTCAACGTCAAAGACGGCGACTGGCCGCAGACATGGGCAGAGTTCGCTCGGTATTGGGAGCAGCAGAAAAGCGAGCTGTCCATCGCGCCGGAGGTCCGGGAAGACCTGATCTCACTGGCCGATCTGAGCTTCCTGGAAGAGGCCTGGGGTAAGCCGGTCCGGATCGTCACGCGACCACTGGGCGGACTGTTCTCCTTCGGCACCCGGGGCAGCCTGCCGCCGGAGTTCCGCGAACTAATGGGTTGGACCTGGAGCGACGCCGATCAACGTCGATACCAACTGTTGCTCAGGGCCCTACGCCTCATCGACCTCGTCAACCCGTTCGTGCTGAAGTGCTTCTACCGCGCCTACATCGTCGATCTGCGCCTGCGTCGACAGTTGGACCGGTACCCGTTGACCCCGATCCTCGGCAAGCTCGAAGTGCTCGACAAATCGATCAACGAGAAATCAGCTGTCTGAGGGCCCAGATTCCTACCGCAAAGCCGGATGGTCGCCGCTCGTAACGCCATGGCGGAAAATCGTGCGGATTTCCGCCATGGCGTTACACGCGAAACTACGTCGTGACGATTATGTCGGCGACCGAACGCGGGTCGTACCGCGCGATGAACTCCTCTTCCTGTTTCGCCCATCGCTCCCAGTGCGGTGCGTAAGTGTCACCGTCGCGCAGCAGCGCGCGGCGCTTGCGATCCAACTCCTGGGCCTCCAGCCAGATCCCGAGGTCGGCCAGCGCACGGTTCGCCGCGGTCAGCGCGCCGACACCCTCGACGATCAGACGCTGATGAGGCTCGACGGTGTGCCACCCGGCCGGACGCCCGCTCGCCCAGTCCCAGCGCCGCCACCGGCCCGCCCGGCCACAGGCACGCGGTTCCAGCAGGGCTTCCCGGACGTGATCGACGGCCCACGCCAGCCCGTCCCAGCCCGGGTAGATGTCATCGAGGCTCACGACCACGCTGCACTCCCAGTCCTGGCTCATTTTCCGGGCCAACGTGGTCTTACCGGACCCGGAACGTCCGTCGATCAATACTGTGCGCGCGTCGTCGCTCAGCGCACCGAGCACATCAGCGGTGGCCAATGAAGTTCCAGTGACCGGTGGTGACCGACACCGTGATCGCCACGGCCGCGATCACGAAAGCCGAGCAGATCAGCGCGAATTCGCGCATCCCGAATCGCGACGGCCGGGCCCACGTCCGGGTCGGGTATGCACCGAACCCACGGGCCTCCATGGCGGTCGCCAGCGTGGACCCGCGACGCACCGCCGAGACCAGCAGAGCAAAACCCTGTGCGGCGAAACGGCGCAGCCGGTCCTGGTCGGCGACGCCCCGCGCGCGGCGCGCATAGCCGAGGTGACGCCAGTCCTGACCGAGCAGACCCACCAGGCGCAGTCCGGCCAGCGCGCCCAGCACGAAGCGGGCCGGCAGCCGCACCACCTGCCCGAGGCCGTCGGCGAGTTCGGTCGGATCGGTGTCGATGAACAGAATCACCGACGGCAGCGCGATGGCCAGTACGCGCAGAAATGTGGCCAGTGCCAACGCGATCGAACCGTCGCTGACGGTGATGAGCAGAAAATGCCAGTGCACGCTGCCGCTCGCCTCGCCGTACAGCAGGATCGTGATCCCGGTCAGCGTGGCTGCCAGCAGCACGAGCACACCGCGGGTGACGAGCGTGCGGATCGGTACCCGAAGCGCAAGCAGGAGAAGAACTTCGAGCGCGAGCGCGGTCGCCGCCGACACCCAGTCGACGCTGAGCACCAGGCCGAGCGCGAGAATGAGCGCGGCCGTGAGTTTCGCGACCGGATTGATGCCCACACGCCGGATGGGCGCGCCGTCGACCGCGATGCTCATCGTCCCGCCTTCGCGAGTGCCTCGGGCGCCGATATCTCGATGTGCCGATCGGCCAGAAGGTCGGCGAAATCGAGATCGTGGGTGACCGCCACCACCGCGGTGCCCTCGTCGGCGATCTCGGCGAGCAGCCTGACGAGTTCCTCCCACGTGGTGCGGTCCTGCCCGAACGTGGGCTCGTCGAGGACTATCAGCTGAGGCTGTGTGGCCAGCACCGTGGCGACCGACAGGCGGCGTTTCTGACCGCCCGACAGCGTGTAGGGGTTCACGTCTGCCAACTCCGACAAATGCAGGCGCTCCAGCAGTTCGTCGCACACCGCGGTGACCGCTGCCGGATCCCGCTTGAGCGCACGGGGACCGAGTGCCAACTCGTCGCGCACACTGCCGGTGAGGAACTGGTGCTCGGGGTTCTGGAACACGCTGCCGATGCGGGTGAGCAGTTCACGGGAACGCCACCGCACCGGTTCGCGCCGGTGCGGCGCGGGCGCGAACTCGGCGTCGGCGGTGAACCGGCCGCCACGGGGCGCCAGCAGACCGCCGAGTGTCAGTGCCAGCGCGGACTTTCCGGCGCCGTTGGGTCCGGTGACCACGGTGGTCGCCGCGCGGTCGATGTCGAACGTCAGCCGCTCGGTGACCGGTCCCCCGCGATACCCGACCGACACCTCGGCCGCGGACAGCAACGCAGGCCCGGGCGTGGCCGCCCGCGCCATGTGCGGCAGTTCGACACCGGGCACCCACACCCCGGCGTCGGTCAATCGAGCCCGTTGTTGTGCCAGCGTGTCCGCGGCGGGGCCGTCGGCGACGATCTCACCTGCCGTGCCCAGCACGATCACGCGGTCGACGACGGGCAGCCATACCGCGGTGCGGTGCTCGACGACGATCATGGTGGCACCGGTCCGGTCGGCGGCCGCGGCCACGGCGTCTCGGACCTCGAGCACACCCGCGGGATCGAGGTTGGCGGTCGGCTCGTCGAGCAGGATCAGGCCTGGGTTCATCGCGAGCACGCCGGCGAGCGCCAATCGCTGCTGCTGCCCACCGGAGAGCCGACCGGTGTCGTGCATCAGCGGAACGGTCAACCCCACCGCGGCGAGCGCGCTTCGCACCCGCGGCCAGATGGCCTGTGGTGCGACGTTGAAGTTCTCCATGCCGAACGCCACGTCGTCGCCGACACGCGACAGGATGACCTGCGAGTCCGGGTTCTGCAGAACCATGCCGATCCGGTCGCGCCGTTGGGTGGGCGGCGCACCGTCGACCAGCAGCCGTCCGGCTTCTTCGCCGTCCTCGCTGTCCCCGAGCACTCCGGCCAGCCCGTGCAGCAGCGTCGATTTGCCCGATCCGCTGGCGCCGAGGAGCAGAACCCGCTCTCCCGATGCGATCGAGACGTCGAAATCCCGCAGTGCCCACCGAGACCGGCCGGCGTGGCGCCAGGACCAACCCTGTGCGGCGACGGCTGCGCCGGCCCGCGGTGCACTCACGTCGGGGCTCATCGTCGGCCTCATCTGGATGGGCTGGTGCGCGCCCCCGCCCGGCCGGACGCGAACCGGGACAGGGCACCGGTCTTGGCCAGGCCGCGGACCGCGTACCACGACAGCGCACCGGCGACGACGGCGCCGGACAGGACGGCCGAGACCGTGTAGATCAGCGAGAACGTGGCCGCGGAACCCGGATACCACAGGACGAGGTCGTTGATCGCCAGCGCGAGCCCGGCGACGGCCCCGGACAGCATCGCGACCGGAAGGTTCCACGCCCGGTAGAGGAACATCGCGAACACCAGCTCGGCACCCAGCCCCTGCACCAGCCCCGATTCGAGCGTGAGCACACCCCATTGGTTGCCGACGAGCGCCGACACCGTCGCGGCGACCAGTTCGCCGTACAGCGCGGCGCCCGGCTTGCGGATGACCAACGCGGTGAGCACACCGGCGAACAGCCACCCGCCGCCGAGCAGGGCCTGCAAGCCCGGTAGTGCGGCCGACAGCGGCGCACCGATCGGGTTGGACGCGATGTTCCACATCACGAACACCAGGCCCGCGGCGACCGCGAGCACGCTGGCCACCACGATGTCGACGACACGCCACCGGTAGGTGCGGGGACGGTCCTGCGGGACGAACGATCCGGAATCAGATCGGGAAACGTCGGTCATCGCTTCACACTCCCTACGCCGGCATTACCCGGACAGGTTCTTACGGTCGACGGCCCTCAGCCGTCCTCTCAGCGCACTCGGTGTGCACTCCCGCGTGGGTTATCGCACACCAACGTACCCGAGATCCCCGGCCGCATGCGTACCCGAGGGGCCACGTGGGTACCCCTCATCGGCGCTGCGTGCGCTCGGGGACACAGGAGGAAGCCATGACGGCGGAGGCGACGGCACACGAGCACGCCGGGGATCGATCCCACACCAAGCTCGCCCGGAAGATCACCGGCCCGCTGCTGTTCCTGTTCATCCTCGGCGATGTGCTCGGGGCCGGCGTGTACGCGCTGATGGGCGTGCTGGCGGGCAAGGTCGGCGGAGCGTTGTGGGCCCCGCTGCTCGCGGCGCTCGCGCTGGCACTGCTCACCGCCGGTTCGTACGCCGAACTCGTCACGAAGTATCCGAGGGCGGGCGGTGCCGCGGTGTTCACCGAACGCGCCTTCAAACAACCCCTGGTGTCGTTCCTCGTCGGCTTCAGCATGCTCGCCGCGGGCGTGACCAGTGCGGCCGGGTTGTCGTTGGCGTTCGCCGGGGACTATCTGGCGACCTTCGTCGACGTGCCCTCGGTGCCCGCGGCGATCGTGTTCCTCGCGCTCATCGCGGCCCTCAACGCCCGCGGCATCAGTGAATCGGTCAAGAGCAACGTCGTGATGACGGTCATCGAGCTGAGCGGTCTGCTGATCGTGATCATCGCGGGCGCGGTGGTGGTCGGCGGCGGGCACGGCGACGTCGGCAGGCTCGCCCAGTTCCAGGAAGGCACCGCACCGGCGCTGGCCGTCCTGGCCGGTGCGATCATCGCCTACTACTCGTTCGTCGGGTTCGAGACATCGGCCAACGTCGCCGAGGAGATCCGGAATCCGAGCAAGGTGTATCCGGCCGCGCTGTTCGGTTCACTCATCACGGCCGGTGTGGTCTACGTGCTCGTCGGGATGGCGAGTGCCGCCGTGCTGACGCCGGGTGAACTCGCAGAATCCTCGGGTCCGCTGCTCGATGTCGTGTCCGCATCGGGTCTCGGCGTTCCCGACTGGGTGTTCAGCGCCATCGCTCTCATCGCCGTCGCCAACGGGGCGCTGTTGACGATGATCATGGCCAGCCGGCTGACCTTCGGCATGGCTGAACACCGTCTGCTGCCGCATGTTCTGTCCCGCGTGCTGTCCAAACGGCGCACGCCGTGGGTCGCGATCGTCGCGACGACCCTTGTCGCGATGGTGCTCACCTCGATCGGTGAGTTGTCGACGCTCGCCGAGACCGTCGTGCTGCTCCTGTTGTTCGTGTTCATGGCCACCAACATCGCGGTGCTGGTGTTGCGTCGAGACACCGTGGACCACGACCACTTCCGGGTCTGGACGGCCGTGCCCGTACTCGGCGTCGCATCCTGCGTTCTGTTGTTGACGCAGCAGACCGCCAAGGTGTGGATGTTCGCGGGCATCCTCATGGCCATCGGCGTGGTGCTGTATTTCGTGGCCCGCGCCGCGACCGACCGCACCGAGACCGACCACACCGCGACCGACCACACCGAGACCGAAACCGCCTGAGTCGTGCAGACTTTCCTTCCCTGTTCGGATTTCGCCTGCACCGCGCGGGTGCTCGATCCGCGAAGGCTCGGCAAGCAACGCGCCGAGACCATCCAGGTGCTGCGGGCCCTCACCGTGCCGGGATACGGGTGGCGGCACCATCCCGCCGCGGCCATGTGGGCGGGATATGAGGAGGCCTTGGTGCGGTACGGCCTCGTGGTGTGCGCGGAGTGGATCGCACGCGGTCACGCGGACACCAGCACCGCGACACTGCTCCTGGACCTGCAGACCGGAACGGGTCTGACCGCCGCGCGTGAGCAGGCGGAGTTGGCGCGCACAGGTGATCTACCACCGTGGCTGGGCGACAAGGCTTTTCATCTCAGCCACCAGTCCTCGCTGCTGCGTAAGGACCCTGCGTTCTACCGGCCCCACTTTCCCGACGTCCCCGACGATCTGCCATATGTGTGGCCGAAGTCGGACCGAGAACGCCGCGTGCCGATCACCAAGGTGTGACCGGGTATGGGGGACGAGACGCACCCCCTCAGTTGTGACGGCCCCGTCCTAGCTTGGGATTCGACCAGCTGTACGACCGGAAGGGCGCCCATGACCGCCACTGTGTATCGCGAGACGTTCGACATCGCCGGAAAGACCGTGTCCCGGCTCGGTTTCGGGACGATGCGCTTCACAGGTCGCGGAATATGGGGCGAGCCCACGGACCGCGACGAGTGCATCGCCGTCATGCGGCGCGCGGTCGAACTCGGTGTGCAGTTCATCGACACCGCGAACTCCTATGGACCGTACGTCGCGGAAGAGATCATCAGAGAGGCCCTTCACCCCTATTCCGACGACATCGTCATCGCGACCAAGGCGGGGCTGACCCGCAATGGTCCGGACGTGATCGACACCCCGGACGGCCCCAAGCGCATCGGCCCCGCAGCCTGGCCGCCGGTCGGCCGTCCCGAGTACCTGCGCCAGGAGGCGCTCATGAGCCTGCGCCGGCTCGGCCTCGAGCAGATCGATCTGTTCCAACTGCACCGGGTGGATCCCCAGGTGCCGCTGGCCGATCAGGTGGGCGAACTCAAGGCTCTGCAGGACGAGGGCAAGATCGTCGCGATCGGCCTGTCACAGGTGACGCCGGAACAGCTCGCCGAGGCCCGGCAGATCGCCGACATCGTCACGGTGCAGAACCGGTTCAATGTCATCGACCGCAGCTCGCAGGCCGTGCTGGACGTCTGCGAACGCGACGGTCTCGGGTTCATCCCGTGGGCCCCGGTTGCCCAGGGTGGCCTGGGCGGACTGGGTCAGGCAGGCGACGTTCTCGCCGAGATCGCCCGTACGCACGGATGCACCGTGGAACAGGTCGCGATCGCCTGGTTGCTCCACGTGTCGCCGGTGATGCTGCCGATACCAGGCACATCCCGGCGCACGCATCTGGAGGAGAACCTGGCCGCGGCCGAGCTTCAGCTGAGCGCCGACGAGGTGGCCCGGCTCTCCCGGTCAGGTGCGGCGGGCACCTGAGTGCCGTTCTCGTACGGGCAGTACACGAACAGCCGCTGATCGGGCGCGTCGGCGACCTCCATCGACTCGTAGTGCAGGTGCAGCACGCCGAGTTGGGGATGCCGGAATGTCTTGTCCTCGCTGGTGCGGGGTCGCACGGTATACGCGGCCCACAACGACGCGAAAACTGCGCTGCCACTGGATATTTCTTCAGCGACGTCGATGATCCGCCGGTCATGGGGAAACGCGGTCAGACCCGCGCGGAGGGTTCCGACGACCTGGGTTGCGACCTCGTCCCAGTCGACATAGAAGTCGCGGGCAGCCGCATCGAGGAAGACCATGTGCGCGAGGTTGTCGGTCTGGTCGAATCCGCTGTACAGCACGGTTGCAAAGGAATTCATGGCCAGGATGTTCAGTCCGGGATCGACGATGAGTGCGGGCACGTGCAGGCCGTGATCGAGGATCAGTTGCATTCCCGCGGACACCGTCCGATTCGGCTGTTCGATCTTCGCGTGCGGTGCCGGGTGCACGAGCCCGATGAGGTACGCGGTCGCGGGAGCGTCCATGCGCAGCGCCCGGGCCAGCGCGTTGAGCACCTGCACCGAGGGATGCGCCTCGCGGCCCTGCTCGAGCCTGCGGTAGTAGTCCGTGCTCACGCCTGCGAGCAGTGCGACCTCTTCGCGGCGCAGTCCGCGCACCCGGCGATCCGCGCCCGCGACCAGACCGGCCTCCTCCGGCGTCACGGTGTCGCGGCGAGCCCGCAGGAACGCTGCGAGCTCACTGGAACGAGCGGCCATGGGGTCACGCTAACCCCAAAAGGTGACTCGTGATCCCGGAGGCTTGTGCGTCTACCTACCACTAGGTAGGCTACCCGCCATGCCCGCCGCAACCGACACCGCCGACGAGATCCTCCGCTGCGCCCGCACGCTGATCGTCGTCGGTGGGTACAACGGCTTCAGCTACGCCGACATCGCCGCCGTCGTCGGCATCCGCAAGGCGAGCATCCACCACCACTTCCCCACCAAGGTCGATTTGGTCCGAACCCTGCTGCAGCGCTACCGCGCCGAGGTCGAGGCCGGCATCGCCGAGTTCGAACGCCGATATCCGAACCCCGTCGACCAGTTGCGCGCGTATGTCGGCTACTGGGAGTCGTGCGTCGGCGACCCGACCAACAGCTTCTGCGTATGTGCGCTGCTCGCGACCCAGATCCCGGTCCTGCCCCAGGAACTCGTACTGGAGTTGCGCGCACACTTCCGCGCCCTGTCCGCGTGGTTGACCTCGGCCCTCGACCGAGGCGCCAAGCAGGGCACCGTCGCTCTGACCAGCACACCCCACGCCGAGGCGGAGACCTTCATGGCGACCATGCACGGCGCGATGCTGTCGGCGCGCGCCTACGGCGACCCCGCGATCTTCCACCAGATCACCACACCGCTCATCCAACGACTCGCCGCCTGACCGATCCAACCCCGAGCCCGCCCGGCCTGCGCCTCACCGCGCTCTCAGACCCCTACCTTCTGATAGGTAGGTTCACCCGCCCGAACCGCTACGAACAGGAAGCCACATGGCAAGTCACACCGTCCAGAATCCGAGCTCCACCGCCACCGACGATCAGTGGCTGCAGTCGTACTACCTGCTGCGCGCCGCCGTCGCGGGCGTGTGGGTCTCGGCCGCCTTCATCGTCGGCACCCAGGTGTCCGCAGTCGCCGCGGCGCTGCTGCTCATCTACCCCGCGTGGGACGCCTTCGCGAACTACATGGACGCGCTGCGCACCGGCGGACTGACCCGCAACCCGACCCAGGCGCTCAACGTCGCGGTCAGCGGCGTGACCACCGTCGCGGTCGCGATCGGGCTCGCGATGAGCATGAACGCCGTCCTCGGAGTGTTCGGCGTGTGGGCGTCGCTGTCCGGGATCTTCCAGCTCGCGACCGGCGTGCGCCGTTGGAAGGGGCACGGCGCGCAGTGGGCGATGATCCTCAGCGGCGGGCAGTCCGCCCTCGTCGGCGTCATGTTTCTCAAGCAGGCAGCCGCGCCCGATGTGCCCAGCATCGCCGACATCGCACCCTATGCCGCCTTCGGCGCGCTCTACTTCCTCATCTCGGCCGTGTGGCTGCTGGTCACCGAGGCACGGCGCCGCCTGCCCGCGTGATCAGGTCAGGCGGTACAACTCCGGCCGGCGGTGGCGCAGGTAGTCCACGTCATCGTCGGTCGCAGTGGCGGTAGCCGGCCTCACCCGGCACCTCGCCACCGACACCTCGCCACCGCACTCGGCGATCACCTCGCCGTCACCGCTCACCACCCGCGATCCGCCGACGAACGTCAGACCCGCCTCGGCACCCACGAGGTTGGAATAGACCAGCGGAGTTCGGTTTTCGAGCGCCCGCGACAGGCACGCGACCCGGTGGTCGTGGTGGTACGGGTGCATGTTCGCCGACGACACGACGAACAGGTCCACCCCCGACAGCGCCAGTGTGCGCGCAATCTCGGGGAACTCGACATCGAAACAGATCATCGGCCCCACCCGGAGACCGGCGACCTCGATCGCCTCGATGCGGTCCCCGGCCTCGAACGCGTCGCACTCGGCACCGAACAGGTGGGTCTTGCGGTAGACACCGGCCACCACACCCGTGCGGTCGATGCACAGCAGCGAGTTGTACACCAGATCGCCTGCCCGCTCGGCAAATCCGGTGACGACGGCGGTGTCGTGCGCGGCGGCGGCCGCACCCAGTTCTTGAACCGCCGCCGACGTCACCCCGATCGCGGCGCCCGCCACGACGTCGAGGCGGTAGCCGCACAGGAACAGCTCGGGCAGCACGACGACGTCCGCGCCCGAGTGCTCGGCGAGGATCGCCACCGTACGCCGCACGTTCGCGGCCACGTCGCCGGCAACCGCGGGCTCCTGGACCACCGCCACATCGATGGTGCGCATGTCAGTCACTCCGCGAGGCTAACGCTCAGAACTCCCGGAGCGTCTCCCGCAGGGTCTTCTGGGTGTACTCGGTGCGCACCACACCGCGCCGCTGAAGTTCGGGGACCAGACCATCGGTGACCTCGATGACATGCCTGCGGCTCACGCCCTGGTTGTGCAGCGTGATCAGGAAGCCGTCGCCACCCACCTCGTCCATGAGCCATTCCATCTCGTCGGCGACGGCGGACGGCGTGCCGAGCAGCGGATAGGACGACGAGAACTCGGCGGACTCGTACACGAGTTGCCGCAGGGTCTTGCCGGAACCGGACTGCTGGAACTTGTCGAGCGAGCCCTGTTCACCGTTGGTGGTCAGATGCGGCAGGGGTGCGTCGAGGTCGAACTCGGCGAAGTCGATGTCGGTGATCGACGAGAGCAGCGACAGTGACTGCTCGGCGAACGCCTGCGAGGTGATCATCCGTTCGCGCCGCGCCGCCGCCTCCTCGGTGGTCTCCCCGAGCGTCGGGACCACGAGGTACATGACCTTGACCTCATCGGGATCACGGCCCTGCGCCGCCGCCCGACCGCGGATGTCCTCGCGGTAGGCCTTCATCCCGTCGACACCGTCGGCGAGCGTGATGATCGCGTCGGCATGCTTGGCCGCGAAGTCCCGGCCGCGCGGGGATCCGCCGGCCTGCAGGAACGTCGGCCGCCCCTGCGGCGACGGCGCGGTGTTGAGCGGGCCGCGGCACTTGTAGTACTTGCCGTGGAAGTTGATCTCGTGCACCTTGGTGAAGTCGGTGTGCACACCACGCTCGCGGTCGATGACGACGGCATCCGGCTCCCACGAATCCCACAGCTGGTAAACGAGATCCATGTATTCGTCGGCCATCGCGTAGCGGTCCTCACGCGGCGGCAACTCGTCGAGTCCGAAGTTCTGGGCGGCCGCGTTCTCGGCGCTGGTCACGATGTTCCAGCCGAACCGGCCGTGCGAGATGTGGTCGATGGTCGAGCACAGCCGCGCCAGCAGGAACGGCGGATATCCGAGCGTCGACAGGGTGGCCACGACCCCGAGGTGCTGCGTGTTCGCGCTGATCAGCGTCGCCAGCGGCGCCGGGTCGTGCTTGGGAACCATGCCGAATGCGTGTTTGAGCACAGCCTCCTTGGTGCCACCGAAGGCCTCGGAGACCGCGAGCTTGTCCTCCATCATGATGAAGTCGAAACCCGCACGTTCGAGGTTCTTGGCCATCTCGACGTAGAACTGCCCGTCCCACGGGGCACCGCCGGCCTGTTCGAACGGCCCGGTCCACATGTCCGAGGTGAAGTTCATGAACCAGCCGAGATGAAACTTCTTGTCTTTCACTGCAGAATCACCACTTTCTCGATATTGCGGCACGGCATGCGCGGTTTCTGACGGTCAGGCCTCGGCATTCACCTCGGCGGGAACTGCCTTTTCGGGACGTGCTCTGAGCCCCAGGCCCGCTCGGATGAGGAGACCGACGACGAACAGCACTGCGGTGACGATGAAAGGCGCCCAGTCGACCAGCGGGTCACCGGTGCGGGGCCACAGCACGTTGACGGTCTCGGCGAGCACCCACACCAGCGCGAGCCATCCCGCGACGTGCCCGGCGCGGCCGAGGAACGTCGGTTCGGATCGGTCCCAGGTGCCCCGGACCTTCCCGATCGCCAGCCCGACCACGGGAAAACCGAACGACATGAAAAAGCCCGCGGTGACGAAGGTGACCAGCAGCGTGTAGATCTGTTCACTCTGGAACGGCAGGTACAGCGCGATGCCGATGGTGCCGGTGACCACGGTCGCGACGGTCGGAGTGTTGATTCGCCCGTGGAGCCTGCCGAGGTGGCGGCTCGCGGGCAGTTCCTTGTTGCGCGCGTAGGACCACACGATGCGTGACACGGCCGAACTGACCGCGACCACGGTGGCGAAGTAGGCGATGACGAACAGGATCATGACTGCCTCGAAGGCAGGCGCCGGGAGGTAGGCGCTGAGCGTGGCCGCGACGGGGTCGGCCTCGGTGGCGGCGCTCTCTGGCATGGCCATCAGAAACGCGAAACACGTGAACAGCACGACGATTCCGACGCCGACGAGCGATCCGACAATGGCCTTGGGGATGTCTCGCCTTGGCTCGGCGACCTCTTCGGCCAGGGTGCTGGCGCTCTCGAAGCCGAGGAAGGACCAACCGGCGAACATGACCGCCAACACGAACGGTGTCGCCATGAACGTGGTGTCCGGCGGCCAGGTGATCGCGCTGCCCAGCGTCGCGACGCTGTTGACGCGATGAAAGCACAACAGCCAGACGGCGATTCCCACCGAGCCGACCACCTCGGCGACCAGGCACAGGAAACCGACGACGCGGACCGCCGCGCGCCCCAGCACGTTGACGAGCACCGCACCGGCGAGCAGGACCATCCCGACCATGCTCATGAGTTTCTGGTTCTCGGCATCCAGACCGAATGCGGCCGCGGCGAACAACGCACCACCGTAGGACACCGCGGTCATGGTGACGATCAGCGTCCACATGTAGGCCCATCCGGCGAACCACCCGTATGCCGGGCCGAGCAGACGCCGGGACCACTGGTATACCCCGCCCGCCATCGGCCACCGCGACGCCAGCACACCGAACGTCACCCCGATGAGCACCTGGCCGATCAGCACCACCACCAGGGCCCACCAGAAGCCGGGCCCGGCTGCGGCCAGACCGAGCCCGAACACCATGTACATGGCCACGATCGGTGAGACGAAGACGAAGCCGAGCATCGCTGCCGACCACATGGTGAACTCGCGACGCATCGGTCCGGCGGCGGCGGCCGTATCCCCGATCGTGCGGGTCGCGATGTCATCCACGGGCGCTCCTTCAGCGAGGTTCCTGCGGGCAGGAACGTTTCTGCCGCTGAAAGGTAGGGGGCTCGTGTGTCGCGAAACGGCTGCCACAGTAACGTTCCTGTTACCGCTCGCTACGGGTTGATGACGCGCTCCGTGCGGGGCCTATCGGCGGGAGCTGGCGCGGATGACGAGGTGCGCCGGCACCACCTCGCGCCGGGGCTCGGCGTTCTGTTCGATCTGGTCGACCAACATCCGCACCACGGCACGCCCCATGTCCTCGGCGTGCAGTTCGACCACCGAGATCGGCACGGGCGCAAGGGCCACGGCTGCACCGTCGCCGATGTTCACCAGCATCAGGTCATCGGGCACACGTAGCCCCAGATCCATCGCGGCCAGTTCCGCGGCGAGGGCGAGCTGGTCCAGACCGACGAACAGCGCATCAGGGCGGTCAGATCCGCCGAGGATGTCACGCACCGCGGCGCGGGCCACCGCCGGATTGAAAGCGCCCGCGATGTGCGCGCTGCGGTACGCGTACCCGCGCCGGTCGCACCAGGCCATGAACTCCCGCTCGACGGAGCCGATGTACGACGCCGCGGAATCCGGCGTGATGAGCATCGGTCTGCGTGCCCCACCGCGTTCGAGGTGATCGAGCACATCGGCGACCGCCCCCGCCCAGTCGTTGTCGACCCAGCTCGCGGCGTCCGAGTCGGTGCGCCCCACCGTGCTGGCCGGGGTGCCCCGTCGTCGGGCCGACTCGAGCAGCGCGTCGCCCTCGGCGGGGTCGACGGCGATGAGCCCGTCGTGGGCGACATCGAGCTGCATGGCCGCGGGCGCCACGGCGAGGAAGAAGCCGCGCTGGTTCGCCTCGATCGCCGCCCCTGCCATGACCCGCATGAAATAGTCCACATGCCAAAGCGATTCGGCGTCCACGTCGCTCGGCAGCATCGCGATCACCAGGATGCCGGTGCGCCCGTTGCGCAAGGATCGTGCCGCGACGCTGGGCCGGTATCCGAGCTCCAGAGCGATCTTGCGCACCCGCTCCCGGGTCTGCTCGGGCAGCGATCCACTGCCGTTCAGCGAATCGGACACGGTCGTCGTCGACACGTTGGCGGCGAGCGCCACGTCGCGCAAGGTGACCCTGCCCCTGCCGCGTTCACCTGCCATGGGCGCTCAATCTAGGCGGCTTCCACCGGTCCGGTCAGCAATTGGCGGATGACCGGCGCGGTCCAGCGGATGAGGTCTTCGCGGGACAGACGCGCGACCGCGGGGTTGGCGAGGACGTAACGCGTGGTGGCCAAGCCGATCACGAATGCCCCCAGCAGGCCCGCCCGTTCGGCGGGATGGTCGGGCGTGACCGCGGTGAGCGCAGGCGCGACCTGTGTGGCGAACACCGTGCGCATGGTCTCGGCGGCGGTGTCGCTCGTCATCGCGGCCCGCAGCAGGGCGACGAATGTGGTGTCCTCCTCCCAGACCGTGAAAAACGTCGACACCAGCGTCTCCGCCAGGCGGTCGGGTGGCATTGCCGCGAGATCGGGGAATTCGATGGTGAACTCCGCAGCGGCCGCGAACAAATCCTGCTTGCTGCCGAAATACCGGATCACCAGCGCCGGGTCGACGCCGACGTCGGCGGCCACCGCACGCAGCGTCGTGCGCTCGTAGCCGTCGGCGCCGAAGCGCGCGCGGGCGGCGGCGAGGATGTCGGCCCGCGTCGCGTCGGCATTACGGGTACGGGCAGCCGGCATGCCGCCATCGTAAGTCATCACCCGTTGACATGTGTGGCGAGGCGCCGTAGCGTGCAAGTCATCAGGTGTTGACTTATCGATCGGAGGACTCATGTCCCGCGTCACCGCCATCCAGATCGGGCTCGATCCCGGGCTCATCGACTACTCCTCGCCCGATTTCGCGCAGTTCCCCGGCCTGTCCGAGGACCGGCTGCGGACTGCGAACGACGCCAACGTCGCGGGGTTACGCGCGGCCGGTTACGACGTCGACAACTGCCTGATCGACTTCGGCGACGCCGGCGTCGAGAAGGCCCGGTGGTGGTTGGCCGCCAAACGCTATGACGCCGTCCTGGTCGGCGCGGGCGTGCGACTCGTCGCGGCCAACACGCTGATGTTCGAGGCGATCGTCAACGCCGCACACATCTCCCAGCCCGGATGCCGGTTCGTGTTCAACCGCGACGCCACCTCGACGCCTGACGACATCCGGCGCTGGTATCCCGACCCCGAGGGCGCTCTGAAATGACCGGGCTCGACGCGGATGTCGTGGTGGTCGGCGCGGGGCCCGCCGGCCTGACCGTCGCCGGCGACCTGGCACGCGCAGGACGGTCCGTCATCCTGCTCGAGCGCCGCTCCACGGTCAACCCGGCGAGTCGCGCGTTCGCCGTCATGCCGCGCACCCTCGAACTGTTCGACGCTCGCGGGCTCGCCGAAGATCTCGTGGCATCCGGACATCGCGCTCCGGGCGTGACAGTCTTCGCCGGTGCCCGGGTCGACCTCACCCATCTCGATACGCCGTACCGGTTCGTGCTGATCACTCCGCAGTCGAATGTCGATGCGGCGCTGGCACATTACGCCACCACGCACGGCGCCGACGTGCGCCGCGGCGTAGAAGTCGTCGCACTGCGCCAGGACGCCGACGGTGTCACCCTGACGGCGCGACCGACGGGCGGCGGGCCCCCCGTCGACTGGCACGCGCGGTACGCGGTCGGGGCCGACGGCGCACACAGCTCCGTCCGCACCCTGATCGGCGTCGAGTTCCCCGGCAAGACCCTCATGTCATCGATCGTTCTGGCCGACGTGAAACTCGCCAACGGCCCCACCGGCAGTGGGTTGACCGTGGGCAGCACCCGGAACGTCTTCGGGTTCCTGGCACCGTACGGGCGACACGACGCCGACGGTTCCTGGTATCGCGCCATGGTGTGGGACCGCCACCGTCAGGCGCCCGATTCGGTCCCGCCGTCCGACAGCGAGATCACCGACGCGCTCACGCGGGCCGTCGATTCGGACCTACGGCTGCTCGACGTCGGCTGGCGGTCGCGATTCCACTGCGACGAACGGCAGGTCGCCCGCTATCGCCACGGCCGGGTGTTCCTCGTCGGAGACGCCGCCCATGTGCACTCCCCCATGGGCGGGCAGGGCATGAACACCGGGATCCAGGACGCCGTCAACCTCGCCTGGAAGATCGACGCGGTGCTCGGCGGTGCGCCGGATCACCTGCTCGACACCTACCACGACGAGCGACACCCGATCGGCAAGCGCGTCCTGCTGCAGTCCGGTTTCATGGCACGCGGCATCACCCTGCACCCTCGCCCGGCGCGGTGGCTGCGGAACCTCGTGGTGCCCCGACTGTTTCGGATCCCGCGCGTACGCGATGCGGTCGCGGGCTCATTCTCCGGCGTCACATTGCGCTATCGGCGCGTACACGGGGCGAACGCACTGGTCGGCACCCGCGCGACACAGATCCCATTGGTTGCCGGACGGCTCACCGAGATTCAGCGCCGGCCAGGGTTCGTGCTGGTGCGCGAACGCGGTGCCGATCTGATCGACGGCTACGACCTGCTGCATGCCGAACGTGCCGACACCGGCCCGGCCGTGCTGGTCCGGCCGGACGGCTACATCGGCTGGGCGGGAGATTCGACCGATACGGTCGCGATGATTTCGGCACTGCGACAAGGCGGAACACGTGCGCTTGCTCGCTAAGCGTGGCCACCGACGGCGGTTCTGGTCGACAATCGTCGTATGCGAACCACTCGGCCCGCGGGAAGCCGATGAGCTGTCCGTACTGCGGCTTTCAGGTCGATGCTGACGGCACGTGCAGCCGGTGCGGGCGCGATCAGGCGTCGACCTCGCTGTCCGGGTGGCGGCCGGACCCCACCGCACGGTACGAGGGACGCTATTACACCGCCGGGCGACCGACGAACCGGGTCCGCAACGGCAAGCAGGAGTCCTCGGACCCCGTCGGCGGGAAGATGCTCCCCGACTACGTCGAACTGCCGGCCGCCCGCTCGAGCATCCGCTCGACGTGGATCACCACCGGAGCCGTCACCGCGATCATCGTGATGGCGGCCGCAATGGCATGGGGTCTGCTGGTGGCACACCGGCGTTCACCGCCGCCACCGGAGACCGGCTATCTCGCCGCGCTGCGCGACACCGGGCTGATGAACCAGTTCAACTCCGACGCCAACGCCGTCGCACACGGGCACCAGGTCTGCCGCCGACTGGAGGACGGTGAACCGCAACAGGGTTTGCCCGCGGACAAGATCGCGGTCGACACGTTCTGTCCGCACTTCTCCCAGGGCTTCCATGTGCTCGACACCGTCAAGGTGTCCGGCATCTTCGTGCTCACCGACAGCCTGGGCGCCGGCGGCATACTCGTCGACGGTGCGAAGTGCACAGGTGCCGGCGGTTACTCCGACGTCGGTCCCCAGACCGACGTGACGGTGAAGAACGGCAAAGGCGAGATCCTGACCACCACAGCGCTCGGGACGGGCTCGGGCGACACCGCCGAGTGCCGGTTCGTGTTCACCTTCCCCATCACCGAAGGCGAGGATCTCTACATCGTGTCGGTCGGGCGTCGCGGGGAATTCCGGTACAGCTTCGACCAACTCCGCACCCGAGGCGTCCAGGTTCACCTCGGAACCTGAGTCGGCGTCAGCCTTCCTCGACACTCAACTGATCGACGACCTGCGACAGGGTCTGCCAGTTCTGCTCGGTGGCGGCGGCCGCGCCCTCAGCGTCCCGCTTGCGACACAGGCTGACGATCTTCTTGTGCTGCTCGATGGACTCACGACCCGAAAGTGCGGAGAAGCGCAGGTATTCGAGGCGCCGCAGCACAGGGGTGACCTGTTCGAGCACGTGCTGGATCACCTCGTTGCGGCTGGCCTGCACCGCCACACCGTGGAAGTGGTCGTCGCTACGCATCGCGGCCTCGGCATCCCCACGCGAAATCGCCTGAGTGAAGGCGTGGTTGGCTGCGGTCATCGCGTCGAAATCGCTCTTGTCCATCAGCGGCACCGCGGTGCGGACCGCCAGTGCGTGCATCGCGGCGGCGACGCTCTGTGCGTTGAGCACCGCCTGCGGTTCGATGGCGGCCACCACGGTCGACCGACCCGGCGTGGTGTGGACCAGGCCGGCCGTCTCCAGCCGGGCCAGCGCCTCACGGATCGGTGTCCGGCTGATGCCCAGCCATTCCTCGAGTTCGGGGTCACGCAGTTTCTCACCGGGAGCCAGGGTGCCGTTGACGATGGCGTCGCGTATCGAGACGTAGGCCTGATCGCGCAGCAACGACCTACGGTGCTTACCGCGCTCAATGGGCACCGGCATGCGACGTATCGTATATCGCCCTTTGCTGGGCGAAGCCTGTCGGTGGTCTGTGGCCTACTTGTTACGCAAGTTTGTCCCAACTGTCACAGGGGTAACTTTGATAACAGACGCGAAGAACGCGCTCTCAGTCACGAAGAAAGAGTCGAATGGAAAACGCCCATGAACACCGTCCTGTACCTCAGCGCCTCCGGCGCGACCTATGAAACCGATGCGTACACCCCGGCCGATATCACCCGTCTGGTCCGCGGCCACGGGCTGCACTGCCTGACCAGCACCGACCGACAGTTCGACTTCTGGCTCAGCCCCGCCCTGCCGACCTGCCAGCGGCGCGTCAACCGCGTTGCCACCGAGTTGCTCCTGGCCACCACCGGTTTCACCCCGAAAGATGTCCCGCTGCTGCGCGGCGCGGTGGTGATCGCGACCCATGACGCCGACGGCGAACTCGACGGGCTCAGCTGGCAGCAACTCGACGCCCTGGTGGCCCGCCGCCACCAACTGAGCAGCCGCGACGTGAAGGCGCTCCGCCGACGTATCGTCCGCGATGCCCGCCGTGAACCGCTCGCCGAGTCCGGGGTCTTCCCGCAGCTGGGCCGCCCGCACGCGCCGGCGTAGATCTTCCGGATCGACCGTGCGGCCCGGGCGATTTCCCGGTCCGATCCTCGCCACGCGCACGCACGGTGACACAGGTGCGCGCCCAGCCGGGCACACCGCGTCATCGGCGCCACCTTGACGTGATATCCGCGCGATCGATTGACACGCGCCTGAGAGATGTGCAATATATTGCACACCTCTCAGCCTGATGGCGTCGGTCCGTCGGGTGCATCCAGTCAAGTCAGGAGAGACCGATGGCGCTCGACGATTTCCCCCGCTACCCGCTCACCTTCGGCCCCAGCCCGATCCATCCCCTCGAGCGGCTGACCAAGCACCTCGGTGGCGCCAATATCTGGGCCAAGCGTGAAGACGTCAACTCGGGACTCGCCTACGGCGGCAACAAGACCCGCAAGCTGGAGTACCTCATCCCCGACGCGCTCGCACAAGGCGCCGACACGTTGGTGTCCATCGGCGGTGTCCAGTCCAACCACACCAGGCAGGTCGCCGCGGTCGCCGCCAAGCTCGGACTGAAAGCCGTACTGGTGCAGGAAAAGTGGGTCGACTGGCCGGACTCGGTCAACGACAAGGTCGGCAACATCCTGCTCTCGCGCGTCATGGGCGCCGATGTGCGGCTCGACGCCTCAGGATTCGGCATCGAGTTCAAGGACAGCTGGCGCAACGCCATCGAGGACGTGAAGAAGGCCGGTGGCACTCCGTATGCCATCCCCGCGGGCGCTTCCGACCACCCGCTGGGCGGCCTCGGCTTCGCGAACTGGGCCTATGAGGTGCAGCGACAGGAGCAGGAACTCGGCGTCTTCTTCGACACCGTCGTCGTATGCACCGTCACGGGTTCCACGCATGCCGGCATGATCGCCGGTTTCGCAGGCCAGGACCGTCCACGCCGAGTCATCGGCATCGATGCGTCGGCCACCATCGACAAGACCCGCGAGCAGGTCACGCGGATCGCGCGCAACACCGCCGAGCTCATCGGACTCGGCCGCGGACTCCACGACGACGAGATCACCGTGCTGGAGGGCTGGGCCGGTGATCTCTACGGAATCCCGGTGCAATCCACCATCGACGCCATCACGCTCACCGGCCGCCTCGAAGGCGTCATCCTCGACCCGGTCTACGAGGGCAAGTCCATGGCCGGGCTCATCGACCTCGTCTCATCCGGCGAGATTCCCGCGTCGTCGAACGTCCTCTACGCCCACCTCGGCGGACAACCCGCACTCAACGCCTACAGCGGCATCTTCTGAGGCATCGCTCTGCGCACAGGCTCCACGCACCACCCGACCGAATTCGGCGGAGACCTAACGGGACTCGATGATCTGCGTGGCGATATCGACCAGGCGCGTGTTGTTGTGCTGGGACAGTTGCCGCATGATCTCGAACGCCTGGACATCGTCGACCTTGAAGCGCTCCATGATGATGCCCTTGGCCTGCCCGATACGGTCACGGCTCAGCAGTGCCGTTTTCAGTTGCTCCTCCTGGCGGCTCGCCACGATCGCGGAGGCAGCATGTGCGGCCAGCACCATGCCGGTGGTCACCGCGTCCTCGTCCCACGCGTGCGCGCTGTAACTGAACAGGTTGAGCGCACCCGCGGTGCGATCCGCGGTGTACAGCTTGAACGACAGTCCGCTGAGCACCCCGAGCTCGATGCTTCCCGGCGAGTACCGTGGCCAGCGCTGTTCGACCCGGAAATCGTCGGTGCGCACGACGACGTCGGCGAGCGCCGCCTGCCGACACGGGCCTTCATCGAAGCGCATCTGCAATTCGTCGAGTTCGTGCGGCAGTTCATTGAGTCCTGCCAGCGATTCGAACGTGTTACCCGGGCCGATCAGCAGGACGCCCGCGGTGTCGACGCCGGGGATGAGCTCCTTGGCCGCGGCCGTCACCCCGGCGAGGACGTCTTGGAGGCTCCGAGGGCTGGCGACCGCACGCGCCAGGTCGGCCATGCGTACCGCAAGCTCATGATTCTGACTCTCCTCCATCCGGGCATTCTGCACGACACCTTGCGTCAGGGAATCGCGGGATCCCCGATCTCAGCGTTCGGGCGGGCCGGACTCGGTTGCTTGCCGCGTCCTGGCGTAGTGTCGCGCGGCTCGCGCCCGGTTGCCGCAGGTCTTGCTGCACCACTCGCGGCGGCCGTCGGTCAGGAAGTAGAGGATGCAGTTCGGGCCGGGACACCCGCGCAGGTGTGCGCGTGACGGGCCACCGAAGATCTCGATGGCGTTGTCGGCGATGATCCCGAGCGCGGTCTCGACCGGGCCGCCGCTGCTCTGCTCCACCACGTGGGGTTCCGGTTCGACGGTGAGCTCGCGCCATCGCGGCGTCGAGGCGGCGTAGGCGTTCACCGTCGCGACAGCCTGGGCATCCCACTCCCTGCCCTCGGTGACGGCGGCCGCGACAGCACGAATGGCGGTCCGCAGTTCCCGCGCGGCGTCGAGGTCGCCCGCTGTGACGCCGTCGGCCGCAAAACCCTTGTCCTGCAGCCATTGTTCGAGTGCCAGGGGAGATTCGAGACCTTCGGTGGGACGCCCGCGGACCGCGAACACCGTGTTCGCGAACTCGATGGACACCGGCTCACCCAGTAACGGGGCACCTCCGGCCGACCTCTGCATGTATCTAATGCTACCGACCCATTGACAGCGTTAGAAACACATGCTTAACCTCTAATGCATCAACCGTCTTCAACGCATTAGAAAGGGCCCTCATGGCTGGCTACTCGCTCGGACACGCCGGAATCAATGTGACCGACCTGTCCCGATCGAAGTCGTTTTACCAGGCGGTTTTCGGTTTCGACGTGCTCCGTGAACACAGCGACGGCGACAAGCGGTTCGCGTTTCTCGGCGCCGACGGTGAACTCGCCGTGACGCTGTGGGAGCAGAGCAGCGGGGTCTTCGCCACCGACCGACCAGGTCTGCATCACCTGGCCTTCCTGGTCGACGACATCGACGCGGTCCGCGCGGCCGAAGCCCGGGTACGCGACGCGGGCGCGGAGATCCTGCATGGCGGTGTCGTCCCGCATCAGGAGGGCGCTTCCTCGGGCGGCATCTTCTTCACCGATCCCGACGGCACCCGCATCGAGATCTACGCGACGTCCGGCGCCGACGCGATGGCCGGCGCCGGGGCGGCACCGTTCGGCGACGCACCGACCTGTGGCTTCTTCTGATGGAGCATCCCGGTGAGATCGACCTCCAGGGCCGCGCGGGCATGTCCGGCCGGCCCTGGGGGTCGGCGCACGTCGGGCGGACGATCCCACCGGTCGCGGCGGAGTTCATGCGCGCACAGCGCCTCGCCGTGATCGGTGCCCGCGACGACGCGGGACGGGTCTGGGCCGGCGCGCTCACCGGGGCGCCGGGTTTCCTGTCCGCTCGCGACGAGACCACCGTGGTCGCCGCCGCGGTCCCCGGACCCTTGGACCCGCTGGCCGGCGCATTCGACGACGGGCGTGCCGCGGGCATGCTGATCATCGACTTCACCACCCGCAGACGCATGCGGGTCAACGGCACCGCGACCCGAGAAGGACACCATCTGGTCATCGAAACCGACCAGGTGTATGCCAACTGCCCCAAGTACATCCAGATGCGCGAACCCGCTGATGCGTCGACGGCGTTGTCCCCCATCCGAACTGCCGGCAGTGAGCTCACTGCCGCCCAACGTGAGTGGATCGAATCGTCGGACACGTTCTTCATCGCGACCCAGGCGGATCCCTACGGAACGGACGCATCGCATCGCGGTGGGCGCCGCGGCTTCGTCACCACGTCGTCTACCCGGGGCCTGTCCTGGCCCGAGTACTCCGGCAACCTGATGTACATGACACTCGGCAACCTTCGAGTCGATTCCCGGGCCGGGTTGCTGTTCGTCGACTGGGACCGGGGGGCGACGCTGCATCTGACCGGGCGCGCCCGGACGGACTGGGAACGCCAGGTGGTCGAGTTCGACCTCGAGCAGGTGGTTCAGATCGACTCGGCGTTGCCGCTGACCTGGACGTTCCTGGAGTATTCGAAGTTCAATCCCGCGTGATCATCCACTCTCGACGGGTATCGGGCACTTGTATAGTCAGGTGGATGGCCCAGGCACTGCACGTCAAGATCGCACAGGACCTTCGTGACCGGGTCCGCCGCGGCGAACTGCCCCTGGGCGCCGCACTGCCGTCGGAATCCCAACTGTGCGCGCAGTGGAAGTCGTCTCGCGGCCCGGTGCGCCAGGCGCTCGCGACGCTTCGGGCCGAAGGATTGATCACCGGCGGGCCGGGCAAGCCGCCCGTGGTGTGCTCCACAGCCGTCGGCCAGCCCTTCGACACCCTGCTCTCCTACTCCGCCTGGGCGCATTCGATCGGGCGCACACCCGGCCAGCACACCCTGGAACTCAGCCTCCGTAAGGCCGACGAGCATGCCGCAGCGGGCCTGCACGTCGACGTGGGATCCACTGTGGTGCAGTTCCTGCGGCTGCGCCTGCTCGACGGCGCACCCTCGATGCTCGAACGGGCGACGTTCGTCGAACGGGTGGGGCGCCTGTTGTTCGACTTCGACTGCGACTCCGGCTCGATCTGGGCCTATCTGCAGTCCCGTGGCGTCAAACTGGCCACCGCATCCCACACCATCGACGCCGTCGGCGCGGACCCCGTGGATGCGGCGAATCTCCAAGTGCCCGAAGGGACGCCGCTGCTACGGCAACGGCGGACCACTCGCGGCGTCGACGGCGAAGTCATCGAGTTCCACGACGACCGTTATCTGCCGGCGGTCATCACCTTCACGCTGGAGAACACGTTGGACACCCGAACGCCATTGGCGCGCAATGCCACACCGTGATGGCTAGATATCCGAACTCTGCCGCCACAGGTCGATGCCGGAATCCTTGGCGTACTGGTCGATCTGGCTGAGTTCCTCGTCGGTGAACTCCAGATTGTCGAGCGCGCCGAGGTTCTCGTCGAGCTGCTCGACGCTGGAGGCGCCGATCAGCGTCGACGACACCGCCGGATCTCGCAGCACCCACGCCAACGCCAGCTGCGCCAGCGTCTGACCGCGACGCTTGGCGATCTCGGCGAGACCGCGGAGCTGCTCACGCACCTGATCGGTGACCTTGTCGTCGTCGAACGTCGGACGCGCGGTGGCGCGGTCGATGTCGCCGGCCGGCTTCTGCAGATAGCGGTCGGTCAACAGACCCTGGGCGAGCGCGGTGAACGCGATCGCCCCCATCCCCGCCTTGCGGAGTTCGTCGGTGAGACCGTCCTCGATCCAGCGGTTGAGCAGCGAGTAGGACGGCTGGTGGATCACCAGCGGCGTACCGAGACGCTTCGCGATCTCGGCTGCTTCGGCGGTCTTGGCCGCGGAGTACGACGAGACGCCGACATACCGCGCCTTGCCTGCGCGTACCGCGGTGTCGAGGGCGCCGATCGTCTCTTCGAGCGGCGTCACCGGGTCGATGCGGTGAGAGTAGAAGATGTCGACGTGGTCGATGCCCATCCGGTCGAGCGATTCATCAAGGCTGGCAAGCAGATATGCGCGGCTGCCGAGTTGACCGTACGGACCGGGCCACATGTCCCATCCGGCCTTGGTGGAGATGATCAGTTCGTTGCGGTACGGCTTGAAGTCGCGTCGCAGCATCCGGCCGAAATTCTCCTCGGCCGAGCCGTAGGGCGGACCGTAGTTGTTGGCGAGATCGAAGTGCGTGATACCCCGATCGAAGGCGTGCCGCAGCACCGCGCGCTGCACATCGAACGGACGGTTGTCACCGAAGTTGTACCAGAGCCCCAGCGAGATCGCGGGGAGCAGCAACCCCGACGTTCCCACGCGCCGATACGGCATGGTGTCGTAGCGGTTCCGGGACGCAACCCAGGGGTCGTGTGTGAAAGGAACGTCGGGGATCACCAGATCGTCGGCCACAATCGCATCGTACGACGCGTCAGGCCGTTTCCGGCTCAGCAAAGTACGTGCGGAATCGCCACCCGAACGGCGATCTCGGCCTGTCGGCGACCGTGGAGTAAATGGGCGGCATTCTGTGTTGGCACCAGAACACCCACGCCCGATCGGAGACACCAGATGCCACGCACCGTTCAGTTTGCCGAGTATGGCGGCCCCGACGTCCTCACCGTCGTCGACACTGCACCGCCGACACCGGGCCCCGGTCAGGTGAGGCTCCGAGTACGAGCGGCGGGCCTCAATCCGATCGACTGGAAGATCGTCGCCGGTTTCATGCGTGACGTCATCCCGATCGATTTGCCCGCAGGTGTCGGATCGGACGTGGCCGGAATCGTCGACGCCGTCGGTCCCGGGGTCACCGAATGGGTGGTGGGCGACGAGGTTCTGGGCCGCTCGGCGACTGGCGCATTCGCCGAGTACGCGCTCGCCGCGGCCAGCGAGCTGATCGGCAAACCCGACGGAATCGGTTGGGAGGTGGCGGCGTCGCTGGCAGGTGCTGGCGGCACGGCCCACGCCGTGCTCGAGGAACTCGGGTTGAAGACCGGCGAGACGCTGCTCATCCACGCGGCCGCGGGTGGAGTCGGCACCTTTGCGGTCCAACTCGCCCGCGCTCGAGGCGTCAACGTCATCGGCACCGCGAGTGAGAGCAACCACGACTATCTCCGGTCGATCGGCGCGACGCCGGTGCGCTACGGCGACGGACTGCTCGAGCGGGTACGGGCGGCCGCACCACAAGGCGTCGACGCCGTCCTCGACGCGTCGGGCCGTGGCGAGATCCCGCTGTCGGTCGAGCTCACCGGTAACCCTCAACGGGTCCTCACCCTCGTCGCATTCGATCAGGCCGACACCGGAATCCAGGTCCACGCCGGTGGCGCCGGGGCCTCGCTCAGCAAGGCTCTCGACGACATCGTCGCGCTCATCACCGATGGGCGCCTCCAGGTTTCGATCACGGGTGCCTATCCGCTGGAGCAGGCCGCCGCGGCGCTCGACGCCAGCCGTACCGGGCACGCCACCGGCAAGATCGTCGTCGTGCCCTAGAGCTGGTCCCAGACCGCCGGTAGACGAGCACACCGTCCCGGAAGGCCATCACGGTCGGGATCGCGGTGATCTCCAGCGTGGCGGCCAGGTCGCGTTCGTGCTGGGTGTCGACCTTTGCGTGCACGACCTCCGGATCCGTGTCCGAGGACCGCTCGAACACCGGGGCGAACGCACGGCACGGTCCGCACCATGCGGCCCAGAAATCCACCAGCACGATGGAATTGCTGACGATTGTGGACTCGAAGTCATCGTAGGTCAGGTTCTTGGTGGCCATGTCAGGCCAGTCCTTTCAGCATGAGGTTCCAGTACATGAACGGCAGGCCGTACTTCTTCAGGTACCAGTAGGAGCGGTGTGGCTTGGTCGGGTCCAGCAGGGGGAACGAGTGCTCCAGGTTCAGGTCGTAGTCGAACTCGGCCAGCAACATGTCGTGCGAGGACGTCACGAGCGGGCAGGAACCGTATCCGTTGTACGTGGCGGTCAGCGGCCGCCCCGCCAGGTAGGACGCGATGTTGTCGACGACCACCGGCGCTTGTTTGCGGATCGCGGCCCCGGTCTTGGAGTTCGGCGAAGATCCGGCATCGCCGAGACTGAACACATTGCGATGGCGCACATGCTGCATGGTGCGCTTGTCGATCTCCACGTATCCTCCGGCATCACCGGTCGACAGTGGACTGGTCTTGATCCAGTCCGGGGCCGACTGGCGTGGTACCGCGTGCAGCACGTCGTAGGGCAGGACGACGTCGGCACCGCCCACGGTCGGCGTGATGCCCACTTTGTGAGCCGCGGCGTCGATGGCGGTCACCTCAGCACCCGTGTGCACGGTGATGCCGTAGTCGGCCGCGACCACCTCGAGCGAGTCGGCGACGGCGGGGATGCCGAATACTCGCGGTGTCGGCACCACCAGGTGCACATCGATGTCGGAAAGCACGCCTTGTTTGCGCCAGTAGTCACTGGCCAGGTAGGCGATCTTCTGCGGCGCTCCGGCGCATTTGATCGGACCCGACGGCATCGTGAAAACTGCCGTGTCCGAACGTAGGTCGCGAATGAACTCCCAGGTCTTCGGAGCCAGATCAAATCGGTAGTTCGACGACACCCCGTCCTTGCCCAGGGCCTCGGCCAACCCCTCGGTGCGGTTCCAGTCCAGCTGGATGCTGGGGGCAGACCACGAGCACGTCGTACTCGTAGACCGCGCCGTCGGTGCAGGTGACCGCATTGTTCTCCGGATCGACCGCGGCCGCAGCGTTGCGGATCCAGGCGGCGCCCTTGGGCATCACCGAGGCCTCGGGCCGGGCTGTCGTCGCCGCCTTGGCCTGACCACCGCCGACCAGCGTCCACAGCGGTTGGTAGTAGTGCACATCGGAGGGTTCGATGACCGCGACGTCGGAGTGCCCCTTACGCAGCAGGCGGGCCGCCACCGAGATGCCGGCGGTGCCGCCGCCGATGATGACGATCTGGTGTTTGTTCGTGCTCATGGGTGTCCCTCGCCTGTCGCTCAGGCACTCTGCCGGGATTCCTCCCAGGCGCCGAAGCCGCCCAGGATGTCGCTGACATCGGTGAAACCGTTGCGCCGCAACAGGCTTGCGGCCACCGAGGACCGGTATCCGCCAGCGCAGTAGACGACGGTCGGGCGGGCCGGGTCCAGTTCGCCCAGCCGGTTCGGGAGCTGGCCCACCGGGATGGTGATCGCGTCGGGGATGGTGCCGGCGGCGACCTCGCCGGGGTTGCGGACATCGACGACCTGCAGGTCGGGCAATTCGGCTGCACGCTGATCGAAGGCCTTGGCCGTCAGCCTGGACGCCATCTGGACGTCATCCCGATGGGCGAACATCACCTCGAACGGGCGATCCAGATAGCCGATGACCCGGTCGAATCCGATGCGGGCGAGCCGGGTCTTGGCTTCCAGTTCCTGGCCCGGTTCGGTGAACAGCACGATGTCGACGTCGGTGGGGACGACCGAGCCGGCGAACTCGGCATAGCGGCCCTCCAGCCCGATGTTGATCGCGCCGCGTAGGTGCCCCAGCGCGAATTCCTCGGGTCCACGACCGTCGACCAGGATCGCCCCGGCGGCCATCGCGTCATGCACCTGCTGGTAGGTCATGGCTGCCGGCATCTTGCTCTCGTCCAGCAGTTCCCGGTCCTTGCGGTTGAGGATGGCGTCGTAGACGAAGTAGCTCGGCGCCGGCGGCTGGCCCTCGGTGACCAGCGCCATGAAGGTGGCCTTGTCCGGGGCACGCAGTGCGTAGTTCGTCTCCTTCTGCTCCCCCATCGTCGACCACAGGTCGGTCGACAGATTCTTGCCGCACGCCGAGCCCGCGCCGTGGGCCGGATACACGCGGGTGGCGTCGGGCAGCGTCATCAGCTTGCTGTGCAGTGAGTCGTAGAGCTTCTCGGCCAGCTCCTCGCGGGTGAACCCGATCGAGGCCAGCAGGTCCGGCCGGCCGACATCACCGATGAACAGCGCATCGCCGGTCAGCACCCCGTAGGGCACCTCGTCGTCGGCGTGCTCGTAGACCACGATGCTCATCGATTCCGGCGTGTGGCCGGGGGTGTGCCGGAACTCCAGCGTCACCTCGCCGAGCGAATAATGCTCGCCATCAGCCACCGCCATCGAATCGAATTCGGTCTCGGCGACCGCGGAGTACACGATCTTGGCGCCGGTGGCCTTGGCCAGCTCCAGGTGGCCGGACAAAAAGTCGGCGTGGAAGTGCGTCTCGATGACCAGCTCGATCGTGTAACCGAACTCCTCGGCATCGCGCAGGTACTCGGCGACGTCGCGCTGCGGATCGACAACGACTGCGCGACTGGTGGTTTCGTCGGCGATCAGGTAGGACGCTTGGGACAGGCAGTCCAGGTAGTACTGGATGAACTTCATGGCGGTGGTCCTTTCATTAGGTAGGTGGGTCCAGCCTTCTGCCCCCAGGCTGCCGATACCCCTATTGGTATGTCAAGTACCCTGGGGGGTATAAAAATTCCGTCTTGTCCTTACCCCTGGGGGTATGGCTATCATGCAAGGGATGATACCCCAGGCGGTATCTCCCCTCTAGGGACTTTCGCCACCCGCCACACACTGGAAGGACACACCCACCATGACCGCACCAGCCACCATCGACTCCCACGACCTGAACCGAGTGCTCGGGTCTGCCACCCCACCCCGGGTGCTCGACGTGCGCGCCCCAGGCGAGTTCGAGACCGCCCACATCGCCGGCGCCTACAACGTGCCGCTGGACCTGCTGCGTGAGCACCGTGACGAGATCATCAAGCACCTCGACGAGGACGTGGTCCTGGTCTGCCGGTCCGGCCGGCGTGCCGTCCAGGCCGAGGAGACGCTGCGCAACGCCGGATTGTCGAACGTGCACATCCTCGACGGCGGCATCACCGCCTGGGAGGCCAAGGGATTTGCGGTGAACCGCGGCACTGCGCGCTGGGACCTGGAGCGTCAGGTGCGGCTCGTGGCGGGCTCGATCGTGCTGTCGAGCATCCTGGGTAGCATCGCCACCCCGAAGCTCAAATGGCTGGCCGCCGGCGTCGGAGGTGGACTGACGTTCGCGGCCCTGTCCAACACCTGCGCGATGGGCATGCTGCTGGCGAAGCTGCCCTACAACCGGGGCGCCGCCTGCGATGCGCAGAGTATCGTGGCCCGGCTGGTGGAGTCCAGCTCGACGGGTACGCATGTGAGCGAACGGTCATGACGACGCTCGCCGTCGGCCTGGCGGTGTTCGTCGGTGTCGCCCTAGGTTTGCTCGGCGGCGGGGGTTCGATCCTGACCGTGCCGCTGTTGGCCTACGTCGCCGGCATGGACGCCAAGCAGGCAATCACCACGTCATTGTTGGTCGTGGGTGTCACGAGCGTGGTCGGCTCCGTCTCCCACGCGCGGGCCGATCGGACACGGTGGCGCGTCGGCTTGATTTTCGGTGCCGCCGGCATGGTTGGAGCCTTCGGCGGCGGAACGCTGTCCCGCTTCATCGCGAGCAAAGTCCTGCTCGTCGGCTTCGCCGTCATGATGGTGGCGACCGCCATCGCCATGATGCGCGGACGCAGGAACGTTCGGGTCGGCGAAGGTCGTCGTCTGTCCCTTCCGAAGATCCTCCTGCAAGCGCTGGCGGTCGGGTTCGTCACGGGCCTGGTCGGTGCAGGCGGTGGCTTCATCGTGGTACCCGCCCTCGCGCTGCTCGGCGGGCTGCCGATGCCGGTTGCGGTCGGCACCTCGCTTGTCGTCATCGCCATGAATTCGTTCGCCGGCCTGGCCGGGCACTTGACGAGCGTGCGTATCGATTGGCCTCTGGCGCTGGTCATGACTGCCGCGGCCGTGGTCGGTGCGCTGATCGGGGCACGAGTGACTTCCATGATCAACCCCGAATCGCTACGGAAGGCGTTCGGCTGGTTCGTGCTCCTGATCTCGTCGCTCATCCTGGCGCAGGAGATCCACCCGGTTGTCGGGGTCTCCGCTGCGGCGCTCACCGTGGTCGCCGCGCTCATGACGCTCGCCTGCAGCCATTACGCGTACTGCCCGCTGCGCCGGCGCCTCAGAATCGGGACCGTCCGGGGCGTACAGGCTTGAGGCCAAGCGGGAATACCCCGGAGGGTACCATCGGTTTGTACTGTCCATCGAAAGGAGATGCGCCATGGTTGGTGACGAGGATGCGATTGCTGCGGTGCTCAACCGGTTGCGCAGGGCGCAAGGTCAGCTGGCGGGTGTGATCTCGATGATCGAACAGGGCCGCGAGTGCAAAGATGTCGTCACGCAGCTGGCCGCGGTGTCGCGAGCCCTGGACAGAGCCGGCTTCAAGATTGTCGCCACCGGTTTGCGGGAATGCGTCACCGGAGAAGCCGCCGACGGCCAGCAGCCGATGACCGAGGCGGAGTTGGAGAAGCTGTTCCTGGCGCTGGCCTGATCCACCGGGGCTGACCGAGCGGCGTCGACGGCGAGGAGAGCGGAGGAACCCATGAGTTACGCACTGTCCACCACGCTGCACACCACATTCGAGGATGCGGTCGAGCGCACCCGAAAGGCGCTCGCGGAGCAGGGTTTCGGTGTCCTCACTGAGATCGACATGAAAGCCACGCTCAAGGCGAAGCTCGGCGAGGACATGGAGGACTATCTGATCCTCGGGGCGTGCAATCCGCCGCTGGCGCATCGCGCGGTCAACGCAGATCGGCAGATCGGACTGCTGCTCCCCTGCAACGTCGCGGTGCGTGCCGACACGTCGGCCGGCGGCGACACGGTGATCGTGGACGCGATGGACCCGCAGATCATGGTGCAGGTCTCGGACAAACCGGGGCTGCGCGAGGTCGCCGACGAGGCCGCCGCCAGATTGCGCGCCGCGATCGAATCGCTGTGAGCTCGCTGGTAGATGTCGCCGTCATCGAGACCTCGGGCTTGGGCGACCGCAGTTATCTCTGATCGCTGCCGACGGCACCGCCGTGGTGGTCGACCCGCAGCGCGACATCGATCGTGTGCTCGACCTGGCCTGTGAGCGCGGGGTGCACATCTCCCATGTCCTCGAGACACACATCCACAACGACTACGTGACCGGAGGCCTGGAGCTGTCGCGAGTCACCGGTGCTGAGTACGTGGTGCCTGCCGGAGACGACGTGGGATACGAGCGTCGCGCGGTGAATGACGGCGACATCGTCGACGCCGGTCCGGTCCGACTGCAGGTGATGCACACCCCCGGCCACACCCGTCACCACGTCAGTTACGTGCTGCGTGATACCGGGGACTCGGTGGTCGGGGTATTCACCGGCGGGTCGATGCTGCATGGCACGACCGGGCGCACGGACCTGCTCGGCGCCGAGCACACCCAGGAACTCAGCCACGCGCAGTTCCACTCGGTGCGAAGGCTCGCCGCCGAACTGCCCGACACTACCCAGGTTTACCCCACCCACGGCTTCGGCAGCTTCTGCTCGGCCACCCCGGCCAGCGGGAAGTCCTCCACGATCGCCGATCAGCGTCAGAGCAATCCGGCTCTGACCCGGGACGCGCAGAGCTACGTCGACGAACTGATCGCCGGGTTGGGCGCCTACCCCGCGTGTTACGCACATATGGGTGTCATCAACGCCGCGGGTCCGGAGCCCGTCGACCTGTCACTGCCTCAACCGGTGGATTCCGACGAACTGCGCCGCCGCATCGAAGCCGGCGAATGGGTGGTGGACCTGCGCAACCGCACCGCCTTCGCCACCGGGCATCTCGGCGGCACCCTCGGCTTCGAGCTGTCGGACAACTTCGTCACCTATCTGGGTTGGCTGTACTCGTGGGGGTCGCCGCTGACGCTCATCGGTCACGACATCGACCAGATCGCGGCTGCGAGAAGGGAACTGGCCCGCATCGGGGTCGACAACCTGACCGGATCGGCCGCCGGTGACGTCGAGGACCTGGCCGCGGGGACCCCGCTGCGCTCCTACCGCGTCGCCGGCTTCGCGGCGTTGGCAGCGGTGTTGCAGGCTGGGGCTCCGGCCGTGCTCGACGTCCGCCAAAGCGGTGAGTTCGCCGACGGCCACATCCCCGGCGCGATCAACATCCCGCTGCACGAGTTGAGCAAGCGCATTCAAGAAGTCCCCGAGGGCGAGGTCTGGGTGCACTGCGCATCGGGATACCGGTCGTCGATCGCGCTTCGATGATCGACCGGCCCGGCCGCACGGTGGTTCTTGTCGACGACGCGTTCGACCAGGCTGAGAAAATCGGTCTGGTCAGCTGATCGCCAACAACAACGCGCCGACGACCGCGGCGGCGAAAACAACCGTGGCGCCGCCGATCAGCAGCACCTCCACGCGCGGTGGCGCGGTGACGATCCGGCCGGCGAGGACCGGGCTGTCCCTGATCGCGCGTGACCGCCGGTACCCCAGTGTGAGAACCAGCATCGCGAGCAGCGCTGCGATGAAGGAGAGGAGAACCCGTCCGGGCCCGAGCGGTCCGTGCTGACGCAGCAGCAGCAGCGCTCCGCCCACGAGAAACCCGAATGAGCTTCGCTCCCAGGACAACAGGGTGCGCTCGGCGGGCAAGCCCGGCTTGTCCCGCAGTGGGCGGGGCATCTCAGTGCCCAGTCGGTGGCCAGATCACCAGGACCACGAGAATCGTCAGGGTCACCAGGAAAATGGCGCCGCCGAGCAGCGCCGGGATGCGCGTGGGCGGCAATTCCTCGTCACGGCGCATGGCCGCCTGCACGTGCTGCCAGCGCCGCACGGCCAGCGCGGCCAGCACCCCACCGCCCGCGGTCAGGGCCACGCTGAGCCCGTGCCGGACGCCGGGGATCCCGAACGACGGCACGAATTGCACGACGGCGATCCCACCGGCGATCAACGCCAGTGCCGTCCGGATCCACGCCAGAAACGTCCGCTCGTTGGCCAGCGTGAAGCGGTAGTCGGGCTCCTGCCCTGCCGCCGGGTCACCCGACCGGTCCTGACCGGCGGAACTCACCGGATCGCATTTCCACGGGAGCACATCGCTGTCAGCGTACGTCGCCAACGGCGGTGCCACAGACACCGCATACCTCGAGTCGGCGACGATTCCACCGCGCGACCGGCACGAAGAACAACGTGAACTGTTTCGACTCCTGCATGCGCGTCCATTCGGTGGTGTTGTGGCAGCGCGGGCACGTCCGGACCTCTCCTGCCCCGAGGTACTTCTGCTTGGTGCCGTAGCCGAAGAGGAAGAAGAACACGTCAGCCACCGTACGGAAGCACGGACGCGGTCAGCTGGGAACGTTGGCCTTCAACGTTGCCAATGCGGAAGCGCTCAGCCGGGCAAGCTCGTCGGCCTCCGCCGGGTCCAGTGCCGCACCGAATAACTCGGCGATGCGGCGATTGGTCTCCTGGCGGATCTCGTCGTAGCGGTCCTTTTTGTGCGCACCGTCGGCGTACGGCTCGGGCCAGCCGAAGATCGCGGTGTACTGAGGACCCTTGTTGAGCATGTGCGCTTCGACCGGCGTGATGCCGGAAAGGGCGAGCAGATTGAAATGCACGCCGCCACGCAGTTCGCGGAGCACGAACATCACCTGCAGTGCCCGGGCAGCGGAATCCTCGGCCAGCGGCATGGCCCGCCATCCGGTGAACAGCGGCAACGACGACGTGGCGGTGGCCGCGATGACCCTCTCCCCCAAGGCGGCCAGGCGATCGAGTCCCTCCGCTGCGCTGAGGTACTTGCGGGCGAACGCAGCGGCCTGATCCCAGTACAGCTGCGAGGCCGCGACAGCACCTCGCACGGCGACGCCTTCATCCCACATCGCGGCCAACCAGCCCGGCTCGAACACCGCGAACACCGAGGCAACCGTCGCGCCGGTCGCCTCACCCAGCACACCGCCCCGACCGGCCACGTATCCGGCGAACGGATTCTGGTAGCCGGCCGCGACGCTCTGGCCGAACGTCTCGGGGTGGAGCATGAACACCGCCACGGCTTCCTCGATGGCGGATCCAGCGGTGTCAGCGGCGTCCAGAATGGTCGTGCTCATAGGTGGCGGCTCCCGGTGTCGGCGATCGTCGATGGTCGTCGCCACGAGAGTAGCCGCCCGCTTCCTCGCGCAGACACGTCATCGGTGAGGCATTTTGCCGAATTCTCCTTGACGGAATGCGGTTTCGGCGGGAGGGATGGGTACCCATCGACCGTGGAGCAGAACTGGGAGGTCGTGGTCGCCGGTTCGAGCACCTTCGGCGACCCGCAGGACATCAAAGAAGAGATCCTGATGCGCGGGTCCGAGGACGAGGCGCGACGGGTGTACGTCGACAGAACTGCCGACGCGGCCGAACGCGGCCACGCCTACGTCAAACTGCGACGCGACGGCACCGATGTGGAGACATGGCCGCAGAGGTCGGGTTGGACCGTATGACGGCTATCGCCCGGCGTTGCGCGCCAGGTCGATCGCGTACTGGCTGACGAACGTACCCGCCGAGGGATGGCCGTTGCAGGCTCCGTCGGATTCACCCGGTCGCTTCACCCACAGGTAGGCGTCCGCGTGCGCACCCGCGGTCGCGGTGGTCGGAGGCGA